>JACRMI010000050.1 GCA_016215025.1 Chloroflexota bacterium
CACGATGCGCCGTTTAGCTTGTCCAAAGATGGGCTCGATGGCATTCAACCAGGGACTGCGGCTCGGTAAGCGCACCAACAACAACCGAATCCGACCTTCCTGTTTGGCGCGCTGATTGTAACGCGTGTACCAACGGCGCAATGCTTTCGCCGTGTGCCACGAGGCATTATCCCAGAGCACAATCAACGCCCGCTTGCCTGCCGCTTGATATTGTGCCAACAAGATTTCGAGTTGGTGGCGCACGTGCGTTTGATTGCAGCGCGGCGCATAATAACGATGCACATGTCCTGTCAACGCTTCATAGACGGCATACAGCACCCACGCCCCTTTGATTTTGTGCGCGTCTTTCTCGACCGCCGAATCTTCGGGATGATCGGGGCGACCGTAGCCGCGCACCGGCTTGGGATTGCCCGAGAACCACGACTCGTCTTGGTAGACGATGACCAGACTGGGATCCTGTTTCGCCGCCGCAATCAAGCGATCGCGCCGAGCTTTCTTATGCGCATAATGCGGATCATCGCTGGTGATCCACCACTTGGCGGACAAATAGACGTAGCCGGACTTGCGGAGCAGCCGCCGTACGCTCTCGACGTTGAACTTGCTCTGCGAACGTCCTTTCACCACGCCCGTGCGTTTGGCGACGGTGACCACATCGTGGAGTCGCCAGACGGCGGTATCCAGGCGGAACTTTTCGGGCGACTGTTTGAGCAAGTCCACCAATCCCTGCTGGACCTCCGGACCATAGGTCAATGGACGTCCCAAGCGTTGGGGCGGACGCAGCAAGTCCCACCGGGTGCGGCGATCCGCTTGGTTGAACGTTCGAATCCGTTCACGCACGGTTTGGACGTGCAGGTTCATCCCAGCGGCGATCTCTTGGACACTCCGCCCTTGCCACGAGAGGAACAGAATGGTTGCCCAACGCGCGACGAAGGCATTGCCCGACCGTTGCAAACGGCGCAATTTTTTGATATGCTCGCGGTGGTAAAGCGAGCGGACTTGGAGTTTTGGCATAACCCCAAGTATCCTCGCTTTACCGCTTTTCATCAACTGGCGCGTCTACCGTGAGTCTGACTTTTGTGAAAGAGCACTAGACGAAAGCTCCCCATCACTTTGCGGTGAATAACCGACGGGCGTAACGCCCGTTCACACGCATTATTGTCTGGCGAGACATCGGTGCGATACAAAAAAACCAACAAACTGTTCCGATGCGTCCGATAGCGTTCACGCTGATTGAGCGCCCCGCGTCCCGTCACTCGCCGTTGCAACAAACGATCCAAACGCTCTTCGATGACGGTCACTTGACGACGGAAACCCAGCGCAGTCAGGACGTTCCGCCGATGGTGCAGATGAATCGCTGCGCGGAACAAGTCTTGCAATTCGTGCGCCCAGATCAAGCGCGGGCGTTGGTCGATCAACCCTTGCAGGTTGCGGATCTGATGCGGAATACACAACTGATGTTGCTTCGCCGGAACTTTCAATTGCGGTTTCCAACAATCACTGTTCCATACATCGGCGCAATGGTCGCCCATGAATTCATCAATCACGTCTTGCCCGCGACTCGGTTTGATGACATGATATTCGCCGACCGCACTCACAAATACCCATTCCCACCAGTTGCGCCCGTTGACCCGCGCACTGGTTTCGTCGCTGCCGATCACCGCGCTTTGCCGCACGCGTTCGCCAATCACTTCGGCGGCCGGTTGCGCCGTAGCACCCGCACGTTCCAGAATGGCGACGGCACCGCCTTCACTCAGCGGAATATTCAAGACATCCGCCAAAACAGTTTGGAGGCGTTCAAAGCCCAGGTGATGTTCGTGATGGAAATAAGTCACCAGGGCTTCCAAGCGTGGTCCAAACTGGCGCGTGGCTTCCAAGCCCTCGGGCAACGTGCCGTGCTGAAGCTGCCCGCAACCGGGACACACGACTTCATGCTGGCGAGTTTCGATGACAACCGGCTTGATCTCGGGCAACTCGGTGAGCTGACGGCGCAGAATCCGCTGGGGTGCGACGGTGTGCAAATCCGTACCACATCTCTTGCAGATCGTCACCGGGCTCTCGACCAGGCTGTCCGGGTGATCGACGAGCGACCGTACGGCTTTAACGTGACCCGGTTTTGCCCCACGCGGACGTGGCGAAGAATTGGCGGGCACGTTGCGTTTTTGATCGCGTGAGGGTGGTTGCGACGAGTTGTGCGAAGTGGTGGGTGGCTTGGTCAGGCGGTCAACCTCCGCCTGCAGACGTTGCACTTCTGCAATCAACTGTACAACGAGTACCAGCAATTCTTCGCGGGTTAGATTGGTGAGGGCATCAGATGAAGGCAAAGTCATTTCGTCGGTTAGAACACCACCTCATCAAATAGGGTGTGAGCAGATACAAAATACCGTAGCCAGTGAATCAGCAAACTTCGGAATCCTATGATGATACGAACTGTTTGAAGAGTTGTGTGGAAAACACCCAGTTAAATTCGGAGAAATGTGTGTTGGTTGGTTTGTCGTCATTGCTGGTCTATGCTACAATAATACTCGAGTTGTACTGCCTGAACGGGTTGATCGACAATGCGAGTATGCACTTAAATCGCTCGTTCAACTATTCCTCGAACCTTTTTCGTGCTCATTTGCGAAGCACTACGTTTCAGTGAATGATGACCTTGATACGATTCAAAGTCATAAGCTTTCAACCAGTTGACCTTAGAGTTCAAATACCAACATTGATCGGAGTCCAAGTATGTCGTTCCAAGAACTGCAAGTGGTCACCGGCGCATTTGGCTATATTGGCAAATATATCACAACCCATCTATTAGCGGAAGGATACCGTGTTCGCACGGTGACGAATTCGGTGAATCGCGCTAATCCGTTTGGTGGAAAGGTGGAAGCCCATCTTTTCAACTTTGATCAGCCAGATCAATTGGTTGAATCGCTGCGCGGCGCAACTGTGCTTTATAACACCTATTGGGTCCGCTTCAATTACAAGACTGATTTTCAACACTCGGCGGCTGTCGAGAACACCAAGATATTGTTTAATGCCGCCAAGCGCGCTGGGGTCGAGCGGGTTGTTCACATCAGTATCACAAATCCGTCCGAGGATTCGCCTCTCGAATATTTTAATGGGAAAGCGAAACTGGAGAATGCGTTAATCGAATCAGGCTTATCGTTTGCAATTCTGCGTCCGACGGTTGTTTTTGGGGACGAAGATATTCTTGTAAATAACATCGCTTGGAGTATTCGACACTTGCCGGTCTTTGGTGTGTTTGGTGATGGTCAATACAAGTTGCAACCTATTTTCGTGGACGACCTTGCCACACTTGCAGTTGAGCAAGGCAAATCGAGGGAGAATCGCATCATCAACGCTATTGGTCCTGAGACATTTACTTACCGAGAACTGGTCCAAACGATTGGCACGATCATTGGCATACGCCGCCCAGTTATCGGCGTACCACCTTGGTTTGCCTACTTAGTTGGCTCACTCATTAGTCGAATGCAAGGTGACGTGTTCATCACACGTCCTGAAATCGATGGACTCATGCAAGGCTTGCTATATACACAATCTCCACCAACAGGTACTACTAAGTTAACATCTTGGGTTGATGCGCATGCGAACGTGTTGGGTGTAAAATACGCAAGCGAATTGGCACGGCGCAAAAATCGAAATGAGGCATACGAAAATCTCTAGACGTCAGAACTACGACACGATTACAGGTCCGCAGTGTCCTTTTTCGGAGTAGTCGGTCTATGATACAATTTCGCAAGTTGCAGTCATCGTCAAAGGGTACACTTTAGGCACCCAAGTATTAGTTCTCTGTTGTTGCTCCATTTGATAGGTTCAATATTGTTCTGAACACGAGACTGTGTTGTGATGATGAACAACATTGCCTGGACCCTGAGACATCTACCAGTGTTCGGCGTGTTCGGCAACGGCAATTATCGTTTGCAGCCGATTTTCGTACAAGACCTGGCGGCGCTCGCGGTTACACAAGGCAAGTCGCGCGAGAATTGCATCGTCAATGCCATCGGTCCAGAGACATTTACGTACCGCGAACTCGTCAGCGCGATCGGGACCATTATCGGCGCACGACGACCGATCATTAGCGTGCCGCCGTGGTTTGGATACATAGTTGGCTCAATCATCAGCCGAATGCAAGGGGATGTGTTCATCACACGTCCAGAGATCGACGGCTTGATGCAAAACTTGCTGTACACAAAATCACCGCCGACCGGCACGACCAAGCTGACGGCGTGGGTGGATGCACATGCGAACGTTTTGGGTGTAAAATATGCGAGTGAACTAGCGCGACGCAAGAATCGTGTTGCGGCGTACGAAAAATTATAACCACAGGGGACACAGGGAACACAGAGAATAAAAACCTAAAAGCTGGGGGTTAGAGTGACTACTCCAATTTCTTTGCACACTGACGTAACGTCACGCATTATCGATGCTGCAATTGAGGTTCACCGAATTCTAGGTCCAGGCTTTCTCGAGTCGATTTACGAAGAAGCTTTGGCGCACGAGTTTGATCTGCGAGGGATTCCGTACAAAAGGCAAATTACTTTCGAGGTTGGTTACAAAGGGATAAAAGCAGGTGAGCATCGGCTAGATTTTTGGGTGGAGGACAAAATTGTTTTGGAATTGAAAGCTGTAAAAGAGTTCGAAGAAATTTACCAGGTTTACACACTGTCGTATATGAGAGCAACGAAAAAGCAAGTTGGATTACTCATCAATTTTAACAAGCCACGACTTGTCGATGGCATCAAACGTTTACAGAATTGATTTCTTGATTTTCTCTGTGTTCTCTGTGTCCTCTGTGGCGGAAAGGTTCGGATGATTGCTAGAATTGACCATATCGGTATTGCAATTCAAAATATAAACGACGCGCTCAAGTTCTTTGAAGATGCGCTCGGCATGAAGCTCGATCATATCGCCAGCGAAGAAGGTGGGCGCACTAAAGTTGCGTTCATGCCGGTTGGCTCTAGCGATGTAGAGTTGGTTGAGCCACAGGACGCGGAGAGTGGCTTGGGAAAATTTTTGGCGAAGCGCGGCGAAGGTGTGCATCACATTTGTTTTGAGGTCGATGATATCAACGCGGCGCTCGCGCGACTGAAAGAACACGGCGCGCAGTTGATCGACGAGACGCCGCGGACGAATGCCAGTGGAATGCAGTATGCGTTCATTCATCCGAAGAGCGCACACGGGGTTTTGATCGAGTTGTATCAACGACCGAATGGAAAGTGACGAGTGACGGGTGGCGAGTGTCGGATTCTCTCGTCACACGACATGGCTGTGCGAACTTCGCACAGTCATCACGCGCCACACAGGGTGGAGGGGAAATGTTCGACAAGAAGGAACTGGACGAGATTAAACAATCGAAAGACAAATGGGAAGAGATGACGTTGCATTACACGCTGAGCAAATCGCCAGAGCGTCGTAACAAATTTATCACAACGTCGAGCGAAGAAATTGATCGACTCTACACGCCGCTCGACATCGCTTCGATGGATTACAATCGCGATCTGGCGATGCCGGGCGAATATCCATACACGCGCGGCGTGCATTCCACGATGTATCGCGGCAGGCCGTGGACGATGCGCATGTTCGCAGGATTTGGGACCGCCGAGGAAACCAATCAGCGATTCAAGTACTTGCTCGCGCACGGCGAAACTGGCTTGTCCACCGCATTTGATATGCCGACACTGTACGGCTATGACACCGATGCGCCGCAAGCGCTCGGCGAGTTTGGCAAATGCGGCGTTGCGATTTCGTCGCTCGCCGATATGGAAGTGTTGTTCGATGGGATTCCAGTTGACAAAGTGACCACGTCGATGACGATCAACTCGCCCGCAGCGATCATCTGGGCGATGTATATTGCGGCGGCGGAAAAGCGTGGCATTCCGCGCGCGAAACTTGGCGGCACGATTCAAAACGACATTCTCAAGGAATACATCGCGCAAAAGGAATTTATCTTTCCGCCGAATCCATCGATGCGGCTCGTCGTCGATACGATGGAATTTGGCACCAAGGAGATGCCGCTTTGGAATACGATTTCGATCAGCGGCTATCACATTCGCGAAGCAGGCTCGACGGCGGCGCAAGAACTCGCGTTCACGCTCGCCGATGGAATGGAATATGTGCGGTGGGGCATCCAGCGCGGAATGAACATCGACGATTTTGCGCCGCGCTTGTCGTTCTTTTTCAACGCGCACAATGATTTCTTTGAAGAGATTGCGAAATATCGCGCGGCGCGGCGCATCTGGGCGAAATGGATGCGCGAAAAGATGGGCGCGCAGAATCCGCGTTCGTGGCTCATGCGATTCCACACGCAGACCGCCGGCGTTTCGCTCACGGCGCAGCAGCCGATGAATAACGTCGCGCGCGTGGCGATTCAGGCGCTCGCGGCGGTGCTGGGTGGGACGCAATCGCTGCACACCAATTCGCTTGATGAAGCGTGGGCGTTGCCGAGTGAAAGCGCGGCGATGATTGCGTTGCGCACGCAGCAAATTATCGCAAACGAATCGGGCGTGACGAACACGACGGACCCGCTCGGCGGATCGTATTTTGTCGAAGCGTTCACGAATCGGATGGAGCAAGAAGCGAATGCGTACTTTGACAAGATCGAAAAGCTGGGCGGCGTACTGCCGTCTATCGAAAAAGGCTTCATGCAGCGCGAGATCGCGGAGAGCGCAGCACGATACCAAACTGAAATCGAAAAGAAGGACCGCATCATCGTCGGCGTGAACGATTACGTCGTGCAAGAGCAATTGAAGGTTCCATTGCTGCGGGTCGATATCGCAGGCGAGCGTCATCAAATTGATCGATTGGATCGAATTCGGCGGGAGCGCGATAGTGCCAAGGTTGAAGCTGCGCTCAATGCGATTCGCGACGCGGCGCATAACGAGCGTGCAAACATGATGCCGCTTTTCATCGATGCGGTCAAGGAGTACGCAACGCTCGGCGAAATCATGAACGTACTGCGGATAGAGTGGGGTGAGTACAAAGAGCCGGTCATCGTTTAGACGCGGAGCGAGGAGATTAGAGACTGGAGATTGATGCGTGAAACGTGATGTGTGAGGGTCACGAATCACGCATCACGTTTCACGGCGGGATTATTTCAATCCGGAATGTAAGAAACTTTCGATGAACTGGCGTTGGAAGATGAGGAAGAGCACGAGCAGGGGACCGACGACGATGATGGTTCCCGCTGTGACAAGCGACCATTGCGCGCCGATCTCGCCAAGCTGGGTGAATACTGCGAGACCAACAGTCAATGGACGGCTGGACGCGCTGTTGGTGACGACCAGGGGCCACAAAAAATCGTTCCAGTGAAAACTGATCGATGAGAGTGCGAATGCAATCATGGCCGGACGCGCGGGCGGAATGTAAACGTGCCACAATGTTTGCAGCCAATTCGCGCCATCCATCTTCGACGCGTCGTCCAAGTCACGCGGAACGGTCTTGAACGTTTGGCGCATCAAGAACATGCCGAACGCCGACGCGAAAAAAGGCAGCATCACTGCGACGAGTGTATCGAAGAGGCGAAGCTGGCGAATGGTCGAATAGTTTGGAACGATGAGCGCGGACGATGGAACCATGAGTTGCAAGAGAATCAAAAAGAAGAGAAGGTTCTGCCCAGGAAATTGAAATCGTGCAAAGGCATAGCCCGCGAGACTGATCGTGATGAGTTGGACGACGAGGATGCCGAAGACGATGATGATCGTGTTGATATAGTACTGCACGAATGGCGCAATTTTGAACGCGTTTTCGTAATTGACCAGCGTCGGATGCGTGCCGAACCAAAGATTCGATGCGCTCAACGGTTCTTCTGGTGGATGGAACGAAACGGCGAATGTCCAGATAATTGGAATTGCCCAACCGATGGCGATGACGCCGAGGAGTAGCAAGCCGAGTGTGTCCATAAACCTGGAAGGTCGCGTCGGCTCCGAAAGGAGCTGCGACCTTCCAGGTTTGATTATCTCATTCATACGTCACCCGCCGTTCGGTCAAGTAAAAGTTGAGTGCGCTGAAAACAAACAAGACGACGATGAGAATCACGCTCATGGCGCTGGCTTTGCCGACATCGAGATAACTGAACAGTGTTTTATAAATCTCAAAGAGCAACATACTCGACGAGTTGACCGGACCGCCGCCGGTCATTAAATAAATTTGATCTACCGTCGAGAATGCGTTGACAACGGCTATGGTCGTGACGAAAAGCGTTGTACCCATCAGCAAAGGGATTGTGAGATAGCGCGTCGATTGAATTTTCGATGCGCCGTCCAAATCGGCGGCTTCAAAAATCTCGTGCGGCAGACCTTGCAGACCGGCGAGATAGAAAATCATGAAATAGCCAGTTTGTTTCCAAATGCCCAGAATCATCAATGCGATCAATGCGAGGTTGGCACTGCCGAGCCAATTTTGGCTGGGAATGCCAAACATGCCGATGAACACGTTGATGAGACCATACCCCGGCGTGTACATGAACAGCCAAATCGTCGCCGCGCTCACCATGGGCAAAACCGTTGGATAAAAAAACGCGAGACGATACAAACCGAGCGCGCGGAATTTTCGATTGAGGACGAGCGCAAGGATCAGCGCAAGGAAAACGCTAATCGGTACGGTGACGATGACGTAAACAAATGTGTTGAAGAGAACATCGCGAAACGCATAATCGTCCATGAGCAAATCATAATTGCCGATCCCTGTGAATAACGGTGTCTTGACCGCTGGGTTTTCGACATACAAGCTATCGTAGAAAACGCGCACCGTGGGCCACAGCGTAAAAACGATGACAAAGACAAGTGTGGGGAGCACGAGCAGGTATGGTAGAGCGGCGGTTCCAATGCGGAGCCGCCGCTCTGGGCTTGTCCTGATCGTAGTCGAGATCGTTGTCATTCGAGGACTCCGATAGAGACGCCCCGATGGAGCGTCTCTACGAGGTTGAGGTCAATCTTTGAACGGCGCGAGAATTTTGTTGGCTTGCGATTGTGCATTCTTCAAGGCCTCACCGGGATAGAGTTTGCCCGTGAGTGCAAATTGCACAGCATCGCCAAGGATTTTTTGAATTTGTGCATTGTTATGCGTTGCAAGTTCCGCACCGGCATACTTTAATCCGTTCGGAGCAACCGCGGCTTGGGGTGTCTTGGCGACGTAATCTTTCATGGCCTGGGTATTCAGTGCTGATTGGCGTCCTGGGACATAACCTGTGTTGATGCTCCAATCGGCCTGAATGTCGGTCGAGGTCATGAATTGGATGAACTTCCATGCGGCGGCTTGATTGGCGGCGGGAATTCCTTTGAGTATGTACATATTGCCACCACCTGTTGGCGCGCCGAAACCTTTTGAGCCAACGGTGTAGCTCACGCCCACATCGAACTTGGCTTGCTTTAGAATGTTTGTGAGCGAACCGCTCGAATGCCAGATCATTGCCGCTTTGCCATTGACGAAATCGTTTGGCAGGTTTGCCCAGAGCAAAATATCCCCGGGCATTACTTTATGCTTGGCAGAAAGATCGACGAAATCTTGAAGTGCTTGCGCAACAGCTGGATCGTCGAAGGTAACTTTATTCGCCGTTTTGCCCACGACGTTAGTGCCGTTGCCGATCACGAACGATTGGAACAGCCAGTATGGAATGCCATCGGAAGAAATTTCGATGCCGTATTGGCTGCCATCCGCTTTGGTCAGTTTCTTTGCGGCGTCAACCATTTCTTGATAATTCGTCGGCGGCTTGTTGGGATCGAGTCCCGCCGCTTTGAACAGGTCTTTGTTATAATACAAAACTGGGATTGAGCGTTGGAAGGGAAGACTCCAGATTTTCCCCTGATAATTCGAATTGGCGAGATAGGCCGGGAAAAAATCGGAGGTAAACGAATCGCCGCCCGCCGCTTTCACGTAATCATCCAAGGGCAAAACAGCGTCGGAATCGACGAGCGAATAAAGATCGGTCGAGAGCAACACAGCGACGTCGGGCGGAGTGCCGCCGCCTTTGATCGTCGTTTGAATCTTGGTCAATGTGTCAGGATAGCCACCGGAAAGTACCGCATTCACCTTGATATTCGGATTCGCCGCTTGAAATTTGGCAATGTAGCCGTCGATGATTTGCGTGATGGGACCGGGAACGGCAACGGGATAATAGAACGTGAGCGTTACGGGCGCGGCGGAAGATGCTGCCGAAGAAGAACTAGCTGCTGGCGCGGAGGATGAGCTAGCCGCTGGGGCTGAGCTTGCCGACGCTGAACTGGCGGCGGGCGCGCTGGTTGGAGCAGGTGCAGACGACGAGCTGGCGGCTGGCGCGGAACTCGATGAACTGACGGGTGCGCTCGTGGGTGCGGCGGGCGCAGTACGTGCAGCAAGAGCAAGTGCAAGCAAAACGATCATTGTATGTACGAGGAACTTGACGTGCGGGCGGAAATGTTCTAGTGCCATACAATCTCTTCTCCTAAAAAAATTTGTCGCAAGTCCAACGACTTGGCGACCAGCGACAATATACTGTAAAGCTACTTTAGTGTCAACGCCCCTTGGACAGTTACCTGGGAGATTGTTCCAAGCGGTCGAGTCGATGTTCGGGCTGTATGATGGCTAGCGTTTTTTGCCAACAGAATTGACCAGTGGTAGAGTAGGGACCGAACGTTGTATCATTCCTTGGAACTTTTCTGCGGCGACAGCGTCTATTGATTGAATACATACTTGCGAAAGGAACATTCCTATTACTACTTTGTCATTTAATTGAATTTTGAGTAATCTTGGGGCATGGAGAAAACCAAGCGTATTCCTCAAGCCCCGACTGAACCGATGCCCGAACTGGCAGAATTTCTCGCACAGTTTCAGGTGCACTTTAACCGA
>JACRMI010000052.1 GCA_016215025.1 Chloroflexota bacterium
CGATAATGGGCACATCGCGGAATTTCTTACAGTCCGGTCGTTCGTGTATCGAAATTCTCTCACAATTTACGGCACATGCACAACGTTTTCTGCTTGTCAATAGGGAATGTAAGTTTTTGTCAAAAGTCTCAATCAGTTCATGATGACATCACTTGGCGGTGTCCTAATCGGAGCTTTAGCGGGAGCACTTTCTATTCTACTCTACTTGATCGGCAAGTGGACCGCTAGATTATTCAATCACTATTTGTGGTCAGCTATCGAGCAATGGGAATTAGAGGGAGGCGGATTATTCCCAGGTTAGTGCGCGCTGAAAGTTAATATGGTACTTGTGGGACCTGGAAGGTTTTCGTAAAGCGAACCTTCCAGGTCTTTTTCATTTATACGACTCCGCCTGCAGCGTAAACAACCGCGCGTATGTTCCACCCAGGTTGAGCAGTTCGCCGTGCGTGCCTTGCTCGCTTACGTGACCGTGCTCGATGACAAAGATGCGGTCTGCCATACGTACCGTCGAGAATCGGTGGCTAATGAGCACGGCGATTTTATCCTCTGCGAGTTCACGAAATTGTTGAAAGACCTTCAATTCGTTTTCGGCATCGAGTGCAGCCGTTGGCTCGTCCAGCACCAACACTTCGCAGTCGCGCATGAACGCGCGCGCCAACGCAATCTTCTGCCACTCGCCGCCCGATAAATCGCGCCCGTGCGAAAACCATCGTCCTAGCGTCGTTTCGTACCCTTCGGGCAACGCGCTGATGAGCGGATGCGCGCCGCTCTTTTCTGCGGAACGCACAATGCGCGGTCGATCATCGAGCTTGTCGATTTGTCCAAACCCGACATTCTCTGCGGCCGCAAGATGATACCGCACAAAGTCTTGAAAGATCACGCCGATGCGTTGCCGCAATTCGTTCAAATTGTAATCGCGTAGATCGATTCCGTCGAGCAGGATTTGTCCTTCGGTTGGGTCGTACAAGCGCGTGAGCAATTTGATGAGCGTCGTCTTGCCCGCGCCGTTCGGACCGACGAGCGCGATTTTTTCGCCGGGTGCAATTTTCAAATTCACATCGTGCAACGCGTACTCATCGTGTCCGGCGTACTTGAACGACACGTGGCGCAACTCGATACCTTGACGAATCTCTTTTGGCACCGGCACCGCGTTCGCGGCGACAACCATTTGCGGCTTCAATTCAAGAAACGAAAATAGATTGCTCATGAACAATCCGTTTTCGTAGAGTTCGCTCAGCCCATAGAAAATCGTTTCAAAGGTTGATTGGCTGCTGCGAAAAATTCCGAGATACAACGTCATATCGCCCAGCGTGATCGTGCCGCCAACCGCGCGCCAAACGATCCAAGCGTACGAGCCGTAATACGATAACGTTGCGAGCAAGCCCCAGCCAAATGAGGCGAAGCTGCGCTTTTGTGCGATGCCTTGGTCTTCCTTGAGAAATTTCCAAAACAGATTTGCGTATCGCCCCAGCAAAGGTTCGCCCAATCCGAATAATCGAATCTCTTTCACCGAATCGTAATCGGTCAGCAAATATTCGAGGTATGACAATTTACGCGCTTCGGGGGCGCGCCACGACAAAACGCGAAAACTCAATTCCGCATATTGACTCTGCGCGATGAAAGCGGGAATCGTTGCAAGAAAAAGGATCAACGCGAGCCAGGGACTGAATCGCAAAAGCAGTACCCCAAACGAAATCAGCGTGATGACATTTTGAATGAGATAGAATCCGCCGTTGACGATTTGCAGCCCGCGAAAATCGGCTTCACGGCGCGCGTTCTGCAGCTTGTCATAGTACTCGGCATTTTCGAAATAGGTGAGGTCGAGTTCGAGTGCTTTGCGAATGATGCGCGTGTTGATGTCGAGGTTCAAATGCGAATGCAGAATGTGTTCGGCGAGCGAGCGCGCTTGATTGTTGCCTGCTTGCAGGATAATCAAAAAGAATTCGGCGATAAGCAAGGGCAGCGCTTGCATCAAGCCCGCTTGCGCGCCCACTTGCGTGTTGACAGCCGACACGACGGTATCGACAATGAGTTTGCCCACCCATGCTTGTCCAGCAGGCAGCAATGCGCCGATTAGGGTACACGCCGCCATTGCCATCGCCGACGGCGGATGCGATTGCCAGACGATGACGAATGCGCGTCGGATATTCAGCGCGGCATCGTTGATTTTGACGCGTCGTTCCACGATCCATGCGTTCATGCGCGTCCAACGATTTGGATTGGTCGCCGTTGCAGAAATTGCCATGGGATAACAACCTTCTTAGCTATGCTTTCTTGCTTTTCGTGCGCGTAGCGTTTCGTTTCGCGTGAGATAAAAAAATGAGGCATTGGACTGCCTCAGCTAGACAAACTATATAACATTCACGTGGGCCGGTCAACTGTCCAAAATGACAGGAAGACCTAATCGAATTATCGGGAACCACCGAAACCCTAACGGTTTCTTTGTTCGTTCGTTGGTTCGTTAATTCGTTGCATCGTCTCATCGTTGAACGGAGCAACGATCCAACGATGTAACGAAGCCACCGGTAGGATCTGGCAGTTTACACTCTTCCCGCCGCCTTCAAGACTCGCAACGCGTTCAACGTAATCATTTCGTTTGGACCGCGACGACCCCAATCGACCACATCGACATTTGATGCGCCATTGGGTTTCCAATAATACGCTTCTGCATGCCAAGTCCCATCCGCGCGCCGTTTACTTTCGAGGATGTCGAGTGCTTCGCTGCAACGTGGGTCGCGGATTTTGCCTGCGCGTGAGAGAATGACGAGCGCTTGCAAAATGTCGTAATGCCAGTACAGCGGATAGTGCAGCTTGAGCCAATTCTGATCAATGATCTTGCCGGTTGTCTCCGAACGGAACAATCGATGCCGCAGAAAAAATTCTGCCGTGTGCGCTGCTGCAGCTCGCGCTTTTTTATCACCCGTCGCGCGATGATATTCGACCAAGCCCCACATCGGCGCGAGTGATTCATAGAAGGACGAGTGATTGACTTGAGGGCGCACGTCGCAATTCCAGCCGCCATCTTGCCACTGCCATGCAATCAGCGATTGCGCGAGATATTGCACGCGTGGATCGTCAGTCATCCCCAATCGACTACACACCGCAAGTGCATTTCCTTCCTGCGAGGCACATCGTCTTGCGCGACCGTTGATCGATTTGATCTGTTCGCGATGGATGTCACTCGTGAGCCAGGTTAGCACTTGGTCGGCGGCAGCATGGGCGCGTTTGTCACGCGAAGCGGCTGGAATTCCCAATTCGACGAGGGATACAAGCCGCCAATGCGAGCCAATCCATTTCAGATAGGGATGAAACCCAAATCCGCCTGGATGCGTTGAGAATACTCTCCCCGGATGACGTGGTTTTGCGTCTTGACCGGCGAACAGTGCTTGTACCCGTTCGCCATTTGGAATTTGTTTTCGTGCCGCAATCACATCGCGTGAACGTGGCGATGCGTCGCCCAAGTCCGTTAGTGTGAAATAGCGGATGGAGGGATCGGTGGAACTGAGGAGGAATTGAATAGCCGGATCGGAATGTTGCATTATGTCACCATCCTTGTCCCAAACGCTGAATGAGTCGAGAGGGTAATCCGGCTTGCTGCATCTTGACCTGGGTCGATTTGATGTCATAGCGAACGCGATGATGCGTGAGCGTCATCGAATCGAGATTGAGGATTGCGTACGCGGCGCGGGTGTCGCCGTCGCGCGGCTGACCAACGCTGCCGGGGTTGACCAGCATTTTTTCGGGACCGAGCGGCACGGAGAGAATTTCCGGTAACTCGTGCGCAATCGCTCTGCCTTCTTTTTCGCTGAATTGATAAATGATCGGAACGTGCGTGTGCCCGAAAAAACAAAAGGGCGTATCAAAGTACTCAAAGTTTGCGCGTGCGATCGGTGGAGTCAAAATATACTCCCAAATCGGATAGCGCGGACTGCCATGGATCAGCGAAAATTTTTCTGCTTGCGTGGGGACTCGTTCGGGCAATTGCTTGAGCCACTCCAAGTTGATGAGGTCTAGTTGCTGGCGTGTCCAGAGTACTGCTTTGCGTGCTTCTGGATTGAATTCGTCCAGATCGAGTCGATCCAAGACTGCCCAATCGTGATTTCCGGCGATGCACAAGGCATCGAGTGAACGCAAGCGTTCGATGGTAATATTGGGTTGAGGCCCATAACCAACCACATCGCCCAAACACCAGACCTTGTCGAAGGTGCCGGCATCGATGAGGACCTTATCGAGGGCACCAAGATTGGCATGTATATCCGATATGATGAGTATACGCATAAGTGGCGCTATTCTACCACAAGGCGCGACGTTGGACAATTATCGTAATCATGACCCGAAAGGATTCGGCACTCGACTAGGAATTAAGATTGGCAACGAACGGGAGCCAACCGCAGAACAATTGCCATCGTTGGAAACCTTTTGGCTCTATGAATGCTCCTTGTCGGCAGTAATCAATTTGTGTATAATACCTCGCAATGAATTTGCCAGTTTCGAACGAACTCACTATCGACGTCATCAGCCATAGCATCGAAGAAACTCAACGCATTGGCGACCGACTTGGCAAACTTGCTCGCGCGGGCGATGTGTTTTGCCTCGAAGGTGATCTCGGTTCCGGCAAAACGTGCTTGACGCAAGGTCTCGGTCGCGGGCTAGGCGTCGCCGAAGCGATTCACAGCCCGACGTTTATTCTTGCGAACGAGCATCGCAGTGGACGCCTGCCGCTTTATCATCTCGACGTTTATCGCATGCGCGGCGCAGACGAAGCGCTTGGCATCGGTTTGGACGATTACGTTTATGGCGATGGCGTCTGCGTTATCGAATGGGCAGAAAAAATCGACAAGGCGTTGCCGCCGGAACGATTGTGGATCACGTTTCGCCATATCGACGAAAACCAGCGCGGGTTATCGTTTCACGCGACCGGCGCGCGCTATGATGAATTGTTGAAGGAATTCAGTGCTACTAGCCATTGACACCGCAACTCGCAACGCCAGCATCGCACTCTACAACGCCGAAGGCATTCTCGCCGAATTGACGTGGCGCTCGCGTGAGAATCACACGGTTGAATTGATGGCACAAATTGTGCATTTGCTCGATTTGTTGCATGCTCAAAAAAGTGATTTGCAAGCGATTGGCGTTGCGCGCGGTCCCGGATCGTTTACTGGACTCCGCGTCGGCATGAGCGTCGCCAAAGGATTGGCGTACGGTTGCAGCATCCCGATTATGGGCGTGCCAACGCTGGACGCGGTTGCATCGGCGCAAGCTCATCAATCCAAATCGATTTGGGCAGTACTTGCCGCTGGGCGTGGACGGTTCTCTATCGCAAAATACACGTCGCGCGATAGCACGGTCAACCGCTCAAGTGAATACGCGCTCGTCGATGTGAATGGTCTGATCGATTTCGTTTCGCGCAATGGTGAAAACACGGCGGACGCCATTTTCTGCGGCGATATCGACTCCAAGTTGACAACTCAGTTAGCCCAATCTTTTCCCCAAGCGGTGATTGCATCGCCAGCGCAGAATGTACGGCGTGCGGGATACTTGGCAGAATTAGCGTGGGCGCGTTTTCAGCGCGGCGAATCCGACGACGTGACATCGCTCGCGCCGATGTATATGCCGCATGAGTCCGTAGAAGGCGCACGCGCGTAAATATGAGAGAAGGTTTCTAAAAACCCGTTTTCTCGGCAGGACCTCAAAATTGACAGACGACGTATGGAGAAAACGGGTCTTTGCAAAATGGATATGTTGGATTACTCAAACTTGATCTATCGCATTGAAACAATGACGCCGCAGGACGTGACGGCGGTGATGGACATTGAGATCGAAGCATTCTCAGCACCCTGGTCGGCTCGCGCGTACGACTATGAATTGCGTTACAACGAGATGGCGCATTACTACAGCGCGCGGCCAACGCAAGAGTTGGTCACGCCGATAGTCGAACGCCAATCGTTGCTCAAGCGTTTGCTTGGACGCGAGAAAGCGATCAGCATGCTCGAAGCGTCGCCGACGGTTCCGCTTGTGGGGTACGGTGGTTTTTGGCTCATGGTGGACGAGGCACACATCAGCACGATTGCCACGCACGCCGATTGGCGGCGCCGCGGCATCGGCGAGTTGTTATTGCTTGCGATGATTGACGGTGCGACAGAGGTTGGCGCGCGATGGGTCACGCTCGAAGTACGGGTCAGCAATACGGGCGCGCAAAGGTTGTATCACAAGTACGGCTTTGATGTAACCGGCATTCGCAAGCGCTACTATAGCGATAACAACGAAGATGCGCTCATCATGACGACGCCGCTCATTACAACGATCGATTATCAGATCAAGCTGCAAGGATTGAAAGGCGTGTTGTTCAAGCGCCTAGAAAAATAAGGAACAATTCCCCGGAGTTCCTTCGAGTTCCCCTAGTTCCGTGCCTTCAAGGATACGAGGGAACTGAAGGAAATACGGGAACTTGCAAAAGATGTTTTTGGAGGAGAATCATGGTTAGCAAAGACTTGCTCGAAATTCTGCGTTGTCCCGCCTGCGTCCGGAATGGACCGAATGCCGGTCAACTCGATTACATTAAAGAGACGTGGTTGGTCTGTCATGATTGTGGACGAAAATATCCCATCAAGAATGATATTCCGATCATGCTGATCGAAGAAGGCGACAAGTACAAGGCGACCCCGGTCGATCAACTGGGCGTGCCAGCTTGAGAAAAATCAAGTTTCAAGTTACAAGATGCCAGCCGCAGATGTCTGTAGCCTGTGACCTGAAACCTGCAACTTGAAACGAGGTAAAGAATGAAACGAATATTGATCTTTCTCTTGTTCGCGGTTGCGTTCGCGGCGTTGGCATTGCCTGCGTCCGCGGCCGATCCTATAACCGTCAACTCAACCAAGTTCGTCAATAATTTCCGAACGAACTTGATCTTTCAGCTCGACACGCAGAGTAGCGCCGGTAAAATCAATCAGATCGCTCTGCTCATTCAGCTCGACGGGGTTGCATCGAGCGCACGCCAGATTCCAGAGTTTACACCGGGCGCTCAAGTGCAAACCAAATACGAATGGGACTTGATTCGCACTTATCTGCCGCCCGGTGCCACCGGCAAGTATTGGTGGGATATTCAAGATGACCAAGGCAACAAGCTAACGACCGACAAACAATCATTTCGGGTCGACGATATTCAGCATCAGTGGCAAAAACTGAACAATTCCAAACTGGCTCTCTACTGGTACCGCGGCGGCGACTCGTTCGGCAAAGCATTGTTCGACCGCGCCAACCAAGCGATAGAGATGCTTGAGAAAGATACGGGCGTCGTCGTCGATCAAACGGTACAGATATTCATTTACGGCAGCAACGACGATCTGAAAAAGTCAATTTCGGCGGGCGCGCAGGAATGGACGGGTGGTCAAGCTTTCCCAGAGTACGGCATCGTCGTGGTCGGCGTTGAACCCAGCAATTTGGAATGGGGCAAGGATGCGACCACGCACGAATTGACGCACCAGATCATTCATCAAAAAATTCGCAGCCCGCTTGGCGATCTCTCGATGCCGCGGTGGATGGACGAAGGGTTGGCGGTCTACTATGAAACGATCCCCGGTACGTTGGATTCGCAGTTCTCAACTCCGCTCAAGCGCGCGATTCAAAACGATACACTCGTGCCGATGCGTACGCTGAGTGGAAACTTTCCCGCTGATTCAAGCGCCGCCAATCTAGCGTATGCCCAAAGCTATAGCATGGTCGATTTTATCTATCGCAAGTACGGCAAAGAAAAGATGGCGGAGCTTTTGCAAGAGTTCAAAGTCGGCGGGGCGTACGATGATATTCTGCGCAAAATCCTCGGCGTCGATACGGATAGCTTGGATAATCAGTGGCGCGCTGACATTGGCGCAAAACCGCGCGTGATCCCAACCCGCAACGCTAGCCAGCCCACTGCATTCCCGACATTCGGTCTTTCGACGGATTATTCGACGCCAGTCGCTGGGGCTAAACCCACCGCGACCCCGCAACAGGTCGCACAAAATTCTTCGGCTTCGTCGGCAGTACCGCAATCTAGTCAAGCGCCGAGTGATCCTGGGGTATCGATTCAACTTTGCAGTGGCTCGATGGCCGTGGTTTTGTTAGGCTTGCTCGGTATGGTCTGGTCGATGAAACGCCGAACGCTATAAACTCTCCATCAAACTCAAAGGTGATAACATGATTCATCCCTGGCACGATGTCTCTCCTGGCTCAAACGTACCGCAAGAATTCAATGCGGTCATTGAAATTCCTGCCGGTGGAAACGTCAAGTACGAATTGGATAAACACAGCGGCTTGCTCAAAATGGACCGGGTGCTCTATTCGGCGGTGTACTATCCGGCGAACTATGGCTTTATTCCGCAGACCCTCGCCGAAGATGGCGACCCGCTCGACGTGCTGGTGTTTTGCCAAGAAGCGGTGGTGCCGTTGACCATCATGCGCGCGCGTTGTGTCGGCATCATGTCGATGATCGACACGGGCAAGCCGGATTACAAAATCATCGCGGTGGCAGTCGATGATCCATCGTTCAATACGTATCGACAGGTTGGCGAAATGCCTGCGCATCGCATGAGTATGCTCAAGCGATTCTTTCAAGATTACAAACAGCTTGAGGGAAAAAATGTCGAGGTGGGCGAATTTCAACCTGCCGAAACGGGTTATCCGATCATCGAAGATGCGCTCATCTGTTATAGCAAACAACGGCGCATCGGGTTTCAACATTTCGGTCTTACGAACGTCTGACGAAAATAAATCGGGCGATGTCCTCGCAGACATCGCCCGATATTTTATTTTGTAACCAACGGCAGGAAAAGATTCCGCTGAGCCGTGATGCCGTGCGGTCCTGCTCCCTGCGGCGTAGTTGCATGACAAACGCTACAATTGCGAATGACCCCAGGATAACCTTGATACGCGATGCTTTGAATATTGTCATTGGCTTGAACCGTGGGCAAGATAGCGTGTGGACTGCCGTGACAGGCTTCGCAATACATGCCGCTATGTCCCACCGAATCGCGATAGCGTGTATTGGCATTCTCGGCGAATTGAGTGGTGTGACAATCCCCGCAGCGCGGCAAATCCACCCAGGGATTGCGGTTGGGATTGGCGACGGCAAGCATGTTGCCGTGACAAGTTATGCACGTCAATCCTTTTGACCACATTATATCGCGCAAGCAGCGAGTCACTTGACCAGGGTGACACAGGTAACAATCGTTCGTGGCATCAGCGTGGTGTTCGTGCATCGACAGAGACAAATTCTTGACGCCAGTCACGCCGACCGTGCCCAACGCATTCGACGCATGGCATTTGGCGCACAAGACCGGTCGCTGCGTCATCAATGATGTTCCTGAATCATCATCATGCAGCGTGAGAATGTTCGTTTCGACATTGCCGGTATTGCCGCCAGGGTCTTTGCCATCGGCGTGACAAGAATCGCAACGCATCTCTGTCGAGACCGGAGCAACCGTTGTTGTATCGATCAAGACCGTTCCCGTGCCGCTGCTCTTGGCAACCATGTATGCCTGTTGATAAGGGTACCAATTCGATGGATTGTACGGCAATGGATTGTCTCGATAAGGTGTGACGGGTACGCCGACGATGACGAAATGACTTGTGCTGGCACTCATCGTGCCGGACAAAGTTGCTCCGGTAAGCCCAATGTTGTCGGGCAACGGCGACGCGAGACCGAACAAGGGTTGTGCGTACTGCCAGAAATTGCTCTTGCAGTTGCTGGCTTGGCACGCTGAAAAAGTGTTGTTGAGAATGCGGTACTCGACGGTGACGCTGTTGGTAATGATCTGCGGTGGCGAGCCGCGTTGAACGACTTGCGCCCACAACGTGTTGAACGGCGGCAGCACAGCAAGATTAGCGAAATTTTCGTTCATGCAGTGCATGCCCAAATCGTTCCAACCGAGCAAGACAAAGTTGCTAATTCGCGGTCGTACGGATGCGCTGTTGGTTGCGTCGGCGTGATTCACAGATGCTTCGATGAAGCTAGGTTGGAAAAGTAAGAATAGGGCTAACCCTTGAGCAAAAAGAAGGGCGAGCCACATTGCATCTTTCGTTCGTAAGCGACTTGAGCGGTTCATGTGTTTTCTCCTCCTCTTGGATTCCAAAATAAAAACCGACCACTGAAATTACAGCGGTCGGTTCCACTTTTTCATCATGTTTCCGACGGACTTGCAATAACTCGCGCGGACACCACGATTTTGTGGTCAGATTATAGCGCTTTCATGGGCGTTTGTCATCGGGGGTAGCTGGAATTGCGCCGCGCACAAAGTTCGCCAGGTCATCCTTGAGTCTTGCCAGCGAAGGCAGGTGAATATACATCATGTGCCCCGCTTCGAAATACGTCAGCGAAATATTTTTCTGCAGCGTCGGATCAAGTCCCAGATGGTTGAACGTGTACTGCGTCGCGAAATACGGCGTCGCAAAATCGAAATAGCCGTTCGCGATGTGGACTCGAAGATGCGGATTGATCGTCATCGCTTCGCGTAACGTCTCGGCGACGTTGACGTATTGGTTTTCGTGAGTGCCATAGCTCCACGGCTGCACACGCGGCGTGAGGATTTCGTACGGCAGGTCGGTCTCGAATTTCAATTCGCCACGCACATAATCGTTGAACGTTGCGGTGTATGGTCCCATGATATTGGTCAAGCTGGGATCGTATTCGTGGACTTCGCCCACAGCATCCCGATCGATGCCTTTGAAGCGGCTGTCCAAGCGACCGACGGTGCGTCGTTCATCGCGCAGCAACTCTTTCGTAAAGCGATGAATTTCGATGCGCAGATTCGCGCGGTCGACGTAATCGGCAGATAGACCGGTGTAACGCGCGAGTTTTCGGACGATGGTTGTGCGTTCGTCGGTGGATAGTGCCGCGCCCTTTGATAATGCGAGTGCGTACTCTCCCAGCGCAAAATTTTCAACCTCGCGCAGCGTCGCTTGCAGATCATTTTGGAGTTCGGGCGCGAGTCGCTTGTGATACCACGCGGTGGAAGCGTACGTTGGCAGAAACAAAATGTACGGCAGATCGTTGCCTGTATCAAAGCGCGCCGTCGCAAAGTTAAGAATCGACGAGACGAGCATGATGCCGTTCAAGTACATGCCGTGTCGTTCCTGCAAATAACCAGATAAACCGGCAGCGCGTGTCGTGCCATAACTTTCGCCGATCAAGAACTTGGGTGAGGTCCAACGCTGAATGCGCGTGGTGAAGAGTCGGATGAAATCGCCGACAGACTCGATGTCTTTTTTGAATCCGTGAAACTCTTTCGCTTTCTCGCCGACGACAGCGCGGCTGAAACCTGTGCTGACAGGATCGATGAACACCAAGTCGGTCACGTCGAGCAACGAGAATTCGTTATCGACAAGCGTGTACGGCGGCGGAGGCAAATCGCCAATGTCGGTCATCACCACGCGACGCGGACCCAGCAAGCCGAGGTGCAGCCAGACCGACGAAGAACCGGGACCGCCGTTGAAGGAAAACGTGAGCGGGCGCTTGCTCTTGTCGGCAACCTCGTCGCGCATATAGGCGACAAAAAAAACGGACGCTTTGGCTTTTTCGCCTTCCGACTCGCCTGCCTTGTCGCCTTTCTTTTCCGCTTCTTCTTTTAAGACGATGGTGCCGGTCGTGACGGTGTATTTGATTTCTTGTCCGCCCAGCGTGATACTGTGCTTGGTCTCGACGATTTGGTCTTTGAGTTCGGGCTTGGCTTCTTCGTTTTTCTTTTCGTTGTTGTCTTTTTCGGGCATGGGTGACTCCGAATTTTCGATTCGTAAAAGGATTCGTTGAGGTGAGGTTCAAATCATTTTCGCAACATATTTTGCGCTTTCAAAATGGTTATTATTTTCTTTCTACTTTCTTCATCCCGCCAGTGATGGCCACACGACTCGCATTTGTATTCAGACAGATAAATCGTTTCCAACCCTGAATCCAACACATGCAGCCAAAAAGCGCTGCCCAAAATGGCGAAAGGAAAGACGACAAATAATATTCCCATACCGATTTGTCCATAGTTCAAGTCTTGACCTGCCAGAACTGTGTCGAGTAGCGGAGGCAAAACCTGCCAGGATGCGCCAACAAAAAAGAGGAATACGATTGCAGCTAGTACCCATTGATCGCCGGTTTTCCATGCACGCGAGGAACGCAGTCTGTCAGTTCGAGGATCTTTCACGTATCCAAGTCGCTCGATGAAGATCCTTTGACCGCGACATTGCGGACAGAAATTTTTCCTCTGCCTTCTCTTTTTCATTCAGCATACGACGGATTCCTTTTCACGCGTGCCAATCAAGCGGCATGAGTTCTAAGCGGGATGCGTCTAGCGATAGGGTGCGCTTGGATCAAGCAATTTCTTTGGCTGCTTGCAGATTTGTTTTGCCTCTGAGCAGTAATGATTCAATCCGATTATGGCAGAGTGTGATTCCCAAGGTTGCGCCGACCGTCCACACGAGCGTGATTCCATAAAGGGCGATACCCGGAACGCCTTGCTTGATGAGCGATGGAATGAATAGATACGGTACCGAAGTGGCGAGTCCTTGCCAGAGATAGATACGGAAATGGATGTTCAATACCGAAAGGATGGTGATGCCCTTCCAAAAGTCGATGGACTGGAGATGTTTACGATTCATTCGACTCTCGCTAGTGGTGCGGCAAAAGTTCTCTAAGCGTGACGACGATATTTTCCGCGACTATGACTTGTGTGCTCATATTCTCTGGATGAAGCTGGCTGATGAATTCGCGGCATCGACCACAGGGCGGCAGAATTGTTCCGTCCCAGTTGACCGCCACCATTTTCGATACACGGCTTTCGCCTGCTGTGATCATTGCTGCCGCAGCGGCGTGTTCGGCGCAAAAGCCCATCGAACACGCGGTGTCGATGCAAACGCCGACGTACACATTTCCGTTTTCGGTAAGAAGTGCCGCGCCAACACCGCCCGCCTCCGCAAATTCAGAAAGCTTGTGCGGATTGACAACCGATTTGGCTTTTTGGTAGAGTTCAGTGGATGTCATATTCGATC
This sequence comes from Chloroflexota bacterium, assembly GCA_016215025.1. Classification (GTDB taxonomy): domain Bacteria; phylum Chloroflexota; class Anaerolineae; order UBA4142; family UBA4142; genus JACRMI01. The sequence goes on from JACRMI010000052.1 coordinate 13,009, forward strand.
AGAGTGTACGTCTGACGATTGGCTGGTCCTCGTTGAGTTGCAGCAAATCCCAGAGGTTGCCATACAAATCTTGAAAAACCGCGACCATCCCGTACGATTCTTTTTTCGGCGGTCGCACAAATCTTATGCCGTTGGAAAGCATCTCGTAATAATCCCGCCAGAAATCGTCCGTGTTGAGAAATAAAAACACTCGCCCGCCCGACTGATTGCCGATAAAAGGTTCTTGCTCTGGCTTGGACGCTTTGGCGAGTAGTAGCGTTGTGCCGACGGAACCCGGTGGAGCAACGACGACCCAGCGTTTGTTTTGCTCTGGTTGAAAAGTATCTTCGACCAGAGTAAAGTGCAGCTTCTTCGTATAAAACTCTATGGCTTCGTCGTAATCGCGGACGACCAACGCGATGTGGACAAGGGATTGTTTCATTTGGTCAAAGGCTACTTGGCTTCCGTTTGCAAAAAATGGTTCAGCTCGGACTCCCATTCTTGCATAAACGTTTCGTATCGTTCGACGGTGAATTGCTCGACGAACTCTACACCTTTTTGACTCAATGCGGTGAAACTATACGATATCTCAGCAAACGTCTGGTCATTCATTCCTTGGCGCAATTGGATTTCGATTTCGCCTACGGTGAATCCGGGAATGACCTTGATGAATTCGACAAAAAACTCACGCGGATTCCATTGCGTGACGACCCAAATCGCATCCTGTGGCTGGTCAGGCACGACGAAAACGCAATTAGGTTCAATGTAGCCAGAGGAAGTTATTACCAAATGCGGATTCCATCCTTTTGCCCATTCGGTTTCGCGGACTGGACAAAGCAATGGAAATACTCGGTCTGGCGATGCTTTTAGAGTTTGGACGTAGGTCCTTTTTATTCGAACTGGAAGCGATATTTCCACAAGAGGTTCCCTTTGCCGCGCACGAGGCGCTAGACTACGATTCCAACTCGCGCATCAAACTTTCCGCATCCGCTAAAATGCTCGCTGCCCACAGTTTTACGTCGGCGCAATAATGTTCCGCCGGGTCGAGTCGCACATCGGCGAGGGTGCGCGTCCAGCGAATATCATCGACTTGCGTCAGCTTTTCGCCTTTGGTAAAACTCCACTTAAGCTTACCGCTATCGACACGTTCGCGGTTTTGCTTTCTGGCATCAGACGGCGACAATCCTTCATAAACAAATTTGGCTAGCAGTTTTCGTGTCTCTAGCCAACCTTCGCGCGAATATTCGTTGTGTTGCAGCATGTATGCTGGAACGGATAAATTATGCACCGCGCCGAAAATAGCTGGGTCGGCAAATTCTTTTGCGAGGCATAGATCAAAGCGAGCGCGGCAGTCTTCGCCTTCGGGCAATTCTGCGCCACATTGAGGACACTTTTCAATAGCCAACTCAAACTTCCTTCACTATGCCAACACTAACCAACCACCCAACTACCGAACTATCGGACTATTGCACTACCCAACTACCCGCTTGACTACTGCTTTATCCAAATCATTTGCCACAATCGTATTGGGAAAGATTGCCGTCGCTTCGGCGGCGATCACGGAACCGGAGTAGCGCCGCGAAATGTGCGTGAGATACAATTGCTTGACATTGGCATCGCGCGCGCAGGTTGCGGATTCACCGGCGGTGATGTGACCAAACTGTCGCGCCGTCTCGACATCTTCCATCGTGTAGGTTGCTTCCATTACCAATGCGTCCGCATCGCGCGCAGGTTCAAGCACTTCGTCTGTGCGTGCAATGTCGCCAACGTAAACAAATTTCGTCCCAGGTACCGGCGCGCCCAATACTTGTTCGGGATGAACGATGCGACCATCGGCAAGCGTAATCGATTCGCCTGCGACGAGGCGCTTGCGTTCAGGTCCCACTGGCACGCCGAGTGCTTCTGCTTGCTCGACCAAAAACGGTCGCTTGGTTTTCTCTTGAAACACGAAACCGAAACAGCCACTGCCGCGATGAATCACCGGGAACGCATACACGTCGAGATTTTTTTCGGAGAAGAGAAAGCCGCCTTTCAACTCGATAAATTCAATCTCGATTTCGACTTCTTTGCCGCGGAGGACAACCTTCATCAAATCGCGCACACGGTCGATTGCCCACCGTCCGCCGAAAATTTCGATGCGATTGATCGCTTCCCAGCGACCAAACGTCGAAACGATGCCGCCCAGTCCCAGGATGTGATCGAGATGTCCATGAGTAAGAAAAATTCGGCGAAGGTCTTTGAACCCCAGCCGACTCTGCAAAATCTGCCGCTGCGTGCCTTCGGCGCAATCCAGCAAAAAGCGTTGCCCTTCGTGAATAAGCATCGTCGATGTCATATTGCGCTCGACGCTGGGGGCAGACGCCGAGGTTCCGAGAAAGCAAACTTCAAACATTCTTCAATCCATTCGATCCCTGGGTTTCGATAGCAGTACAGCTTGGTGTCAACGTCAAGGTTTCTAGAAAGCAGACTTTAAGCATTTTTCAACCCAACCAATTCCCAGATTTCAGTGATGGCAACGCGTCCTTTGACTTGGACGGGTAGTAAACGCTTCGCCACAATCTCATTGCGAATGCATTGATGCGATTGGCGGCTCAACAAAATCTGTCCGCCTTCAGCATTCTCCTGCAAGCGTTTTGCCAGATTGACCGCATCGCCGATTGCCGTGAAATTCATTTGCTGTTCGGTTCCGACGTTGCCGACGACGGCATCGCCTGTGTGGATGCCGATGCCATAGTTCAAGCGCAATTGCTTGGGCAATCGATTGTGCAACTCGGCGAGGGCAGAACGCATGGCGAGAGCTGTCCGCGCCGCGCGCAGCACATGATCTTCTTGGAGCAGCGGCGCGTTGAAAATTGCCATGACCGCATCGCCCATAAATTTATCGAGCGTGCCTTCTTCTTTTAGAATTGCATCGGCGGCGACGGCAAGATATTCGTTCAAAATATCGACGAGTTCTTCGGGCGGCAGCGGTTCGCTAAAGCGTGTAAAGCCGCGAATGTCGGCAAATAAAATGGTGATCTCTTGACGCTGTCCACCCAGTTTAAGCAAGCTGGGATTGCTCGTCAAGCGGTCCACCACCGCTGGCGCGACATAGCGCCGCAACATTTCGCGCGTTGCTTCGAGCTGGCGCATTTCGGTCACATCGTCCACTACGATGGCGATACCTTGTGGATTGCCGCCCGCATCCTTCAGCGATGAGATGTTGAAATTCAGATTGACCGTCCCACGCTTGGGCAAATCGGATTCGATTTCGGCGGCAATGCGGCGGCGCCCCGTTTGTTTGACTTGATCGATCAACCCTGGCAGCGAAGTCGATTGGAGCAGGGTGAGGATTTGGTTGTACGGCTGCCCCAATGATTCGTCGGCGGCGACATCGAAAATAGTTTCAGCCGCGCGATTGAATGCGGTGATGCGGTCGTCCAGATCTGTCGCGACGACGCCCGATGCGATACTCGCAAAGATATTATCTTGAAACGTTTTAAGTGCGCTGATTTCGTCGACTTTTTGTTGAACGCTTTCAAACAGTTGAGCGTTTTCAATTGCGATGGCAGCTTGGTCGGCGAACGCGCGCATCGCGTCCAGGTCGGCTTGCTGAAACATGCCCGCCCGCAATCGATTATCGACATACACCACGCCAATGACGCGATCGTGCGATTTGAGCGGCGTACACAAAATCGAGCGCAAGCTCAAACTGATAACGCTGTCCTGTTCTGAAAAGCGTGGATCGAGCGTTGCATCTGTCGTGATGATGGGATCGCCGGTCTCAGCGACGCGCGCGATGATGGATCGGCTGACTTGAAATGTGGGGCTAGTGATCGTCGAGCGTTCCATGTTACGGGCGACTTGGAACGTGAGGTCGCCATTCAGATCGGAGAGCATGAGGAATCCGCGCTCGGCGTGTGTAACTTGGATGATAATGTCCATCGCGCGATTCAACACTTGCTTGAGTTCGAGCGTGGAGTTGACGGCGCGGCTCACTTGGAACAAGCCGACGAGTTGGGCGCGCTCTTTTTCTTGTTGTTCCAGTCCGTTGTGTAAACGTTCGAGAAATTCGCCGAGCTTGGAAACGCGGATGCGCAACTCGGGGGCGTGAGGAATTTCGAGATGTTCGGAATCAAGCCACACCAAGAGGTCGCCCAGTCCACGGCGAAGGTCGGCGATATCGCGGCGCGTGCGTTCGATGGTTGAGAGAGAAGTATCAGGCATGATTTACAGGTTGCCTGTTGGAAAAGTCATCGTGAGTATCTCTTGTTTGAGGGAATTAAAAAAGCGCATTCACAGGTATTATACCCGAAAATGCGCCTCAAGCCAATCATGTGAGAGTGACGAGTGAGTGAACGATTATTTCAACAAGGAATCAAATGTGCGTGAGAACTGTCCATAGTCAAGCGATTGAATTTGCAGCACTCGACTGTTTATCAAGAAGGTTGGTGTTTGATGAATGCCCAATCGATTGGCTTCTGCAATATCCGCTTGAACAATAGGCAGTGTTTTATCGCTGTCAAGGCATTGATTAAAAGTTGTCGCATCGAGTTTTAGGTCGGCGGCATATTGCTTCAAATTGGACTTGGTATAGGTTCCGACATTTTCACCTGTCCAAACTTGGAACAGTCGATTATGGTATTCCCAGAATTTGCCTTGTTGGTTGGCGCATTCGGCGGCTTGCGCTGCCCAGATCGATTCGCCCGAAGGAAATATGGGCAAGTATTTGTAGGTGAAAGTGAGCTTGCCAGTTTTGACATAGTTGTTCTCGATTTGACGCTCCGCGCCAAGCGCAAACGCTCTGCATCCTGGTCACTGAAAATCAGAGAACTCGGTAAAAGAAATTGTGGATTTAGGGTCGCCTGCGGTTCTGCTGTTTGCCGAGAAACTTGATGTTGTTGGAAGAGCTTTGCTTAACAAATCAGCGCCAACGATAACAAGAACCACTACGATGCCACCCATAACAAACACTAGCGGCGACAGACCTTTTTTCTGTTGTGGAATAGTACGACGGGGACTCATAACTTTGCCTCTGCATCAAGTGTGTCAAGTCGGGATTAAAAAGCACGACAGGCAACTCTCGTCACCCGTCACTTGTCACTTTATGGTCCTGCTGTCAGCGATTCGCGTCCCCATCGTTCTGCATCGGGCATCACATTGTTAATCAGCAATTTTTTGTCGGAACCGTCCGCGCGCATCGAGAAAATGCCCCAGGCTTTGCCGTCTTGATCGGAACGCCAGAAAATGAAATTGCTATCGCTCGACCAAGCGGGTTGCCCATCATTGCCTTTGCCAGACGTTAGCTGCTTGAGTCCGCTTCCATCGGCATTCACAACAAAGACGTTGAGTCCGCCGCCCGCGCCAGCTTGATAAACGATTTTGCTTCCCTGCGGCGACCACTGTGGATTCTGTCCGTTATCGCGTGTGATCGTTGCGGAGACTTTGTTCACCAAATCGTAGATGTGAATGCCGCACGACGAGGTATTTGTTTCGCAAGCCGAGTATGCAATCTTGGTTCCATCGGGCGACCAAGAGGGATTAAAACCGCGCGTGATTTCGGTCTTGTTGGTTCCATCGATGTTCACAACGAAAATTGATCCGCCAAATTTTAATTTGCCGTTAAAGTATGCCAAGCGCTTGCCGTCCCGCGACCATTGAACACAACACGTTTCACCGGTGGTCACGATACGTGGATTGCTGCCATCGAGATTTGAGACGTAGATGCCTTCGTCCTTCATGCGATAGTACGCCAGCATGTGACCGTCGGGTGAAATGGCGGGCCACAATGCGAGGTCCATGATTTTCTGTGGATTGCTGCCATCGGCGTTTGCCAGCCAGATCGAATGGTTTTCGGCGATGTCGCCGGAGCCAACGCTGTAGGCAATTCTGCCGCGCGCCGCGACAGGCGCGGCCGGAGTAGTTACCATCGCCGTGGGACGTGGCGCGGTTGCCGTTGGCGCAATAGCAGTAGGCGGTGCCGGTACCGGCGTTGTTGGCAACGGTGTCGGCGGCACTTGTGTGGTCTGAATTGTTGGTAACAATGTAAATGTGGGCGCAACAGTTGGTTGCGGTACCGCGATTTTCACGGTTGCGGTTGCTTTGGCTGGAGATGCAACCTTTGCGACGTTCGTCGTAGCGCCAGGCAAAGTAGATAACGACGCTTGCGAAAAGATCCAGAAACTGCCAACTAGACAGAGAAGAAGCAAGACTCCGACAGTGCCAGCGATTACCTGCCACGGCAATCGACGAACATGTGTCACATGACTGATTTGCGAAGAAATCCGTTCAGCCGCATTTGCCACCGAGAGTCGATCACTTTGTAAGGGCGGAGCGAAAAATTCGTCTTCACGCGGACCCTTGACCGCATTCTCCAATGCCTTGGACATTTCGCGCGTACTGCGATAGCGGTCCTTGGGTTCTTTGGCAAGTGCTTTAAGCAATACCTGCTCGACGACCGGGCGAATTTGTGGATTGATCGATCGCGGCGGTGGCGGTGGATTACCGATGTGCGCGAGAATGGTCGCGTAGGGAGTGTCACCTTGGAACGGAACCCGCCGAGTGAACATTTCGTACATGACGACGCCGAGCGAGTAAATATCCGTGCTGGCGTTGACATTTTCGCCACGCGCTTGTTCCGGCGAAATATATTGCGGCGAGCCAACCATCAAATCTTGCGATAGGGTAGATTCGCCGCTTTGTGTAATTCGCGCCAAGCCAAAATCGGTGAGATAGACGTGCCCTTCGGCGTTGATCAAGATATTCGATGGTTTGACGTCGCGGTGCAGCACACCATGATCGTGTGCGAACGATAACGCATTCGCAACCGGTCGAATGATGTTGAGAATTTGTTGCGAGGATAATTTCTCTTCGCGTAAAACGTCTTTGAGCGTTCTGCCTTCGACAAATTGCAGGACGAGGTACGGCAGTCCATCGGCTTGACCGAAATCGTAGACCGAGACAATATTGGGATGATTCAGTTTAGCGATGATGGCAGCTTCGCGTTTGAGGCGCGCGACGAAGGATTGATACTCTTTGAGCGCAGGGTGGATGACTTTGAGTGCGACGTATCGGTCGAGTGTGGGTTGATACGCCTTGAAGATGGTCGCCATGCCGCCTTGCGCAATGTATTCGGTTATTTTGTAGGGTCCAACGCTTTCGCCGACAGCAAATCCCATTATATTTTCTCCCAAAAACTGCCGCAATTATAATACAAGTTGAATAAATGACAAATTCCAAATGACAAATGGCGATTAGGCAACTAGGAAATTAGGAAGGAACGAGTCGAAAAAATGCGCGAGGGCAAATTCGTTGTTGATCTGCGAAACAAAAAACCGGCAGGCATCGGACGACGATGTCTACCGGTGATGAGTCTTAAAACACCTGGTTTATCTGAGAAACCAGGTGTTTCTTACTACGGATTCGTGGTTAACTGAAATTGGATTTTGTAATTGACGTGACGTTTCATTGGCATGATCATTCCAACAACCTGGTCGCTGGGATATTTGTCGTCGATCTTGACGCCATAACCATCGCCGAACATAAACAGACCATAGTTACAGTCGCAAATATCGCTGGCGCTTTTCTGTTCTTGCGCCGGTTGGTCACCACTGCCATTGCCCCACCATTTGATGTTGGCTTCAGCGCGCTTGCCGCCTTCGTCAAATATTTTGACGTAGATGGTGTGATCGTTATTCGCTTCGGCGATGTCTTCAAACTTCAAGCTAGTCACGCGCCAGAATTTTTGACCACGAGCAACGCCAGGCGCTTCGATGACGCGAACGCCTTCCAGGTGTGGCAAGACCTGGGGACCATTTCCCAATCGTGGGTCTAGGAAGCGAGGTGGCAACGCTGGAATAACTGCGGTTGGCGGCACCGCCGCGGCAGCCGCTTGAACAGGCGCTGGCGTGCGAGTCGCCGGAGCTAACGTCGGTTTAGGTTTCGGCGTGAAGGTGGGCTGTGGTGTGCGTGTCGGTATTGGCGTGTTAGTAGGAACCGCATTCGCGATTTTGTTACGACTATTACCAAATGGATTGCCGACGATATCAGCCTGGGTTGTTGTCACGGCTTCTGTGCCGTTGGACAATTGCAATCCGCCGACAGCAGAACTAACCGCTGTAAATGTTGTAAAGGGACCGGCGATAACGACAAACCAGGTGGCGAGCAAACCCAGGGTGAGGGCGCGCAATTTTGCGCCTAACGATAGTCCATGCGCCCAGTCGCCAAATTCGGCGAAGAAGCTCTTGCCGCGTGGTGCGGCTTGCTTGTGAGGACGATGAAATTCCGGCGCATGCAGATGTGGCATCTGAGGAGTCTGGAAATGCGGCGCTTGAAGGTGCGGCATTTTCGGCGCTTGAAGATGCGGCGCTTGCAAATGCGTTTTAGCCGCTGGCTTGGGTGCAACAGTTGGAGCCGCAACGGAATTCATCGAGGTTTGTTTTTTGGGCGGTGCTGGTGGTTGCTGCTTTGGCGTTACGATTGGCGCAGTTTGCTGCGGCTTGGGCGCAACCGGAGTCGCTGACTTGATTGGGCGCGCACCCGACGGCGGTCGTTGAATGCGCGGAGGTTGTTGCGTGTTGCTGGGTGGTCGCGCGGCAGGAGGACGCGGCGGAACTCCGCCGGTTGGGCGCGGACGCGGTTGCATGGGCGGGCGATTTTGCGCGTGGGAAAGACGCTCTGCCATCAAGCGGGTTACGGTGAGCGAAAGTGCCGGATAGCTTTGCATCATCGCCATGAAATCGGTCTTGCTAATCGTCCACAATTCCGTATCGGTTAAGGTCTGCGCGGTTGCATAGTACGGCTGATTCTGGACGATCTCTTGATCGCCAAACGAGTCGCCCGCTTCGAGAATATCGAGCATGATTGGCTCGCCCGCTGGTCCGGTGGTCATGCGCTTGATCTGACCTTTTTCGATCAGGTAAAGCGTTTGCGAGGGCTGACCTGCAAAGCAAACGATTTCGCCGGGGCGGAAGCGCAAGCCATGCACACGCTTGGATATTTCGTCCAACTCGCTGCCTGCCAAATCGGCAAACAGTTTAATGCGGCGCATGTGACGGATGACGAAATCGCTTTCGCGTTTGGTCAAGCGTTCGCTCAAAGCGCGGGAAAGCGACAAGCTGATTTCGGGATATTGCACCAGCATCTCGTCGAAATCGGTCTTGTAAAGGACCCACAGGGTCGAATCGGATGCAGCCCGAGCACATTCGCCGCGAGTGCGTCCGGTGAGCAATGCCATTTCGCCGAATGCGCCGCCGGGCTGAATTCGTTCCAGCAAGCGCGCCATGTTGCTTGAGCTGTCCATCAGACGGACTTGCCCGGAATCAACGATGTACATGGCGTCGCCGGGAGTGCCTTCGGCGTAGATCACTTCGTTCGCCGGGAAATGGCGCATCACGAGGCGCGAGGTCAAGACCGAAAGCGCATCCGTCGGCACGTCGTTAAATAGGTGAAGCTGGCGCATTCGTTCGACGGCGTCGGTTTGGTCGTTCGCGCTAATCGATTCTGCAAGCGCGCGGCTCAACGCCAATTTGACCGATGGATGTTCGCGAAGCAATTCCAAGTACGCGGCGCGAGGAAGAACCCATAATGTCACATCGGTGACGGCGCGGGCGGTGGCGGTATATGGCTTGCTGGTGAGTAAGGCCGTGTGACCGAAGATTGCGCCTTCTTGCAAATCCTCAAACGATTCGCCTTCCTTGGTCTTGGTAATTAGCCGAACGCGACCTTCTTCGACAAAGAACGCGGCTTCGCCGGCCTGACCTGCATCGATAATGACTTGGCTGCGGTCGCAATGGCGAAAATCAAGTCGTTGGGCAATGGCACGGAGATCGCTCTCCGACAACGCGCTCAGCAAATCGATGTGGCGCAAGCGGTGTTGTACCAAATAGTTTTCGAGGAATGCGATGCGCATTCCCATGTTTGCGCTGAATTTCAAACCGATGCTGGGGCATTCGTTAATGAGGTCTTCCAAATCTGTGCGAGAGAGGGTCAGAAGTTGGGTATCCGAAGTACCGGCGGCGCGGGCCGTCATGGAATAGGTGCGCCGTTGCAGCATATCAAGTTCGCCGATCAAGCTGCCTGCGCTGAGATTTGCGAGCGTTTGGTGAATGGCATTGCTTTCAAGTTTGACCCAGCCGGATGAGATGATGAACATCGTATTGGCGGCTTGGCCCTCTGAAATGATCAATTCATTGGGTGCAGCTTGGCGTCGCTTGAGACGAGTGGTGACCAGTTGGCGCTCTTCCTCGGTGAGTCGTTGGAAAAGCGGGATGGTGTCTATGGGTTGTGGAATCAAAAGTGCTACCTCCGGTAATTCCTACAGCGTGCTATGTAAATGTGAGATTACTTTTGTTGAAAGATGAGTTTCCAGCCACGCGGTGTTGCGCCGCGATCGGTTCGACAATCGACTGGAACCGGACCTACGACTAGATCGGAAATGGTCTCGCTTTCGGCTTCAAGTATTCGAACTGAAAAGGTACCCGGTGTTACTTCGTAATCGGCATAGCCAATGCCTCGTTCGGGCTTGAGTCCAGTGTAAATCGTTTCGGTTGTATCATTGCCGCGCACTTCGATCCCGATATTGGGCAGGTCTCGTCCGGCGGCATTGCGAACGATTATTCGCAAGTGGGCAGTCTCCGGCTCATCGGCGCAGCTCAACTGCGCATGTTCGACAAGGCGGAAGGTAAGTACTGTTGGGACCGGTGTGGCGACGATGTAGACTGAAATCGGAGTGGGCACTCCCGGCGCTGGGCGTTGTGCGGTGTAAGGCAGTTTCAGTCCAAGGGCTTGTCCCAAATGAATCAAAGCATCTCGTGTGTCAGTTGTGCTAGAACTTTTCTCTCGCTGGATGAGGTCATCAAACGTCAACGTTGAATTTGTTAGCCCCAATGTCTGGATCCGCTGTTGGGCAGCTTCCAAGTTGGCATTTTTTTCGTACGCCTGACTTGCCATGCGAACATAATCTTCTTTGAGCGGCTGTCGCAGGTCAGCCAAGTCGGCGTTCTTGAATTCGACGGGCCACACAACCCAGGTAACGGTCAGTCCTAACGCGAGACCAATAATCGCACTCAAAAATGCCGTAAGGATAATAGCCGGGCGCGCGAGTTCTGTCCGAGGTCCCTCGCTGGTGGGGGTGGCGTCATTTTGGAAAATGAGTCCGTCTCCGTTTGACTCCCGATAAAAGGGTTCGCTGCGTTCTCGTGTAGCTCTAGTGCTTAAAGATTTTGCTTGGGCACTAGCGGCGTTCTGGCTGTAGACATTTGAATGATGCTGAATAACTGAGGATGATAAAAAAAAGTGGCTTGGGAACGCGAATGGTGTTATAATCGATTAATGAATGATTCCAAGTAATCTAGTACTGTAGCGTGAACGAGCCGCTAAGAGTGCCGAAGGAGGGAATCGAACCCACAAGAGCGTAAGCTCACACGATTTTGAGTCGTGCGCGTCTGCCAGTTCCGCCACTTCGGCTTACGAACCCAAGTATAAGTTAAAAAACACCTAAAGTCAAATTAATCGCGTTATCTAGTGGGTGTCTTTTTGGCAGATAGTCTCAAATTTACCTCTTTTCAGTTCGAGTTGTGTTCCCAAAAACAAAATCGAACATTAAAGATTTATCAACGTGCTAACTTGTAATCAATGATGGACGAGCAAGCATTAATTCGCGCGGCACAAAAAAGTGACGTTGCCGCTTTCAATCAACTCGTACGCACCTATCAAGCGCAGGTCTTTCGCACCGCGTATCGCGTTCTCGGCGACCAAGCGGCAGCAGAGGATGCTGCGCAAGATGCGTTTATCTCTGCATTCAAACACGTACGCGATTATCGCGGTGGCTCTTTCAAAGCGTGGCTTTTGCGAATTGTGACCAACTCGTGCTACGACCAACTTCGCGTTAAGCAACGCCGTCCCACCACATCGCTCGATGCGATGTTACTCGATCCCGATAATCCCGCACCCGGTGCGGATCGGGCTGCGCCTGAAACTCCGGAGGATGTGGCCGAACGAAAAGAACTCGGCGAAGCGATTCAACGTGGATTGGCGACGTTGCCGCCCGATCAGCGTGTTGTGCTGGTGCTGGTGGACATCGAAGGCTTGAATTACGATGAGGCGGCGCACGCAATGCGGACCAACGTCGGCACGATCAAGTCGCGTTTGAGCCGCGCGCGTGCTGCAATGCGCGATTTTCTCGTCAAGCAGGTGGAACTTGTACCCGCGCGATATCGTCTATCAAGTGAGCGAGTATAGATATGTTTGGGCGTAAAACTTTTACAGACATGCACGCGTGGGTCGAAGAGCGATTGTCGGATTATATCGACAGTCAGCTTCCGGCTTCTGAGCGTGCGCAATTCGATAAACATCTCGGCGAGTGCGGCCAATGCCGCGCAAGTCTAGAGTCCATGAAATGGACGGTGGCGCTGATGAAGCAAGCGCCTGCCGTAACATCGCGACGATCATTTGTCTTGCCTGTTCCGGTCAAGCGTCAGCCCACGTGGGTTTTTGGTCTAGCCAGCTTTGCAGCGGCTGCGGCAACATTATTGTTCGTCGCGTTGATCGGTATCGAATTGATTACGCAGCTTGGCGGTCCCAGTACAGCATCTGCGCCAGCTGCCGCACCATTCGTCGCGCAACAAAAATCCCAACCAACGATGGCGGCTGCTAGCGCGCCGCAACCTACGCCGACAATGTACGCGCCGCTATTTGCTGCTCCAACAGCCGCGCCTATGCCAACTCAAGCACCCAAGTCATCCGGTGGTATGGCTGCATCATCGTCATCTGCTGCCGCATCTTCGTCAGCCGCGTCGTCGTTGCCACCGGCTCCGGCGTTTCAGCCAACTACAGTTCCAACATCAGCCGCTCAAACCACCGCTGCCGAATTGGCAACCAATGCGGCTCAGGATAGTGCCAAGTCACAAATTGTGACGCCATCACCGCGCCAGGCATTAACAGGGAGCGCAATTGCTGGAACTGCAATTCCCTCGTCAACGTGGACGGCAACGCCAACGCGCACGCCAACCCCGGTTCCACCGACAGCAACGTTTGTGCCAACTGCGACGCCAATTCCACCAACGGCGACTCTTGCGCCAACCGCGACACCAGTTCCGCCAACAGCAACGCCACAACCAACGCGGGCTGCTTTGGTGCAAACTGAAACATCGCGCGCACCGGGCGCAGAACCAATCGTTCCAAAAGAGCCGTTCTTTTCGCCGTTGCGCTTGGCGCAGATTGGAACATTTTTCGGCGCGGTGTTCTTCGGCGTGCTCGTCCTTTTATTGCGTCGTCGATAGAATTCAAAACCAAGTTTACACAGTGACACCCAGATACAAAGATTTTTTCTTTGCGTCCGGGTGTCGTTGTGTTTTATCTACCATTCAGGATTTGTTTTCAACCAGGAGTCCAAACCAATTGCGACAGACGAGTCCATTCGGTGTGACCTCTGTTAATGCGTAATGCGCATTTTTGATCCAATGATTCTCGATGAACGACCGATCAACGTTGGTGAGTACGAGCGGCAACATGCAAAAAGCTACTGCGCCATGCATGACGAAAACGAGGTTGTCGTCTGGCGCATGTTCCTCAATCACGCGTTCAATAAATGGAACGAATTTCTTTTGCATGTCGTTAAAGCTCTCGCCTTGCTCGATGCGTGCATCCCAGTTTTTATTCTCCAACCATTCGCAGACAACTCCGCGATGCAAATCCCAGGCTGCTTCGTCGGCTCTACCTTCGGCGATGCCGCAATCGAATTCGCGCAACGCATCCGTGATTTCGATGGGTGCGCCGAGCGTGTGCGCTAGGATTTCGGCGGTCTGTTGCGCGCGCAGCAGTGGACTGGAATAAATCTGTTTCACGGTTACATGGCGCAAATCCTCTGCGAGCATGGCGGCTTGGTGTCGTCCTTTCTCCGTCAAGCCATGCACCATGCCGCGATTCGAAATCACCGCAAGGATGTTTGCTTCGCTTTCACCATGACGCAAAAAATACAGTTTCATGTTCCACCAACAAAGAAACCAGGTTTAACCGAAGGGAGAAACCTGGTTTCTGGATTATCATTAACCGCTTGATTCACGTGTGTTGAAGTTGTAGGCTTGGCGCTGAAGCGATCCGATTTTTTCCTGCTTTCTTCGCTTCATCCAACGCTTTCAAACCACTGCGTATGACCTCATCGGAGCTTGCTTCTTTGTCGACGGTCTTGACGCCCACACTAATCGTAAATTCCACTTGCTGTTCGCCAATGGTGACTGTGCTGTCGGCGACGGTCGCGCGCAGGCGTTCCGCAAATTCAGTCGCGCCAGTTTCCAGCGTGTGTGGGAGCAAGCAAGCAAACTCATCGTTCCCCAAGCGCGCCAGCATATCGGACCGCCGCATTTGAGCTTGGCAGATGTTGCTCACGGTCCGAAGTACTTGATCGCCCATTTTGAATCCGAAGGTTTCGTTAATCGCTCTAAAGTTGTCGAGATCGAATAGCAGGATGGAAAATTTTTCGTCATACCGTTGCGCTCGCGAAAATTCATACTCTAATAATTCGGCAAAGCGTTTGCGATTGAATGCCATCGTGAGCGGGTCAGTGGTGGCGAGTAGCTGCACCGTGTCTTCGACCGTACGGAGTTTTCGAAGCGCGGGGAGTGTCCAGATGAGGATGAACGGTACTGACAAGACTGGAATCAAGATTGCGGCTGCAAGATTTTGGAGGCTTACGCTAGTTCCCATGAATGCAGCGATCAAAAAAACGAGGATGGATGCAACGCCAATGGATGCCAAGGTGAGTACGATCGTAGTGAGAGCGACGCCCCAGCGCTTGATTAATTTCTCTGCCATTTGTCCAATTCTCCGACGTGCGCGCAACAATTCTGTTATGCGCTGAGAGTGTGTCACAGTTACTTTAGTTTGTCAAACGATTTGTGGATTTTGTTTGCGATTGATTGCAAACTGAGTGTCAATCGATAAGAACAGTGAAAATTGGACAAATTTCGGCTCGAAAAACGCCGAATTACAAGACCATCATCACATATTCATGACTGCTGAGTTCATAATACAAACCATCGAGCTGTTCGCGGCTTTCGGCCGTAAACGTGGTTGTCACAGAAAGATATTTGCCATCCTTGCTCATTCGGCTCGATATTTCTTCGTCTCTCAAGTCCGGCACATGTCGGCGAACGATTTTGATCACGATGGATTCAAAATCGGCATAATTCTTGCCGATGGTTTTTAGAGGGAAGCGACAGGGAAATACCAACCCTTTGCCTTTTTCCATTTTATACTCCCTTGAGAAAGTAGAGCAAGGGTCTCACTTGCTTGGCAAGTCGGAGACTTGCCCTACTATCTCATACTTTGCACGATGGGGCGCAGCCCGTTAACGAAAAATTCGACGGCGATTGCCATGACGATCAATCCCATGATGCGCAACAACACTTGATTGCCGCTGTGTCCCAGCACGCGCACGACCTGGCGCGCTCCGATCAAAAACAAAAACATCAACAGCAGAACCGCGGAAAGCGCGATCACGAGTGCAATTTCCTTTTCCATTTCGCCGCCGGTTTCATTCATCAGCACGATCACCGTCGCGATTGCGCCTGGTCCCGCGATGAGCGGAATCCCCAGCGGCGTGATCGCAATATCGTTGATGTAATCCGTCACCGATTGTTTATCCAGCCGCGTGCGCGTCAAACGCGCTCCCAGCATTTCATAGCCCATGATGAAAAAAATGACGCCGCCGACAATGCGCAGACTGTTCACCGAAATTCCGAAAAAATCGAATAGGAATCGACCGGTCAGCGCGAAAAAAATCAGCACTACCCATGCCGTGATCGCTGCGCGCAATGCGACGCGACGCGATTCCTCATGCGATAACTCAGTCGTCATCGAGCCAAAGACCGGCAGCGCGCCGATAGGATCGATGATCGTAAAGAGAGAGACGAAACAGAGCAGTCCAAATTGCAGAGGTGGATTGTTCATCGGTAAGGAATCTTTGCGTTCAACGATTGTTGCTTGAGTACATGCTGCTCATCGTGCGCCCCATCATAGCAATCGCAAATGGACGCCGCATCGCTGTGCGACAAATCGAGCGAAATCGTTCGTGCTTGAATAGCGTAGGTCGATGTAAGTTTTTCGACAAGCGTTTGCATTTCATCAGTACGGCGCGCGACCAAAACGAGATTCAATTTTTGTGCGGCGAGTTGCGTCGCGAATTCTGCGCCCATCCCGACCGACGCGCCCGCAATCAATGCCCACGGTCCATAACGTTCGCGAAATCGTGCAGCATTTGACGAATTTATTGTTCACCATCCTAGTCGAGTGTCTTTCCAATTGCCGGATGCGACAACAGCCCGCCGATTATAGTCGGCGCTGTCCGTTCGGTCAAGCGCAGGAAAATAGACGGGTGTGCGTCAAAAATCGTGACGCACATCCAAAATAGACCGGCGGGCTGATTGACAAACCTATTTTTCTGATTATACTTTTAATCATAACGACGCTGTCGTCGGGGAAAATTTGTGTAACGGAGGAAATAAATGTCCGACAAGTCCCGACGCAAATCGAGCCGAAAACCGGCGGATGATCATCCAGCCCCATCACTTTCCGATTTGCTAGAAGAACTGTTGTCAATCTTGCGACCGCGAGTCCCAGTGCGTGTTCCTGTTCGGAATAGACCGATTTACCCAGGTAAAGTAAAAAATCGACGATAAAATGATTTGGAATGAACCTGTCAGGCTTCGCCCCACCGCCTGGCAGGTTTTTTGTACCACGTAGCGCGAGCGGCTTCCTGAGCGGAACGAAGTAAAGTCGAAGGACCGCGAGCAAGCTGCGCGCGCTACATATCTCAATCGGAGAATTCTCTATGCCTTCAGGATATTATCGCTTTCCAACCATTGCCGCCGACAACATCGTGTTCGCTTGCGAAGACGATTTGTGGACGGTATCTGCGTCCGGTGGCATCGCGCGCCGTCTTACGTCGAATCTGGGTGAGACCACGCGACCGATGCTTTCACCGGATAGTACCCAGCTTGCGTTTGTCGGTTACGAAGAAGGGCAGCCTGAAATTTATTTGATGCCCGCGCAAGGCGGTCAAGCAAAACGCTTGACGTTCATGGGCGGCTCGCTCTGCCAAACCGTCGGTTGGCGCGATGGCAAAATAATTCTTGCGAATAACGCGGGACAGCCATTTGCGGCGCTTTTGCATCTTTACATGGTCGATACCGACGGCAATCTGCCCGAATCAATCAACCTGGGTCCGGCGCGAACAATTTCGTTTGGACCGAACGGCGGCGCAGTTATCGGTCGCAATACCGCCGACCCCGCGCGCTGGAAACGCTATCGCGGCGGGACGGCTGGGCAAATCTGGATCGATGAAACCGGCAGCGGCGAATTTCATGCGCTGATCAATCTAGCCAGCAATCTCACTGCGCCGATGTGGATTGGCAAGCGCATCTATTTTATTTCCGATCATGAAGGGATCGGCAATTTGTATTCGTGTTTGCCGAACGGAAAAGATTTGCGCCGCCACACCGAGCACGCGGGCTTGTACGCGCGCAACGCAGCGACGGACGGCAAGCGCATCGTCTATCACGCTGGCGCGGATTTGTATCTCTTCGATCCGGTTAGCAATTCTAACGCCTTGATTCCCATCGAATTTCATTCGCCGCAAACGCAGCGCAATCGCAAATTCGTTTCGGCGACGAAATATCTTGAAGATGCGGCGCTGCATCCGCAAGGGCAACACGTTGCCGTTTCGACGCGCGGCAAGGTGTTCACCATGGCAAACTGGGAAGGCGCAGTTTTTCAGCCCGGCGATGTGGCAGGTATTCGCTTTCGTTTGCCCAACTGGCTCAACGATGGCGAACGAATCGTCGCCGTGACGGATGCCGACGGCGAAGAATTGTTTGTGATTCTGCGCGCCGATGCGAGTCAAGAACCCATTCGGCTTGATGGCTTGGACGTTGGCCGCCCACTCGAAGTGGCGGTGAATCCGAAGAAGGATCAAATCGCGTTCAGCAATCATCGCCAGCAATTGATGATGCTCGATTTGGAGACGCGCGAATTGAAGTTGATCGATCGCGGTGTCTCGCATCCGATATCCGGATTCGATTGGTCGCCGGATGGCGCATGGCTGGCGTACAGCGTTTCCACGTCGCTCCAAGTCGATGTGTTGAAATTGTGGCGCGCCGAAACAGCCGAATCGATTGAAATCACCCAGCCAGTGCTGCGCGATGTTGCGCCTGCGTTCGATCCGCAAGGCAAGTATCTCTACTTTTTGTCATACCGGCATTTCGATCCGGTCTACGACAATCTCCATTTCGATATGAATTTTCCGCGTGGGATGAAACCGTTCCTCATCACGCTGCAAAAAGATTTGCCATCACCGTTTATTCCTAAACCCAAGGTTGACGAGAAAAAATCGGAAGAGAAGGAAAAAGCAAAATCAAACGAAAAAGAAAAAGAGAAAGACGAACCAAAGCCACTGCAAATCGATCTCGATGGGATTACATCGCGCATCGTCGCGTTTCCAGTTGACGAAGGTTTGTTCGGTCGCATTCGCGGCTTGAAAGATGGCAAGGTTACGTATTCGTGTTTCCCGGTCGAAGGCACGCTGGATTCGGATTGGGCAAAGATCGAGCCGCCGTCCAAGGGTTCGCTGATGGTCTACACGTTTGACGATCAGCGCGAAGAGGAAATTGTTTCAGGCATCAGCGATTTTGACGTGTCGCGTGATGTGTCGATGCTGATGTATCGTTCGGGCAATCGGTTGCGCGTGATCAAAGCCGGCGACAAGATCGATTCTTCCGGTTCTTCGCCAAGCCGTAAGACGGGTTGGCTCGATTTGGGGCGCATCAATCTTGCCGTGAATCCTGGGGACGAATGGCGGCAAATGTTTCGCGAGGCGTGGCGGCTACAACGCGATCATTTCTGGACGCCCGATATGTCGAAAATCGATTGGCTGGCTGTCTACGAACGCTATCTGCCGCTTGTGGATCGCGTGGCGAGTCGTTCCGAGTTTTCCGATTTGATGTGGGAGATGCAGGGCGAGTTAGGCACGTCGCACGCGTACGAACTCGGCGGGGATTATCGCCGCAGCCCGGATTATTCGCTAGGGTTTCTCGGTGCGGAGTTTGGGTACGATGCGGCGACGGAATCGTGGAAAATTACGCGCATTGCGCAAGGCGATCATTGGGACGAGGAGCATGACTCGCCGCTTAATGGTGCGGGCATCAATGTGCAGGTCGGTGATCGAATTATCGCCATCAACGGTCGCAAGTTAAATCGCGCGTTATCGCCGGCCATGGCGCTCGTCAATTTGGCGCGCGAGCAAGTCGCGTTGATGGTGCAACATGGCGATGAACCAGCGCGCATTGTCACGATCAAAGCGTTGCACAATGATACGCCTACGCATTATCGCGAATGGGTGGAGCGCAATCGTCAGCGTGTTCACGCGGCGACGAATGGACGCGTCGGCTACGTTCACATTCCCGACATGGGATCTCACGGTTATGCAGAATTTCATCGTGGCTATCTCGCCGAAGTGGACCGCGAGGGTTTGATCGTGGATGTGCGCTTTAACGGCGGCGGCAACGTTTCGCCGTTGATTCTCGAAAAGCTGGCGCGGCGGCGCTTGGCGTACGAGCAATCGCGCTGGGGACAAATGGTTGCGCCATATCCGCCGCAGTCGATTCTAGGTCCCATGGTCGCGTTGACGAACGAGCAAGCGGGATCGGACGGCGATATTTTTTCGCACGGGTTCAAATTGATGCAACTCGGTCCCTTGCTCGGCAAGCGAACGTGGGGTGGGGTGATTGGCATTTGGCCCCGCCACACCTTGGTCGATGGAACGATTACGACGCAGCCAGAATTTTCGTTTTGGTTCAAGGATGTCGGCTGGGGCGTCGAGAATTATGGGACTGACCCCGATATCGAAGTGGACAACACGCCGCAAGATTACGCACGCGGATACGATGCGCAGTTGGAGCGAGCCATTGAAGAAATCTTGCGCTTGCTCGAAGCGAATCCGCCCAAGCTGCCGACGTTCGGAGACAGACCAAGTCGCGCGCTGCCCAAGCTGCCATGATAGAATGAAAACACCTGACAGGTCTTTGAAAACCTGTCAGGTGTTTTCATTTTTCCTCCGGCGATACCTCGCGCCGAAAAATGTGATGCGGCCCAGTACCCGCTGGTGATTCATACTCGTCGCCGTGCGTGCGAAATCCCAACGTCTCGTAAAACTCTCGCGCCGATGTTCGACCGTTGCACCAGAGCAAGTTGCCACTCTGCGCCGCCACATGCGCGATGCACGCGCGCACCAACGCCGCGCCATAACCCATGCGGCGTACTTCAGCCACTGTCGCCATGCCGCGCAATCGCCATGCGTTCAAATGTGGTTCGTCGGGAAATTGTTCACGTGCGACGGACGCAATGCCGACAAATTTGCTATCCAAGAATGCGCCAGCGTGCAACGTGTCGGGCGCATCGTCGGTTGGATAAACACATTCCTCTATCGCTTGATCCGGGCGAAGAATGGCGTGGCGGAGCGGTCGCGTTTCTGCGGCGGTGATCGGACGAATATCGTGTGATGCGGTCATATGGTTTGTTTTTGTGGCTCACGGCGAGCGATGAATCGCCAGAGTCCAAAGAAGATGAGCCGCCATGCGAGGATGAAGAGACCGCTAAAGCCAGCCGCTGCTGCGAAGAACGAGACGGGAATGACTGCGCTTTGCAGTAGCAGCGCGCGCGCAAAAATGCCGAACGGCGCAACGATGAGCCAGGCATTGATGGCTGCGCCGAAAATGGTGCGCGCGTTAACGGCAGCGGTTTGAGGGAATGCGCCAAGCAACAGCCCGGCGATGATCCACAAAACGACGAACGGCAGCGCGGTGGTTATAAAATTGGTCTGGTTGAGTTCGTGCTGGCGTTCACCGACGAGAACGAAAACGAGCAGGGCGATCAAGTCACCGATCAACAAAATGCTTGGAGTGTAACGTTTCATCAAGATGGACATGTTGTTTTCTCATACAGGCAAGACGGGTGCGACATAGACCGCCATCAGAATAAAATGGCAGAGACAACCGACGATGACAAAGATGTGCCAGACTTCGTGAAAGCCGAACACGCCAGGGAAAAAATTCATCGTCTTGGTGATGTAAACTATTGCGCCGAATGTAAACGCGAGTCCGCCCAACAAGAGCAAAATGATCGCACCGACGGGGAGCGCGACTAGGATTTCCCCAACGCCCAGCACACCCAGCCAGCCCATGATGAGATACACCGTCGCGGTGAACCAGCGCGGCGTGTTGATGAGAAATGTTTTCGAAATGGTTCCGATTACGGCGAGCAGCCAAACAACGGCAAGCATTCCCCACTGCCAAAAGCCCGATAGCAGATTGGCGCACACTGGCGTATACGTGCCGGCGATAAGAATAAAGATGGCTGAGTGATCGAGCTTGCGCAGAAATTTTATGCGCCGAGGCGAACCTTGGATGAGATGGTATGCTGCGCTCGTCGTCAGCATCAGCACCAAGCTAGCGCCGTAGACGAGGAGCGATTCTTGTTTAATACTACTTTGTCATTTAATTGAATTTTGAGTAATCTTGGGGCATGGAGAAAACCAAGCGTATTCCTCAAGCCCCGACTGAACCGATGCCCGAACTGGCAGAATTTCTCGCACAGTTTCAGGTGCACTTTAACCGACGTGAA
>JACRMI010000053.1 GCA_016215025.1 Chloroflexota bacterium
CGCTCGTATCGGGTTCCATACTTCCTCCTGTTACAGGGAAGTATGGTCAAATCGCACACGATGTCGTGATTACGATTGGCTTTTAAAGTGCACACGATGTCGTGATTACATCAGCGCACACGATGTCGTGATTATTGAGAGATAGACACGAGCGACGCGACTGGTAGAAAACTTGCGGCGGGAAAACAAATCCCGCCGCAATAATTTTAATGTAGAGTAACTTTCCAAATTGCCCAGCAAGTCAGAAACTTGCTCTACAATTTCCGGAGATTTAATGAGCGCTGCGATGGCAGAAACCGCCATGCGCCAACGTCTACCGATATTCGCTCTGTTTGCCGCTAACGCCATCTCGTTGACCGGTAATGTCCTTGCGGTGGTTGCGATTCCTTGGTTCGTATTGCAGACAACGGGCAGTGCTACACAGACCGGCATCACCGGATTCTTTACGGTTCTGCCGATTGTCGTCGCTGCGTTTTTCGGCGGCAGTCTCGTGGATCGATTGGGGTTCAAGCGCGCGAGCATCAGCGCCGACCTCACGAGCGGCGTCGCGATTGCGCTGATTCCCCTGCTCTATCAATTCTTTGGGCTGGCGTTTTGGCAATTGTTGCTGCTCGTCTTTATCGGCAATCTGCTCGATGCGCCCGGCAACACTGCACGCGCAGCGCTCGTTCCAGATTTGGCAAAGCTTGCCAACATGCGACTCGAACGCGCGGCCGCGACGATTCAAGGCATCGAACGTGGCTCACGCATGATTGGCGCACCGCTCGCGGGAATCCTAATCACCGTATTCGGCAGCACCATTGTACTTTGGATCGATGCGGCAACTTTTCTCGCGTCGGCGTTAATTGTCGCCGCGTTTATTCCACGTTTAGCTCATGCAACCAGCGAGAAAAAATCAGAGAGCTATCTTGCCGAACTGACCGATGGGCTGTGGTTTATTCGACGCGATGGACTCATTCTCGCCCTGACCTTAACCGTGATGGTGACCAACTTTCTTGATTCGCCAAGCGGCAGCGTGATTATGCCCGTCTATGTCAAAGAAGCATCGGGGAGCGCGGTTGACTTGGGATTGTTCTTCGCTGCGCTAGGTGGCGGATCGCTCCTCGGCGCAATTGTCTTTGGAGCGATTGGACACCGCTTGCCCAAGCGCATAACTTTTATCAGTTTATTCATCATCATGGGTTTGCGGTTTTGGGTTCTTGCTTTTGCTCCTTCATTCCCAATTCTTCTGGTCGCATGGTTTATTACCGGCTTGGCGGCGGGACCGATCAACCCAATCATGGCAACCATCGAGTACGAACGCATTCCGGCGAACATGCGCGGTCGTGTTTTCGGCACGATGACGGCGGGCGCATATCTCGCGATACCACTAGGCATGTTGCTCGTCGGTTTTTCGATTGAACAAATCGGGATACAATGGACCGTACTTGCCATGGGCGCGTGTTATCTCGTAACGACGTTGAGTCTGATCATCAACCCGGCGATTCGTGAAATGGATCGCGTGGGCAATGACAAACCAGCACGTGAATTCAGCATAGGAGATTAATCGATGAGTGCTGTTGCTTCAAACGCGATGGCGCGTCCCAATCTGCTCTCAGTTCTGCGCGTTCGAAATTTCGCATTGCTGTGGAGTGGTCAAGCCATTTCGCAAATCGGCGATGCGTTGTTCAACGTCGCGATGATGTGGCTCGTCTTGCAATTGACTGGCTCTGCGCTCGCGATGGGCACTACGGTTATTCTGACTCAACTGCCGCGGCTCGCCTTTCAATTGATCGGCGGCGTGTCGGTGGACCGCTATGATCGCCGAATATTGATGCTCCTATCAGACGTACTTCGTGGTATAGTGATGCTTGCATTTGCGCTTCTCGTCGCGACGGATCAAATTCAATTGATCCACGTCTACATCTTGTCGATCATCTTTGGCATCGTTAGCGCGTTCTTCTACCCGGCCATGTCGGCGCTGATCCCCAATTTGGTCGCGCAAGATGAATTGATTGCCGCAAACTCGCTCTCGATGTTGACGCAACAAGGATCGCAAATCATCGGTCCTGCGATTGCGGGCGTGCTCATCGCGATCCCAGCTATCGGCATTGCCGGCGTATCGTTCTTTAACGCATTCTCGTTTGGCGTTGGCGTACTGGCGTTGCTCCTGATGCAACTGCCCGCTCATTTGAACGGCACCCGCAAGACCAACGGTTCGTTCGTGCATGAACTCAAAGATGGCTTTCGCTATCTGTTCGGCTTTCGCGCGCTGGTCGTCATCATATTTCTGGCAATGGTACTCAATTTCGCACTTGCACCCGTCAGTGTGATCTTGCCCATCTTCGTCAAAAATGTTCTCGATCTAGGATCCGAAAGTTTTGGTTTCATCATGTCGGCGTTTGGCGTTGGCATGGTTGCTGGCAGCATTGCAGTGGGTGTGCGACCACCGCGCGCGCATCGCGGCATTATTGTCTTTTTGCTGACCACGTTGCAAGGCGTACTCTTTGCGATGGTCGGACTGGTACCGATCTTTGTCATCTCGTGCGTATTATCTCTCGTGATAGGTTTCGCCAATGGCATTGTGAACACAATGCTGAGTGCCATGCTGCAAGGCATGATCGCGGACGAATATCGCGGACGCATCTTTGGTCTCATGTCGATGATCTCCATGGGCATGATGCCCATTTCGCTCGCCATCGCCGGCGGCATCACCGACCTGGTCGGCTCGGCGATCATGTTTGTGGCGGGCGGCGTTCTGTGTGCAGTTGCATCACTCTACGGCATGACCTTTCGCGAGATTCGAGAATTATAGTAGGGCAAGTTTCCAACTTGCCAACCATCAAGGAGTCACATGAACCCAAGTTTTGAAATTAGAGCCATCGACATCAAGCACGCTACGACCGAAGAATATCGCGCGGCCAATGTGTTCAACAATCGGATGCAAGCCGAGCGTTTGCCAGACGATCCGCCGATTTCGCTCGACGAACAGATTCGCGAGTATCAAAACATTCCATCGTTCGTCGATGTGAATGCCTGGGTCGTGTGGAACACAACTGATTCGTCCGCCGTCGGCGTTGGCGTGGTCGTGTTCATGCTCACCGAAACGAATCAGCATATTGGCGAATTGGATATCCAGGTGCTGCCCGACTATCGCCGCCAAGGTATCGCACGCCGCTTGCTCGCGCTCACAACTGAGACCGCGCAACGCGCGAATCGTCGCTTGTTCATCGCCAACACGAACGAACGTATTCCCGCAGGCGAAGCATTCATGCGACGACTCGGCGCAAAACGCGGGATGGAAACACACACCAATCAACTCGCCATTGCTGAACTGAATCACGAATTGGTGCATGAATGGCAAGCGCGCGCGCAGGAACGCGCCTCAGGTTTTGAGTTGGGATTTTGGGATGGCGCATATCCCGAAGAAAACATCGAGGAGATCGCACAACTGTTTCGCGTGATGAATACTGCGCCACACGATGATCTGGACATCGAAGATTTCAATTTCACGGTGGAGCAAATGCGCGAACGTGTGCGCACGACCGTCGCTAGAGGCAGAGAACTGTGGACGATGTACGTGCGCGAAAAGAAAACGGGCAAATTCGTGGGATTCACCGAAATATTTTTGAATCCCAGTCGTCCGGAGATTTTAAATCAAGCGGGGACCGGCGTTTTGCCTGAGTATCGCAACTATGGACTGGGACGCTGGCTCAAAGCGGCCATGCTCGACAAGATATTGCGCGAGCGTCCTCAAGCTAAATTCATCCGCACCGGCAACGCCGATTCCAACGCGCCAATGCTCAAGATCAATCACGAACTTGGCTTCAAGCCGTACATTTCGCAAACCGTGTGGCAAGTGGAGGTAGAGCGCGCGCGTGAGTACGTCGCCAGTCGCCAGTCGTCAGTCGCCAGTATTCAGTGATCAGTTTTCAGTATTCAATCTCAAGAAATGTCTTTCTGAATACCGAACACGGAATACTGATTACTGGCTTTCAACTTCCATCTTGACGATTCGATCTAATCGAAACTGACGGCGCTCGTCGCGCAGGTGACAATGAGCGATGAGCGCCAACGTATCCTCGGCTCCTACAATTTTGTGCGGCGTCACCCAGCGTTCCGATTTTTCTCCGTGCGCATCGACGTATATCAAAAACAATCGCTTGCCGCTCGACAACGCTTCGGCAATTTCGGTCGGCAGCGGTTCAACATTCGGTGTCGTCGCGACGAACGCATCGCCTCCCTGCAATTCTAATAATTCCCCAAGAGTACGTCGTCCTGTTTTCCAAAAATCCTCGATGAATCGATTCAGCACAGCGCGCGTCGTCATCACGTCGCCGAGCGCACGGTGCGCATCCGGCGTTGGAATCTGTAACACGCGTGCGATATTCGACAAGCTGTTCGAGCGAAAGCGATAATTCGTCCGCGCGAGAGCGAGTGTGTCGAGGGTCGTCGGCGCATGGAAAGCGTGTCCCGCTCGCAGCATCTCGCTCGACAAAAAGCCCAAGTCGAATGGCGCGTTGTGGCAGACGATGACGGCATCGCGAAACATTTCGCCGAGCATATCGACGATTTTTGCAAAGCACGGCGCATCGCGTACGTCTTCATCCCGCAGACCGTTGACGGCTGACGCGCCCGGCGAAATCCTGCGTTCGGGATTGACAAGCGTGGCGTACGTCGCCTGAATCAGATCGGTGCGCGAACGCACGACGGCAATTTCACAGACGCGGTCGCCATACTGCGGCGAGAGTCCCGTCGTCTCCACGTCGAGAAACGCAAAGGTGACGTCGTCAAGCGAGATAGATAAATCGATTATTGCCATTGGCTTATTAGTGTGTCATTTCGACGAGCGCAGCGAGGAGAAATCTCTAATCAAGAGAGAGATTTCTCGCTTCGCTCGAAATGTCAAATCACTTGTTGATGTACCACTGCTCTGGAAAATACGAAATCCCCAGTGCCGTTGGATCGTTGGGTGTGATGCGCTTGTTGAGAAACGCATAGCCGGTGCGATACATCAAGAAAACGTACGGCGAATCGGTCGAAACCGTTTTCTGAATTTGCTGGAAAACTTTTTTCCGCGATTGATCGTCGCACGGCGGGCGATTGGATTGCTCGAATAGCTTTTCCAAATCTTTGTTGACGTATCCACCTGCATTGAGCGTTGGAATGTTCGCCTCACTCCAAATCTGATGCGTAAAATACGGATCGAAGGCGTTGCGCCAGCCAAGCACGTACAAATCATAATCGAATGGCGCGCGATGCAGAAAATCCAAATATGCTTGGAATTCGATGGTCGATACTTCGGAATCGATCCCAAGTTTCTTGAGTTCGTTCTGCGTCGTCGTCGCAATTTGCTCGCGCTGTTTGTTTCCCATGTTATAAACGATTTTCAATTTGGGCCACGGCTTGCCGGTATTGTCGAGCAGCTTGCCGCTGGCGTCCAATTTGTAACCGGCTTGGCGCAGCGTTGCCTTGGCTGTTTCGATATTGTAGTCGTAGTGTGGCACATCAGGATTGAACACCCAGGTCGATGGCGCGAATGTGGAGAACGTCGGTTTGGCAAGACCGTTGAGAATTTTATCGGCGATGGTTTGGCGTGGAATGGCGTACGACAGCGCATGCCGCACTTCGACGTCTTTGAGCAATGGGCGACGCAAGTTGAAACCGATATAGTCCCATTCCGGCATCGCCGGATCCCACGCGAATTCTTTCAGCATATCCAATTTTTTCGCATCCGCATAATCGGTCACACTCACCGGAGCCATATCAAGCTGACCGGCTTTGAGCATCGCCAGTTGCGTCGCCGAGTTCGACACGACGCGCAGCATGTACGAATCGAAATTGGGCGCACCGCGATAATAAGAATCGTTGCGGACGAACGTCGCATGATCGCCCTGCTTCCATTCCTTCAATTTGTATGAACCTGAGACGACGGTGGGATTCATGATCTCTGGATTCTTCGTCGGATCGTTCCAAGGATACTTGCTCCAAATGTGCTTAGGCAGCGGCGTGATGGCATCGACCGTTGTCATGCCAACGCATTCGGCTTGCTTGAGCGTCACCTCAAGCACGTAATCATCCTTCGCCGTGTACGATGCCAGGTTCTGGAACATGGTGATGTACGGATATTTATTCGCGGCGTTATTCGCCTGCATGAATGTCCACTCGAAATCATAAGCCGTCAGCAGCGTGCCATCGCTCCATTTTATATCTTGACGCAAATTGAATGTATAGACACGTCCATCGTTGGAAACTGTCCATGACTGCGCCATGCCCGGAATCGGCTGCAACGTTTTGGGATCGCGGAGCCACAAGCCGGTGGCGTACACCTTGTCCTGAAAAGTGCGCGAGGCAGGATCAGTCGTTTGATAAATGTGAAAACTTGCCGCATCCGCGCTAACCGCTTCGACAAAATCGCCGCCTCGCTTCGCGTTCGCGGCAGGATTCGTCGGCAATGCACTCGGCGCGCGTGTGGCTGCTGGCGTGGGCGGACGAGTTGCAACGGCAATCACCGTCTGAACAACTTCCGTCTCGGCGGGTGCAACGGTTGGAGCGGTCACGGGAGCACAAGCCATCAACCCTCCAAAGATAACGAACAACATCAAAACGATCAATCCCCTGCGCATTCTATCTCTCCAAATCGATTTCGCTAAAGCAGCGCGAATATAATGCTTAACGCGCAAAAAGGCAAACGAAAGAGACAACAACGATTTTGGAATCAAACGAATTTTGCATCGACAATAGTTAGCAAAAAAAAGCCCACCCGATGAAGGGTGGGCTAGATCAATCTCTGTCGCGCCCCCTACTCTGACCATAGTTGAGCACACCAATGAATCCAATAACCAAGCCGCCAAACGAAACGAGATAAGAGACAAAACCCAGGAATAAAGTTGATTCGAGAACTTTTAAAATCATCAAGAACGGCAAGACGATGCCCAACACGAGCAAAACAAAACCCAAAAGCATGAGTTGGACCGGACCCGGACGAATCATGATCGAGCAACCACTAGGCAGCTTGTGCCGCAGCCGCACGGGTTTGTTGCACGCGGTCGGGCGAATAGAGCCAGCATTGCACGAAATGTTTCGGATCGGGTTCAAACTCCGGCGGGACCTCCACATCACAGACGCCTTTGATCATCTTGTCGCAACGTGGATGGAAGCGGCAGCCCGCCGGTGGATGCACCAAGCTGGGCGGTTCGCCGGGTGGAACTTCTTTGAACACGGTCGCATTGTGCGCATCGGGATCAGGAATCGCGGCAAGGAGCGCGAGCGTGTACGGATGCATCGGACAGCGCAACAATTCATCCACCGGCGCTTTTTCGATGATCTTGCCGGCATACATCACAAAGATGCGTTCGGAAAAATAGCGCACGGTCGAAAGATCGTGCGTGATATAGCTCACGGCAAGGTTGTGATTGTGCTGCAACGCCCGGAGCAACATCAATATTTCGACGCGCACGGACGCATCGAGCATGGACACGGGTTCGTCTGCGACGATCAACTTGGGACGGAGAATCATGGAGCGCGCGACGACGACACGCTGTTGCTGACCACCGCTGAGCATGTGCGGATACTTGGGCAGAAAATCTTCCACCGGTTCCATTTTGACTTCGCTCAACGCATCCTTAATCCGCTTGAGGCGTTCCTCTTCCGTTCCGATTTTGTTGATGATGAGCGGTTCTTCGAGTATGCGTTGCACGTTCATAAACGGCGGCAATGCGCCGTACGGGTCTTGTTGGACGTAGCCGACCTGGGAACGATAGCGTTGCAGTTCTTTGCCTTCGTACAGGTGCAGGGACTTGCCCTCAAAAACCACTTCGCCTTTGGTTGGCTTGTGAATGCCCAGAATCGTTTTAGCCAGCGAGCTTTTACCACACCCGCTTTCGCCAACGAACGCGACCGCTTCACCTTGCCCTAGTTCAAAACTGACATCGTCGACCGCATGAACAAAACCGGCATGACCAAAGCCCCAACGCCGCAATTCAAACCAAGTACACAACCCGCGCACTTGTAAAAGTTTCCCGTTGCCATTTTTCGCTATATTCACATCTACGCTCATAAGCTCTTTATGCCTCAATAGATTGAAAGTTAGCAGTTGGAGGTTCGAGGTTGGAAATAATCGCCATCTGAATTCTAAATTCCAACATCCAATTTCCAACGTCTAGTTCAATACAACCAACACTTGACCCGCCGTCCATCGCCCATATCCTTGAGCGGCGGTTCGTCTTTGCATTTTTCAAATTTAGATGGGCAGCGCGCGGCAAAGCGACAACCTTTCGGCGGATTGATGAGACTCGGCGGTTGCCCCGGAATGAATTCTAGTTTTTTAGTTTGGCGTAACGTGGGTACGCTCGCCATCAGTTTTTGCGAATAGGGATGCAGCGGCACGGTAAAGAAATTCGCCGCGTCGCTCAGTTCGACGATCTGCCCGGCGTACATTGCTGCGACGCGATCCGCAAGCTCACTCGACGTGGCGATATCGTGCGTGATGAGAATGTAGCTCGTTTCGGTTTCTTGCTTGATGCGCTTGAGCACGTTCATGATGTTCGCCTGCGTCAACACGTCGAGCGCCGATGTGGGTTCATCGAGCAAAATCACATCGGGACTCGTGACCAACGCCATCGCAATCGCGACGCGCTGCCGCATGCCGCCGCTCAACTCGAACGCATAGCGATTCATAAAATCGACGGGGACGCCGACGCGTTGGAAAACCGTGCGCGCTTGATCGAGCGCTTCTTTCTTCAAGCCGTAGTGCGCGACGGTTGGCTCGGCAACTTGCTCGCCCACTTTGACGACGGGATTCAACGAATTCATCGCCGCTTGCGGCACCATCGACATTTTGATCCAGCGAATCTCTTTACGATAACTCTCGTCGTCCAACTCCATGATGTTCTGATCATTCAGCCAAACTTTGCCGGAGTAACTTTGGACATTGCGCGGCAAGAGTCGCAAGATGGCTTTGGCGAGCGATGTCTTGCCGCAACCCGATTCGCCCAAAACGACAATCGCTTCGTTTCGTTTTAACTCAAATGTCACATCGTCCACAGCTTGGACGACGCCTTTCGCCGCGCGAAAATGGAGACGCAGTTGTTCAACTCGCAACAAACCGTTAGTCATTAAAGCATCTCCCTCAAACGCGGGTTGAAAATTCGGTCGAGCGCAAAACCAACGGTGGCAAAGCCAAGGCCGGTTAACATCAACAGCAAAGCCGGTTCGATGACCCAGTAGTAATAACCTTTATAGAGCGCGCCGTTGGTGTACGCATCGTTCAACAATTTACCCCAGGTCGGCAACAACGGATCCCCCAGACCCAGCACGGCGAGCGACGCTTCGAGAAAGACAAATGAGGGAATTTGGGTTACGAACGATGGAATCAACACCGGCGCAATTTTCGGCATCATGTACTGGAAGACGATGCGGAAGTTGCTCGCGCCATACGTCCGTGCCGCTTCGATGTACGGCATCTCTTTGACTTGGAGAAACATCGAACGATATGTCTTGATCGAAAGACTGAAAATACCCAGGAGAATTACGACGCCGAGAACGGTCCAAATATTGCGTGAGTAGAATGTGCCGATCAGGATGAGAATCGGAAGGAACGGCAGCACCGAGTTGATTTCCGTGAGTCGTTGAATGAGCGCATCGACCCAGCCACCGAACCACGAACCGACCGCCGCGATGGAAAAGGTTACTAACGTTGTGCCGACTGCCGCGAGAAAACCAAACGCTAAGGCGACGGGCGTGCCCCACAAGAGCGCGAGCATAATATCGCGTCGTTTGTGATCGGTTCCGGCGACGCCAGCGACTTGGCCGTAAGCGACGAGTTTCGCATCCAGCGTGGAATCTTTTTCAAACGTCAGACCTTGGATCACGAGTTCGTATTTGCCCCTCAAAACTTCGGGCGTCGAATTCTTGCCTGCTGTGCCGGGTTTAGCAAACAGGGCAATTTCTGGATTGACATCGTTGAACTTGCGCGTCAATTTCTGATCGATGGAGATGGCAAAGCGATCGTTGCTGCCCACGGTCATATCGGCAAGTTGAATTTCTCTGCCGTCGGGAGTCTTCCAAAGGACAGTGGCTTGGGGTTTCTTTTTATCGTACTTGGCGGTAAAGAAAATGTTGACTTCGGTTGGAAAGCCGTTGGAATTGTATTCGAACGGCATGGACAAGTCAGCCGTCCGCATATCGGCGGAGACGTCTTGCGCTTTTTTGATCACAGTACTGTTCGTCTGACTATTCAGAACGATGGTGGGCGCAAGATTATTGCCCATGAACAGGTTCGCCCATTCCGGCAAACCGTTGCGCGGATTGTCGCCCCACACTTCTTCGCCGCCGCGCCAGAGTTGCATTGCATAATCGTAAGGAATAGTGATCACCGTGTAGAGCGCCAGCACGATCAATCCTATAATAATCACGCCCCCGAACATCGCCGAACGATAACGCGAAAGCTCTCGGATAAAACTGAGCATGCCTTTCATGCGCGTGCCTCCCCGCCCACTTTGACGCGCGGATCGAGCAACGCGTAAACAATATCCAGCAAAAAGACCGATGCGACCAAAAGGTACGCGATCAGCACCACATTGCCAACGATCACTGGCACGTCAAAGCTGCTAATCGCTTGATAAAGCAAGCGACCCAAGCCGGGCCAAGCAAAGACCGTTTCCAAAATGATGGCACCTTGCCAGAGATAGATTAGCGTGAACGCGAATTGCGTAACGATGGTTGGCAGCGTGGGGCGGAGAATGTAGCGGCGTTCGATCGTGCGCGCGGAGAGACCTTTGGCTTTTGCCATTTCGACATAGTCTTCGCTCGAATAGATCAAGAAAAAGGTGCGCCAGTTGTAGATCGAAATAAAGATCGAGTGGATGATGAGCGCGCTCACCGGCAAGATCATGTGCTTGAGCAAGCTGCCAATATAGCCCGCGGTTGTTTCAGGCACGGGCGCATCGACCATACCACCGAAGGGCAAGACATGCGCGATCGAAGCAAAGAAGAGGATGAGGAAAATACCATAGAACCACGCGGGGACGGCTGACGTTGGCGCAAGTGCAATCACCAATCGATCTAAAAAGGTCCCATAGCGCCGTGATAAAAAGAGCGCGACAAAGAGCGCCGCAAAAAAGAGAAACAGGTTCGAAGTTGCCGAAAGCAATAACGTCGCGGGCATTCGTTCGACCAAGATCAAGCGCACTTGGCGCGAGCCGCTATCGCTCGTCATGAGTTCAGCGCGTCCCAGGTTGAGCGTGAGCGCGTCCGTCAGATAATTGATGCTGCGAATGTAAAAGGGTTGGTCCAAATTCAGACGCTGCTTTTCGAGCGCGACTTGCTCATCGATGCGCTGACGCAGTTCCGTCGGCGGCAGCGCACGCAACGTGGGATCATTGAGCACGGCAGCCCCGGCGATTTCCTGAATTTGCGCAATACGAATGGTGTCCAGGTATCCGCCCATGTTGGCGATGAGGACGGTAAGATAAACGCCGATCACCACCGTCGCCAGCAAAGCCACGCCGCGATAAAGTACATAGCGAATGACTCGCGTTAGCGTATCAGGAATTTTAAAGCCGGTTTTCGGTTGAGACAGTCCTTTTGAAGTCAGAACCTCGGTTGCCATAGAGCGCTCTCTTTCTTGGACTAGACCCATCATGTAGGATAGCCTCTCGGAGGTAACACCGATACGCGGCTATGCTACGGTTATAAGGAAAGGGTCGTAGGGGAGCAAGGAATCAACTCCTCACAACGACCCGGATGGTTTTGAGAAACCTGACAGGTCTCACACAACAGACCTGTCAGGTTTGATCACAAACTACTTGAGCGTTACAAACGTCAACGATTCGGCTGCTGGGATCGCAACCACCTTAGAAGAAACAATCGCGGTGAGTTGGTTGGAGCCAGCTGCCAATTTGCTGGTTTGGTCCGGAGTCAGCGTAACTGTCCACTGACCATCCTTGACCGATTTTGCATCGACCGAAACGGCAACGCTGCTGTTCGCATCGACGACCAGGATTTTGACAAAGTCAACATCCTTCGCGGCGTACGGTTTGTCTTTGAAAGTGACGTTGACCGTGTACTCCGCGGCTTGACCAATGGTCACGCGGTTGGGTCCAGTAATCGCAACGGTTGCCAACTGCGGTTCGGCAAAGCGTGCCCATTTATTAGAAGGATCGGCGAAATCGGCGAACTTGCGGATGGTGATGATCTTTTCGGTCGGTTTGACGGACGCGAGGAAGAACGGACCATTACCAACCCAGAAATGACCATACTGTTTGTAGAACGCCGACAAGTTCTTGAAGCGCGTCGCGGCTTCATCAGCGGTGACGTACTGCGACAAGACCTTATCAAATGGGATGAACGCCTTGGTCGAAGACGAGGTCAAGTACTTTTCAAGAATCTTGAGCGATGGACCTGCGATGTAGTTTGTCCATTCGACTTTCAACTTGGTGGACTTGCCAGACGAGAAAGCAAGTTCTTTTGCGCCTTCCGCTTGCAGACCCAGCGAGAGTTCATGCCAGGGCGCAACACCGCGGAAGTAAACCGGGTAGATGTAGGCATAGCGAGCATTGACAATCGCTTCGGCATCGAGGTACAGGATGTCGCTGTAGATTTCGACCGAGAGCGGGTCTTTGCTCAAAATGCGCAAGCCCTTGAAGGTCGGCAAAAACGTCTTGAACGCCGGCACGGTCGCTTCGTCATAGTACGGGCTTTCGGGCTTGGCTTGATCGAAGGTCATGATAAAGCCCAGCATCGCATCGGCGAGTGAGAACGTCGAGCCGTCATGCCACTTGGTCTTGAACAAGTTCTTGTCAAAGTTGATGACCGTCTTGGTCTTGGCCGTTGCGGTTTGCGTGAATCGTTCACCTGCGGTAATGAACTTTTGATTCGCGGCATCCCAATCCGCCCATGCATCTTTTGGAACTTCGATGGTAGCGGCTGTCTTGAGCGTGACCCAATCCAACGTCTTTTGAACGGGCGAACCCTCCAAGACGGTTACTTCGGCGTTCTCTACGCGCTGGGGCCAGTAGAGACCCGTGTACGGATCGGCGAGGACAGCGTTATCCTGGGTTGCGCGGATAATCGTCGAATCAAAGATCCAGTTCGTGCCATTGACATTGTTCCAGGGTGCAGTCAACAGTTGGGGCGAGCCCCATTTGATTTGACCACCGGTCTTTCCGGCCACTTGAGCGGTGTAGGGCCAGAGCTGGGAACCGGTAATCCCACCTGCCAAATCGCTTGAGACGAGGAAGCTATTTTGGCGTGGGGTGTACGCGAGTGTGTTTACAACCCACACGCGCGACGAATCTTGCATCGAAAGGGTCGCGGCTTTGGCCATCAAGGTCAAACGTTCTTTCGAATCTTTGAACCTGCCGCGCGCCAATTGATCGGCGACTTCATCGAATTCTTTGGCAGGTTTGTACGCTTGCCACAAGGCATCACTGCGGCCGCGGGGTGTGTAATAATAATCAAAGTTTACCGCCCAATCGCGGTTAACCACGGTAGCGATCCAACCGCCGGTGTAGATCATCGACTTGCCATCGGCGGGATCCGCGGAGAGCCATAACGGCGAAGCTTCGCCAGCATTCTTGTACTGGCGATCGATGGTGAAACCAATGTCTTCCAATTGCTTGCCGACATAGTCGCCGTACACTTTGCGTTCATCTTCCGAGCGGATGATCATGACGACTGTGACGGGCTTGCCTTGATACGTCCATTTGCCGCTAACAAGTGTTGCGCCAAGTTTTGGCATTTCGGCATCAAACACGGCTTTGGCTTTCTTGGGATCGTACGCGTACTTGATTTCCAATGCCTTGGCCGTGTCGGCAATCTTGGCGTAATCGGGGAAGATGGGGTTGATGGCAACTGTCATTGGGATTGCCAAGCCGCCATAAATTTCTTTGGCGATGTAATTGCGATCGATGATCCAGTTCATCGCTTCGCGCATAGCGGGGACGTAGAACGGATTGAGACGACCGTCTTTGAACGTGGGACCGTAGGGATTGAAGGTCAATTCACGGGTGCCGCCGTAGTTTGCGGCATAGGACAGGTTCTTGGAATTCTTGACGGTCTGGAAAAGTTTTGGGTCTGTGAGGGTGTTACCAAAAATGTTCATGTCGCCAGATTCGTTCATGCTAACGGCTTTGGCGCTATCTGGCTCTTCAAAGAACACAACTTCGTCAACCAATGCACCCTTGGAAACGGGGACGGCTGTCGGTGCAACCGTCGGTGGAACGGCTGTCGGCGCAACAGTGGGCTTGGGCGCATCTGTTGGCTTGGGTGCATCCGTCGGTTTAGGCGCATCCGTCGGTTTTGGCACCGCCGTTGGCGGAACAGCAGTCGGAGCCGCAGTCGGCGGGACTGCGGTCGGTGCAGGCGCGCACGCCGCAAATACGAACAGCACAGCAAGCACTGCTAGTGCGAGAATTACTTTTTTCATCTTCATCTCCTCCTGAGATTTACGGGCTTGACTACATTGTCGATGCAAAAGATATGCGAGACCTCCACCAGGATCGAGTGAGGAAAAATAGAAGAAAACGCGCGCAGAGGAAATCAAGCCGGGGTTCGGCGGGGAGTGAACTGCGATACGCGAATTCGGCGTGCAGAGGTTTCCTCCTCGTCAAAATAACGGGTGGAGAGTCTTCCTTAAAACGACCACCTCCTTTACGCTTGAATTCCGTTCGTGTACGAAACATTATAAAAGCAATGGAGATGATTGTCAAAAGTCACGGCTCTATGTCTATGAGCGCGTCCGTCGGACGATGGGCGATTCCCCATGCAAAGTGATACAAGGCATACAGTTCCCATGCAAACGGTATATACCCTAGAAAACCCAAGAGTGGCATCTGGAAAATGCGCAGCCAATCGAAAAATGGCACGGTATAGTACCACTTGGGGAACGCGAAGAAATTCCACATTTCCCAAAAGAAACCGCAGACCAAGACGCCAAAGGTTAGGGCACCGATCATGCGGTAATCGCCGTTGGCAGCTTGTTCAATAAGCGACACCCGTCCGCGTAAATGATTGAGCGGATCGAGAATCAGCACCAGCCAAATCCATGTGAGCGGAAAGGCGTAACGCGGTGCTAGCACAAGAGCCGCAAATCCGAATGCACCCGCGAACATGAGCGTCCAGAGAAATCGTTCCGACAACTGAAAACGTTTCGACGTACGCAATCGATTTACAAAATGATACGTCGAAACGAGCGCGGCGGTTTCAAACACCGCGGGAATCACCGTCGAAAAACAAATGGTCGATTCGACGATCACTTGTCCGACAGAATAATCAGCGGGAATAACATAGTGCCAGTTCAAAACGAAATTATTCAGTCCTTCGAAAATCCACCAAATCGGTGCACTGAGAACAAAGAGCAAAACGAAATCGCGCGGCGAGCGCAACAACAAGGATGAACCCTTGCGCCACCCGACCAACCCATCGACGGTGAGGACGTAACCCAGCCAAAGCGGAAAGAACGAGTACTCGCCTAACACGCCGAGATGCGTCCACGACGCAAACCAGAAAACGGCGATGAGGGCGAGACCCAAATAGAAATGCAATGGCAATACCTTGGAATTTGTCATTGTTTTTCTCATGAGGATTATAGCATAAGGAATCACTAGTGCGATTACCGATTGTATGGTAGAATTCCAACATAAATCCACCAAGGAAGTTGGCATGACTGCATCGATTTCGGACATTCAAACCACTGCAAACCAAATTCGCGAAAACATGAACAAGGTTATAGTCGGCAAGAACAACACCGTCGATCTCGCGCTCGTCGCCTTGTTCTGCGAAGGACATATTCTGTTTGAGGATGTCCCAGGCATCGGTAAGACAACGCTCGCCAAAGCACTCGCCCGCTCACTCGGTTGTTCGTTTCGCCGAATTCAATTCACCCCCGATCTTCTTCCCAGCGATGTGACGGGTCTTGCGGTCTACAATCAAAAGACGCAAGAATTTGAATATCGCGCGGGACCGCTCATGGCGCAAATCGTCCTCGCCGATGAGATCAATCGTGCAACGCCGCGCACACAATCCGCTCTGCTCGAAGCGATGCAAGAACGCCAGATCACCGTCGATGGCTCGACCAAGTTGTTGCCGCGTCCCTTCCTCGTCCTTGCCACGCAAAATCCAATCGAACTCGAAGGAACTTTTCCTTTGCCTGAAGCTCAAGTGGATCGATTTTTTATCAAACTCGAATTAGGTTATCCCAGCGCCGCAGAAGAGAATACGATCCTGCTTCGCTTTGAGCGTGATGAACCATTGGAGCATTTGCAATCCGTCATCGACGAACCAACGATTTTGGAAATGCAGCGCGTGGTTCGCACCGTTCGCGTCGAAAGCAGCATCCGCGATTACGTCATTGCCATCGTGCGGGCAACGCGCTCGCATGAATCCGTCGAGCTAGGCGCAAGCCCGCGCGGCTCGCTATACCTCTATCACGCCGCACAAGCGTACGCCGCGCTCAAAGGTCGCGATTTTGTTTTGCCTGATGATGTGAAATATCTTGCGCCATTCATCCTCACACATCGCCTCATCATTAGCGCGCAAACGCGCCTGCGTGGACGCAACGCCAAGCAGATTGTAAAAGAAGTAATCGATTCAGTGCCGGTACCAGTAGAACAATGATCAGTAATCAGTTTTCAGTATCCAGTATCCAGATGTTCGCCGTACCCCACTGATTACTGAACACCGAATACTGAATACTGGTTACTGGCGACTGTTGACTGTTGACTGATGTTTAACGACTCCTGGCTTCGCTTTGCTGCTCTGATGATTATTATCGGCGCGGCAATCCAATCGAATGCAATGATCGTCCTCGCCGCGCTGCTCGTTACCGTGATTCCCGTCGCGTGGGCGTGGAATCGCGTGGCGTTGTGGCGCGTGAGCTACGAACGCACCCTCAGCGAGCAGCGCGTTTTTGTCGGCGAGACCGTCGAACTCGCAACGCGCGTCAACAATCGCAAGCTGCTCCCGCTTGCTTGGATCAAGATCGACGATCGCTTTCCTAGCGCGCTTACCCCCGAGAAGAAACCACTTGCGCCGTCGTACAGTCCCTCGAGCGGATTTCTTTCGCAGCGTGCCGCACTTGGCGGATTTGAACGCGCCCGCTGGAATTATCGCATTCCGTGCAATCAACGCGGCTTTTACATCCTGGGTCCGGCGCAAATCAAATCGGGCGATCTCTTCGGTTTGTTCGAACGTACCTGGGTCAATCCGCACACCGATCGCTTGATCGTTTATCCACGCATCACCTCGATGGAAGATTGGGATTTGCCGCCCAAAGACCCGCTCGGCGATGCCAAATCGCGCGTGCCAATTTTTGCTGATCCAACGCGACCGCGCGGCGTGCGTGATTATCGCCACGATGATGCACCCAAGCACATTCACTGGCGCGCCACAGCACGACGCGGCAATTTACAGGTCAAAGTCTACGACCCGACGATTTCGTATCAATGGGTCTTGTTCATCAATGTGGCGACATTTAAATACGCCTGGCAAGGCACCGATCCCGAATTGCTCGAACGCGTCATCAGTCTCGCCGCATCGATTGCCTATTTTGGCGCGGAACACAAATACGCGGTCGGATTGATTGCCAATGGAACATGGCCCGAGTCTGATCAGCGTTTGAAAATTTTACCCAGCCGCGCCCCCGATCATCTGCGTCATATTCTCGAAGCACTCGCCGCGATCACAGCGTTCGTCACCACGCCGATTGAAAGGCTGATGCAGCATGAAACGGTCAACCTTGCGTGGGGCGCAACACTCGTCGTGATTACGGGCGTCGTCACCGATTCGTTGCTCGCGGAAATGATCCGCCTGCGTCGCGCCGGTCGGCGCATGGCGTTGATTTCGCTGGACGAAAATTGGACGCCGAATGAAAGCGATTTGGAAGGCATTGTCGTCAGACAAGCAAAGTCCAAGGTTAAAAGGAAAAAGTGATGCCGAGTCAAACACCTTTTAACTTTAAGCTTGGAACTTTGAACTTCCGCAAGGAGTTGCGCATCGCTTTGCTAGCCGCGATGGAAACATGCTGGGTGTTCACCATTGTCGTTTTTCTTTCAGAGCTGACACGATCAGCGCAGCCGCTCACGCCACTGCCATTCTTTATCGCCTACTGGCTTGCGCTGATCGTTGGACGTACGTTGCCACGTTCCAAGCGCGCGTGGATCTTTTTGCAAATCTCGGCTGTCGTCATCGCATTCATCACCGTCATCGCCGTCGCGCGCGCTGAAATCTATCCCAACTTGAATTGGTACGATGTGACGTGGCTGCCGCGCTTTGTGTCGGGACTGCTATCGCTTACACATGGCTTTGCCGTCGAACATATCGTCAGTCTCAGCGTGATCTATGTTTTTATTCGCGGGTTGGGATTTGCACAGCGACCGTTGACATTGTGGTTCATCGGTTTTCAGTTTCGATTGGGTATCGTCATTTTCGCAGGACTTTTTCTTGCGTCGGCATTTTTTCGAGGCATCGCAAAAGACAATGAATTTGAACTTTGGATCTTTATTTACTTCTTCCTCTCACTGCTTTCCATCGCGCTGGCTCGCATCGAAGAGATGAGCGGCGATTGGAACTACTCGACGCGTTGGGCAGTTACATTTCTCGCCGCTATTGCGCTCGTGCTTTTTATAGGATTGGGCGTACTGCAAATTTTCACGCTCGCTACCGCCCAGGCGATACTGATGCTCTTTGCGCCACTTGGATGGCTGCTAGGCATCCTTATCGTGTTAGCCGCCGTTCCATTCGGCTACTTGCTTGATTGGCTTGTCCATCTCATTCGACCTTTCTTGGAAAGTTTTGGACAAATCGTGCAGGGTTTGGAAGAAACAGGGCTAGGCGATTTCATAAAGAACATGGCGGCGAATCGCGCTGTTCCAATCGACGCAACCGTCATCACAATTCTAAAAACTATATTTATGGTCGCGGTCGTTCTGGGCGTTGGCTATTGGCTGGCACAATCATTAAATCGTCGAATGCAAAAAATCGAGAACGAGCAGTACGTCCGCGAATCGATTAGTGATGACTCTGATGCGCGCTCACGCGACGACCCAAAAAAGAAATCGAAAGCACGCCCCCGCAAGCGCAATTTGTCAGCCGAAACGATTCGGCGCATCTATGCCACTCTCGTCGCCCACGCTGCGAATGCTGGTGTTTTGCGCCAAGTTGCCGAGACACCGTACGAATTGGAACCGCGTCTAGCGCAACATTGGAACGAAGAGAAAGACGACATTCACACCATCACCGAAGCGTACGTCGATGTGCATTATGCCGAGCACACCGCAACCGAGGCACGCGTGAACCAAGTGCGCGAGGCATGGGAAAGAATAAAACGCAAAACGTGATTCGTAATGCATGATACGTGAGGACGGAACACGCACCACGCAACACGGTCTATGCTCAGGAGCGATTTGATGAAACTACTTACCGCCGATCAAATGCGCGAGATGGAAAAACGAGCCGACGCTAGTGGCAACACATACACGATGATGATGGAGCGCGCAGGCAAAGCGGTCGCCGATGCCATCGTCAAACGGTGGGGAGCGAACCAGCGCGTACTGGTGCTTGTCGGTCCTGGGAACAATGGCGGCGATGGTCTCGTCTGCGCGCGCTATTTGCACGACGCAGGGGCGAACGTTTCGCTGTACTTTTGGAAACGTGTGGCACGTAACGACGATGACAATTATCGATTGTGCATGGAACGCAAGCTACCTGTAACACGCACGGAAAATGATCCCGAATTTAAAACGCTCAAGCAACTAGTGAACGACTGTGACCTTATCGTCGATGCATTGCTCGGCACCGGCGTCACCCGACCGATTGAAGGTCCCCTCAAAGATTTGTTAACCACGATCAAAAACCAACTGGCAAACCAACTCACCCACCAACCAACTCAACTCGTTCCCTCATTTCCGTTATTTCCTTCAGTTCCTTCGATTATCGCTATCGATCTGCCCTCCGGCTTGAATCCCGACACCGGCGCACTCGATCCTGCCGCGCTGAACGCTGACCTCACTATAACATTTGCATTTCCGAAAACTGGACAACTCGCGTTTCCCGGTGCGAATGCAGTGGGCGAACTTGTCGTCGTCGATATCGGCATCAAAGAGGAATGGGCAGATGCGTCGTTACCGGATGCTGCAACCGCGCGCGAAGTTGCAACGATGTTGCCGGTGCGCGCACGTGATTCGCACAAGGGAACGTTTGGCAAAGCGATGTTGTGTGTCGGCTCGGCGAACTATGTCGGCGCGGCGTACTTGGCAGGGACAGCCGCAACGCACGCGGGAGCTGGCTTGGTCACGCTCGCACTCGCCCGTACCATTTACCCCATGGTAGCCAGCACATCACATGAGACGACGTTCGTCGTTCTGCCTGACGACCTGGGTGCGCTCGTTCCCGATGCCGTCAGAGTCTTGGGTAACCACTTGACCGACTATGATGCATTGCTGATTGGCTGTGGTTTCGGTCGCGATCCCAAAACAGTAGAATTTGTGCAGCAATTGCTGGGACTGGACACAAAAAGAAAACCACAAGTCGGCTTTGCAACGCAATTCACGGAAATAAAGGAACTGAAGGAACTACCGCCGATGGTGATTGACGCGGATGCGCTGTATGCGTTGTCCCAGTCTGGCGAGTGGTGGAAAACCTTGAAACCGAACAGCATAATACTCACACCGCATCCCGGCGAGATGGCAACGCTCACGGGATTACCGCGCGCGGAGATTCAAGCCGACCGCGCGAATGTCGTC
The DNA here is from genome assembly GCA_016215025.1 of Chloroflexota bacterium. Lineage (GTDB taxonomy): Bacteria > Chloroflexota > Anaerolineae > UBA4142 > UBA4142 > JACRMI01. The sequence goes on from JACRMI010000053.1 coordinate 20,721, forward strand.
AAGCGATTCGCGGCGCAATGGCAGCAAGTCGTCGTGTTGAAAGGCGCGTTCACGGTGGTTGCATCGTCCGATGGGAGGACGACGCTGCTGCCATTTGCAACGCCCGCACTCGCAACGGCTGGCACCGGCGATGTGCTTGCGGGAACAATTGTCGCCATGCTCGCGCAGAAGCTTGCACCATTTGAAGCCGCCGTCGCTGGCGGATACTTGCATGGAGTCGCAGGAGAAATTGCGGAGAAAGAGATTGGCAAAGCGGGAGTTGTTGCTGGGGATTTATTGCCACGATTGCGGGAGGCAATACTACGAATCACAGAGAACTAAAAAGGGCGGAGGCGATCTCCGTCCTTTGATTTTCATAGTTGGCACAAATCCCCTATGGCATTTTGTGCTGAATCGCAGATTCACGTTCGAGCCAGTTCCGAAACCTAATGTTGCCACCACCCCAAATTGCTTTTGGCGGAATAGGTTGTCTACCCCAATAAGGGGCGTACGTGAAAAGCTTTGTCTCTACAGTGACACACACCGCAGTACCAGAAGATGATTCGTCATCGAGATACGCAGGGTAAGGATGGTCATTGTGATGCATCCACGTATAAACAGACGCCTCTCGACATTCCTCGCATCTCAAGATTGCCAAATATAGACCTGCAAGTGCTCTAATCGCTTTCTCCAACGTAGCTTCGAATCTGTAGGCAATACGGTCGTGTTTCAAATTATTGTAAGTCTTCCACCATTCTAATTCCATGTAGGTCTGCTCTGTGTAACTCACTTTGTTACGCCATTCATCGAAAGGAAAAATCTGCTCTGATTCTTCACCCCAAAATACAAGCCATTTGGGAGCTACGTTTGCGCCAAAGTAAGTAAAATAATCCTTTATGTTCAAGTCACGCTTCCGCACATAGGGAGATTTTCTGGCTTGATATTCCCATAGTGACCCAAGCTGACTACACGCTTCTAAAAGAATGGTAACAAGCTTGGATGACCAAACCTTCGAATTGCCGTCAAAGGGGACGAACTGAAGAAATTCGGAGAGCATATCCTCAGTTGCCACGTAAGAACTCAGCACATAGTTTGCAGAAAAATTACAAGTCATAAGTAACCTCTTTCCGCCAACTGCTCTGAATCCGCGAGATTCGCGGATTACAATTCTTCCGTCCACGTAACACGCATCACGCATCACGGTCTAATGTCCAAGTGCCTCACGTCCGTAAACACCATCGCAATGTTGTTGCCGACGGCAACCCTGTCACGCCAAATGCTCTGCACGCAAACGCGCAAAATCGCTTTTGAACGACGATTCCATCGCCGCACGCTGAGTGGCAGGCAGCAACGACGCGCGCACCGCATTCACCGACAAACGTTCCAACTGTTCGGCGTCGAAATGAAAATGCTCGGCGACCTTGAGATACTCTTCGGTCAAGGTCGTATTAAACATCGGCGGGTCGTCTGAGTTGAGTGTGACGTACAATCCAGCATCTAGCAAACGCGGGAACGGATGCTCGGCAAAACTGGGGGCGACGCCAAGGCACACGTTACTCGTCGGACACACTTCAAGCGGGATTTGATTTTCGCGCAGGTACGCCACCAAGCCTGGGTCTTGTAGACACCGCAAACCATGCCCAATGCGCTGCGCACCCAGGTCCCGAATCGCGCTCCAGATGCTGGCGGCTCCGTCGGTTTCGCCGGCATGAACCACACTGTTCAAGCCCGCCGCGCGGGCGCGCTCAAATGCCTCGCGAAATTTTGATGCGGGATTGGCATTTTCCCAACCCGCCAACCCCAAAGCAGCAACGCCATCGTTCCGTGCGCTGATCGCCCAATCGGCGGTGATTGCGCCTTCCTCAACCGACACTTCGCGAGCAATATCAATTATCAGCAACATGGTCACGCCGAGTTCACGTTCCGCCCAACGACGTGCGCGGTTGATCGCGTCCAATTGATCGCGGAACGAAATGCCGCCGCGCCGATATTGCGTGAACGCGGTGTACGTCACTTCGCTGTGGCGAATGTTCTGCGCCGCTTGCCCAATCAAGAATTCGCGCGCGATGAGTTCAATATCGTCCGGCGTTTTTAGGCAGGACGCAATGGCGATGTAGATTTCGATAAAATGGGGAAAATCGACGAACGTGTACCAACGATGCAAGCCAGCAACATCGCTCGCCGGCAACGCGACGTGATTACGCTCCGCCAGTTTCAGCAATGTTTCCGGGCGAATCGATCCTTCGAGGTGAACGTGCAATTCGACTTTGGGCAGCGCGCGGATATACGATTCTAATGACATTCGTTTTCTTTTTACGCTTTTTGTTCCAGGCGTTTTGTCCGCAACTTGCGCTTTTGAGCGCGTGGGCGCATAACTCGGCGTGTTGACTTTTTTCGCGATGAATGCGTGCGCCGTTGGTCTTTTACCCAAGGCGGCTCGCCCTCATAGTACAACGTCTCTGGCGCAATGTCTGCGCCATTGGGCCAGCAAATTGTATCGCTTTCATCATCTACACGTACAGAGGCAAACATTTTAGGGTCGCGGCGGATTGGTTCAAATACCGGACCGAACATGTGTGAATCAAGATCAATCTCACGTTCAACACCGTCGGCGAAGGTAACACGGATTGTAAACCCAGTTATAACTTGCACATTCGTTAACGCTGGAACTGCTGGATATTTTCCCCGTACCAAATCAACCATCGGTTTTCTCCTTCTAGCTTAATCCTTCAATATCGACGAGCGATTCTTGGCGTCGAGCACGCTTCCAATTGTCCAATAGCTCACGGCGATGCAATAGCCGCCACTCCTGCACAAGTTTTTTGGCGCGTGGCGGCAAATCACCCGCTAGAATCTTGCCATCCGCAATCGAAATCTGCGCTCGAAATTCGCCATAGTTTGCATGAAAGTGTGGACCATGCTTGTCGTCGAAGAACATTCGGATTTGTATTCCGTAAAAGCGGCTGATTGTTGGCATGTTGCCTCCGCAAATAAATTATACCAGGATTTGTTCCTAGTGACGGAAGTGCCTTACCCCCGTGAACACCATCGCCATGTTGTTCGCATTCGCAACGGCAATCGCGTCCGCGTCGCGCACTGAGCCGCCGGGCGCAACAATCGCCGTGATGCCGGCTTGTGCGGCAACCTCCACGGAATCGGGGAATGGGAAGAACGCGTCCGATGCCATCACCGCGCCTTTGGATTTTTCGCCGGCGCGCGTTGCGGCGATGCGCGCGCTATCCACGCGATTGGGCTGACCACCGCCGATACCAACCGTCGCCGTGCCGCTCGCAAACACAATCGCATTCGATTTGACGTGCGTACATGCCGCCATGGCAAAACGCAACGATTCCATTTCTGTCGATGTTGGCGCGCGCTGGCTGACCACTTGCCATTCCGTGTTCGCGGGATCACCTTGATCGATGTCCTGGCGCAACAGCCCACGCGTCACGCTGCGCATTTCGGTTGGGGGATCGATGGCGAGATTCGGCATCGACACCAAGCGACAATTCTTCCGCTTTACCAATTTCTCGCGCGCATCCGACGTAAACCCAGGCGCGGCGATACATTCGACAAAGAGATCGCCGAGCGAGTTGGCGGTCTCTGCATCGAACTCACGATTCGAGGCGATGACGCCGCCGAATGCTGACACCGGATCGGACGCGAGCGCAAGTTCGAATGCGGCTTGAAGCGTTGGCACACTCGCAATGCCGCACGGCGACAAGTGTTTGACGATGCAAATCGTCGGCGCGGAAAACGATAACACCGCGCGCCATGCTGCATCGAGGTCGAGCAAGTTATTGTACGAAAGTTCCTTGCCCTGCAAAATTTCTCCGCCCAGTGGACCTGCGCCTTGGACGTACGAATAGAGCGTTGCCTTTTGATGTGGATTCTCGCCGTAACGCAACGTTTGCACGGGATACGCGGTGATGGTGAGTGCATCCGACCCCGCGAGATAATTCCGAATCGCCGAATCGTACTCGGCTGTGTGTGCGAACCCCTTGACCGCGAGTCGCCGCCGTGTTTCTGCCGACGTTTGCCCATTCGATTTGATTTCGGCAAGCACCGCGTCGTAATCCATCGGATCGCAAACGAGCGTCACGCGCTCCATATTTTTCGCCGCCGCGCGAATCAACGCCACGCCACCAATATCGATATTTTCAATCGCATCGGCGAGCGTCACATTCGGCTTGGCGATCGTTTGCTGAAATGGATATAGATTCACCGCCACCAGGTCGATTCGTTGCGCATGAATGCGCGCGAGATCGGTGTCGTCGTCTTCGGTAGCACGCGCGAGAATACCGCCGTGAATTGCAGGATGCAGCGTCTTGACGCGCCCACCCAGGATTTCGGGCGAGCCGGTGTAATCGGCAACTTCCGTCACCGGCAGATTGGCATCGCGCAGCGCTTTCGCCGTGCCGCCCGATGCGAGCAGAGTCCAATTTAATTTGGCAAGCTCGGTGGCGAACGAAATCAAATTCGTTTTGTCGAATACGGACAAGAGTGCAGCAGGCATACGGTCTCCTTTTTTATAAAAATTTTTATCTAATTTCGAGAAACCCGTTTTCTGGACGTTTTCATTTCGTTGTGCCGCTTTTAATCAAGAAAACGGGTTTCTGTTGCTTGCGGCAGCGTAAAACACATCGTCGTACCTTTGCCCACGCCTTCCGATTCGACCCAAATGCGCCCTTGATGCGCTTGGATAATTCGTTTGACGAGCGCCAAGCCTAAGCCGGTGCCTTCGCTCGTGGGATCGATTTTATTGAAGAGTTCAAAAATTTTGTCGTGAAATTTTGGATCGATGCCTGCGCCATTATCGCGCACAAAAAATATCGGTGGGGCTTGATCGTGCGATGTTCTCATGCCGATACAGATTTGGGGTTGCGGTTGCTCCCGCATGAACTTGGCCGCATTCTCGATCAAATTTTGCATGGCTTCGACCAACCGAATGCGGTCGCCATAAATCATGGGCAAGTTTGGCGCAATCTCGACTTGAATCTGCTTGGTGGTGAGTTGCCCTTCCACCAGCGCTACCGCATCGCGCGCAATCGTATCGAACGAAATGCGCTCGGGTAGATTCGTCAGGCGACCCACGCGCGATAGTTCGAGGAGTTCGTCGAGCAGTCGCCGCATTTTTTCAGCGGCGGAAAGGATGCGCGAGGCATCTTGCGCGACGCGGGTTTGATCGCCACTGGCCAAATCTTTTTCGAGAAATCCCAAAAAGCTGCGAATCGTGATGAGCGGACTTTTTAGATCATGCGAGACCGTGTAAGTAAAGCGTTCGAGTTCGGTGTTCTTGGCTTTTAATTCGCGAATGAGTTTCTCACGCTCGGCTTCGGCACGCTTGCGCTCGGCAAGTTCTTGCTGCACTCGTTCGTACAAGCGCGCATTCTCAATCGCAATGGCCGCTTGGTGACCAATGCCCACAAGAATTTCTACATGCTCCGCCGTGTAAACATTCATCGCATAACTTTGGACGGATAAAACTCCGGTGACCTTATCGCCCATCCACAACGGGACGACGAGGACCGACGCCGATTTGCGCTGCTTGTTTCCCAAGCCGTAAGCTAAAGGCGTATACATTTCTTCCTGCGTCCGATGCAGTATGAATGGCTTGCCGGTATGAATCACTTTGGCAACCCAAGTGCCCGCTCGAAGCGGACGTGTTGGCTCGCTATAAGACAAGCCCGAATCGTACATCAAGGGAAAACTGATTTCTTCGCGGTCGGCATCGTAGAGACAAACGTAAAACGCATCGGTGGGCACAATTCGTCGAACGCTTCGATAGATCGTTTCCAGAACACTATTCAAACCCTGCAACTTGGATACCGCGCGCCCAATATCGTTCATCGTCGCCAGTTGTTCGGCGCGTTGTTGCGCTTGCGCATACAAGCGCGCGTTGACGATCGCCACGGCAGCTTGGGTCGCCAGCATCGTCAATAGTTCTGCATCCTCGGCAGTAAATGTGTGCGGTGCGCGATCTTCGATTTCAAGCACACCCAGGAATTCTTTGCCCCAATGAATCGGCACACCGACCATGGCGACATCGCGACCGGGCGCGTATTCCGGAGAGCGGCCTTCCCATTGAGCATAATCGTCCACATAGACCGGCGCGCCGGTTTCCCAAACTTTGCCCGCCAGCCCCTCGCCGCACTGCATCGTCTTGCCGATGTACGATTGATCGGGATCGACGGCTAGCGTCCATTCGAGCACTTGACGCTCGGGACGATAAAGCGCGATGCTGCCGGTTGCGCCGCGCACCAAACTGATGCCGCGCGAAACGATTGTTTGCAGGACCGCGCTCAAATCCAATTCGGCGGCAAGCTCCAAACCCCACTGCCGCAACATTTCGAGCTGCTTGGTGTACTTTTGGAGTTCTTGTTCAACTCGCCGCCGCTCGACGATCTCATCGACCAGCAGTTGGTTGCTTTCGATCAGCGTTTGTTGTTGCTGACGATCCCTGGTCGCGTTCTGCCGCATCCGATGAGCAAGCAGAAAAACAGCAAAGGCAATAAACAACAAAATCAGGATTGCGGAATTGAGATCGTCCAGAATCCAATCGTTGGAATCGCGGATCGAATGAACGAGTCCCACGCTCTCACCATAAGCCACCAGCAAGAGTGAGAGACAAAGGATGCCCGTTAACAAAATATACGCGCGCGGTCGCAGCAACAAACCGCCGATGATAACGATCACGGGATAGAACAGCAACACAATATCGTGCGAGCCATCCCCAATCCACAGCGAAATCGTCGCCAAAAAGACAAGGGTTGACAGCAAAATAAAAATCGCCACGCGCAAGTTGCCGCGATGTGCAAGCCAACCGCAGAGAGGCAGCAGCAGAAAACCTGCCGCCCAATAAAGCAAAGAGGCATAATGCCCGCTCGCCCAATGCAGAAGCACGGTCAAGCCGGTAAAAGGGACAAGCGCAAACAAGATGACATACAATATTTGCGCAAGCGCAGTTTTCTCTTTATCGGCAAACCTGGGTAGCGTGAAAAAACGCCAAATTTGGTCTAGCATCATTGTTCCGTGCCTCACCCCCCTCCCCCTGCCCCCTCTCCCCTCTCTTGATTGTCATCCTGAGCGGAGTCGAAGGATCGGGAGAGGGGATGCGCGAAGCGCGGGGGTGAGGGGTGAGGTGAGGTTACGTTTTCAACGCGCGCTTGACCTCATTGATTACAACATCGACATCACGACGTTCGATCCCATAATGCGTCACGGCGCGCATTCGGCGCTCGCCCGACGGACCGATCAATACGCCAGCTTCGGCGAGGCGTTGAGCGAATTGAGCTGCTGTCGGTGCGCTCGGCAACAAATTGAAAAACACGATATTGGTTTTCACGCAGCTTGGATCCAAATCGATCCCAGGAATATCGGCGAGACCTTCCGCGAGCAATTTAGCATTCGCATGATCTTCGGCTAGTCGATCCACCATCGTTTCCAATGCGACGATGCCGGCTGCCGCAAGGACACCCGCTTGCCGCATTCCCCCGCCGACCATCTTGCGCTGTCGGCGCGCTTCGGCGATAAAATCCTGGGACCCGCATAGCAGTGAACCGACCGGCGCGCTCAATCCTTTCGACAAGCAAAATGAAAGCGTGTCCGTATAGCGCGTCAATTCCGAAATGGGCACGCCGAGCGCAACCGTCGCGTTGAAAATACGCGCGCCATCGGTGTGAACTTTAATGCCGCGCGCTTTCGCAAGCTCATAGACCGACCAGAGATACGCAGGCGCGAGGGGCGAGCCATTACAGGCGTTATGGGTGTTCTCCAGCGTAATCAGGCGCGTGCGGGGCCAATGCACGTTGTCGCCGCGAATCGCCGTCCGAATGTCCTCAAGCGCCAATGTGCCGTCGGGTTGATTGACGAGCGTGCGCGGCTGAATCCCACCCAGCGCCGCCATGCCGCCAACTTCGTTGACGAACGTGTGCGCCTTGTCGCCGACGATCACTTCGTCGCCGCGTCCACAATGCGTGAGCAGCGCGACCAAGTTACCCATCGTCCCGCTCGACACAAACAATGCGGCTGGCTTGTTTGTTCGCGCCGCCGCCATTTCTTCCAATCGATTGATCGTGGGGTCTTCGCCCATCACATCGTCGCCCAGTTCCGCGTTTGCCATCGCCTCACGCATTTGTGGCGTGGGCAGAGTTACGGTATCACTGCGCAAATCAATTTTCGCCGTCATCCAAACTCCACATCTAAAACGTAAAGCGTAAAACGTAATCAGGCATCACGTTTTACGTTTTACGCTTTATTCCAACCCGTATCCACTTTCAATCAGCGCGACCAACTCGCGCGTAAAGCGCGCCATCGGCGCGCCATCGACAATATCGTGATCGACGTTGATCGTTAGATCAAGGTACTCTCGAATCTCGATTCGTCCATCGATAACGCCGGGTTTCTCCACCATGCCACCGACCACCAGACCCAGGGTGTGCATCGGCATCATGGCAACACCCCACCCGCCGCTGCGTCCAAACATGCCAATGGAAGTCACGACCACGGTGCCGCCAAAATTCTTCATCCAGTGCGGATCCTTCATCAATAGTCGAATAACAAATTTGCGGATAAAACTGGGCGCGAGCAAACCTAGGCGCGCCAACCCGCCCGATTTTTGGACACTCTGAGTCGGTTTGGATTGAATCGCGCGAATCTCGTCGTGAATCTGCCGAAACGTTTTGCGATTCGCCGCGCGAACAATATGCGGAATCGCCACCCGGTCTTTTTCGGCTTCGATCATCACGACCACATCGACCTCGTCGAAGATGACGAGGCGATTGCGCCAATCACGGTACGCCTGCACGCTCTTGTGTAGCTCGACCGCGTGCGCCAAACACGCGACGACGTACGCCGTGAACGAAAGCGCCTCGCCCGTGCGCGCTTTGTGTTCGCGCATGAACTGCCGCGCGCACGTCACATCGATTTCGACCAAGCCGTGGACGACATGGCGTTCGACGCCAATCGCCAAACTATCGACGACGACCTGGCGTTCACGCGAAAAGGGGACAACCGAGAAAGAATCACTCATTGTGAATGACAAATGACAAATGACAAATCACGATTTACGCATTACTCAACTATCTCACTATCGAACGATCGCACTATTGCACCATCCAACTAATAATTCCTCACCACTCCGCGATACACCGCCGGTTGGCGGCTTTGCATGATCTGCAATTCCTCACGATACTTTTTCACGTTGTCGAGATCGATTTTGGCGATGGCGTATGCTTCCTTCGGTCGATCATTTTCATCGCGGCCGACGCTGGCGTACGATTCGCCGCGTGGACCGATCACCGCGCTCTCGCCGCCGAACGAGTACGTGTACTCGTCGCCGATGCGGTTCACGCCTGCGACAAATACCGAGTTCTCGAACGCGCGCGCGCGCAAATACGTCTGCCATTCCGCAATCGCTTGCGTTTCCCAACTCGCTGGCGCGACGATCAGCTCTGCGCCATCGAGCGACAGCGACCGCACCGCTTCGGGAAACGCCATATCCCAACCCAGGAGTATGCCGACCATGCCAAAGGATGTCTGAAAAACGGGCAATTTAAAACCGCCGCGAAAGATGGGGCGTTCTTCCGGTTTCAAATGGACTTTATGGTACTGCCCGATCAACGCGCCATCGGGACCGAGCAACACGGCGGCATCGTACACGACACTTTCGACTTTGTGTTTGACCACCATGCCAAACGCCAGATGCGCTTCATAACGTGCCACACGCGCGCCCAGCGTTTCCATCGTATAGGCGGGAATTTGTTCGGCGAGTTCAGTAAACTTGACGCCGCACTCGTACCCAGTCGTCGCGAGTTCAGGGAAAACGATCAAGTTCACTTTTTGCGTCGCACAAATATGATCGATAATATCGCCCATGCGATCCAGGTTCGGTTGCAGTTCGCCGAGGCGCGGGTGAAATTGGGCAATGGCCACAACGATTTCGCGCATGATAATCCTCCATTCGATTGAGTGAAAGACAATTTTGTTGATGAAGATTGTAGACTATTTCCGGGATTAGTCAATAACAAGTCACAGGTCGCAAGCTGCAGGTCTCACGCTGCAAGTCAGATGCGACTTGCGACGTGCAACTTGAAACCTGTCACTTGCTCTTTGACATTCACCCTGTATCATGATAAACTCCCGCCGTGCGTGTTCCGAACTCATCCTATAATTGTCGGAGGGGACAATGAATCAAACGCCTGGTTCCAACGCGCTAAACCCACGCATCCTAATCGGCATTGTCGTCGCCATTTTAATTTTGGCTGGCTTGTGTCTTTTCGTCTTTATCTTCACCCAGCTTGGTGCGTTGCAACAAATTGCCGGGATCCGCACGGCGACTCCAGTCTTGACCGTCGTGACCGGCAGTTCGCCTAGCGGTGTCGCCACAGCTGTACCCACCTCCCCAGGCACCACCGTTATTCCCGCTGTGCTCCAAGCCACGACTACTCCGGTTGTGGTTCCTCCCACTTTGACACCAACGATTACGGCAACCCCCACTCGCACCTCAACGCCAACCCGAACACCGACCAACACTCGTACACCCACTAACACGCCGACGCCCGACCCGTTTGTTTCGCTTGGCACCTGGACGGTGGGAACCAGCAGCGAGATTACGTTTACGGCGGTCGCCGCACGCGCGTTCAGATTCCAAATGACCGGTGGTGGCGGCGATGATAGAACGATTTCGTTTTATTGCTGTGGCTCGGGCGGCGCGGCATGGCTCGTCAACGATGTCTGGGTTCCCGTTTCCGATCAATCACTCACGCTGCGCGTCGGACAAGTGCGCGTGACCAAAGAGTTTACGCCAACCCTCGTCAGTCGCCAACGATTCAGCGTCGGCGTGAATGACAACGAAACGATGAATGTTCACGTGTACTATTTGCCGCCGCTAACGCCGACTCTTTCTATCACAACAACTGCAACTGTAACCGCGACGGCCACGCTTACGACCACCACATCGATCACAGCTACCGCAACTCCAACCTCGACGATTGCACCAACGGCGACCGCTACATTGACGGCGACGACTGTCGTCATTACGCCAACCGTGCCGACCATCGTACCCACATCAACTGTTACTACGACTACATCGGTGATTACGCCGACTGTGACCACAACCCCACCGCCCGCACCTAAAGGCAGCATAGCGTATCGCAAAAACGACAACGGTATCGATCGGGTGTATTTGTACAACTTGGACAACAAAAGCACTACGCCCCTCGTCGATATTGGTCCTGTGATGGATTTGGCGATGAGCACTAATGCCGCATTCGGTGCATGGTCGCCGGACAATTCCATGTTCGCTTACATTCAAACAGTATCACCCGGCGGCTCGAACATATTGCGCGTGCTTGATTTCAAAGCGAACGCAACTCACGCGCTCTTTTCATCTGATGCTGGCGGCGGTCTTTCCAGTCCGACTTGGTCGCCGGATGGAAATCAAATCGCATTCATCCGAGTTGCTGGCAATCAACGTCTCTGGGCGATCGACGTGGTGAACGCGGATGCTACTCGTTGCGGCGACAAAGGTTTCTGCGAAGTGACGACCAACATGCAGGGCGAACAATTCCGCGGCGGTCTGTCTTGGTCCAAGCAAGGTCTCTATGTGCTCGCGCTCAACTCGACCGGCGCAAACGATGTCTACACCATGTTCTCCGATGGTGGTGGTCGCAAGAACCTGTCAAACGGCGCGTCGGACGACAGCACACCTATTTGGAGTCCCGACGGCAAACTGATCGCCTTTACGTCGAATCGCAGCGGCAAGCCACAAATCTATGTGATGAATGCGGATGGAAGTGGCGTGCGACGCTTGAGTCAAGGCGACAACCCAGACTTTTCGCCGACCTGGTCATCGGATGGCAACTGGATTGCATTCGCATCCGTGCGCGACAACTCGACGGACATTTACATGATGGACCTCAATGGCGGCAACGTGACTCGACTGACCAAGACTGGCGGAGACCATCCGATCTGGACACGCTAGATTCCAGAATACCTTCGCCAACGTTTTGTCCCCACTGACGGAAAAAAACACGGAAAAAATTAACAAAAATTTCCGTGTTTCTTTCTGCCTGTGGGGTAAATATTCTTTCGTAAGGAACCAAATGCTCTTTCCACTCACCACTCGAACAAACGAACAGAATCATCTTGAGATCGGCGGCTGCGATGTGGTCGAACTTGCGCGCGAATACGGCACGCCACTCTACATCTACGACGATTTGCACTTGCATCAGCGTGTCGCCGAAATTCGCGATGCGTTCAAGTCGCGCTGGCCAAACTCGCTGATCCTCTATGCGACCAAGGCGTACTATTCGCCTTACCTCGCGCGCATTTACAACAACGCGGGGATTGGCATCGATGTAACGTCCGAAGGCGAAATGGAAATCGCGCACCGCGCCGGTCTCTCGCCCGACAAAATTTATCTGCATGGCAACAACAAAACGCCTGCTGAAATTCGGACGGCGTTGGCGATGGGCGTCAACCATGTCATCGTGGACAACCTGGACGAAATTGAATTGCTGGCAAAGATTGCCACCGAGTTGAATGTCACGCCGCGCGTCCTGCTCCGCCTCGCGCCGGCGATTGATCCGCATACGCATCGCTACATGGCGACCGGCATCGCCGAATCAAAGTTTGGTTTGTCGATGGCATCCGGCGATGCAATGCAAGCGGCGCATCGTGTCGCACAACTCGCGCCACGACTCGAACTGGTCGGATTGCATGTTCATATCGGCTCGCAAGTTTTCGAGCTGGAACCGTATCGTGATGCGATCACGGCACTCACCGATTTTGCGCAAGAACTCAACAGCACGATGGGCTTTGAATTGCAAGAACTCGATCTCGGCGGCGGCTGGGGCGTGGCATACACCGACGAACAGGAAACTCTAACTGCAGATATGGTTGCAGAGACGATCATCACAGCTGTCAAATCCCAAGTCTCCAATCTCCACGCTTCGCGTCCAATCTCTAATCTCAAGTTGTTGTTTGAACCTGGTAGAGCTTTGATCGCGCAGAGTGCCATCGCCGTCTATACTGTCGGCTCGATCAAAGAAATTCGCGGCGTAAAAACGTACGTAGCGGTGGATGGCGGCATGGGCGACAATGTCCGCCCCGCGCTTTATAGCGCCAAATACACCGCGCGCGTCGCGAATCGAATGAACGATGCGCCTATGCAACAAGTCGCTATCGCGGGACGCTACTGCGAGCAAGGCGACATTCTCATCGACGATGTTGCACTGCCGCATGTAGCCACCGGCGATTTGATCGTAATTCCTGTTGCAGGCGCATACCAAATCCCCATGTCGAGCAATTACAATTTGATTCCGCGTCCGGCGGTGATCGCGGTTAGAGATGGCAAAGCGCGCGTCATCCGTCGCCGTGAAACCATCGACGACATGCTTAAATGTGACGAATCGTAGTAGGAAACGAATGCCGTTTCGTTCCCATTACTTCAACGAACGGAACGACGTCCGTTCGCTACTTTCGCGCATTTCGTGAGCATTCGTATCTTTCGTCCGCGAAGCATTTCGCCTCTTTCGCGCCTTTCGTGTCCTTTCGTGCCCTTTCGCGTTTTGATTGACTATTCCGATTCCTCATGATAGAATCCCAGCCGAAAGGATAGTCATGAACTTTTTCGCAGAACTTTTAGATTCGTCGGTGCGGTTTCAGAAACAGTATGCCAAGTATTTATTGAATCGATTTCAATTCCTGCCTTGTCCCAATGGTCGCCGCACTTTGGATGCGCTGTGGGTCGAACCGCGGGGTCAAACTGCCGCTCTTGCCAACACGCCTCGTGTCGTCATTACGGGCGCGGCAGGCACCGGCAAAACCACCACCCTCGCTTATCTCGCCATCGCGAACGCGCACGCTATGCTGACCGAACCCAAACCCAGCGTGCCGATTTTCTTTTCCGGTCGCGATCTCGTACCGCAAGCTTTACCTCGCATCACGAACCTGTCGCGAGATTTGGGCTTGAGCAATGAATTGGCGGCGCAATGTCCCCGCATTTTCTTTCCCGATGTTTTCAATTCGCAGCGCGCGATTGTCTTGATCGACGATGCCGATCTCATTCCGTTCGATCAATTGCAAATTTGGCTCAATGAATTAAAAGCTGCGCGCGTCATCGTCAGCGCGCAATCGCCGCTTGCCGATTTTGTCGAATATGCTTTGCCTGGTTTTCGCGATAACGACATCGAACGCTTTGCCAGAAACTGGGAGAGCGAAACCGTCGATCCATTTATGGCGGCGTTAAAAACGAACAACGTGCCGCGCTTGTTGACGACGAATCCCATGTCGCTAACGCTGCTCGCCAAAGTTTGGAAACTGGATCAACCACTGCCTACGCATCGCGCCGACTTGTTTGAGGCGTATGCGCGCGGTCTCTTGGGTGAATCGGAAGAAACGCTCAAGATGCTCGAAGGTGTGGCCTTAGCCATTCAACGTGGTCGTCCGGCGACGAACGAGTTCGTCAGCAAATCGCGTGGCTTTATGCGTTTAGCCAAAAATCGGACGGCTGAATTTACTCATGACTTGTGGCAAGCTTTTTTTGCCGCACGCGCTTTGCGTGAATCGACCGACATCACCCCTATCGTCGAACACCTTGCCGATGCCAACTGGCGCGAAGTCATTTTGTTTTACGCCGGTCTCGGCGATGCCGACGAACTAGTCGAACGCTTGATTCGACGCGGGAACATTGGGCTGGCTGGACATGTGAGCGCACACGCGTGCGATGTCCGCAGCGACCTGCGCGAATCGGTCACACAAGAATTGATGGCGAGCGCCTGGGATGGCAAAGCCGATGCAATTGCAGCCTTATCGGCGATGCAGAACGAAGTGGCAGTAGATTCCTTCGCAGCGAAACTAAAAGACAAAGACCCAGCGACCCGCATACGTGCCGCCCAAGTGCTCGGCAATTTGCGACTCGATCGCGGCATTGAATATTTGCTCCCACAGTTGCGCGACGTGAATCCCGACGTGCGCGACCAAGTCGTAGCGGCGTTGGGACATTCACGCACCGACCGCGTGATCGAACCCTTGTTAGTTGCACTGCGCGGCGATTCGCGTGTTGGCGTGGTCGATACGCGAATGCGGGTTGCCGCCGCGCAAGCACTCGGCGAAATTGCATCGGACAAAGCGTTGCCCGCGCTCCTGGTCGAATTGCAAATCGGCGAACCAGAGCTGCGCCCCGTCGCCGCCGAATCGCTTAAACGAATTTCTAGCCCGTTGCTCGTCAAGCCGTTGGCGGGCATTGCGCAAACCGGTGACGATCAAGCGCGCCAATATGCGAATGAGATTTTGCAAGTCGTGGATGGTCAGCGGTAATCTGCAGGTCTACAGCAAATGCTGAAGAGAGACAGGATGATTGAACCGGCACAGACCAAACAAAGCCCACTGAATGAAATCGTGCAGGAAATCGTGCGCGTTGCAGAGCCAGATCGTGTGATCCTTTTTGGATCAAGAGCAAAAGGCACTGCAAGTGTGGAAAGCGACTATGATTTCTTGGTCGTTGTGCCAAGCGTTCAGAATGAACGTCAAGTGTCTCGGTTGATTTACCGCGCACTCTTGGAAAAAAGAATGGGAGTCGCCGTCGATGCGATTGTCGTGAGCGAGGAAACCCTAAAGCAATTTAGAGCCAGTCCCTATTTCATTTATCGCCAAGCACTTGCGGAAGGGCAAACTCTGTATGAGCGCAACTGAAGCGCAAGTTTGGTTGTAGCGAGCCGAAAGCAATTTGCGACTAGCACAGCATGGCAAAGGAGAAGGTATTCTCTTGGAAGACCTTTGCTTTGAAGCTCAGCAAACTGCTGCAAAGGCACTCAAAGCTTTGCTCATTCATTTGGACGGCAATTTTCCAAAGGTTCATTCGATAGCTTTGTTACTTGAGCGTTTAGAGAAGCACGCGCCAGTGCCAGACCCGATCAAGGAAGCCGTAGACTTGACCGACTATGCGGTTCAATTTCGGTATCGTGGGCATTATGCTCCTGTTACCGAAGAAGAGTATGAGCGTGCGATTTTACTCGCGAGCAAAGTTTTGGATTGGGTGAAAAACCGCATCAAGACAGCTTAACCGGAGGAAATCATGGATCCAGTAGCCCTCGCGCCCTGGCGCGATCTCTCAATCGTTTGGTTTATCTTGTGGATGTTTATTTTTATGCTGATACCCGGTGCGGCGTTTTTCTTTGCACTCAAGTATCTGCGCAAATTTAACCGCTGGTTGAAACTGCCGCTTTTGACGGCGCATGTGTGGGCATTGCGAATTGAACAAAGCACCACGCGTGTCTCGGATCGAATCGCCGCTTTTCCAATCGCTATCCATAGCCGAGCGGCGCAAGCCAACGTCACGGTGCGTGGCGTAATCGATTATTTGCGAAATGGATGAGGTGACTATGCAAGAACGAGAATTCAATACTCAAGGATTGACGACGCGAGTTAGCGAGGTCGCCAAAGAACTGCGCAAGAGCGAAGCTTATCCCGCCATCGTCGGCGGAGTAGCTGGCGGAATTGCGGGTGCGATGATGGCGGCGATTATTGCGGGACGCAAAGCCTCAGTTCGCCCCCAGGTCGATGCAACGATAGAAGCCAGTCCCAGGTCAAGGTTCAATGTGTCGGTGAAGGATATGATGCAACTGATGACCGTAGTCGCCGCGCTCGCCAAACAAGTCCAAAGTTGGAAGAAAAAGCAAGAGGAATAAAAAAACCTTCCAGGCAAATGCCTGGAAGGTTCTGCTTTGCGGCGTCGTTCGGCAAGCACGATATACGGTCTAAACAGTAGGTGTCAATACTTTTTGGACCATTGGGTGTTCGCGGATAAAGAAAAGGTAGCGCAACGTGCGACCATCTAACTCGCGGACTTCGTCATGCAGAATTCCAACTTCCTTGAAACGGGTCAAAATCGTATCCACCTGGAGCGGTGTCACACTGAACTGATTAACCGGAGATAGCGCATGAGTTTTGACGAACAAAAAGGTTAAATAGGGTTTGGTTCTTTCAAGACGGTCGAGCAGTTGGATCATTTGGCACTCGGTATCCGACAGATCACCGTCCAAGCCAGAAGGTGCAGGAGCGAAAGCAGACTCGCTCGTAATCAGCGGTATCGATTCTGCTGGAGGCATAATCATCGTCCACTCTGGTTCCGAAATAGGGTCAGCGGCATCCGCGGAGGAAATTAAATCGTTCGAGACACTCCCCGGCACTCCGGAGATAATCACGCGTTTGCCAAAACGATTGCGCGCACGCGCAACCACGCGGATAAAATCACTGTCGCCAGTCATAAGAATCAAAGTGTTGACCATAGGACGGTCAAGTAAACAATCGATAATGTCCATCAGCATCGCCATGTCCGATGAACTTTTGTGCGCCACATCCGGGCTGCGTCGCGGAATATCGCGGGGCATGATACCGGCTACTTCTAGCTTGCGCCGAAAGTAATCGGGATGCTCAGTAAAATCTGCATATGCAAATGCCTGGGACACGGGTCCATATTTTCGCGCTTTAGCCATGAGCAATTGGGGATCGGGTTCGCGCGCATAGTTGTTTTTCAAGCCGTACCGAATATTTTCAAAGTCGATAAACAAGGCGACTTCGCCATTCTCAGTCATTCCAAATCCTCCTTGGGTCAAAGACAAGACGAAACAACTCGCACGAACGACGCGCTATTCAATTAGTAAAGTTCGTGACCTATCCGCATTCTAATCCGAATCTATTGGATTTGTCAATCCATGCGCTAATAAAATTTCCGCTTGCGCGATTTTTTATTTAGTGTTACACTAGCCACGCTTTAAAAGGAGTGTCAACTATTCGTGTCTGCCCGTTCTTTTTACTTGCGCCGACGTAATCGCAAGAGTCGGCAAAGCGCTACGCCGATAGTTGCCCGCTTGTCCTTGGGCATGGTTGCCATCATTATCGGACTCGCGGTTTCCGTTATCGGTGTCGGCGCTGCTTCCGTCGTCAGCATTTACAATTATTACGCCAAAGACCTTCCCGCTCCCGGCGAGATTGTCAGTCAAACCAAACAACAATTCAAGACCACACGTATTTTCGACCGCACCGGTCAGGTCCTCCTCTACGAAATTATCGATCCCCAAGGTGGTAACCGCACCGTCGTCCCGTTGGATCGAATTCCCGCGAACTGCAAAAACGCTACGGTCGCGCTGGAAGACAAGAATTTCTGGACGAATCCCGGCTACGATTGGTACGGCATTTTGCGCGCTGGCTGGACGACCATTCGAGGCGAACAAGTCCAAGGCGCAAGCACCATCACGCAACAGTTGGTCAAGAATGTTTTGATCCCCGAATCGGAACGAACTCTGCGCGATCCATTGAGCATGAGCACGTACAACCGCAAGTTCCGCGAACTGATTCTTTCTTCTGAGATTTCCAAACGCTACAGCAAGAATCAAATCCTCGAATGGTACTTGAATGCGAACAATTATGGCTCGCTCGCGTACGGGGTCGAAGCCGCCGCCGAAACCTATTTCGGTAAGCATGTGCAAGACCTTGACCTTGCGGAATGTGCGACGATTGCACCGATTCCGCATTATCCCACGCTCAATCCCGTCGACGCACCACAAGACGCCTTGGAGCGCCGCAATATTGTGCTCGATCAAATGCTCATCCAAGGTTACATCACGCAGGAAGAAGCCATCGCCGCAAAATCGACGCGCTTGCGGGTCACACCCAAACGCTTCGATATTCGCGCGCCGCATTTTGTGTTTTACGTGCGCCGTCTGCTCGAAGACAGGTTCGGCTCCGATGCGTTGTATCGCGGCGGGCTTAACATCATCACGTCGCTCGATTACAATGTGCAACAGCAAGCCGAACAAATCGCGCGCGATCAAATCAACAAACTGCAAGCCGATAAACGCAACGTCTCGAACGCGTCGGTTGTCGTCATCAGGCCGAACACCGGCGAAATCGTTTCGCTGGTCGGCTCCGTCGATTATTTCAATCGCGACATCGACGGACAAGTGAATGTCGCGATTGCGCCGCGTCAACCCGGGTCGTCGTTCAAAGTGTTCAATTATTTGACCGCGTTTGCGCAGGGCTATACGGCAGCGTCGATGTTGATGGATGTGCGCACCGTGTTCGACGATTCGCCCAATCCGCCGTACGTCCCGGAAAACTATGATCGCAAATATCATGGTCCCGTACGTTTGCGAATGGCGCTGGCATCGTCGTTCAACATTCCCGCGGTGAAATTGCTTCAACTCGACGGCGTGAAAAATGTCGTGAACACCGCGCATCGCATGGGCATCAACACACTCAATCGAGAAAAATACGGACTCGCGTTGACACTGGGCGGCGGCGAAACGACGTTGCTCGATATGACATATGCGAACAGCGTGATGGCGAATCAAGGCGTTATGGCGGGCGTGCCCGTTTCATCCGATCAAATCAAACCGGGGTTTCGCACGCTCGATCCGGTCGCAATACTCAAAGTAACGGACTCGGACAACAAAACGCTCTACGAATTCAAAGAGCCACAGAGACAACAGATCGTTACGCCGCAGCTCGCGTATCTCATGAGCGATGTGTTGGCAGACAACGTTGCGCGCACGCCGGGCTTTGGCTCAAACAGCGTACTCAAGCTGTCGCGACCGGCCGCCGTGAAGACGGGAACGACATCCGACTGGCGCGACAATTGGACGATTGGTTACACGCCCGATTATGCCATTGGCGTTTGGGCAGGCAACTCGGACAATTCCGAAATGGAACATATCAGCGGCGTCAGCGGCGCGGGTCCGATTTGGCACGACCTGATGGAAAAAATTCATCAGACGTTACCCGTGCATCCGTTCGTCGAACCGCCGGGCATGGTTCGCGTCGAAGTGTGCGCGACGAGCGGCTTGCTGCCCACACCGTTTTGTCCAGAGCGCGTCAAGGAATTATTTATCGCGGGGACTGAACCAAAAACATTCGACAATATTTGGCAATCGTTCCGCATTTCCAAGCCAACTGGGAAACTCGCAACGGTGTACTGTCCGCCCGAGCAAGTCAAAGACCAGGTCTTTCCCATTTATCCGCCCGAAGCGGCAGACTGGGTGCGTGAAAATAATATTCCGCAGCCGCCCAGCGAGTACGACACCAATTGTCGCGGCACGCCGCAAGGTGGCGACATAGCGATCACATCGCCCGCATCCTATTCGGCGATTCGCGGCGTCGTGGCGATTGTCGGCAACACGCGCATCGATAATCTTAATGTGTATCGACTCGCATTTGGCAAGGGCATCGATCCAACGCAATGGACGCAAATCGGCAACGACCATGGCGAGCGCATTGACAACAGCACGCTCGAACAGTGGGATGTTTCGAAACTGGACGGACTGTACACGCTCAAGCTGACCGTCGTCGATCGTTCCGGTCAGTTGCGCGAATCGGCGATTCAAGTCATCATCGATAACCAACCCCCGAAGGTCGGGATCATCAATCCGACGAACGGCGCAATTTACAGTCCGGAGAAAGACGAGTGGGTTTCTATCGGTGTTGATGCGACGGACAATGCATCGATGGGACGCGTTGACTTTATCGTGGATGGCGGCTATGTCGGCTCAAGCACCGTTGCCCCTTTCAACAAAAAGTGGACGCTCAAAATGATGGACACGTTGACGCCGACGCTGCTCGTGGCTTCATCGGTTACGCCAACAAGACCCATCACAGTGACGCGCACGATTACGAACGCCGACAATACCGTATCGACGGAACAACTTATCGGTCAGGTCGCCAAAGTTACGACGCCCAATCCGGCGATTACGGCAGTGTTCACGACGGGTGTCGTCATTGTATCGAATACCGTCAAGCTGCCGAACAATCCGGGATTTGTCGAATCGCACACAATCAAAGTTATTGCGTATGACGCGGCGGGTAACAGCACAGAGAGCGCACCCGTGACGATTTTTGTACAGCATGCTTTGAAAGAGAAAAGGTAACCCGTATTCAGTTTTCAGTATCCCGTATTCAGTCGATTCGCCACTGATTACGGAATACTGAAAACTGAATGCTTGCGATCTCGTTGATCGCAAGAAAAAATCACAGTATTCCTACAAGGAGGAAAAAATGTCTCGACGCACAATTGTTTTATTTGCAGCGATTTCCATTTTGGCAATCGCGCTTTCAGCTTGCGGCGGTGGCGCAGCAGGCAGTAATACCAGCGGCGCAGCTGCTTTGAATGTAACGATCACCGGTACAGAATTCAAATTCGATCCGGCCACGATCAACGCCACGCCGGGGCAAACGATCAACGTTACGCTCAAGAACACAGGTAGTGTGGAACACACGCTTGTTTTCGCGCCAGCAAACTTTAAGATGTTGGTCCAACCTGGCAAAAGCGACACCAAATCGTTCACCGCGCCCACCGCACCAGGAACGTATGACATTGTCTGCGATGTCGCAGGTCATAAAGAAGCTGGCATGGTCGGCAAACTGGTCGTCAAATAAAGCGCATGAAGAGGGGCAGGCACGCCACCTTTGGTGGCGGAGCCTGCCTCTCTTCTTTTCTGCTTCCGTTGCCTCGTATTTTCACCCGCTCAATTATTGCCGCGCCCCATTGAGTGTGTCATTTGATCGAAAACGGAAACTCGATGAGCGGCGTCTGCTTGCCATCCGTCTGCACCGCTTGAACGTACAACTTGTGTTCGCCGACCGTTAGATTGTGCGCGGTTATAGCCGTCATTGCCACCGCCGTCGTTTTTTGATCCAAGGTTACAGCGTCTACGCTGTAATTGATCGTCCACGCTTCGGTTTCGTTTGCGCCCAGGACTCCCACGGTGAATTGCGCCGTCCGCGCGCCTGTCGCAAAATCCGCGGGCGGCTGCTGAAACGTAATCGCGATGGGATCGACTTTGAATTTTTTGCTAAACACTTGGCTGGCGACGCCATTTTGATCGAGGTACCTAAAGTACAGCGTGTGGTCGCCAACCGGCAGCGCGCGAAATGGCTTGACGCCAATGAGTAGTTTGCATGATGCTCCTTTCAAATTTCACTTTGGTCTGAGAATATCATCGTCAACTTACTTTTTTCTTACTTTCCCTCCATTGCCTGTGAAGCTAAACCAAACCGAGCAGACAACGTTGCTCGTCATCTGCTCGGTTGTGTTTTGACATTGTGCAAAATGAGCAGTAAAATTATCTTAGATTTTGCGCCGATTGCACGGCAGACTGATGCCACGGTCTAGGTGGTTATTCGGTCTGCCTTTTTTTCATCCACGAACTATCCCAACTACACTCGTTCACGGCGATCTCATGAAATCGTCGCCTGGAGGAAAAAATGTCGAGCAATCCATTTCGCGCCGCCGAGGAACAGTTTTTCCGACTCAAAGGACAACTCAGCACCGGACGCATCACACAACAACAATTCGACGCGGCGCTCAAGCAATTGGTGATCCAAGATACCCAGGGACGCTACTGGACCCTTCATCCTGATTCCGGTCGGTGGCTGGTGTACGATGGCAAGACCTGGATTGACGCCAAGCCCACTCTTGGCGAAGCAGATCGAATCCCAACGCTGCCGCATCCTGAGGTCGCGCGGATGCCAATCCCGTCGTCCCACATGCTGTCACCCGAAGCTTACCGTCCACGACGCGGGAATTCGTCGCTGATGTATTGGCTCATTGGTATCGGAGTGGTTATCATTCTGATCCTCATCTCCTCTTTGGTT
The DNA here is from genome assembly GCA_016215025.1 of Chloroflexota bacterium. Classification (GTDB taxonomy): domain Bacteria; phylum Chloroflexota; class Anaerolineae; order UBA4142; family UBA4142; genus JACRMI01. Next base: position 43,350 of record JACRMI010000053.1, read on the forward strand.
ATATTACGCGGAAATTTACTGGGGGCACCCTCTGCGCAAAATTTACCTCCGAATAAAATCGGCATCCTCGCCATCGCTTTTCGAATTGACCCAGATTCACCCGGCTTGATCGCGTATGTTGGGAATCCACTCACCGATCCATTTACTTTGCCTGAGGGCACATACTACGTGGAAGCATCCGACCAAAGCGATTATTGGATTGCACTCGGCAAGGTGACGATCACTGCGGCGAATAATGCAGTTGCTTTCCCCACATCGTTCAAAGATGCGCGCGGCATTCAAGATCCGACGCGTGTGCGCGCGCTCAAGACGATTGTCAACGCAATGACTGGAATCGAGCTGACCCAGCTAATTGCGCTGCAAGCCGCCTCCGAAGATTTTTCAAAGCCCATGTTCGATCCGTCTGTCAAGCCGACTCAGGCTCACCTCGATCAGTTGTACGCGCAGTATAGCATACTCGTTTCACAACAAACCGAAACAAAAGCCGCGCTCGATAGCATTGAGCCGCGCATCGCACCGATACTACCCATCCAGGTCGCATCGAATTCGTTCACGCCGAATCGCAGCGTATTCAGTTCGATTAAAGACAAACTGCTCAACTTTTTCAATTACGCAGGCGATGCAGGCAAACGCGCGGGCGAACGCATCATCACAACCTCGGCGCAGCTCAGCCCCGGTGATAAAGAAGATGCGTTCCATTCAGTGCGCGCCGATCTTCGCGGCGGCGCGAAAAATTTCGACGAGTTGATTGCCAAGATCAAATCCGGCGCGCTCAAGAATCAAGCCGCGCAGATCGAATCCGATCTGCGAAACGCACCGGGCTATGGCGCAGCGGCACAACAAAACAATCAAACGGTCGGACAGATCGTTCGACAAGAGGGCGCCGAACTCGTCATACGCGGCGGCGCGCTCGAAGCGCAGATTGTCAAAACCGTTTTGGGCGATGTATTCCCGGATATCAAGGATGGTTTCAAGTACGCCGACAAGATTAAGGATTGGGTTGAGTACGTCAACAACGCATACAAAGACCCGCTCGGCACATTGGGACAACAAGGCATCGATTACGGGACTGAGAAAACTCGCGAGGCGATCAAGGAACGCATCAAAAGTAATCTAGAGCGGTGCTGCAGTGAATTGCCGGAAAATATTCGCAATCAAATCGTAGAGGGAGTGACGAACAAGACGATCAAGACCATCCAGCAAGCTCTGATGTCGGATAAACCCGGCAATAAAAATCCCGCCGCCAAACCTGGGATAACGGCGACGGTTAAAGCCAGTGACACACCTTTGCTCAAACCGATCTCACCCACCGCGACGGCTACGTCGACGCCGACTACCACTCCGACGAGTACTCCGACTGAAACACCGACCACTACGCCTACCCCCACATCCACTCCGGACACAAGTTGGATTGACGGTTACGTGGACAACATCGGCAATCAATTGGTGAATCAAGGACAAAATCCCATTGGGACTGCGATTGTCATAGATGATCTGCGCAACTGCTTGCTCAATTCCGTGCGGGGGGGCTTGAGTAAAAGCGACGCCATCTCTCGCTGCTCTCAAATCATCAAGAATCTTCCTACCGTGACGCCCACGCGCGCCGCGACGCCAACGCAACAAGCGATCCCACCGAGTCTTCCTCAGCGCCCACCCGGTTCAGGGGGGCAGGAAACACCTACGGGAGGATCCAAGCCGCCGGGTGGCTGACCGCCGAACTGATAATCCATCAGCCGACGCGCGGTGCGCGTCATACAAGCAAGACCGAATCGAAAAAAGAACAGGGCAACCCGACCCGAGCGCGAGCAGTTCAGCCAGCACAGGAGGAGAAGACGAAATGGTTGACAACCGCTTCCAACAAGCACTCGATCAATACTTGTCGCTCAAGGGACAACTTGCCATTGGGCGTATTTCGCACGAGCAGTTTGACGCAGCGCTCAAGCAGTTGATGATCCAAGATGCGCAGGGACGCTACTGGATGATTGGACCGGAGACCGGTCAATGGTATGTCCTTGATGGACAAGCCTGGGTCGAGGCCCAGCCAGGCGAAAGCATCACCCCGTTATTCGCACCATTCTATCCTCCGGTCGCGTCGCGTCAAGCGCCGAGCGCCCCGGTACTGGTTGCGGTCGTTGGAATCATCCTGGGATTGATCTTGGTTGGTATCCTCTCGGCTGTCCTGCTAACGTCGAACGCCAGTCCACTTCAACTGGGTCAACGTGTCCCAACGCAAGAACCAATCGTCGCACTGGCTCTCGCGACCAAGGTCATGGTCCCCCCCACACCGATAGTGATCGTCGTGACCACCACGCCGGTACCCACGGTGGTTCCACCCTCGCCCACCGCACTGGCACCGACCGCGACACCGATTCCGACAATTGCTGCTTCCCCAACTGCCAATTCCGCCAATCTCGTCGCACAGGCGGACCAGTTGATGCTTCAAAGCAAATTCGATGATGCAGCAGCCCTTTACCAACGCGCGACCAATCTAGATCGACAGAACGCAATCGCTTACGCCCATTGGGCGCGCCTACTCGACAATCAATGCTACCTAGAGATGCGGGAGGATTTGTGCTATCAAGCCGTGAACAAGGCAGAGATCGCCAGTCAACTTGCGCCGAATGATCCGAAGGTCTTGACCTGGATGGCACGCGCATACGATTGGAGCGCCATCTACGACAAGGCGCTGACCTCCGCGCAGAAGGCTGTTCAGTTCGCGCCGAACTGGGCAGACGCGTTTGCGGTATTGGCAGAGGCGGAACTAGATAACGGCAAATTGGATGATGCAGAACGAGATGCAACCAAAGCCCTGCAGCTTGATGCAATGTCTGCCGAGGCGCATCGTATTCTGGGTTACATCTTGAGCGAGAAAAAACAAAATCAATCCGCCGTTGCCGAGTTTGATAAAGCCGCGCAAGTCGAACCCACGCTTGCTGTCCGTCAATGGGAGTTGGGCGTGAGGCAGGGTAGCGCCGGAAATTCGGCGCAGGCAATGGCGGCATACCAACGCGCAATCGCTCTTTATCCCCGCAGCGCGCGCGCCTATCAAAGTTTGGGGATCGTCTATCGCGATCAGAAGCTGTACGACAAATCCATCGAAGCGTTGAACACAGCGATCCAAATCAACAGCCAATCTGCCGATTTGTACGCAGAAGTCGGACAATCCTATTTGGCAGCAGGACAATTGAGCGCCGCCATCAACGCCGCACAAAAAGGCGCCACGATCGATCCCAGCAATCAAAAAATCAAGACCCTGCAGACTGCGCTCTCCCGCGCCCAGGGAATTGCAGCTCCGACCACTGCCGCGGCTGCGACATCAGCACCGGCAGTACCGCCCGGTGTCTACGTGACCAACATGCGGACAGACCCACCGGAGTTGAAGCATGGACAGATGCCCACCTTCCAGGTCACGTTCCTGAATACTCTCGGCATAAGCGCAGATTACATTTGGTATGTCAAGCTTTACGAGCCGGACAAAAAGTATTCCTTCGGCGAGACAGCCAAATCGTCCGGCTCTATTCCTGCGGGCAGCAACACCTTTTCCACATTCTCCAACTGGGTAGCGCCTGGGGCAAGCCCTTGCCGCCCGTTCATCGCACGTGTATTTTACATTGCATCCGACAATCAAGTGGTGGAATTTCCTAAACCAGGAGGCGAGAGCTTCTGGTATTATTTTTCGGTCTGTAAGTGACACGAACTAGATACACGAATACCAGTGATGGAGTGATCAATGTCGAGCAAGCCATTTCGCGCCGCCAAGGAACAGTTTTTCCGACTCAAAGGACAACTCAGCACCGGACGCATCACACAACAACAATTCGACGCGGCGCTCAAGCAATTGGTGATCCAAGATACCCAGGGATGCTACTGGATCCTTCATCCTGATTCCGGTCGGTGGCTGGTGTACGATGGCAAAACCTGGATTGACGCCAAGCCCACTCTTGGCGAAGCAGATCGAATCCCAACGCTGCCGCATCCTGAGGTCGCGCGGATGCCAAGCGGATTGCGTACGTATCACGAGCTGCGAGCAATTGGGAAACTCACGTCATCAACATCGATGAGACCGGCGACACGCGTCTGACGAATACCTGGTGCGCCAATGAATCTGTCTCTTGGTCACCGGATGGGAATTGGCTCATCTTCACATCGGATCGCAATATCCGTTACGACGTTTACGCGATCAAGCCGGACGGATCCCAGATAGTGCGTATAACGAATCTGCGCGGTGGCGACAATCGCGTTCCGTCCTTGCAACCCATCGGTCAAATAGTTGCTGCTTTGCCGACGCCGACTATCGCACCAACTCAAGCATCCACTGCGCCACCGGCACCGATGGTTCCCGCTGTGCCACCAGGAATTTATGTGACCGATGTGCGTACAAATCCGGCAGAAGTGAAGAACGGACAATATGCATCCTTTCAAGTCACGTTCCTCAACACACTCGGCATCACCACGAACTACAGCTGGTACGTGAAAATTTTTGAGCCGGACAAAAAGAATTCCTTTGGCGAAACAGCCAAAGTCGCAAGCCCAATTCCATCCGGCAGCAACACTTTGTCATTCCCTGCGAACTGGAAAGCCGTGGGAGCCTCGCCGTGCAAGCAATACAGCGCACGCGTCTTTTACATCGCGCCGGATTATAGCATTCAAGAATTCCCAAAACCCGGCGGCGATAGTTTTCAGTACTATTTTGCAATTTGCCCATAACGAAATAAATGCGACGCACTATCCTGAGCGGAGTCGAAGGAAGGTGCGTCGCATTTTGCTGATCGCATCTGGTTTGCTCCCTATTCGCATTGGGATATAATGCAGTCATCCTTTGGAAAGAGCAAGACAAGTGGATTACATACTCGTAACAAATGATGATGGTGTCACCGCGCCTGGATTACTCGCTTTAAAGCAGGCGCTAGAAGTTTTGGGAAAGGTCGAGGTAGTTGCGCCCGATCGAAATTGGAGCGCATCGGGTCACACCAAGACGATGCACAAACCCTTACGTGTCAATCAAACAAGTCTGCGCGATGGTTCGCCGGCGTATGCGACCGATGGCGCGCCGACTGATTGTGTGGCGCTTGTGATGCTCGGCTTGCTCAAAGAGAAACCGAAACTCGTCGTCAGCGGCATCAATCCTGGCAGCAATGTCGCGCATGATCTAACTTATTCCGGCACAGTTGCCGCCGCGATGGAAGGCGCGATCAACGGCATCCCCTCGATTGCAATGTCCATTGACGCCAATCATCGTGGCGACATTGATTTTTCTCCCGCCGCGGAAATGGCGGTCCGCATTGCGCGGCGCGTCCTCGAACAAGGTTTACCCCAAGATACTTTTCTCAACGTCAACGTTCCGGATATTCCGCTCACAGAAACACGTGGCATTCGCATCACGCGCCTCGGCACGCGCATCTATCGCGATGAACTCATCGAACGGCAAGATCCCGCAGGCAAATCATATTATTGGATCGGCGGCGAACCACCCAGCGGCATGATCGATGTGGAAGGTACGGATGTTTGGGCAGTGGCACAGCGTTTCATTTCGGTGACGCCGGTGCATATGGATATGACGAGCCATGATTTGATCGAACCGCTAAAAGCGTGGGAAGGTCAGTGAACATTGTTCAGTATTTAGTGTTCAATCTGTTCACTGTTGACTGCTGACTGATTACTGGGTTTAAGAAGACGTGTTATAATAGCATTAAGAATCTCGCAAGCGCAAGCTAGAGGAAGGAGAAAAATGGTTCAAACCATGCAAACGCCCGTCCAGGTTCAGCAAGACAAGAAACATCCGCAATGGGCATTCCTCGAAGGCAAGTTCGTGCCAATCGAAGATGCCAAGATCAGTATCATGTCCCAAGTCGTCAATTATGGTATTGGCGCATTTGGTGGATTGCGCGGTTATTGGAACGAAGACAAGCAGCAAATTTACGTTTTCCGCATTCAAGATCATCTGCGCCGAATGCTCAACTCGCTCAAGCTCTTTGCCAATACAATTTCGTTTTCCACCGACGATTTGCAGAAAATCATTCTAGATCTATTACGCCGCGAAGGTTATCACGAGGACGTGTATATTCGTCCGCTCGTCTACAATGCGACCGAAGACATTACACCCCGCTTGTACGACGTTGAATTTAGGTTCGCTTGCTTTACGCGTCCGCTCGGCAATTACATCAGTCTCGATGTCCGCGCCTGCACTTCGTCATGGCGACGCATCGAAGATAATGTGCTGCCATCGCGCGGAAAAATTACGGGCGGCTATATCAACTCGGCGTTTGCCAAGAGCGAAGCCCACTGGAATGGTTATGATGAAGCGATTGTGCTGAATCAAGACGGTCACGTCGCCGAAGGCAGCGCGATGAATCTGTTCATCGTTCGCCACGGTAAATTGATTACACCGCCCGTCTCCGACAATATCCTCGAAGGCATCACGCGCGGCTCGGTCTTGCAACTGGCGCACGACCTAGGAGTCGAAACGGTCGAGCGGTCGATTGATCGCACCGAGTTGTACGTCGCCGATGAAGTTTTGTTCTGCGGCACGGGCGCGCAAGTCGCTGCCGTCACCGAAATCGATCACCGCAAGGTTGGCACAGGCAAAATGGGACCCGTCGGGCAGAAATTGCAAGACGCCTATTTCAGCATTGTGCGCGGCAAGAACGCGAAATACGCCGACTGGCTAACGCCGGTTTATTCGTAAACCAGGACTACTGACCGCTGACCGCTGATCCTTCGACTCCACTCCGCTACGCTCCGTTCCGCTCAGGATGACAGGCGGTCGGCGGTCAATATTTTGAAGATGAACCCACCTCCATCCGTTCCACCCGAAGCACCGGAATCACTTGCGACTGCCCCAGCTCCATCCTCCCCATCCTACGCCGACGCGATAAACGCGCTATTGGGAGATCGTGGTCTGCAAGTTTTGTTGACGTTGATCCTTGTTGCCAACGTCGCCGTTTTCGCTTATCTTTTTTTGCGTTTTGAAAATCTGCCCAACCTCATGCCTCTGCATTTTGATGCCTCTGGCGCGCCGGACCGGATCGAATCCAAGAATGGGATTTTTGCGCTCCCCATCATCGGGGTCACGGTCTTTTTTTTGAATACCGGCTTGGGCATCTTGCTCCACAATCGCGAGCGCGCGGCGACGCTCATGCTGGCGGCCGGCACCTTGTTCGTCCAAATCTTGATGTGGATCGCCGTCATCAACATCGCCGGAATTGTCTAATTGTTTTTAACCAACCTTCTCAGCGGATTCGTTCTTAGCGGCATCATCGCCGCGCTCGCTTTTTGGCGCGGCTCGCTTTCCACCAGCGGCGCAATCGGCACAGTCATTGTCGGCACGCTGGTTTTTTCGACCGGCAGTATTACGTGGGCGATTTTGCTCGTCACATTTTTCGTAACCTCGTCCGCGCTCTCGCATTACAAAGAAAACGTCAAAGCGCCGCTCGCCGAAAAATTCCAAAAGGGACATCGCCGTGACCTGGGGCAGGTGTTGGCCAACGGTGGAATTGCAGCGCTCATCGCCATTGCGTTCACGGTGATTCCACATCGCTGGCACTTTATCGGCTTCATTGGCGCAATCGCGACGGTGACGGCAGATACATGGGCAACCGAGCTGGGCGTGTTGAGCAAAACACCACCGCGACTCATCACCACCGGTCGCAGAGTTCCAGTCGGCACCAGCGGCGGCATTTCGCGCTTGGGCGTCTTGATCGCATTTTGCGGCGCGTTGTTAATTGGTCTCGTTGCATTCATCGCCGAATTTTCCGATACGGTTTTCTGGCATCGCGTCCCCTTCATTCCACAATCGTTGTGGCTCATTCCGATTGGCGCATTCGCCGGACTGCTCGGTTCACTTTTCGATTCATTCCTCGGCGCAACCGTGCAAGGAATTTATTACTGCGATTTCGATCACAAAGAAACCGAATCGAAAATTCATCGCTGCGGGCACAAGACCCGTCTGATTCGCGGCTGGCGCTGGCTTGATAATGACGGGGTGAATTTTCTATCGAGCTTTGCGGGGAGTTTGATAGCGCTAGGCATCTATCTCGCCTTGGGATAAATCGTACACTATCGTATCGCCCATCGAAGATCGAGCCGAGAAAATTTCTCGGCTCTTTTCTTTTTCGAATGGAGATAACAAAACGTTAACTTGGTTTTAAGTTCGATTTAAGACAAAACCATAACACACCGTTAACTCGATTTTAAATTCGATTTAAACACGACTCTGGTTGCAGATGATATAGTGTTGCCAATTCAACTCCAGGAGGACACTATGTCTCAACGCACTGCCTTACTTGTTACGACCGCGTTGACTGTCTTTGTGATGGTCACACTTGCCGGAATTGCGTGGCAAGTATTTCAAAAAACTTCGATTGGCACCCAGGCACTGCAAACCACTGCGGTTCCTCAAGCCAATGCGGTTAATCAACCCGCCGTCATTCAACCGGCTGCACCTCAAGTGACGAACGATGCTGTTCCCCAAGATCAAACCGCCGAACGCGAATCCGCATTTCAGCAATTGATTCAGCAGGCTAATGCACGGCTCGATCAGGCGTACAAGCAACAGCAAGAACTCGCCAAGCAAGTTCAAGAACGCCAAGCCGCAGCTCAAGCGGCGACAACTGCTCCCCAAGTCGCAGCGCAACCGGCGTTCAAAGTCACGCCGCAGCAAGCGCTTGCGATTGCGTTAGCAGCCGTTCCCGGTGCGAACGCGCTCAAGCCAGCCGAGCTTGTCAGCTTTCACGAACTGCCTACATACGAAGTAACTTTGGACAAGGGCGTGGTGTATATCGACGCAAATAGTGGCGAGGTCGTTTACAACAGCGCCGCACCGATCATCATTCGCAATTCTGGCGGCGGAGGTGGCAGTGGTGGTGGAGCTGCCGTGAACAATGCGCCCGCAGCACCCAGAAGCGGTGGAGAGCGTGAACACGATGACGACCACAAATCTGACGACCGCAAGTCCGGCGAGCACAAATCTGAAAAAGAACATGACGACGATGACGATTAAGAGACAAGTCGATGGTTAACTCACAGCCCTTAGCCAAACCGAATAAATCGTCTGATGCAAACAGCCGACAAAGCATCAAAGTCTTCTTCGTGACGGCGACGCTTGCCGCAACACTCGGCGGCTGGGCTTCGCTCGCCGCCGAACGTGAAACGATGAGCCAAGCCGCACCGGTCCCCTCGTGGACTGCGCCGCGCCCGACCGCCGAAGCGCTCAAGTTGGAGATGCCACCGCTGCCAACGCTCGTGCCGCCGCCGACGGGAGTTCCTACACTTGCACCTCTGCCCACCGTCCAAGTCAAGCCCGCCGCACAACCAACGTTGCGAGTGGTCAATCAAGTGCCTGCGCAGCAAGTCATCGTGTTGGGCGGTGGTGGTGGTGATGGCGGCGGCGGTGGATCTGCTCCCAGCCCTGTCACACAAACCGGTTCTTCAAAGTAATCGTCTGCTTGTGACAATACCTTCGCCAAAAACCCGTTTTCTTGAACGCTTTCCAAAATAAGGATGATACTCTGTCGAGAAAACGGGTTTTTAACTTTCACTTTGACAATTGGCGAAGGGATTGTCATCGGAGAAAAAATGTCAACGACCCAAGTTCAAAATGACAATTTAAATAATATCGAACCAACGCTAGACTTGTTCAGCGTCTTGGTGATTATGCTCGCCGCGATAGTGGGAGCATTCGCCGCCGTAGTGATTTTGCCGGCCTGGCTGCCAGGCTTGGCAAAATCGCTTTTCGGCAACGAACCACATGCCTATTGGTATCTCGCTCGCACCGCTGGAGTCGTCGCCTATTTTCTCTTGTGGCTCTCCGTGGCACTGGGCATTAGCATCACTAACAAACTCTCGCGCGTTTGGCCCGGCGGACCAACAGCCGTTGACTTGCATCAATTCACCAGTCTGCTCGCCTTGTCTGTGACCATTTTTCACGTGCTGATCTTGCTCGGCGATCGCTACGCCAACTATACCATGTCGCAACTCTTGATGCCCTTCGCCGGCGGCAAGCATCAACCGTTCTGGGTCGGCTTGGGACAACTCGCATTTTACATCATGCTGCCCGTAACGTTCAGTTTCTATGCGCGCAAACAATTGGGCCATAAACTTTGGCGGACGATTCACTACCTGAGCTTTGTCATCTTTCTCTTCGTCACACTCCACGGAATTTTCTCTGGGACCGATACAGTGTCGCCCGGCATGTTGGGCTTGTACGGCTTGACCCTGTTCTCGGTTTACTTTCTCACCGTCTTTCGTGTTCTCGTATCGATCAAACAACCGCGTCCGAGCAATGCCTAACGTAGCGCGAGCGGCTTCGGCACCAAAGGTGCCGCGCTCGCAGAAAATCACTCACGCCGACAGATATCTGTCGGCGTTGTTATTTTGTAACACCCAACCCGTTTTGACATCATTATCGAGACAGAGTAGAATCGCATATGATGCTCTACATCGTTTCGACACCCATCGGCAACCCCGATGATATTTCCTTGCGCGCCCTACGAATTTTGCGCGAGGCAAAGACCGTCATTTGCGAAGAGCGGCGCGAAGGTGCGCGGCTCTTGCGTTATTATCAAATCGATAATGCCATCGTCGAACTCAACGAACATACCGAGCGCGAATTCGTGCCAGAGTTGATTGGACGCTTGAGACGCGGCGAAACGCTGGCATTGATTTCCGACCATGGCACGCCACTTCTCGCCGATCCGGGCGGACGACTCGTCAAACAAGCGATTGCAGAAGGAATACCAGTCAGCGCGGTGCCCGGCGCATCGTCGCTGCTCGCCGCACTGGTCGGCAGCGGAATGTCGCTGGAGCGTTTTCGCTTTATTGGATTTCTTCCGGCGAAAAAAGAAGACCGCCGCGCCGCGCTCAACCAATTGCGCAATGAGCGCGATACCTGGATTGTCTTCGATACGCCATATCGTTTGTCTGCGCTGCTCACCGATTTGCGCGGCGTGCTTGGCGCAGAACGACGCATGGTCGTGGCGTGCAGTCTGACAATGCCGGAAGAAAATTTCGTGCGTGGCACCGCGCAGCAAGTAGTAGAGCATTTTCAAAAGCACCCGTTCAAAGGCGAATTTGTCGTCATCGTGGAAGGGAAAAATCGTAATTAGAAATTGGTGAACATGTTTCGTGGTGCGTGTTCCGTTTACATGATACGCAACACGCAGCACGCAACACATTTCCCCATTTTCAAAATTAAACCTGGAGAACCCATGAAGGCCGTTATTTTGTTGGCAGGGTTAGGGACGCGTCTGCGCCCGCACACGTGGAGTAAACCAAAACCGTTGATTCAAGTTGCGGGCAAACCGGTACTCGGTCACATTTTGGATAGTCTCGCTGGACTCAACATCGAAGAAACTATCTTTATTGTCGGTTATCTCGGCGATCAGATTGAAACGTACGTTACCAAGCAATACCCCAAGATGAAAGCTCGCTATGTCGAACAAAATGAAATGAAAGGACAGGCGCACGCCATCAGTCTCGCGAAAGAATTTATCGACCAACCGGTCTTGATTATTTTTGGCGATACGATTTGGGAGACCGATTTCACCCGCCTCCACGCGGTCAAAGGCGACGGCTTGATCTATGTCAAAGAAGTCGAAGACCCACGGCGCTTTGGCGTGGCGATGCTCCAAGATGGTTACGTGACCCGCTTTGTCGAAAAACCGAGCAAGCCAATTTCGAATCTGGCGGTGGTTGGCGTATACTATTTCAAAAATTGGCAACTCGCGATGAAATCCATCGACGATCTGATCGAGCGCAACATTCAGACTAAAGGCGAATATTTTCTTGCCGATGCGATGCAACTGATGCTCGACGCCGGTGCCAAGCTCGAAGTCGAAACGATTCCGGTGTGGGAAGATTGCGGGACGCCGGAAGCGATTTTGAAAACGAATCGCTATTTGCTGACAAAGAATGATTCGCAATCCGAACCGATCGAGGGCACGGTGATTTTGCCCCCCGTCTGCATCCATCCTTCGGCGCAAGTCAAGCACGCGATCATCGGTCCATATGTTTCAATTTCAGAAGATGCGGTGATCGAAAATTCGATTTTGCGCGACTGCATTATCGGCGAGCGCGCGCATATCGAAAATCGCGTAATTGCGGAATCGCTGGTGGGCAAAGACGCCCGCGTAGTTGGAACCTTTCAGAAGATGAACGTCGGCGATTCGTCGGAAATCGAATCGGGCGGCGGTGGAAAAAATGGAGACTAACACTAGGCACGGTCACCCTGAGCAGAGCGAAGGGTCTCGTTCTCCGATTATGAGATTCTTCGCTTCGCTCAGAATGACAACGAGGAGAATCAAAGATGATTATCGGGTTACCTAAAGAAATTAAAGACAAAGAAAATCGCGTTGCCTGTACGCCAGGCGGAGTCCACGCACTTGTGGTGGCGGGTCATCGCGTGTTGGTAGAAACGTGCGCCGGTCAAGGCAGTGGCTTTACGGACGCCGAGTACGTCCAAGCGGGCGGTGAAATCGTGGCGACGCACGAGGACACGTGGAATCGCGCTGAGATGGTCATCAAAGTCAAAGAACCACTCGCGTCGGAATATCCAATGCTCCGCAAGGGTCTGCTTCTGTTCACGTATCTGCATCTTGCCGCCGAGGAAAAATTGACGCGCGAGTTGATGGCAAAGCAAGTCATGTCCGTCGCATACGAGACTGTCGAACTGCCGGATGGTTCACTCCCATTGCTGACGCCGATGAGCGAGGTCGCGGGCAAGATGTCGATTCAAATCGCGGCGCATTATTTGGAACGCACGAACGGTGGGCGCGGTAAATTGATGGGCGGCGTCCCAGGTGTTCGCCCTGCCGATGTGGTGATCATCGGCGGCGGAACGGTAGGCACGGCAGCGGCGAAGGTCGCGTTAGGCATGGGCGCGGATGTGACGATTATCGACAAGGATTTGAATCGCTTGCGCTATTTGAGCGAGGTATTGCACGGCAGCCTCACAACGCTGGCATCGAATCCGTACAACATCACCGAAGCGGTGAAATTTGCGGATGTCGTCGTCGGTGCAGTTCTGGTCAAGGGAGCCAAAGCGCCCAAGCTCATGACCGCCGAGATGGTCAAGTCGATGACGCCCGGCAGCGTGATTGTCGATGTGGCAATCGATCAAGGCGGCTCGGTCGAAACGATCAAACCGACGACGCATTCGAACCCGACGTACCTGGTCGATGGTGTAATTCATTACGGCGTGACGAATATGCCCGGCGCAGTCCCGCGCACCTCGACGTACGCTCTGTCGAATGCAACATTGCCCTACATGCTCAAACTCGCAAACCTGGGATTTGAGCAAGCCGTCAAGAGTGATCGTGCACTCGCAGACGGCGTGAATGTGTATCAAGGTCAGGTCACCTATCCCGCCGTCGCAGATGCCTTCGGGCTAGCCTATACACCCCTTGACCAATTGCTTAGCTAAACGAACGCAGCACAAAGAGCACGATAATGGAGTCGACGCTTAGCGGGCGAATTGGAAAATCAATCGACCGCCAAGCGCTCGACTCCAAATTTTAATTAAAGCTGGGAAAAGATGACGAACAAGATTTCGCAACGTGTGCAAATCGTACCCCCCTCTGGCATCCGCCGCTTTTTTGATATTGCGGCGACGATGAAGGATGTCATTTCACTAAGCATCGGCGAACCCGATTTCGTGACGCCCGATGTCATTCGCCGTGCCGGTATTCAATCGATTGAACACGGCGAAACCAAGTACACCTCCAACTCGGGAACCGTCGAACTGCGCCAGGCACTATCGGTTCATCTCGCCAAACATTACGGCGTACACTACGATCCGGAGGAAGAACTGCTCATCACGGTGGGTGTATCGGAAGCGTTGCAGTGCGCTATGCTAGCAACCATCGATCCGGGCGATGAGGTCATTGTGCCCGAGCCATGTTTTGTGGCATACAAGCCCAGCGTCATTTTTTCCGGCGGCAAAGCGATTGAAGTGGGAACGCGCGTCGAAGATAATTTCCAAGTGACCGGCGAGGAAATCGAGCGCGTTATCACGCCGCGCACCAAAGGCATTCTGATCGGCTATCCCAACAATCCGACCGGTGCCGTGATGTCGCGCGAACATTTGATGGAGGTTGCGCGCCTCGCCGAGAAATACGACTTGATCGTCTACTCCGATGAAATTTATGATCGACTCGTCTATGGCGTCGAGCACGTTTGCTTTTCGTCGCTGCCTGGGATGCGCGACCGCACGGTCTTGCTTGGCGGATTCTCAAAAGATTATGCGATGACGGGTTGGCGCGTTGGTTACGTCGCATCGAATCCTGAACTGCTCGAAGCAATTCGCAAGCTGCATCAGTACATCATCATGTCCGCGCCGACGATGGGGCAAGTGGCGGCACTCGAAGGACTGCTCCACGCCGAAAACGATGTGCGCGAAATGGTGCGTTCGTACGATCAGCGCCGCCAAGTGATCGTGTCGGGCTTGAATACCATCGGTCTGCAAACCTTCATCCCGCATGGCGCGTTCTACGCCTTTCCAGATATTCGCAGCACTGGATTGAACTCGGAACAATTCTGCGAAAAACTTTTGGTCGAAGAACACGTCGCCGTGATTCCGGGCAGCGCGTTCGGCGAATGCGGCGAAGGATTTGTGCGCATCTGTTATGCCGCGAGCATGACCAACATCGAAGAAGCGCTGACGCGCATGGATCACTTTGTGAAACGACATCGATAATTCTATACTAGATTTCCCGCGAATCTCGCACATGCCGTCATTCTGAGCGGAGCGAAGAATCTCGCTATTCAGCATGACAATTTGGTAAGTTTCGCGTCGATTCATGAGATTCGCGGGAAAACATTTCGGATAATACCATGAATTGCGAAAACTGCGGCGCACCGATGCGCCTTGTGCGTAATCACGATTATTACGTCTGCGATTACTGCGGCACGTTTCATCATCCCGATCCCAATCGCGACGGTGTTCGCGTCCTCGGCGAATCCTCCGATTCGGAATGTCCCGTCTGTCAGCTGATGCTCGTCACCGCGGCACTCGACCGCAACCCGGTTTTGTATTGCCCCAATTGCCGAGGCATTCTCATCCATCAAGCCATTTTCGTTTTCTGCTTGGATTATCTGCGCAAACGTTCCAAGACTCCGACACCGCCTCAACGATTCGATCCCAAAGAATTGGAACGACCCTTGCGCTGCCCGCGTTGTCATCGCGATATGAACACGCACCCGTACGGCGGTCCCGGCAACATCGTGATCGATAACTGCTACACTTGCAGTCTGGTGTGGCTCGATTACGGCGAACTGAATCGCATTCTTACTGCACCGGGTGAAGATCACCTAGGCGATCTTATGGGAGAAGAATGAGCGAACGCATTCGCTATCAAGGTGCCATCATCCGCGACGATTACATCTTGCTGATTAAGCATCGGCATCATGCCGATGGTCGTGCCTATTGGATCATTCCCGGCGGCGGGCGTGAAGATGGCGAGACAGAAGAAGAGTGCGTAGTGCGCGAGATGCGCGAGGAAACAAATCTTGATGTCGCGGTCGAAAAACTCTTGTTCGAAGAATCATTGACGGACGGCAATGTGTCTTGGTATGGCAAGACGTATTGGTGTCGTGTCGTCGGCGGCGAAGCAAAACCCGGCTATGAACCTGAGATCGAAGCGTCTTCGCACTACGGCATCGTCGCAGTTGCCTGGTTCGACTTGCGGCATCCGGAGAACTGGGAGCCGTTGCTGATCAACGACTGGATTACGTTTCCGTTAGTGCAGAAGATTCAAAAAATGTTGGGCTATTAGACTACTGAACTGAAACAGGTTCATAGGGTTGTGGATGGCAGCAATGCGCCTCACGAACGAGGGTGCGTCGCTGCGTTTTTCTCTTCTTTTATTTTCTATCCCGCTCTGGTATAATTAAATACAAGAACAAATCATCAAAGGAACCGAACCCGCGTCCCCGGTCGCTTGCATTTTTATGTAAGGAAAAAGTACAGTCCATGGAAAATGCCATTCCCCCAAACCCAACCAATGACCAGCTTTTGCAAACGTTGGAAACCTTGCGCCGCCGTGTAACCGAATTGGAAGCTGCCGAAGCCGAACGCGTGCGTGCCGTCGAAGCACTGCGCCAAAGCGAAGAGAAATATCGCATTCTCTTGGACGACTCAAGCGACCCCATCTTTGCGTTTGCGCCGGAGGGTCGCTACCTTTACGTCAACAAAGCGTTCGCCGATGGTGTGGGGAGACAACGCGAAGACATTATCGACAAGACAATCTGGGATGTTTTTCCAAGAGAGGAAGCCGACCATCGCTACGCAACGGTCAAATGGGTCTTTGAGCACGCCGCCACCAAAGTCATCGAGGTACGCGTTCCACGCGCCGATGGCGACCGCTATTATCTGACAACCGCTAAACCTATTCTGAACCGACACGGCAAAGTGGAAACCGTCATTTGCATTTCCAAAGAAATCACCGAACGCAAGCGCATGGAACAAGAATTGCAGTATCTCAGCACGCACGACACTCTGACCGGGCTGTACAATCGCAATTTCTTTGAAACCGAATTGGCGCGCCTGCAACCCAGCCGACAGTTTCCGGTCAGCATCGTCATTATCGACATGGACAATCTCAAGTCGGTCAATGACCAATTCGGACATGTCGCCGGAGACCAATTGATTCAAAAGGTCGCCCAATTCCTGCGTGAAACTTTTCGCGCGGAAGACATCATCGCGCGCATCGGCGGCGATGAGTTCGCGCTGCTGCTTCCCAAGACCAACGAAGCGGCAGTCCAAGCCGCCGTCGCCCGCTTGCGCATCAAGCTCCAACAAAATTCCGATGCGCGACTCAACGTTTCGATTGGGGCTGCCACCAGCATGGATGATCGCTCACTGATCGAGGTGATGCGCATCGCCGACGACTGCATGTATCAAGAAAAGAATGCTCACAAAAAATCGGTGCGCCAGCTCGACCAGAATTCGCAAATCTAACTTGCTTGTGCCATGATCAAAGAAATCACCGCCAAAACAATTTTATCATCGTCCAAGCAACCCGATCCCTGGTTCGGTATCAAGTACACGATGAACCTCTATCGCGGCTGCCAGCATCAGTGCATCTATTGCGATTCGCGCAGCGAGTGTTACCAAATCGAAAACTTTGCCGATATTTTGGTCAAGGTCAACGCCATCGATTTGCTTCGTCACGAATTGGCGCACAAGCGCATGATTGGCACTGTTGGTACAGGATCGATGAAGGCTAAACAACAGCAACAAGAGGAGCACACTGCTGAAGAGAATCCTATTTCTCGTGTTTTGTGTTTTCTGTTTAAGGTGCTGCCCGATCAACCCGCATGGGGTTATCCAACGCAATGATCACCGGCTCCATATCTGCCGGACCGGGGGCGGTATAACGGACACCTTCAAAAGGTTCAGGACCGGGTCCACCGGGGACATAGAATGCACGATAGCCGCCTTTCAAGGAAGGGATCTCTACAAACGTGATATTCCGGGCCGCTTTTTCATCGCCTACAAGAATGATGTCAATGTAATTATCGCGGTCTTCCGAATAGCAGCCGTCGTAGTAGACGCCATCCTTTGGACTCTCTTTTTGGCCGAGGTCTGATAAGCCGACAACGCGCAAGGTACCACCCGCCACGGAATATGCCACACCGACTTTTTCAAGGAGAATCGTTTCACCATCTGCCCCTTTAACGTGGATACGGAAGAAATCTTCGTACATGTCGGGGGTTACTCCGGTGACGCCATCGGGCGAAAACCCGCCGGTCGTCAGAATACGAAGGCGAAAATCCCCTTCATCGTAGAGGGCAAATTCATCATTGGGCAGTAAGCCACTGCCTCTGTCCAATACCGGAACACCCCCTTCTCCCCGCGCTACTGAGCCAACATAATTGAGCTTGGCACCCACAAGAAAGGGCCCTCTGTCGTAGGCCGTCGTGTCCGTTGCCCAGGTGAGACCGACGGCGTTGAACTCCCGACCGCCCGGTCCGATCAGCAGCAGCGGGGTTTCATCAGCCACAATTTCTAGCTGGACGGGAAAGATCACGTCAGCCTCGCTGCGCTTGCCACGATTGCCAAAATCGCCGAAGACCACAACTACGTTCCGCTCATTTAGTTCCCAGTTGGGCACCATCCCTGCAGAGTGGGGGAAGACGACCTCCCCCGTGTTGAGCGTGAATTTAAAATCGGTCACGTCAACCGTTTCGGAGGCAACCGGCCAACTGAAGACAATTGGCAAACCATCATCGTAATCGGCGTAGCCTTTGTAGTACCGTCCGACGATATTCGAGAGGGTTGTGCTGGTCCGATGTCCAAGGCTGGGCTCTTTACCATTGGCGCAGGTCAGTGATCCATACCAACTCCCACCCGCTTCACGCACCGTCTTTTCGGTCAATTCAGGTACCCCAATGATGTTGTCGAAACCCATGCCTGCGCTAAGGATCATCGGCTCATCACGCCAGTAGTCGGCTCCTTCCAGAGCACCATTGTGGAGTTGATTCAGAATGATTGGCAGGCTGGCTCGTGGTCCACTCAGCGTAATAATACCGACACCAACCAGCGCGGCAACGAGCGCCATCCACCAGCGATAGTAGAAGTTTTGATCAACACCCTTTGCAAGGATGACTTGTGTCCAGCGGAGCAGCAAAAAGAGGGCGAACCCAACGAATACCAGCATGGGAATGACAAATCCATGCACTGCAGCATGAATCGCATTGACAACGACGACAACGACGGCTGCACCGCCTAGAATATGGGGCGCATACGGTTTGGCAATTCCGAGCAACACAATGAGCGCCGCCGCGATGCCAACGATGTTACCAGTAATGCGTAATGGTTCGGCCATGTTTAGAGATACATGGACCACGATGTCGATGATGTTCCATAAAATGATCAGGGTCGGTAACCACTGAAATCTCTTGTTTTCCGTTTTCATTTTCTTCTCCTTAGTTTCTTGAATCGAGCAGGTAAATGTTGCTCTGTTTCTGAGTTTCAGTCTTGCGGCGTAACCTCAATGAACTCGTTGACACGGCGGGCAATTTCCTCGCCCTGATCATCCTGCAAGAAGTGGCTGGCTTCTGGCAGGCGGACATGATCCCAACCCGCTGAACCCGGGATATGATCGATTAATGTCTGTTGAATGACTGGATTGCCTAGATTGCCGCCATCATTATTACCCCAGATGGACAGGAATGGATTCGTGAATTCGCCGAGTCCTGCCCAACCGCTATCGGTTACACCGGGCAATTGATTAATCAGCCCTGGGAAAGCGCGTACACCACCCATAAAAATGCGTGAAGGGAAGGGTGCAGCGTAGGCTTGTTCTTCTTCCGGCGTCAGATCATAGTAGGTTTGCGCTTCCACAATTACTTCTGGACGAAAGCGTTCGTCGTTGCGGGCATAATCGATCCACAAGCTAAAGTAGTTGAGGTCGGTTTCGACTCCCAAGCTTGGGGGACTCTTTTCCCAGTCGATTGGTTCTTGTTGGGCAGGGAGTTTGAGGATAGCTTGGTGGAACAGGTTACGGGTAATTCGTGGATTTTTGGGCAAGGGGAAGGGGGTCGTACCTTCTTGAAATCTGGGTAAGAAACCGTTGCCCACAACCAGGCGATCAAACCAGTCGGGATGGGTGCCGACGACTTGCAGCCCGATGAGGCTACCCCAGTCCTGTACAAAGATGGTCAGCTTGGCGTCATCCAGCTCCAGTTCCTGAATGAAAGCCTCTAGTCGATCCACATGGTCCTGATAGGTATAGTAATCCGGGTCGATGGGCTTGTCCGAGCGGCCCATGCCGAGGTGATCCATGGCGATCACCCGGTGCCCAGCACCCTCAAGAACGGGGATCATCTTGCGGTAGAGATACGACCACGATGGCTGCCCATGCAGCAACAGGATCTTCTCACCGGACTCACCCGAACCCACATCGACATAAGCCTGGCGCAGCCCGTCAATTTCGACATACAGTGGCTCATACGGCCAGTCCGCCAAGTTTTCTAAACAGGTATCCGGTGTGCGGACGAACTCCACACCCTCTTCTGTTGTCATGATCTCCACATCAACACCCTCAATGCAGGGGGCATCTTTAGGTACGCTAGAACAGCCTGTCAACAGCAAAACGATAATGAGAATGAGAAGATTTACATTCTTCCACATGAGTTTGTGATTTATGCGCGTCATTATCTTTTCCTTTATGAAATCCTTCAGCAGTTCAAAATGCTGAAGGGTTTTGTTCAACTAAACTCAAAGGGTCATTTTTTCCTGAGAACCAACAAGCCCCAGATGAAAAAACCGAATTCTACAATTGTGGATACAATCGTGATCGCATCCAAACTGCCATTGATAAATGCTGGTATTCGGCTCAGGATGAGCAAGCCAAAAACGACCAGCACGGCTTTGATGTAAGTTGTTTTATTCATCGTTGCACCTCTATTTCTTCAATAGTTCTACAATTGTGATTTTTTCTGAATCCACTGGGATTTTGACCCTAGTGCCGTCATTGGCCATATAGACTTCACCATCATAGATTGCTCTGGCATCCCGCAGGAATGGATTGACCAGAATCTGATTGGGCACTGGCGGCAGGACGTGGGTAATGAGCAGATAGGGAATTCCGGCATCTCTGGCAACGATCCCAGCTTGCTCAGGGGTAATGTGATAATCTTTAATATCTTCTGCAACAAGTGATGCATTGTTTTCGAAATCGCGAGTGGCTTCCGACACCATGGATGACATTTCATGATTCAAAGCCTCGCTGACCAGAACATCTGCACCCATGGAATGGTGGATCAGGCTTTCGGTGAAGATCGTGTCGCCCGAAATCACTACGCTTTTACCTTTATAGGTTACTCGATAGCCCACGGCCGGGAATACCGGGGTGTGGTCAACATTGAAGGCAATCACCTGTACGCCATCTTCTTCATACACCACGTCACTGGCCATCAGATCAGTTCCCAGGTCGAACAGATGCACCTCGCCACCAGCTCCTGAGGGGGGTACAGCTTCCACACCATGATGTGCAATTCGATAACCTTTATCGAGTTGATAGGCAGCCTCAAATCCGGCCACGACTTCTTCAATACCTGGAGGACCGTAGATGGGCAGCGGCTCAGCGGGACCGCTGGTTGCCCAACGCTTCAACATCAACTCACCCATATCGCCGATATGATCCGAATGGTAGTGGGTCAAAAATAATGCATCGACCGAACTGGCGTCAATGATCAATTCAAGTTGACGGGTGCTGCCGGGGCCGGCATCAAATACCAAGATCTGATCGCCGGCTATGACAATGGTTTGCGGGCCAGCCCGGTTGGGATCTGGCAGGGGAGCACCCGTTCCGGTCGTGATGACATAGAGAGCATCTTCCTCAAAATGCTTTGCCTTCCGATTGGTTGATACCGCAGTATTGATAAGCATTTTAACCGCGAAATCCGGCAGGTTGTTCAGGAACCAAACCCCACCAACGAGCAGGACCAACACCGCCCCTCCTACGATGAACGCTCGCTTGTGTTTCATAACAAAGTTCATCATTTTAGTTCTTCTCCGCCAGCATGCGCAGCAATGTCTGAGCTGTCTCGCCCGATGAATTCTGGTTCTGCCCGGTGACGATATTGCCGTCAACCGCCACATAGGTGGCAAAGAAATCCCTGAATGCCGTGGCACTTACGAAGTTCGCACCCAGTCGACGCAGCTCGGTTTCCGGATGTTGCGGCGTGATCCCAATGCCGAGTTCTTCAATCTGCTTATCGGTAACACCGGTCATCGTGCGGCCTTCAACTAGCGGACTGCCATCGACGTCGGTTGCCTTCAGAAAGCCGAGAGCGCCATGACACACCGAACCCAGCAGAACACCTTTCGCATGGGCTTTTGAGATCTTCTCGCCAAGCACTTTGCTGTAGCCCAGGTCGTAGGCTGCACCCCAGCCACCCGCCATCCAGACGATGTCGTAATCGAGGAAATCCACGTCTTCGATGCTGAGCGAGTTCTGCGTTTTGTTCTGGGCATCGGCATCATCCAGATACCGTTTGTCGGCATGTGTGGCCAGCGGCCAGCGCAGACTGACGGGTTCAAACGGTATTACGCCCCCTTTGATGCTGGCAATATCGACTGTCATGCCTGCATCGATGAACTCATAATAGGCAATGGTCAATTCGGACCCATACACGCCGGTCTTTACGCCGTGTGCCGGGTCCCCCAAGGTATCGTGATTGGTGGCAATGATGAGTGCCCGGCGCCCCTCGAAATCGTATTCTGTTCGATCATAGTCAGGATGGAAACCAATCCAATTGAGTATTTGTGGCAACAGGATCAATGAAGGCACAATAGCCCCTAGCAATACGATTCCCGCAATAAGTAAATTCTTCTTCAAAAAGTTATCCTTTGCTTAGTGTTTGTTGAATGAATCTCGTGTTTGAGAAATCTTCATACAGTATAAAGTAAGTGTTAGATGGCCACATCTGGCGCAGGGCAGAATAACGGTTGAAGTGTACGGCGTCGACATCCCCTAAAAGACATATGCCAAAAGTAAAGGGGTAATATCTATGGGTAGACAGTTGTTGGCGAAAAGCAAATTGTGTTATACTTCAACTTACATGAAAACAAAGTTGCAGATCCCCCAGAAACAAGGCGCATTTCCATCCTTACGCCGGTGGCTAAATGTCAATCCCCCGGTCAATCTCATCCAGCTAATTGTGGGCGGCAGTGTGTTGATTTTGGTCTCGTCTCTTTTCGGCCGATCGAGTTCAGTTCCACCCTGGCAGTTTTGGGTTATACTCTTGTTGCTAGGAGCGATCTGGGCGACGGCGCGCGGGATAGCACATCGGTACGGTGAAGCACCCGGCATCAAGATAGCGCTGCTCTGGATTGGCGTTTCGCTGGTGCTTGCAGAAGCGATAACCATCGTTTCCGCCGGCGAGTTTCCCCGCATCTTGTATATGCTCCTACCGATTATCGCCGTCTTCTGTCTGCCGGGACGCTGGTCACTGGCAATCACCATCGGCTCTCTATTCTGGGTGATGCTCAGCGTGACGCTCTTTCCTATTCCGGAAATCCGTCTGCAGTCCCTGATCATTGCGCTGATCTTCGTGACCTACCTGGGCGGTTATGGCCTCGCCTATGCCCTCCTGCAAGAACGGCGTGCCCGGGAGGAGACGCAACATTTGCTGCGCGAGCTGGCCGAAGCGAACGACCAGTTGACGCAATACGCTGCGGAGGTAGCCCAGTTAGCCACGATGCGCGAACGAAACCGCATTGCCCGCGAGATTCACGACAGTCTGGGGCACTATCTGACGGTCATTGGCGTGCAGTTGGAAAAGGCGATAGCCTTTGATGCCGTCAACCAGGAAGAAGCGCGGCTAGCCGTCAAAGCGGCTAAGCGACTGACCGATGACGCGTTGACCGAGCTGCGCAGTTCCGTCGGTGCGCTGCGCGAAACAGATGACTCGTTTACCCTACAGTCGGCGCTGAAAGCTTTGGTGCAGAACATGCGGCAAAGTGGGTTGTCAGTGAATTTAAGGTGGTGTGGTGATGAATACGGCTTCTCGGAGCAGCAGTTGTTGACCCTATTCCGGGCCGCTCAGGAAGGGTTAACGAACGTGCAGAAACATGCGGGGGCGCAACAGGCGCTGATTGAGATATCGTTGGACGCGGAAACGGCTTCTCTCAGGCTCACCGACGACGGCATTGGCTTTGACTGGAAAGCGATACGGAGCGGCGGCTATGGACTTCAAATGCTCCGCGAGCGTGTCGAACTGGTGAGAGGAGAGATGACGCTGGGTCGTTCATCGGCCGGTGGCGCGCAACTGGTGGTAGCGTTGCCAAAAGAAGGAGTCTCATGAGCGAACCTGTGATTCGGGTACTTATTGTCGATGATCAACTCCTGATGCGGGACGGGTTGGCCTCCTTACTCAACATCCAACCGGGAATCGACGTGGTGGGCACGACCGAAAACGGCCAGGAAGCGATTGCGATCGTGGCTGACCTGCTGCCTGACATCGTGTTGATGGATGTGCGCATGCCGGTGATGGACGGCATTGAGGCGACGGCCGAGATTCACCGACGTTTTCCGGAGATTAAGGTGCTGATGCTGACCACTTTCGACGATGAAGCGTATGTGAGCGGAGCGTTGCGCGCCGGGGCGTTTGGCTATGTCTTGAAAAACACGCCCGCGCTAGATCTGGCGCAGGCGATTCAGATGGCGCACCGGGGCATGGTGCAATTGGCGCCTTCAGCGGCTGACAAAGTCGCCAAGATAATTAGCGGGGCCCGAACACCCGGGAAGGACATGGGTACGGACAATCCACTGACCAACCTGACCGAGCGAGAGATTGAAGTACTGCGTCTGTTGGTTCAGGGAGCAAGCAACAGGGAGATTGCCGGCGAACTGGTGATCACCGAGGGTACGGTCAAGTCGCATGTCTCCAATATTCTCAATCGATTAGAGGCGCGGGATAGAACGCAGGCGGCCGTTATCGCTGTCAAACACGGGTTGACTTAACTGTTCGAAAGCATCCAACTACGCATCCTTTGTAGAGCTAGGCGCAACGAATCAACTTGCGCATGGCTACGGCGACTGAAGTCATGTCACCTTGATTCTGAAACGCTCCTGACTGTTGTGACTGATGCTCTGGTAAGGAGACCGACTGACTCATATCTGGAATTGCTGAACCAATCGGCTACGGTTAATATTCTCAAAACATACCGCGCCCTAACAGGGCTTGCACCTGACCTATCGGCAGGTAACGCAAACCGTTGAACTGACTCAATACCTCATAAGCCCTGGGTCACAGGTTAATGACTTTGGAAGAGAAAGTTGTATGATCAGAGAAATTACTGCCAAGACTCTGTTATCATCATCGAAAAAACCGGATCCATGGTTCGGCATCAAATACACAATGAATCTGTATCGCGGTTGTCAGCATCAGTGTATCTACTGTGATTCGCGCAGCACATGCTATCGCATCGAGGATTTCACCAATGATGTGCTCGTCAAAGTAAATGCCATTGACTTGCTGCGCGCTGAATTACCCCGCAAACGCGTTATAGGCACAGTCGGAACAGGTTCTATGGATGATCCCTACATGACTCTAGAAGCGACATGGAATCTTACTGGACAAGCACTGCGCGTCATCGCGGAGCATCATTTTCCCATCCATATTATTACCAAGAGTGCGCTCGTCCTCCGCGACCTGGATATAGTCAAAAAAATCAGCCAAGTTTATGCCGCCGTCAGTTTTACCATCACCACTGCCGATGATGACTTGGGTAAGAAAATCGAACCTGGCGCATCGCTCGTTTCCAAACGGTTTCAGGCAATCGAAAAACTTGCAACCAACGATATACTAACCGGCGTGACGATGATGCCGATTTTGCCCTTTATCGAAGACACCGAGGAAAATATACGCGCGATTGTCACGCGAGCTCACGAAAGCGGTGCCAAGTACATCTTGCCCGCATTTGGCATGACCATGCGCGAAGGACAACGCGAATATTTTTATGCTCAGCTTGACCGATTGTTTCCTGGCATACGAGCAACTTATGAACGACGTTTCGGGGACCGCTACGAGTGCGCCGTCAACAATGCCAAACATCTGGCTCGAGTTTTTTCCGAACTGTGCGACCAACTCGGCATCGCTACTCATATGCCGCATTACACGCCACAGATAGCTCAGCCGGCGTTGTTTTGACTTGGGCTTGAATCTTCAACTTGGCTCTGATTTAAAGAAAGACTGCTGGCGAATATCTTGCCAGCAGTTATTATGTTTCGCAATGGGATGCATGCTTTGCTGCTCCGCCGATGCTGTGCTACAATCACGCTTGGACGTACTCAAGCGAAGCCGTCGGCACAGGACGAAATGCAGAGCGAATTAATGCGAGGTCAAGGGTCAGAGCTATATGCCAATTGCGATTATGGGATGAACGATCCATACATGCCGCTTGAGGCGACGCGCAATCTCACCGGTCAAGCCCTCCGCATTATCGCCGAGAATCGATTTCCCGTTCACATTATCACCAAAAGTGATTTGGTTTTGCGCGATCTCGATACGCTCAAACAAATTAGCCAGACCTACGCGGCGGTCTCGTTTACCATCACCACGGCTGACGATGCGCTCGGCAAAAAAGTGGAGCCGGGCGCAACGCTGGTTTCAAAACGATTGGCGGCGATGAAGACGCTGGCAGAGAATGATGTTTTGACCGGCGTGACGATGATGCCGATTTTGCCGTTCATCGAAGACTCTGAGGAAAATATTCGCGCGATTGTCGAGCAAGCACATGCAAATGGCGCGCGTTACATCCTCGCAGCATTTGGCATGACAATGCGTGACCGTCAACGCGAATATTATTACACACAACTCGATCGATTGTTTCCCGGCGTGCGCGAGCGATACGAACGCGCTTTTGGCGAACGCTACTCTGCGCCTGCGAACCATCCGCGCCAGTTGGAAAAACTTTTCCACGAGTTGTGTGCTCGCTACGGCATCGCAACGCACATGCCGCTGTATACTTTGCAAAAGCGAATGACGCAACCCAGTTTGTTTTGAATATGGTCAAGTGGAGTTACGAGACGCAAAGCGTTCGTCGCATCGCCATCCAAGATGGCGCAACCGCTCCTCAAAAATGACAGTGGGCAGTTGGGAAACATTTCGCATCCATTTTTTTGACGCTTTATCCTCCTTGTGTTATGATTCCGCCCTGTTGATTCAGGAGCTTGCATGAACTCTGTCCGCCAATCGATCTTGCGCCGCGACCTTGGTGTCCTCGCCCTCTACGTCGTCCTCGTCGTTGTGTTCACCTATCCACTCATTTTATATTTCGATTCGTTCGGACCCGGTCACGGTGTAGACGATCCGGCGCAAACGTGGAACTTGTGGTGGACGCGCTTTGCGATTTTTGACCTGGCGACCTCTCCGCTCACAACTGATTATTTGTTTTATCCGCTTGGTCTCAACCTCGTCGCGTACACGCCGACTTTTCTGAATGGTATCCTCTCGATCCCGCTCCAATTCGCGTTCGGCGTCGTCGTCGCACAAAACCTGATCGTGCTCTTTTCATTGGTTGCGGGCGGCTATGGCGCGTTCTTGTTCACCAACGAAATCTTATGCTCTGCCACCAAGACACACAGGCACGAAGGAAAAAACTTGGTGTCTTCGTGTCTTGGTGGTAAACTCTCAATCGGCGCAGTGATTGCAGGCGCAGTGTATGCGTTTGGCGCATGGCACATCAACTATGTCGTCGCCGGGCATTTCATGTTGCTCAGTAACGAATGGCTGCCATTCTTTGCGCTGTGTTTGATTCGATGGGACAAATCGCGATGGAGCAATGGCGCGCTCGCCGGATTGTTTTTCGTGATGACGACGTGGACGGAACTCACGTTTGCACCCTTTCTCGCCATCTTCACGCTGCTCTATTTGGTTTATCGATTGCTCAGTCTCATGTCATTACGAGGAGCGAAGCGACGAAGCAATCCCCAACTTCCGACGGAGATTACTTCGTCACACGCTCTGCGCGTTCCTCGCCATGACATTCGCCGCATCTTTTCCAATCTCATCGCGATGGGCGTTGTGAGTTTGATCGGCATCAGTCCACTCGTCGCCAATCTCGTCGCCGATATTCAACGCTATGGATATTATCTCACGTCGGGCGTTGGCAGAATTCAAATCTTTTCCGCCGAGCCAATTTCGTTTTTCTTCCCGTCGTCACAGCACCCAATCCTGGGTGCATGGGCGAATAGTTTGACCAACGCGAACACGAGCTACGCGTTCATCGGTTACGCCGCACTGATTCTGGCGGTCATTGGATTTTTCGCTTCGCGTGCATCGCGCTTTTGGGCAGTCGCCGCGATTTTTTTCGCGTTGCTGATGTTGGGTTCCACCCTCATCGTCGGTTCGCAAAACACCGGTATCCCGCTGCCGTTCGCGCTCTTGCGCCAGATTCCGCTCGTCAACGCCAATCGCTATCCTGCACGCTTTAACGTGATGCTGATGCTGGCGCTCGTGCCGCTCATTGCGTTCGGCGCAGAAAAATTACTGCAAGCGCAACGCGGCAAGCTGATCCTCGGCGCGCTCACCGCGCTCTTGGCATTTGAGCAACTCGTCATACCAATTCCGCTTTCAGACATGCGGGTGCCATCCGTGTTTCAATCGATTCGCAATGAACCTGGCGATTTTTCAATTCTGGAAATTCCGATTGGGTGGCGCGGCAGTATTTCGCTGCAAGGCAAGATGGACGACCACGCGCAATTCTTCCAGACGATACACCACAAGCGCTTGCTCGGCGGAATCACGTCGCGCATTCCGTCGTTCAAATTTCAATATTTCCTGGAAACGCCGGTACTCAATTCCCTCATCGCATTAGAGCAAGGTCGCGAAGTGGACGACAGCCGCCGCGCGCTCGATCAGGCGGCTGCGCCGTACGTTCAACAGTTTTTCGATATTCGCTATGTCGATGTGAATCGTGAATTGACCGACGATGCGGTGATGCAATACGTCCGTTCGATGTTTAAGCTGACGGAAATTTATCGCGACGATACACATACGGTATATTGCGTGGGCGATTTGCCAGAACAGCTCAACACCAAGATCGAAGTGGGCGCGGAGCCGACCAATCTCTATTTCGATGATCGATGGGGACGCGTGCAATATCTTGGCGATGGGTCGGGCTATCGCTGGGCAGCGCAAAACGAATCGGCGCTTTGGCTGCCGTTGGAACAACAGACTCAGACGATCCATTTTCGGTTGCGCGGTAATCGCGCCGGACAAAATTTGATTGTGCGCGTGAACAAATCCAATGTCGCCACGCTGACGTTGAGCGATAATTGGCAAGAGTATGCCGTTTCCATGCCCGCGTCAGTATTGCGGGACGGCTTAGACGAAATTATTTTCGTGTCCGATGCCACGCCCGTTGACGCAACGCGTCTGGATAATTATTACATCGGCGACACCGGCATCGTTTCGCCTGTGGATATTTCGGCGACGGGCGCAGGTTACGATGCGGGACGCTATGGCGAACTTTGGGTCGCCGGCAAAAATCGAATCGAAAGCAAACGCGGTTATCACCTGGTCGCGATTCAGCCGCAGACCGGCGCAATTGATCGCATTGGCTTATTCGATACGTTTGCCGATGCCAAAGAATCGGCGCGGCTTGCGCAGTTCATCGCCGATTTACCGAGCGGCGAAATCGTCGCAGGCGTCGCGATTGACGACGTGTCGCAGAATTTAAAACCAGTTGCCATCGACGCGCTGCATTCCATCGGCGTGGACGGCGATCTGCGCTTTCAATTTCGTGCGGGCCAAGCATTCATCGGCGTGAAAGCACGAAGCGTGCAACCTGGGCAAGCCGTCGAACGCGTCGACGGACGCTTTCCTGCGAATGTATCGGTGGGCAAGAATGTCGCGAGTGATCGTGCCGCGTTCGCGCTGGGGCGCATAACCATTGGAGAAAAAAGTAATGAACGATAACCGCGTGAAGGATTTTCTCGCGGCGGGCGCATTGTTTCTCGCGCCGTTCATTTTCTTTTTTCCACTAACTCTCGGCACAAAAATTTTCTTCGACGGCGATTTTCAAATTTTCTATTATCCCATTCGCGTCGAACTCGCGCGTGCGTTCGCGCAAGGACGCTTGCCCTTGTGGGAGCCGGGTATCGCCGCGGGCTTTCCATTACTTGCCGAAGGACAGATCGCCGCGCTCTATCCTGTAAGTCACTTGCTCTATCGCATCCTACCGATTCAATTCGCGCTGGGTTACGAATTGCTTTTGCACCATGGCTGGCTGATGGCAGGCATGTATGTATTCTCGCGCTCCTTACGCCTGGCGATGCCTGCCGCGATTTTTTCCGCGCTTGTGTTTGCGCTAAGCGGATTCATGATGGAGAATCTGCTCATTACGAACTTGCTTGCGACGATTGCGCACTTGCCGTGGATGTTATGGTTGCTTGGTAAAATTCTGACGGCACAGCGCAGGCAAGCGCGCGCAGCGTGGTTTGTACTCCTCGCGATTTTAGCCACATTCCAATTCCTGAGTTTGCACGTGCAGTATGCTTTACTCGACCTGGGAATTCTTGCGCTTTACGCGATCACTTGGTCGTGGTGCGAATCATCGCCTGTGCCAATTCGACAGTCGCTGGGTGTGGCTGTGCTAGTTTCGATTGTGGCGGTTCTGCTCGCCGCCGTTCAACTGGTACCGATTCTCGAACTCACGCGTTTATCGAATCGTGCCGGCGGCGTCACGTACGAAGATTTCACCAATCAATCGGTCGAGTTAAAACATCTCGCATTGTTTCTTTCGCCGGTTGTGTTCGGCGGACCGAAGGTGACGCCCGGCGGCGTCGTGGGTTATCTAGGAATAATTCCGCTGGTGCTTACGCTCGCCGCGCCGTTTTGGGAACGCACTCGCCGGACGGCATTCTGGGTTGCTCTCGCGTTGGTTGGATTGTTCTTGGCATTTGGTGAATTCAATCCAATCTATCCACTTTTGTATCGCGTTCCGATTTTCAATTCACTGCGCATCTCTGGACGATTTCTCTACCTCGTTTCGTTCGCCGCTGCCATCTTGAGCGCAATCAGTTTCGATTCGATCCTACGAAACGCGCCGCGCATCAACTCGACGCGCTTGGCGAAAATTGCTGCGACAATTTTCGCGTTCATCATCGGAACAGAAATCGTCTCGATGTATCAAGTCGATTTTGCAGGTTGGATGGCGTTGTTGAATTGGCTGCCGATTGCATTGATCGGGTGCGGGGTTTTGATCGTTTGGCTCACCGCGCGGGGCAAACTGAATCGATCCTTTGCCATTATCGGCGTGATTGGCGTAACGGTTTTCGATCTCAGCGCATTTGCCGCCGTATTGTTACAATCAGAAAATGCACTCGTTTCGTCCACCGATTTCTTTCAAGCGCCACCATCGCTTGCCGCATTCGATACGAAAGCCGACCAATCGCGCATTCTGACGACGGGCGCATTAGTTCCGCCGTTTCCTGTCAACCAAGCGAGTCTGTATCCTAATCTCAATCTGGTCGATAAAATTTCTAGTGCGAAAAGTTCGACGGGCATGTGGATTCAACGCGCACGCGATTACACCGACAATTTTTCGCCGGGCATGTTGAATCTTTACGGCGTGCGCTATATCGTCAGTCCGATTTTCCCACGCGATGAGAGTGGGCGCGTCGTGAGCCAGCCAAGCGATAAATTTGCATTGCGGCTTGGTACAGATAAACTAGATGTGCCGCCCATAATGGCAACGGCGATTGAAATCGATTCGTACATCGACGGCGAAATCGGCGAAGGTGCGCAAGTGGGCGCGTTGACATTTTTTCTCGACGATGGTTCGACCGTGCAGATGCCGCTACGTGCCGGAATCGAAACAAAAGCGTTTCAAGCAAAAGCCACGTCCGCTCGATTCGATTTGCCCAAGGGACACGCGCTGACGGGAATTCAACTCGCCTCGGATTCGCGCGCCGATATTTTGCACATTGAACATATTCGACTGCTCGACCCCCAGGGCAATGCGACGCTTTTGGATTACGCATTCGGTGCGAGCAATCATTCGCTGATTTATCGTGACGATGAAGTGGCGATTGCGGAAAATTACGATGCGTTGCCGCGTGCGTTTCTCGTTCACTCGGCGCAAGTATTGAGTGATAGTGATGCGTTGCGTCGCTTGCGCGAATACACGTTCGATGCGCGACAGGGTGCGATATTGGAGAACACAGCGGTGGGCGGGGCCGCTGCGCTGAGCGTTCCCTACAGTGATGACTCGCCCGAACAAGACGACGACGAATCCGTTCAAATTACATCGTACGAATCTGAGCACGTGCAACTCAAGGTTGCAGCAACGCGCAAAGGTTATCTGATTTTGTCGGACACGTGGTATCCCGGTTGGATAGCTCGCATCGATGGCAATGACACGCCGATTTATCGTGTGTATTACACTTTACGTGCCGTACCTATAGACGCTGGTACGCACACCGTCGAGTTTGAATTTCAACCTAGGTCCTTTTACTTGGGAGCAAGTATTTCGGTCGTGACGCTCATCCTGGGATTGATCACGATTTATTTTGTGCGAAGGTAGGATGTGCGTCGCACATATGCCATAGGTAACATGTTATGAATTTTTCTCAACAATATCGTTTGCCTTTGCTCTGTGTCATCGTGCTGATGATTCTTTACAGCGCGTATTTTTCCGTGCTGTCGATTCAACGGCATAACACCTTCCGCACACACAAAGCCGACATGGGGCAAATGGATCAGGCGCTGTGGAACACGTTGCACGGCAACATTCTGCAAGACACACGCCCCGATGGTCATAACGCGCCGCGCCTCACCGATCACGTCGAGCCAATTTTCCTCGTTATTCCGTTCGTCTTTTTGATCTACGATCACATCAACGCGCTCTTTATCTTGCAATCGATTGCCATCGCGCTCGGCGCGCTCCCGCTCTTTTGGATTGCGCAGCGTCGCTTAAAAAGCGACTGGGCAGCCGTTGCATTCGCCGCGATGTATCTTTTGCTTCCTGCACTCGAAGCCGCGAACCTCGCCGAGTTTCATGCGATCACGTTTGCGCCTGCACCGTTGCTGCTCGCGTACAACTATGGACAGGAACGTTCGTGGAAACGCTTTGCGCTCTTTGCGGTAATTGCGCTTGCGGTGAAGGAGGAGGTCGCGTTGTTGGTGTTCGCGATGGCGATCTACTTTGCGTTTACGACCGCTGACCGCCGACCACCGTCCGCCAACAATCGTTTCTCATTTCACGTATCACGTTTTACGTTTTACGTTTCAAAAGCACCATTCCTCATCGCGCTTATCTCCGTCATTTGGTTCCTCATCGCGTTATACGTTATCGTGCCGCGATTTGCACCCGGAGGTGGATCGGTCTATGTCGGTCGCTACACCTGCGCGAGCCAAGCCATTCGCAATCCGCTCACTGCAATTCCCAATCTCATCGGCTGCATCGTGATCCCAGAAAAGATCGGCTATGTGATTGGGCTGCTCGCGTCGGCGGGATTCATCGCCGTGTTCGATCCAATTGCATTGTTGGTCGGTTCGCCATCGCTCATTCTAAACATCTTAAGCAGTTACGACGCGCAGTATTCGGGGACGTATCATTATTCGGCGCCAGTCGCGCCGTATTTTGTGCTGGCGGCAATCGGTGGTGCTGCGTGGTTAGTTGATCGGATTCGAAATTCAAAATTCAAAATTCGGAATCCGCTGGCGCTCACCCTTGTTCCAGTTTTTCTAATTGCACTTGGCTATCATGCCATCGCTGGTTATACGCCCATCGGCGGCGAATTCTTTTCGCAAAGCGCGCAAGTGACGCCGCACCAGCAACTCTTTGATCGATTCGCCAAACAGATTCCGCCCGACGTAAAAATTTCGACGATGGGCGCGCTCTTTCCGCATCTCAGTCATCGCCGCGTGATCTATCTCTTTCCGACTGTACTCGACGCCGAATATATTTTGCTGGACGTGTCGCAAGCGAACACGGCGAACCCCATCGATTTCGTTACAGATTATCGCAAGGCGCTAGATAATGGCTTTGGGATTCGGGATGCGCTCGGCGGTTATATTCTCTTGCAACGTGGCTTGCCACAAAAAGAATTGCCTGACGAATTTTTCAGTTTCTTGCGCGCGTGTTCGTGTACCCAGTTACAAGTTCCGCTCCAAGTCAATTTTGACAACAAGTTGCTTTTACTGGGCTATGATGTCAAACAAGACGATTGGCAACGTGTATATCTGCGCCTCTACTTTAAACGTCTATCGGGCATGGACAACAACTTTGCGATTTATCCATTTTTCCCAGACGATAGCGGCAATCCGCGCGCCGACGCTCAATTGCCCGATCTGATGTTTCCGTTTTGGTATCCGACCATGCGCTGGCAAGCAGATGAAATCATCGCCGTCGAGACCACGCCGATTGACGTTGGCGCGCGCGCAAAAATCGGCTTGGGCGTGTTCTTTGGCGCAACGTGGGACAATGCCGAATTCTATTTGAAACCGAATACCTCTGCGCCGATTTCTGCCGACGGCAAGTGGGTTTCGCTGGGCGAGATCGTGCGCAACGGAAAAACGTACGTGGTGGCGAAATGAAGCTCACCCATCGAAAAATCGTTGAACTTTGTCCGCGCGCGCCGTTCAACTTTGACGCGACGATGCGAAAGCCCGATCATTTTCCGTCGAGCGATAATGCCTGGCAACCTGGGATTCGTTGGCAAACGATGCGCTGGAACAGCGAGCAGCTCGGCTTGAAATTTGAAAACACGGGAACCGTTGGCGAGCCAAACATTCGGCTTTCGATTTGGTCAAAGAACAAACTTGATTCGAGTTTTATCGATGCCTTGACCGTCGAGGTCACGTATCGATATAATTTGCAGCTCGACCT
The DNA here is from genome assembly GCA_016215025.1 of Chloroflexota bacterium. Classification (GTDB taxonomy): domain Bacteria; phylum Chloroflexota; class Anaerolineae; order UBA4142; family UBA4142; genus JACRMI01. Next base: position 77,692 of record JACRMI010000053.1, read on the forward strand.
GACGGAATTCAATCGTCGATTTAGGAGCGATCTCAAGTTCGCACCCATCCTTCGCAAATGGCGTGGGATGCGTCCGTTATCGTACTCGTCGTTGTACGAATATCTGATGATTGCCATTGTTTTGCAGAATTGCACCGTGCGTCGATCGGTGAACATGCTGCAGGCGCTGTTCGAACACTACGGCATGTCACTAGCGTATGACGACAAGGTGCTTTACACTTTCTGGCTGCCCGAAGAAATCGATCAGTCCACAGAAGATGAATTGCGCGCGCTCAAGGTGGGCTATCGTGCTAAATCGATCAAGCGGGTGACGGCAGCTTTTGTGAATGGTCAAATCGACGAGCTGGCGCTGCGAACCCAATCGCGCGATGAACAACGCGCGGCGCTGCTTCGACTCTATGGCATCGGTCCGCAATCGGTGAGTTACATCCTGACCGATCAATTCCATCGCTGGGATGAATTCGAGCATGTTTCGCCGTGGGAGCAAAAGATTTACTCGAAATTGTTTTTCGATAAAAACCCAGAGCGTCCCGTTTCGGTTGCCAAGCTCCTTCGATTTTTCAATCGGCGCTTTGCGGGCTATCGAGCGTTGGCCGTGCATTACATTTGGGAAGATTTGTTCTGGAAACGCACGCACCGCTCCGCGAAAATCGATTGGTTGGAGAAATTGATTCGGTTATGATTCGATGAGCGATGTCATTTCGAGCGAAGCGAGAAATCTCACTCGTAGACGGGGATTGCTTCGTCGCGTCCTTCGACTCCACTTCGCTGCGCTCCGTTCCGCTCAGGACGCTCCTCGTAATGACAGACTGAGTTGCAAATTTTGCTCTATGTAATTCCTGTGTTAAGATGCAGCCACTGTGTTGAGTTTGTCTCCACGCCGCATCAATCGGCTAGGCGTTCTCCTAACAATTCTGCTCGCCGCATTCAGCTTGCGCGTCTTTCGTCTTGATGTTCAAAGCATTTGGTACGACGAAGCGTTCAGCGTGTACCTCGCGCACTTTGATCTTGCCGAAATCACCGCCCGCACCGCCGCCGACATTCAACCGCCGTTGTATTATTATCTTTTGCATTTCTGGACCAACCTCGCCGGCGATGGCGAATTCGCGCTGCGTTTTCTCTCGCTCTTCTTCGGCGTGCTAACGATCCCACTCCTCTACGTCACCGCGTTAAAATTATTTGCGAATAGAACTGCTGCCATCATCGCTGCATTGCTTACGACAGTTTCGCCGCTCTATATTTGGTACTCGCAAGAAGCGCGCATGTATACGCTCATCACGTTCTTGTTGCTATTATCAAGTTATGCGATGTTGAGGGGAATTGAAGGAAATAAAGGAATTGAAGAAACTCAGGGGAAATGGTGGGTTGTCTTTGTGCTTGCAGACATTGCCGCTGTGTACACGCACTATTTTGCTTTTGTCGTCATCACGTTCCAACTACTGTTCACTGTTTACTGTTCGCTTCGCGTATTTACTGGTGATCGTTCACGTATCACGCATCACGTATCACGTGCCTTCTTCTCCTTCGCCGCTATCTTCATCTCCTTCCTCCCCTGGACCCCGTTCTTCATCGCGCGACTTGGACAAGACGCCAGCTACTGGCAAGGCGCGCTCAAACTCGACGAAGCGATCCGTCACATCTTTATCAACTTTGCCACAGGCGAATCTGTCCTTGAAAATATCGCACAAAACATCGCGATAGGTTGGCTTGCGATCTTAGTCGTTGGCATTATTGTACTCCTTGCAGTTCGCAAATCACCCATTACCCATCCCTCGTCAGCCATCAGCTTTTTGATACTCTATCTCATCATTCCACTGGCGCTTTTGCTATTCCTGTTCTATCGCAATCCGAAATTCAACGCGCGCTATTTGATGATCGCTTCACCCGCTTTCTTTCTCCTTCTTAGCATTGGACTCGCGCACTTGTCACGCATCACGCATCACGCATTACGTTTTACGCTTTCCGTTTTATCCTTCGCCTTTTTATCTTTCACTTCGGTTTACGCCGACGCCAACGCCTACTTTGATCCCGCCTTCACCAAAGCCAGCTTTCGCGACGTAGCGCAGTACATCGAAACCCACATTGCGCCTGACGAGGCGATCATTCTCACAAGTGGTCATCTCTTTCCTGCGTTCAACTATTATTATCATGGCGAAGCACCGACCATTCGTTTGCCCGATGATCCAACGCTGAATACCGAACACATTTTGAGTTACGACACGGCGAACGTGTTGAATCGAACGATAGCGGGTAAGCGCGGTGTGTGGGTGGTCGAATGGCAGAATGAAGTCGTCGATCCGAACGGTTTTTTGCCAATGTTGCTTGATTCGCAGGGCAGCGAACAAAAAATCGAGGGTACGAATTTATATCAAGTCCGATTGCAGCATTGGACGCTGCGACCCAATGCGCATTTTTCGACCGAACCCGATCCGGCGATCCAGCGCGAAGCCAATTTCAAGAATACGATTCAACTTTTCGGCTTGAGCGTGCCACAACTAACGCCTGCTGATGTTGGTGCATCGTTCAATTTGTATTGGCAAGCATTGGACAAACTGGACGACGATTACCTAGTCGCACTTAAAGTTGTTGATGCAGCAGGAAATCTTTGGGGCAAACAGGATCGGCGCTTGGCGGGCTATAATCATCCGACGACGCGCTGGAAGAAGGGCGAGAAACTTTTCGGTGCGTACACCGTTCCACTGATCGCTGGTACACCCGCAGGCGATTATTTTGTCGAAGCCACGATTTACACGGCGAGCAATCCCAGTGGTCTCGATGTGCTTGCACCCAATGGTGCGCCGATGGGCAAAACGGTTCGCATCGGACCGATAAAAATTCTGCCGCCGACAAGTCTTGTGTCTGTTGAGACGTTGAACATTCCTCACGTCGTCAATCAGCCGCTAGGTCCATTTACGCTGCTGGGTTATCAACTGGGGCGTGTTCAAGCCAGCGCGGGCGAATCGATTCCGTTGACGCTGTTTTGGCGCGCCAATTCTCAACCTGACTCTGACTATACATTCTGGGTACTGGTCGGTGACGCAGCAACCGAGACGCTTCCACTAGCCAATGCACAATTTCCGACTAACAAATGGCGCGCAGGTGAAGTTATTCGTGGTCAGTACAACATTTCTATTCCTGCAAATGCGAAAGATGGCGCAACTAAATTGAGCATTGTGCCGGTGTTAAATCGACGTGATCCAGTCCAAATCGACCTCGCGCCCTTCACCATCGAAAAAACGGATCGCGTGTTTGTCAAACCGAATACACAATTCACGCAGAACGTAATTTTCGGCGACAACTATCTCGCGCTCGTGGGTTACGATTTATCGGCGACGCAGTTGAAAATAGGTGACTCGCTCAAACTTGTGTTATACTGGCAGGCGCGCTCCAAGATGGATAAAGTGTACACCGTTTTCGTGCATGTGCTCGACAAAGATAATAAGGTCGTCGCGCAAAAAGATTCGCAGCCCGCAAATAACACTCGCCCGACCACCGGCTGGGTCGCGCAGGAATTCATCGCCGATTCATACGAACTTGCACTCAAGCCCGACACCACGCCAGGCAAATACCGAATCGAAATCGGCTGGTACGACGCCAAGGATTTTTCGCGTTTGCCAGTCTTGGATGCTCAAGAAATTCCCGCAAGCGATCACGTGATTCTCAGCACGAATGTGGATATTACAAGATGAGTAAACCCAGCATCACTGTTTTTTTCCCTTGTTACAATGACGCAGGCACCATAGGCGTGAACGTGATCCGCGCAGTTCAAACTTTGCGCCAAGTTTCTGACGACTACGAAGTGCTCATCATCGACAACGGCTCAACAGATGATTCGCAGTTGATTATGGAAGAGTTGTCGCGACTCTATCCGCACGAGTTTTGCTACGAGCATTACGATCAGGCGCTCGGTTATGGCGGCGCAGTCCGCGCAGGGTTTGCAAAGGCGACTATGGAGTGGGTTTGCTATACCGACGGCGACGCGCAATACGACGCGCGCGAATTGCAAGTGCTCGTCGAGAAAATTTCCGATGACGTGGATTTTATCAATGGCTGGAAGATCAAGCGGCGCGATCCGTGGTATCGGATCGCCATTGGCATCCTGTACCAATATTTCATCAAGTTGATTTTCGGTTTGAAGATTAAGGATGTCGATTGCGATTTTCGTTTGATGCGCCGCGAAATTTTCGATGTCGTTCAGCTGGAATCGAACACCGGCACCATCACGTTCGAGCTAGTGAAAAAAGCACAAGATGCTGGCTATCGCTTTGTCGAAGTCCCCGTCCATCACTTTTACCGACAGTATGGCGAATCGCAGTTTTTCAACTTTTCACGCGTTGGACGCACATTGCTTGCGGTGTTTAGTTGGTGGTGGCGACTCGTCGTCAAGCAAGAAGCCGTCAAAGAATATCAACCGAAGCGAGAGGCACAGGTCGCAGGTCGCAGGTCGCAAGTTGCAAGTTCCAAGCCGCAAACGACAGCAGACTAATCATCAAGAATGGACGATTATGGACTATACAACTAGACTCACCAACGCAGATTGTTTAATCACCGGCGGACTCGGCTTCGTCGGATCGAATTTGGCACGGCGACTTTTGGAGCTTGGCGCGCATGTGACGCTGGTCGATTCGTTGATTCCCGACTACGGCGGCAATCTGTTCAACATCGCCGGTATCGAAGACCAGGTGCGTGTCAACATCGCCGATGTGCGCGATGAATATTCGATGAACTATCTCGTGCAGGGGCGCGATTATCTTTTCAATCTCGCCGGGCAAACATCGCATCTTGATTCGATGGTCAATCCGTACAAGGACCTCGAAATCAACTGTCGTGCGCAACTCGCGATTCTCGAAGCATGTCGCAAGCACAATCCGGGTGTCAAGATCGTCTTCAGCAGCACACGGCAAATGTACGGCAAGCCCGATTATTTGCCGGTCGATGAACGTCACCTCGTGCATCCGACCGACGTGAACGGCATCAACAAAATGGCGGGCGAGTGGTATCACATCGTTTATAACAACGTCTACGGAATCCGCGCTGTGTCGTTACGCATGACAAACACGTACGGTCCGCGCATGCGCGTCAAAGATGCGCGCCAAACGTTTCTCGGCGATTGGGTGCGCCGCTTGGTCGATGGCGTGCCCATCGAAGTCTGGGGCGATGGGTTGCAACTGCGCGACTTTAACTACGTGGACGATGTGGTGAATGCGATTTTGCTTGCCGCCACGACGGACGCCGCCAACGGACAAATCTTCAACCTCGGCAGCGATGAAACGATCAATTTGCGTGATCTTGCGACCATGTGTGTTGAGGTATTCGGCGGTGGCACTTTTAAGATCATTCCATTCCCGCATGAACGCAAATCCATCGACATCGGCGACTATTACACCGATTATCGCAAGATTCGCGGCGCGCTGGGTTGGCAACCGTGTGTTGGTTTGCGTGAAGGGTTGAAGACAACGCTGGAATTTTATCGACAGAATAAAGAACGATACTGGTAAAACGTGATGCGTAATGCGTGATTCGTAATTTGGTTTCACGCATCACGCATCACGGAGCATTATGATCCCATTCTTTGATCTCACCAAACAATATGAATCGATTCAATCCGAACTCGACGATGCGGCGCTGCGCGTAATGAAGAGCGGCTGGTACATTCTCGGCAACGAAGTAAAAGCATTCGAAAAAGAGTTTGCCGATTACGTCGGCGTTAAGCATGCACTGGGCGTTGGCTCTGGCACCGAAGCGCTTCACATTGCATTGCTTGCGCTCGGCGTTGGCGCAGGCGACGAAGTCATCACTGTGCCGAACACCGCCGTCGCAACGGTTGCCGCCATCGAATTGACCGGCGCGCGCGCAGTGCTCGTCGATGTGTGCGATGATACGATGCTGATGAACGTCGAGCAGCTCGAACGCGCGACCACGTCGCGCACCAAAGCGATCATTCCGGTGCATCTCTTCGGTCAGAGCGCCGATCTGGATCCGATTATGAAACTCGCGCACTCCGCTTCGCGAAATATTTTCGTGCTCGAAGATTGTGCGCAAGCGCATGGCGCAACTTATCGCGGCAAACGCGTCGGCTCGGTGGGTGACATCGCCGCGTTTAGTTTTTATCCAACTAAAAACCTCGGCGCGTACGGCGATGGCGGCGCAATCGTCACCGATAATGCCGAGCTTGCTCAGCGCGTCGATTTGCTGCGACAGTACGGTTGGCGCGAACGCTACACGAGCGACATCAAAGGCATGAACTCGCGGCTCGACGAAATGCAAGCGGCGATTCTGCGCGTCAAGCTGCGCCATCTCGACGATTGGAACAAGGCGCGCCGCGAACGGGCTGCGCTGTATACCGAATTGGTTCGCACGGTAACGCTTCCGCGCGAAATGTCCTACGGCGAACCGGTGTATCATCTCTACGTCGTTCAATCGCCGCGCCGCGACGAATTGGTTGTGCATCTCAAAGCGCGTGGCATCGGCACGATGATTCAGTATCCGCACACGATTCATCTGCAACCGGCGTATACGAACCTGGGTTATCGTGAAGGCAGTTTGCCTGTTTCCGAGCGACTTGCCCGCGAGATCGTATCGCTGCCGCTGTATCCTGAACTTTCGCTGGACGATGTGCGTAGCATTGCGCAAGCTGTAAACGAATTCGAATAATTTGAAACGGAACACGGAACACAACGCTCCGCGCGTGATGCGTGATGCGTGTTCAGTCTCGATTTGAGACGTGGTTAAACAAATCTCCTCGCTGAAATTTCACCCGCAAATTTTCGCCTACGCGACTGTTCTGGTCGCGTTCTTTTTGCGCGCCTATCGACTGGCGGACAAGAATGTTTGGTGGGACGAGGGCTGGAGCGTTTGGCTCTCGCAAAAAGATTTAGCATGGATTGCGTTCCGCACTGCCGCCGACGAACATCCACCACTGCATTATTGGCTTTTGCACTTTTGGAATTTCATCGCCGGCACCGATGCTTTCGCCGGGCGATTCGTCTCATTGTTCTTTGGTGTGTTGACGATTGCGTTGTTGTATCGCATTGGCAAACGAGTTGGTTCTGCGACACGTCACGCGAAGCGTGAGCGAAGCAAAGAATCTTCTTTGCACAACGACGAGACTCTTCACGGAGTTTACGCTGAGCGCAGCGAACGTGCTCAGAGTGACAAGGGGGCGTGGATCGGCGTACTCGCCGCGTTGTTTCTCGGCGTCGCGCGCTTTCATATCTGGTGGTCGCAAGACATCAAGAACTATACGCCGTCGATATTCTTTGCGTTCGCAGCGCTCTGGTTTGCGCTAACGCTGATTTCAGATTTTACGCGAAGCGTTCAGATTTCAAATTTCAAGCTCCACCATTCGCCATTCGCCATTCGCTATTCGTTATTTGCTTACGCTCTCTGCGCCGCGCTTGCCATGTGGACGCACTATCTTGCCGCGCTGGTGCTCATTGCGCTGAACTTGTATGCCGTTGCACTCTTTACGTTTTACGTTTTACGTTTTGGCTTTGCATCCGCCATCCGCAATTTGCCATCGGCAATTCTGTCATGGTTCGGAGCAAACTTGCTCGCGGCCATCCTCTTCGCTCCCTGGATGTACCTTTATCTGCAAAACGCCGCTACTTGGGCGGCTGCACCAACATTTGATTTTGGCTTGTTCCTAAAACTCGTCGCCACCGTTTTGCCGCTCGGCGTCACGACCAACATCGATAATTACGCCGCGCTGACGGTTGCATTCACCGCGATTGCTGCGATTCCAGTTATCAGTATTCTGTATTCAGTTTTCAGAAAAAAAATGGCGTATTCTGAATACTGGACACTGAACACTGTTTACTGTTCACTGTTCACTCTCATCGTCATCTTTCCACCCATCCTCATTTACATTCTTTCACTGACTCCCGTCTCCTTCTTCGCGCCGAAAATCCAAGCGCGCTATTTGCTGATTCTTTTGCCTGCCTACACCATGCTCCTCGCGCTTGGCGTTGCTCTCCTTTCGCGGCTTTCGCGCTATTTCGCAGCTTTCGCGATCCTGATCGTCATCTCCGCAAGTATCTTTGTATTGAACGATTACTATGCCGAGCGTCGTCTCACCGACGAATACGCAACCCTCGTGAACACGGTCAATTCATTCGCGCAGCCAGGCGATGCCGTGTTGCTCGACACCGATCAGGAATGGCCCACGTTTCTGTACTATTTGCGCGCACCGCTCGATTGGATCGGTGCGCCGAATGGCAAGCCGATGGACGATGGCGCGGCTGATGTGCTGGTGCGCCGCGCGCTGAATCGCTATAGCTCAGTGTGGCTCGTTACGATTCCGGATGCGTTGGCGACCGATCCAAAAAAATTGCTCGAATCCAAACTGGCGAATCAGTTAAACAAACAGTATGAGAGAACCATCGGCGACAAACGATTGACGCTCTATGCGCCAACCCAGCGCAATTTTGTCGCCGTCGCACGCGAGAATTTCGAACCGCAATATCCACGTTCCGATCAAATCGATATGGATACACAGTTGATTGGATTCGATTTGCCGACGCGCGAGTTCAACGCGGGCGACACCCTGCGCTTGGTCACGTATTGGCACGCGACAAATCCCGCGATGGTATCGGTGCGTTTGTCGAACTTGCTATCGACGATAATCCAAATGCCCAGCGGCGATTTGCTGCGTTACGAAACTGACTTTGCCATTCCACCGGACGCATCAGGCGATTTTGCGATTACGCTCAACCAACTCGAACTCGCGCGCGTGAACATTGCGCCGCGCAAAACGTTTGTCTCGGCGGGCAACATTTCGCACGCAACCGATTATCGTTTCGGCGATTCCATTCGACTGGTCGGTTACGATTTACCGGTTACCAATTACCATGCCACTGAAAACGTCCGAGTAAATTTGTACTGGCGAACGGATGATGCTGTCGAAAAAAGTTACACCGCGTTTGTGCATATTGTCGGCGACCAATGGAATCCCGCATCGAACAGTCCGCTGTGGGGACAAGTCGATCGTGTGCCGACACCACCGATCACGGCATGGTTACCCAACGAAACTGTGTCCGATGCGTACGTCGTCAAAATCGATCCGAATGCTCCGCCGGGCAAATACAAAATCGAAATTGGACTGTACGATGCGGCGACGGGCACGCGATTGCCAACAGAGAACGGCGACAGCGTCATGATCGCAGAAATCGAAATCACTCCCTAGTCGCCTAATTGACTAATCGCCTGATTGACTTATACTTGGCTTGGAGGTTGGCTTGATTCAGCGTTTTTTTGCAGTTCTGTTTTTTCTGTTGGCAACGAGCGCCTGTTCGTCGGGCGCGTTGCTCAGTAATGTGATACTCACGCCCGATGCGATTTCGCCATTCGCAGGCAGCGTGAACGCGGCGACGACAATTCACTATACGCTCGCGCGCCCGGCAACCGTTTCGATTTATTTCGTCGATGCGCAAGGCAATCGCAAAGAATTCCGCAAAGACCAACTGCGCGCCGCCGGATCGTACAACGCGCTGTTTAGCGGCGCGATCGACAACCGCGTGCTGTCCGATGGCAAATACACCGTCGTGATCGAAGCAAAGGAAAGCGCGACCCAAGTCGAAAAAATCGAAAAGCAATTGACGATCAATCAAGCCGACTCGACGCCGCCCGAGTTGACGAACTATACCGTTTTTCCAGATCGATTCACCCCGAACCAGGACGGTATCGACGACCGTGTGGCGGTTCGATATTACTTGACAAAACCGGCCAAGATCGATGTGTATTTGAGCGACGGCAAAAATCGATTCGAGATTGCGGAAAAGAAAACGACGCTGTGTATTGAAAACGAAATGAGCTGCGTTGGTCCGCACGAGTACGATTACGACGGCGGCATCGATTTGTTCGCGACGCCGCCGCCCGACGGAACGTACGATGTCATTGTGGACGCGGTCGATGCGGTGGGCAATCGTACGCGCGCATCGAAAAAGTTGACCATTGCGGAAGGCGGCATCCCACGGGCGACAATCAAGAATTCGGGTGTCGATTGGTCGCCGATGGGATTGCCCTCATTGAAAACGCAGCCAACGGCGATCATCGTACCGTTGGGAAATACGCTCACGTTCACGGTGACGGTTGAGAATGTGGGCCCCGTTCCCATTCGCACCAAGGGGCCCGAGCCGGGCACGCTTTACACGACGAGCGAAAATTTCAACACAAAGCAACAATACGAAGAGCCAGGCATCTGGCGCATCGGTCTCGATTCGCAAGGCAACAGTTTTGGGCGCGCGTACCCGTATCGCTGGCAGGTCGGCGCAAGCAAAGAATTGAAGCGCGTCGTCATCGACGGCAAAGAATATTTGTATCTGATGCCCGGTCAGCGGGTTACCGTTTCGGGTTCGGTGCGCATCGTCGATAAACCGCCCCGCACGAATGTAGCGTACTGGGTTGGCTTGATTCAAGAGGATGTGCGCATCGTCGAAGATCACGTCGAGCCGAAACAAGTGACGGTGGAGTTTTAAGAGTGCGTTTGTCGGTTGACAAGTTGGTACAAGTCTCGTAGACTAGATTCAGAAACTTGAGGACAAAGATGGCACGCTATTCTACCAAACGTTCCAGACGCCCAAGACGCACCACTACTCGTCGAACAACATCCCTTAACAAGGACCGTCTTGACGAAATTGTTCGTCGCATAGTGCAGGTTGCTCAACCTGATCAAGTGATTCTCTTTGGTTCTGCCGCACGAGGTACGATGCGTCCTGATAGCGATGTCGATTTGCTTGTCGTCAAGGCAAACGCGCATCGGCGTCAGCTTGCCAAACAAATCTATCGCCATCTCATTGGCGTTGGACAAGCCGTTGACGTGATAGTGGTCACACCTGATGACATCGAACGATATCGCGATTCGCACGCACTCATCATTGCGCCCGCACTGCGCGAGGGAAAAGTAATCTATGCTGCCTAAGCGGTTCGACCAAGATGACCCGCGCGAGTGGCTCAACCGCGCCCGCAGCAATCTGATTCAGGCGCAAGGTCAAGCCCGGCGTTTATTTGGAGGATCTCTGCTTTCAAGCGCAACAAGCCACTGAAAAAGCAATCAAAGCGGTACTGCTTCATCGAAAGATTCGATTCCCCTATATCCACGATTTAGCCGAACTCGTAAATCTTCTCAGAAAGAGTGGCGAGCCGATTCCTCTCTTATTGGAACAAGCGGTTGAGCTAACTGATTTTGCAGTCGAAGCGCGCTATCCAGGAACAGCAGAAGACGTGACGGAGGAAGAATACCAAGAGGCGCTAGACCAAGCGATTCGAGTTGTTCGCTGGGCTGAGACAATAATCGAACAAGATCGTTCGCAAACCGAACAAACACCCGGACAATAAATCTTAGGTGTTTTTATTTGCATAGGCATCACGACAAAAATAGCCCTCTGCTTTTTTCTCTGATTTCTGTTATAATATTTCCGACGACGATCCTCGCTTCGTCAAAGGAGACCCTATGAGTCAGTCACCCTCTTTTCTATCTTCTTTGCTCGATTTGCTCTCGCGTCTTTTCGGCGGCTCGCCCCCATCCACGCCGCCAGAAACTCCTCCCTCAACTCCGCCAACCGAACCCGAAACACTTACGCCCATGACGCCCCGCGCGCTCGTGATCGTTTTCAATCCGGTGGTCGATTCGGCGACGGGCCGCAAATTGATCGAGACGATGGGCTGGAACGATCCCGATCAACTCGTCGCCGGATATATCGCCGATGTGGATGAATGCAGCGGCGGCTTGGTCAAGTACTCGGTGACGCAACGCATCGACTTGGACGAAATTCCGGTCAAAGAAGATGGTTTTCAATATTCGCCGCAGCAATACTTGAATGTGGCGCGCACCAACACCGGCGCGCACGATCCCGACATGGTTGATTATGGCGCAATCATCGCGAACAACAATTTGTTGCAGCGCGCCGCCGCGAAAGAGTTCGACGAGGTGTGGTTGTTCGGCGCGCCGTACTTTGGCTTTTGGGAATCGGCGATGGCGGGGGCGGGGGCGTTCTTTTCCAACGGCGGTCCCATCGCCAACACCGCTTCGTGTCCACGCAAATTTATTATCATGGGATTCAACTATCAGCGGGGTGTCGGCGAAATGTTGGAAGATTTGGGACATCGCGCCGAATCGATCCTCTCGCGCGTTTTCCATTCCGAAGATTTTCTGGGTTATACGTACGATCGCGAACGCAATACCAAGGCGCTGACCACCTCGCCCAAGAATTTGTTCGAGCGCTTTATGTATTTCGATCAGATCGCGCCGGGCAAAGCGAATCTAGGTTCGGTGCATTATGCGCCGAACAGTCCATCCGATTACGAGTGGGGGGTAACGAAACCCGTGCTTTCTTGCGCGGACGATTGGGATTTGTTTCCCAACTTGCCTGACCCGCCGAACTATCGCATGATGAGCGCGCGGGATTGGGGCAACGGCGATATTCGCGGGCATCACAAATGGTGGCTGGCGCATTTGCCCAAGGTGGCTGACAAAACCAAAGGCATCTCGAATTTTTGGTGGAAGTATTTTATCGATCCCAATACGGTATTATAGACGATTACACATCACACTATATTGCCGATATGTATTTTCCTCAGGGGATTCTTTATCTTTAATAGTGGAAGAGTTCTGAATCTGACAAAACCTTGGCGCAATCCAATTTTCCATTATTAATACGCCTACCTTCTCATAATCCTTCCGATCAGTTTAAATCGCTCAAAAGGATACAATGGCGTTATCCGTTGCCAATCGAATTCGTGTACTGCTCATCGATCACCATGCTTTGGTCCGGGATGGCTTGCGCGCGTTTTTGGAAAGTCAACAGGGCTTGTTAGTTGTTGGAGAAGCTGACAATGCGGTGGATGCGCTCGTCCTTACGGGCAGCGCCCAACCGGATATTATTCTGTTGGAACCTGATGCGCGAGATCCCCAGTCGTTAGACATTATCCCTCGTTTGCTATTTACCACTAGTACGACCAAAATCATTCTCGTCACCGGTCTGGACGATCCTGAAATGCACTCGCGCGCGATCCGTTTGGGAGCCATGGGGGTCATTTTGAAAGAACAACCCGCCGATGTGCTTATCAAGGCAATTCGCAAAGTGTATGATGGTGAAGCATGGGTAAGCCGCAATCTTATGGCAAGTGTCTTGACCGATATTGGGCGTGGACGTACAGTCCAGAATGTAAATCCAGAAGCCGTTAAAATCGCAACTCTAACCCAACGAGAGCGCGAAGTCATTGCCTTGCTTGGGCAAGGGCTCAAGCCCGACCATATTGCAGCCCGGCTTTCCATCAGCGAAGTCACCGTCCGCCATCATGTCGCGAGCATTCTTAGCAAACTTGGAATTGCCGACCGCATGGACTTGCTCATCTACGCCTACCGCCACGGGTTGGCAGACTTGCCTCATTAGTTTCTCCTCCTACGTTTGCGTTAATTCCAAAACATAAAATCATACCCGAACTCCCCTACTATCGGCCAAAATGGCCGTTTTGGTATAGTGCGAATTGGTCAGTCTGAAAGCCATTTGAACCGATGCGTGATTCCTTTTGGAAGATTATAATGCAAGCAGGTGAAGAATATCGTATCAAACAATATCTAAGAATGGTGGAAAATGCTGAGAGAGCGCCGTACTAGAGATCGTATCGATTGTACCTATCCCGCAATTATCAGATGGTTTGATTCTACCAGTCGTAGAGTGCAAGAGCAAGGAATTCTGTTAAATATGAGCGCAGTGGGATTTTACCTTCGTCTCAAGCAACAAATTGAACCAGGAGTTCGACTGTTCGTTTTCTGCGCGTTGGCGATGACACCTCAAAGCAACGAGACACTAAAGCTAGCATCTCGGGGAATTGTCGTTCGAACTGAAGCGTATCCCGATGGCACCTATGGCTTGGGAATCAAAATTGACCGTAGTCGGTTTGTGTGAGTCCAAAGACTAAATTTGACCGATCCAAAATATCTTTGTAAACAACAGTTTGCAGAACGCGAATCCCAAAGGAGTGGAAAATGTTATCCAAGACTCGATTTTTCAAACAAGGACGAATTATTGTAGGAATGCTAGCACTGGCACTTGCCTTGCTTGTTCTCTTGCCGGCAACCGCCAGCGCGCGGTTTTCAAGCTGCCGTTCCGACCCCATCGTTTACCTCTCGGATGGTTCGGTGATCGTCGTGACCCTTGACATCGCGACGGATGTCACCGACGTGGAAGAAATCAAATACTCAATCCATGTGCCGAAGAACGTCACCTTGACTAACGTCATTCACACACCCTTCCCGGGTTTTACTGGCAAAGAGAAATTCGAATTTAAAGATGATACCAAACCCGGTGAATATCGAACTGAGTCAGAAGCAAGGACATATACAAAAAAGATCGAGGTGACGGTTACTTCTTCTTTGGACAATGACACCAAGGTCTTGACAGGTCTTTCTGGTCAAACGCTGAAGGTTACGCATCGCAGAAGCGCACGGTAAAAACCAGTTGTGCAATTGTTGTAAATTGCTCGAAGCAACGGTTCGCAAAGTAGATCGCAAGAGGAGAATCGAAATGTTATCCGAGACTCGATTTTTCAAACAAGGACGAATCGTGTCAGGGATGATGGCATTGGCGCTTGCTTTGTTGGTCTCTTTGCCATCTACTGCCAGCGCGGCATTTTCAAGTTGCCGTTCCGACCCCATCGTATATCTTTCGGATGGCACGGTACTAGTTATCACAGTTGATATCGCCACAAGCGTGACCAACGTGGAGACAGTTAGCTACGTCGTCCACGGTCCAAAGGGAGTCACTCTCGCCAACGTAATCCATACCCCCTTCCCTGGTTTTACCGGCAAAGAGAAATTCGATTACAAAGATGACGCCCAACTCGGTCAGTATGTCACTGATACGACGGCTGTGACACGGGGCAAAGGCACTAAAGTGATCGCCACGTCCGTCCTTGGGAGTCAAACCAAGGTCATTCCCGGGGTTAGCAAACAATTACTGCGCGCAATTCATACCCGATAGTACGTTCCAGCGCTGAAACCCAACTCTGGGAAACATCCTCGGAACAGGGAAGAAGATGAGAATTCATCCCAAAAATTTTATCCCCCAGCCACTTACCGCGATTTTAGTCGACCTGTTGGCAATCCTTGCCCTGGTGTGGTCTTGGATGAATCTTCAACCCAGCTTAGGCGTTGAGACAATCATCGCGTCTATGCCATTGGCGTTGGGTCTTGCCGTCAGTTTGTTTGTAGCAGGGCTGTATCCCATCCATATCACTTTTCGAATCAAAGTGTATGTCACAACCATTCCAACCTACCTGGCGGTGATTTTGTTGCCGCCGCCGATAGCCGCTCTCACACTTGGGCTTACTACATTGATTACGGAAGTAAGGGCGATGGCTAAGAAAGGCAATTACCCTTCGGATGTGGCAACTGCCGTTGGGCGCTGGGTTCTGGTAACAGCATTGGCAGGAATCTTCGCGCACTTGGTACCGACAAATCGGATGGAGCAAATCCTATTGCTCCTTGGAACCGCTGTCGCTATGTATCTGGGCGATGTAGTAACTTGCGCCTTTGAAGTTGCCCCAATGAGCGGCGAACCGCCCTGGCGCGTGATGATGACTCTGCTCCGCGAAGGTACGATTGTAGAAGGAGTCCAGTATCTGCTAGCCATCCTCGGCGCGATTGCGGCGCTACAAGAAATCTGGTCATTGATCTTGCTGGCATTGCCCACCGTGATTGTCTACTTTGCCTTCAAAAATGCCAAAGAGATGCAGGACAGTACGTCCAAGTTGCTCGAGAATATGGCGGACGCCGTCGATTTACGCGATCCGTATACCGGCGGACACTCCCGCCGAGTTGCTGACTTGACTTCCAAGGTCCTGCATGCGTTGGACGCTTCGGGACCCGAGGCAACTTTGATTGTCGCCGCCGCGCGGGTACACGACATTGGCAAGATTGGAATTCCAGACGCGTTGCTAAAAAAGCAAGAAGCTCTATCGCTTGAAGAGTGGACCGTAATGGAATCTCATACAAATCATGGAGCCGAATTGCTGGCACGCTATCCTGATTTTTCCCGAGGAATGGATTTTGTACGCAGTCACCACGAACGCTGGGATGGCAAAGGGTATCCCCGTCACTTGAAAGGACTAGACATTCCATTTGGCGCACGCGTGATTGCCGTTGTCGATGCATTCGATGCGATGACTAGTGATCGTCCCTACCGCCAAGCCCTCACGGTTGAACAAGCGGCACAAAATCTATTGGCAGGGCGAGGCAAACAGTGGGATCCAAAGATCGTCGATGCATTGATTCGCACTCTCTCCAAGCAATTGGGACGTTCCGATATTGCGGGACCACTACCGTTGGCTGGATTTGCTCCAGCGGCTGAATAGTTCCTCGTTTACCTGACCGCCAGGCCAATCGATGAAACGAGTAGCGTATGACCATGGTCAAGTCGGAGAAAGAACATGATCGTATTGAAATTGCTTTGCTGAACAACCGCATCTTTTTTCTGTTGCGCGAATTGTCCGCCACCCTGATCGTGATCCTCGTGATGTTAGTAGAACTGGCTGCGTTTTGGTTCGTGGTCAATCATTCCAACTACCTCATCCTAATTCTTGTCACCCTTACGGCTGGATTCGTCCTTGTTGCCTACCTCGCCGCTCGCCCTACCTTGCATCCTCATCGTAGCCAGCCCAGCCTAACTCCCACCGATGTAGGGCTTGCCACCTGGGAAGAAATATGTCTTCAGACCAGTGATGGAGTAGAACTGCGCGCCTGGTTTGTGCCGCCGGAGCCAGGTAGCGATGGCGCTACCCTAGTGTTTGTGCATGGTCTAAGCGGAAACCGCGGACAGCTGTTGCAGGAAGCGGCGATGTTGGCACGACACGGTTACGGCGCACTATTGCTGGATTTGCGTAATCATGGCAATAGCAAGGGCAACCTAACGACATTGGGATTTTCCGAAACGGAAGATGTCCGCGCGGCAGTTCGCTATCTGCTTTCGCGACCAGAGGTAAATCCGGATCAGATTGGTCTGATGGGGCATTCTATGGGTGGCGCGACTGTTTTACGCGCCGCCGCGCGGATACCTGAAGTACGCGCCATTGTCGCGCAAAGCACCTTTTCAAGTATTCGAGAGAATATCGCCCAAAGCACTCTATCTCAAGCCGGTCTTCCTTCCTTTTTATTTGCTCCATTGATGATTTGGCTGGGCGAGCATGTGAGTGGTCTTAGAGTCAATGCGATTCGGCCTATTGATGATCTCGCTCAGTTATCCCCACGGGCGGTTCTATTCATTCATGGTTTGCAAGACCATACCGTAGACACAGAGAACAGTTTGCGCTTGTATATGGCAGCCAAAGAGCCCAAAGAATTGTACTTGATTGACAATGTGGCGCACAAGCGGCTCATGCTTGCAAGTCCAGAAGAGTACGAGAAACGCGTTGTGACTTTTTTGGATCGCTATCTACGTGGAAAGCTCCAATAAGCGAATTGCACAATCTGGGGATGAAGCTTTGTCCAGCAAACCATCTTCACCGCGAAAGCGCATTGCCAAGAGGTCAATCGGTGGAAGGCAGCTGATAAAATTGGTCGTGTTTTTGAGTTGCATATTGGTGGAAGTATTTCATCGATCCGAATACGGTGGTATAGAAAGTAAATGCTCCGATACGATATTTCGCATCGGAGCATTTTGGTTTTACGGGTTATGCAATAACGTTATTGCACAATGATGCGATCGAACACGCGCTGGGTATTGCCGTCCAAATCTTCCACGGTGAACCCGACGATATATTCTCCCGCCGCCGCGTCTAAATCTTTCCACATGAATGGCTCACTGCCAAACGTCAAGGTCTGCCCTTTCTGCGTAACGACCTTGGTCGCAACGCCACGCGCATCCAAGTCGATCCATTTCTCCATCACCGTAAATGTGTCCCCAGGTTTGGTGGTGATCTCGCGCGGCGCGCCCGAACTGTCATTCGTAAAGCCGAAGACTTGGCGCAAAATTTTGTCGCGAAAATAGAGTCGCGCGGGGCGAGAGCCGCTGCCGTCGGCGAACGTATAGATTCCTTCGACGGTATAAACGGTGTCTTTTTGCAATGCGCCATACGTTTCCGGTGTGAACAACACCGGCACCGATTTCTTGCCATCGTTGATCGCAAACACAATCGGCTCCCACTGGAAGCGAACGGTGAACAAATAATCTTCGTCGGCGACGTTGATCGAATTCGCTTTTTTGTCGTAATAGCCCACAAACAATTTAACGTATCCAACATTCGTTCCATCGACGTCCGTGCTCAACGTGACCGTCTTGCCCGGCGCGACAGTTTTTGCGGACATGGTGACCGGCGAGACTTTAATTCCGCCCGCCGACGGTGCGGTGATCGTTGTCCCGCGCGCTGGAACAGCGACGCTCGCCGCCGATTGCGTGAATCGGCGACCGGTGTAAAAGTAAGCGAGGAAATCATCCCACAGCGATTCGTTCGCAAATCGATTGGCGATGGCGGTGTACGATTGTGGTCCCGCTGCCGCATTGTTATAGAGTTGCGAGTTTGGAAAATAAATCGAGATGCCGGTCGAACCGGGTTTGCCAGGTCCGTGCTTTTCGGCGATGACCGTTGCCTTGAGGGCGGCTTGAACTTGTTGCGCCGTCGTGTTGACCGTTGCGTTGCTATTGGATTGCATCAGCAAACTGATCCAGTTGCCCACATCGATGTAAGACGGCGGAACAGATTTGCCAAAGATACTCGTGTACGATTGGGCGTAACTCCGAGCTTGTGAAATCGCTTTGGAATCCGCTTGCTGCAAAGTGAATGCCAGAGCGTTGAAATTCTTCAGTAAATTTGGGAACGCTTGCAAATCGATGGCGGATAAAGTCACATCGTTTCCCAATTCCCT
This sequence comes from Chloroflexota bacterium, assembly GCA_016215025.1. GTDB lineage: Bacteria > Chloroflexota > Anaerolineae > UBA4142 > UBA4142 > JACRMI01. Next base: position 96,551 of record JACRMI010000053.1, read on the forward strand.
TGCCACCCGGTCGGCGCTGGGGATCGCGGTCGAACCAAATAGTCCGCCCATCGTCGAGCCACGACTGA
>JACRMI010000039.1 GCA_016215025.1 Chloroflexota bacterium
TTGCGGCGTAGTTAGGTGTTCTAGCATCCGAAGTGCTGACACTTCGATGCGACGAACACCTAACTACAAGGACATGGTCGCAACGCGGGAGCGTTGCGCCGTGTCCGTTTGCGCGTTGACTAGATCAAATGTCAGCGAAACACATGCCTGCCGGTTTCACGACGAGTTTTGCAGAACGCTTGAATGGCATGTCAGCGATGCAGGTGAAAGAAGCAGACGATGGAGACCGTGTGCGACCTGGGTTGGTGTTGCTCGCGCCGGGTGGTGAACGCCACATGCGGGTCTATCGCTCTGGCGGCGAGTATCGCGTCAAGCTCGTCAAAGCCGAGCGCGTGTCGGGGCATTGCCCATCGGTGGATGTATTATTTCGCTCCATCGCAACCGACGTGGGACGAAATGCGGCAGCGGCACTTTTGACCGGTATGGGCGAGGATGGCGCTGCCGGTTTGTTGGAAATTCGACGTGCGGGGGGACGGACGTTGGCACAGGACGAGCAATCGAGTGTGGTCTTTGGGATGCCCGCAGCGGCATGGGAAAGAGGCGGCGCAGAAGAACTCGTTCCACTCAATGAGATTCCGACGCGGTTGCTGAAATATATCGCGGTCAAGGAGTGACGAATGCAATGTGGCAAATCACCAATTTCAAATGGTTGCTTCTTCAACGACCATCACTCGGTGTCGAACACGCGCAACTGAAAAGGAAGGCAGAATGGCAGAAACAACCATCGAGCTTGAGCGAACCGCAACCAATGGATAAATCACAACTATCGAAATCGTTTAATCGTCAATCGACGAGAAACATCGAAGGAGATTCAAAATGAACGTGCTAAACAACCTCAAGACTGGAGTCAAATTGATCGGCGGCTTTGTGCTCGTCGCATTGCTCATCGTCATTGTCGCCGCGTCGGGTTATATGAGCTTGAAGGATGTCGACGCTGACCTTGTTTCGCTGTACCATGACCGGTTGTTGCCGGTTCAGCAACTCGGCAATGTTAATGATGCCGCCCTAACGATTCGGGCAGATGTGGCGAGATACATCCTAGTGCCGGAAGAGCGACCGGCGCTCGAAAAGGAAATTGCGGAGAAGATGAACGAAGGCGACAAGAATATCAGCGATTACAAGGCAACCTATTTGATCCAAGCGGAAAAAGATGACTTGGCAAAATTCGACCCAGCTTGGGTGCTATACAAGCAACAGGTCAATGATGCGCTCAAACAAATCAAAGCGGGCAACGAAAAGGCGATCATCCAAAGCATGGGGCCTGGCGGAGAGATTGCCAACACTCGAAGCGTGGTAGACGCCACGATCACTAATCTAATCAATATTCAACTGCAGGTAGCAGAAGAACTGGATGAACATGCCAGTGAATCATTCACTACAGCTACGATCATCTCCGTGGCGATTGGCATCATTGGTGTGCTGTTCGCACTTGGGCTTGGCTGGGGTCTCAGCCGTAACATCACGCGTCCACTCGCGCAACTGACGCAAGCGGCGAAACAAATCGCAATGATCGATCTGCAAGCGTTAGCCGCCCAAACAAACGCGCTTGCTCAAGGCAATTTGAACACGACTCTGACGATCTCGGCGACGCTGCTCGACATCCAATCGAAAGACGAACTCGGCGATTTGGCACGCGCCTTCAACGCCATGATCGCCCGCTTGCAAGAGTCCGGTCGCGCCTTTGACACCATGTCGCGCAATCTGCAACAGGTCGTCGCCGATGTGGTCAACCTCTCAGAGAAACTCGCGGCGGGCGATCTGACCGCCACGCCATCTGCCGACTACAGCGGCGAGTTCGTCAAGATCAAGACCGCACTGATGACGGCGCTCGACGGACTCAACAGCACCATGCGCCAGACGACCTTGGCGGTCGCCCAAGTCGCGCAGTCCGTCGATCAAGTGCGCTCGGTCAGTCAAGACTTGGCGTCGGGCGCGGAGGAAACCTCCTCCGCCGTCGAAGAAGTGGCGAGCAATCTCGAACGCACCGATCAGCAAGTGAAGAGCAGTGCCGAGAACGCCGGCACGGCAAATCAACTGGTGGGGCAGACCGCGAACTTGGCGGAAGACGGACAAGCGAAGATGAAGACCCTGACTCAAGCGATGGGCGCGATTGCGGCGTCGTCGCAAGAGATTGGCATGATCATCAAAGTGATCGACGAGATTGCGTTCCAAACGAACTTGCTGGCGCTGAATGCGGCAGTGGAAGCGGCACGGGCAGGACAGGCGGGACGCGGGTTTGCAGTGGTCGCACAAGAAGTGCGCAACTTGGCCGAGCGGAGTGCGAAAGCGGCGAAGAGCACGGCGGAGCTGATCGACGAAGCGGGCAAGCGAACACAGGACGGCGTCAAGATGACGGATGAGACAGGACTGGCGCTGAATGAGATTGTGCAGAACGTGGTGAAGGTCAAGGACTTGGTGGGCGAGATCGCGGCGGCGAGCGAAGAGCAAAGCAAATCGTTGGCGCAGATCAACACGGCGATGGTGCAGGTGAACCAAGGGGCACAATCGTCGAGTGCGCAGAGTCAAGAGTTGTCGAGCACGGCGGACGAGTTGGGTGGATTGGCGGACCAACTGCGGCAAGAGGCGGCGCGCTTCAAGCTGCGCCAAGGCGGGGCAAGCGATGGCGCAGCGATAGCGCAATTGTCGCCGGAGGTGTTGCAGCAGTTGAATCAAATTCTGCACCAACAACATGCGAGCCCCGAAAATCTTACGCCGAAAAAGCCACAGGGCAATGGCAACGCGATGGCGGCGTTGGATCGGGATGCGCGGGGCTATGGCAAATTTTAGTGCAATAGTGCGATAGTGCGTTGGTTTGATAGTTGTTGATTACCAAGCCAGGATGCAAACTATCGCACAATCGCACTAACGAACTATTGCACCAGATATAGGAGAACTAGGATGAACGATCATCAAGACGATCAAATCGGGTTGGCGGCTGACGATACCATCGAGAACATGTATCTGACCTTCATGGTCGAAAAGGAAACGTACGCTGTGAACATCGCGTGCGTGACCGAGATCGTTGGAATACAGCGCATTTCCGAAATCCCCGACGTACCCGATTACATCAAAGGCGCGATGAATCTGCGCGGCAAAGTGATTCCTGTAATGGACCAGCGTTTGCGTTTTCATTTGCCCGCGCGCAACTACGATGACCGCACGACCATCATCGTTCTCGATTTGGAAGGCGTGCCGACCGGGTTGGTGGTCGATCAAGTCACCGACGTGTTGACCATTCCGCCTGCCAAGATCGATCCGCCGCCGCATTGGCTGCACGATGGCAAGCGGGGCGTCATCAAGGGATTAGGCAAGCTCGACGATAACGTGAGCATCATCTTGGATGTACCGCATTTGCTTTATGACAAAAACGTTGAGATGGACCTGTCGAAAGTAATGGCACAAGTTTAAAAGATTCACTGGGTGAGTAAATCGACGGAACACACAATGGTTAATCGAGTGAGAGACAAATAGAAAGGAGATTCCCATGAGTGAGTTCACGGCTTTTGCGCCAAGGGTCCAAGTGCTGGGGCAAACTGTCCTTTCCGTCGTCGATGGGATGGGCGTCTTTCGCGAGACGGCCCTCCGCGTTCTGAAACAACACAACATTGTCGATCCGCAGCCGGATCGTTGGTACGCGCAGCAAGACTGGCTGGATGCGTTCAGGACAATCTCGGAAAAAGCCGGTTCGATGACGCTCTTGATGATCGGACGTCAGATCCCGCAAAATGCAAAATGGCCGCCCGATGTCGATACCATCGAAAAGGGTTTGCGGTCTATCGATGTGGCGTACCACATGAATCATCGCGGCGGCGAAATCGGCTCCTATCGATTCGAACCGACCGGCAAAAACTCGGCCAAAATGATTTGTCAAAATCCGTATCCATGCGACTTCGATCTGGGCATCATCGATGCGGTTGCGCACAAATTCAAACCGGCAAACGTGCCGATGGTAACGGTCAAGCACGACGACTCGCAACCGTGCCGCAAAAAGGGCGCTGACTCGTGTACCTATTTGATTAACTGGCAAATAGCAAGTGGACCTTCGAGGTAGACCGCACACCTCGAAGGTCTCCGCTACAGCCAGAATAATTCTGGGGCAACCCAATGCAGAAAAGCGAGGAGTATCATGGAACTACGAACGCTAGACGAATTATCGAATGATTTGAGTCCACATGCGCGCTCGCTGATTACCCAAATCATCCAGCAAGAAAACGCTTGTCAATTACTCGATTTGTTTCAACAACGTCCGCGCACGTGGCTTGAACCAGAGGACATTGCCTTTCATCTGCATTGTTCACTTGACCAGATCGATCAAGCGTTAGCTTGGCTTTCCACGACCCAGGTTGTGCAACTGCATAGCATTTTGGGATTCAAGTTCTATGGCTTGACCGAGGACTCGGAAATCCTGAATGCGCTCGAACGGTTTTGGTCTTGGCGCGACAACTGGCTGACGCACTTGGAGCGCGTCAAGGACAACTTGTACCAACAAACAACTCGCCACGCTCTAGCCGCTTGGGTCGAGTTGTAACTGCACGGATCTTATACAAATTCGATAGCGCGGCGCAAATTGAAAATGTGCGCTATAGATCAAAAGGAGAAGGAGACTATGTCACAAAAAAAGATTATGCTCGTCGATGATTCCAGCATGATGCGGTTGATCATTCGCAACTTGTTAGTCGCCGATCCAAACTTGGTGATCGTCGGTTCGGTCGAGAACGGCAAAAAAGCTGTCGAGCAACTTGCCGTATCAAGCCCCGATCTCATTTTGCTCGATCTGGAAATGCCCGAAATGGATGGAATCGAGTTTTTGCGTGTGGCGCGCTCCAAGACGAGAGCCAAGATCGTTGTACTCAGCTCGGTCGCGGCGGCTGGCTCGCCCAAGGCGACGCAGGCGATCAGTCTTGGAGCAGACGCGATCATTTCTAAACCATCAGGCACCGTGTCTTTTGATCTCAAAGAAGCGCGGGGTACAGAATTGTTCCAAGTGATTTATCGCGAACTGGGAATGGGTGTGCCAGCTATTCCCGCATAACGTAACGACAATCCGAACACAGCACGAGGCATGGCAAATGGCAACAGACACACGGTCGTCAGAACTGGAAGAGATTTGGTCACTCTTTGCTCAGGAGGGTGCAGAAAACCTAACCCTGGCAGAAGAGACGTTACTCACATTGGAACAAGACCTTGAAGACACGGAACAGATCAAAATCTTGTTTCGTGCGTTGCACAGTTTCAAAGGTGGGGCGCGCATGATGGGCATGGCAGTAGTCGAATCACTTGCTCATCATGCAGAGGACTTGGTTGCGCTGGTGCGAGACGACGGAGTCTCGCTGCAATTGGACATGATCAATTTGCTTCTCACGGTGGTGGACCGCTTGCGGAGCATGTTGGATCACATCGTAAGTACGCGACAGGATGTCCATCCCGACCAGGCCGAAGGATTGATCGCCGATCTCCAAAAGATGGTCGCGCAAGATTTTGCGGCTGAAAAAAATCGACCAGAGCAAAATGAAATTGTCGCTGTGCCTGTGGCAACAGAGCCAATAGCTGCCGCAGTAGAAGCTAGCGTGGAGAAAATTGCAGCAGCGGATGACTCGAATTCTGGGTTGCCTGATGCACCGAATAATCTGGCGGATTTTCTCAAACAAACCGAAGCCAATCTCAGTCAACTCCATTCCGCATTGGAAGCGTTCGCGAACGGCGCGTCCGATGCACTGACGCAAATTCACCGCATCGCGAACGAACTCAAGACAGCCGCCGAGCGATTGAACTATCATCGCTTGGTAGCCGTCTTGGATGCCTTGGAAACTGAAACGCAGTCCAACCCAAGAGCAAATATGACCGGCACCGAAGACCGTCTCCTCCGACTCAAAAAGGTAGAACTCGAAATCTTTGAAGAGCTGACGCACATCCAAGATCAAGCGAATCTACCTCAAGTGCCAGAGCAAAGCGATTGGACAGACATCGCTTGGCTTTTTCGGCGTTGGAATGCCGAACGAGTCTATGCCGATTTGGCGCGGCTCAGCGAGATCGCCAACGTACTCGATCAATTGTTGCAGCGGTTTACCGTCGAATCGAGTATTTCGCGCGAGAGCGAAAAGTTGGCAGACGAAGCTACCGTCCACCTCAAAGCGATTTATCACACGTGCATTTTCTATCACCTCGATCAAGCGATGTACGTATCCCTGGCATTGGAAGACCTCTACGGTCGCAGTGCGCAAGGCGAATTGACCGTCAACGAAGCGCTCACGCGACTGACGCGCGCGTACGTGACCAACCTCGGCGGCGCAATCGATGCGATTCGCGAAGGTGAAACGCCTGACCTCGGTGAATTTCCAAAGCTGATCGAGCAAGTCCAGAACTTTATGTACCTCCACATCGATGGACCGGTCTTTCAGGTTTCGCGCAATGTGCTCGATGTTCTGAAACTGCCTGACGAATTCAAACAAGCGATGACGCCGGAAACAATGGCGAAATTCAGTCAGGCGTTACAAGCGGGCGAACATTTTTATACGGTGCTTGCCGACTTGGAACGCGATGAAGCGCTCGGCGCTGCATTTCTCGAATGGGCGCATTCCGATGGCATTCGACTAATGACGAACATTTCGGTCTATCGTTCCAATCGCATCTTGTTCAACTTTCTCTTGGCAACCTCGTTGAGTCGAGAAGACCTGCTTGCATCGCTCGTCAAGATGGACGCAGAGTTGCAATACTTGACTCTGGAAGAATGTACGGTGCGCGAAAATCTAGAGCTTGAGCAGAAACAATCCGACCAATCGGGGCAGTCAACGCCCATCGCAATGGAAGCAACCAATCACGCGCGTGCCGATATTTCGAACTCTGTCATCGAAGAAATCGGCGATGCGCTTGGCGCGTTGCTCGCCGATCATGCCACGCTGCGCCGAATCGCGCAGCGACTCGCCGATCAAGACCTGATCGACTTGACGTTGCGCATCGCCCAAAATGCCAATGGCGATTGGGCGCTTGCTCGTCATGAGTTGGCGCATACTATGAGCGCGTGGACAGAAGACATCGCCAGCTTGAACCGAATTGAAAATCAGGTGAGCGTGACCCTCGACCGATTGCAAGAAGCGACACGCTCGTTGCGGCTAGTGTTGGCGGCAGAGTTGCTCGACCCATTGCGGCGCATGGTGCATGAGGTTGCGCAACGACAAGGCAAGTTGATCGACTTGGATCTGCAAGGGGGCGAACTGGAGTTGGATCGTGGCGCAATCGAAACGCTTAGCGAAGTGGTCCATCGTTTGGTGTGGTTCGCCGTGACGCAAGGCATCGAAAATGTAGAGCGTCGTCGAACGGCGAACAAACCTACGGCGGGGCGCGTCTTGGTCAAGGTGATCAAGCACGAAGACCATGCCCAGGTCGTTATCGAAGATGATGGCTGTGGCTTGAATCGCGAAATGATCTTGCAGCGGGCGCGCGAGCTTGGCTGGGTCAATGACGGCGATACGCACGCCGACGAACTCGATTATGTTCTTCGCCCCGGCTTTGGATTGATCGGCAACGAAAACGGCGCGGAAGGAATTGACCTAGCTGTGCTCTATGCGACTTTGCGTGCGCGGCATGGTCGTTTAACAGTCTCAAGTGTGCCAGGACAAAAGACGCGCTTTATCATTCAACTGCCGCTCGATATGGCGGTGCTCGATGGCATGATCGTGCGCGCGGGCGAGGTGCGTTATATCGTGCCCGTCAATTCGATTCGGCGAATCGTCAAGGCCGATGCGGCGAATTTGGTGACCACGTCTGCCGATGGCTGTCACACGCTGCTTAGGTCTGAGGGAGAATTGGTCCCAGTCCACGCGTTGTCGGGGTCGGTCAGTACGAATGATACACAGCACTTGATGATGGTTGTCGATGGTGAACAAGGACAGACGGCGCTGCTCATCGACGAGTTGCTGGGGCGTCAGCAAGTGCTCGTGCATCCCTTGCAGGGACAATTGGCGAATGTGCAAGATGCTTCCGGTTGCGTGCTGCTCGGCGAAGGTGAAGTTGGACTCGTCTTGAATATGCGATTCTAAAATAACTATTTCGCCGGCGTAGTAAATCCCTCGACCAAGTCCAACACCAACTCTTTCAAATCCCCACGATTCGGCAATGTCCCCATCATGCCATACATCGCCGCAGAGCGTTGCGGCAGACCCTCCTCGCCGCCGAACAATGCCGATGCGCGCGCTGTCAACTTGCTAACGAGGTTTTCTGGCAACACCCGCGTGGCAAGTCGCGCCGCATTCACAATCATCGAGTTTCCGATTTTCTCCAAGCTAGGTTTCTTGACGATGGCGACCGATTCGGCGAGGTCGCGTAAGAATTGATCTGCACTTTGCGCGTGTGCATAGTTGATCGTAAGGTGTAACGTCGGCGGAAACTGCTGGCGATCCAAGTGCCAACCTCGCTGGGTCATTTCGTCGCCGACTTGGTATATGTCCAAGCGATCCGATGCAATCGCCATCACGCTCATCTCCGGATCTCCCACTATTTTGATTCCGTCGATGGCGTTGATCCCGTCACGAATCATTTTCGTCGTTTTCATCACGACATCGGCGATTTGAACGTAACCTTCCTCTCCCAAATAGTTCATAATTGCCCATGCCGCCGCGATCGATCCACCTGGTCGTGTGCCGGTCATTGTCGGCGAGGCGTAGATGCCGCCAGCCCAATCCGTCGATACAAAGATTTGCGCGCGTCGCAATTCGCGATTGCGATACAGAATGACCGACGCGCCTTTTGCGGCGTAGCCGTACTTGTGCAAATCGACAGAGAGCGATGTGATGCCCGGAACGTTGAAATCGAAATTGGTAACGGGATAACCCAGCCGCCGCACGAACGGCAGCATCATGCCGCCCACGCACGCATCGACGTGACAAAGCAAATTGTGTTCGCGGGCAAGCGCGGCGATCTCCGGAATCGGATCGACGATGCCGTGCGGATACGACGGCGCAGAGCCGACGAGGAGAATTGTGTTCGGCGTAATCGCGGCGCGCATGGCGGCAACATTGGCTTTGAAATCAGAATCAACGGGCGTGCGAATCGCCTTAACGTCGAAATATTCTCCGGCTTTGTCCAACCCAGGATGAGCGGATGCGGGCAGAATCATTTCCGGTTCGTGGATTTCTGGATGTTTGACGCGGGCATAGTCGCGCGCGGTCTTGACCACCATCAACAAACTTTCCGTTCCACCCGTCGTCATATTGCCGACGACGCTTCCATCGCTGCCGAGCAACGCCGCAACCATTGCGACCACTTCCGTCTCGAATCGGCGTAAGCTGGGGAACGCCGTTGGATTCAGTCCGTTCTCGGAAAAGAACATCGTGTACGCTTCTTTGAGCAAGTCGCCGATTTCATCGCCCGCATGAAAGACGAGACTGAACACTTTGCCCTCGCGCCATTTCACATCGTTGGCGCGCAACTCTTGCATCGTTTGCAGGATTTTTTCTTTAGGAGTGCCATGCGTGGGAAACGTTGGTCGTAGACTAGTCATTCACTTGCCTCAAATAAAATAATCCGCGAATCGCGCGAATCTTCGCGAATAAAATTTACATCGCTAATGCGACATGTGATTCGTGTGATTCGCGGAGATTCGCGGATAAAATTTTACAACGTGCGAATGTACCGAAACTGTTTGTAGCCCGGCGGATCGGCGTTGAGCGCAGAATCGACGGTGACATGCAACAGCGCCGGCTTGCCCGATGCAACGGCGCGTTCCAACGCCGGTATCATCTCATCGACATTATCAATTTTTTCCGCATAGCATCCCATGCCTTGCGCGATCACGTCGTAGCGCGTTTGCGGCGCAAGCGTGATGCCGACTTGTTGCTCGGGTGTAAAACCCTGGAACGTATACGCGCTGCGTTCCATGCCCCAGCCGTCATCGACCGCGACGATCACGACAATCTGCACATTTTCGCGGACAGCCGTTTCCAACTCCATGATATTGAAACCGAGCGCGCCATCGCCGGTGATGCAATAGACTGCGCGTTCTGGTGAGGCGAGTTTGGCACCAATCGCAAACGGCAAGCCCGTGCCGAGGTATCCCATCTTGACCGAATAGAGAAAACTGTCCGGTTCGAAAATCTGATTGTAGGCGACGCCCCACAAAACCGTGTTGCCGCCGTCGAGCACAGTTACTGCATCGCGAGCAAAGAATTCTCGTGCGGCTGCAACCATTTGACCTGGGTTGACGCCGTGCTGTGGCTCCGCCGTCAGAAACTGAAATCCGCCCGCCATCGTTTGCGCTGTCAGTTCGCGATAACGTTCGAGGTCGGGCATTTCTTCGCGCGGCGCGGTCTTGCCCTTCACCGAAGCCAGTAACGTCGTCAACGCCGCTTTCGCATCCGCGACGATTCCCAAATCGACCGGACGGTTGACGCCAATCGCGTACGGATCAACGTCGATTTGAATCGTTTTCTGTTTCGATGGATTGCCCCAGGCGGGTGGCATACCCCAGCCATCGTACTCGCCGAGGCGTGAGCCAACGACGAGCACGACATCGGCTTCGTTGCGTGCAAGTGCGGACGCTTGCATATCGAAGAGGAAAAAGTAATGCGGATGATCTTCGGGCACAACGCCGCGCGCGCCTAGACTGGTGCTCATCCCCGCCGCGAGGTACTCGCCGAACGCGCGAAATTCTTGCGTCGCACCCGACCACAGTACGCCTTTGCCCGCATGCAGAAATGGACGTTTCGCGTTCGCGAGCCATTCCGCCGCTTGCTCGATTTGCATCGCATCGCCCGAACCCAAATTCGTAATTCGATAACGCGACGCTGGGATAATCGATGTTTTGCTTGCGTCGATTTTTGTAGCAATCAATTCATCGGGAATGGCGATGAACGCAGGACCGGGGCGACCGGTCATCGCCGCGCGAAAAGCCGCGCGCATCATTTCGGGCAAGCGTTCAGGCTGACGCACGAGCGCGCTGAACTTTGTGATCGGCTTTGCCATTTCGACCAGGTCGGTTGCTTGCCACGCACCGCCGCGATCCGGATCGGTGGTGATACGTCGGCGCGTTGTCGCAATCGCAATGATGGGATGACCTTCGGCGTATGCGCTCGTGAGACCAGCGAGCATGTTCGCGCCGCCGGGTCCGGGACTACCAAACACGACGCTGGGTTTGTGCGTGATGCGCGTATAGCCCTCCGCGAGATGCACTGCTGCTTCTTCGTGCCGACAGTTGACGTGGCGAATGCCGTAGCGCGGCGCGTGAACGACAAACGGAATGTGCGAGCCGTCGATGATGCCGAACATCATCTCGACATTTTCGGCTTTGAGACATTGCATCAACAATTCGCCAACTGTGATTTCGCTCATGGTTCTCCTTTATGGGACGCGGATTGACTGTGGCGCACTTCGCCACAGCCACGCGGATAAACGCGGATTTCTTAAAACAATCTGCGTTTGTCTGCGTTTGTCAGCGTCCGATTTATTTCATAGTGTATGCCAATATGCTTCGATGCGGCGCATTCCTTCTTCGTACGAAACAAGCGACGTAAAACCCAGTTCGTTGCGAACGCGCTTGGTGCTGATTTCGTAATTCGATGAAATCATGCGCAGTGAATCATTCGTCAACAGCGGACGCGATTGGATGTTGAGAATTTTCCACGTCGGCCCGATAACGGCGGCAAGAATTTTCGCGAACCAGCCGGGCATTGCTTTCGGTGACGGCGCACCGACGATGCGTGCGAGATCGGTAAAGTACTGACGCAAGGTCGCAGTCGTGCCATCGTAGCCATTGTAAACTCGCCCTTGCGCTTGTGGCAGCGAAGCCGCGCGGATAAGAATATCGACCAAGTTATCGACGTAGACAAAACCTGGAATGTAATTTCCGCCATTGATGAGCGTCGGTTTCCCGCTGAGCAAATTTTTTGCGACTTCATGCACCCACGGTTTGCTGCCAGGTCCGAATACTTTGGTCGGGCGCACAACGCTGAGTTGCATTCCGTGTTGGCGATGGTATTCCCAGCCGAGCATTTCTTGTTTCTGTTTGTACTCGCTGTAAATGCCAATCGGATGACCAAGCGGATCGTCTTCGCACAACACGCCGCGCCCGATCTTGTCGCCGTACACCGCACCCGACGAAAGCAGCAGCACACGCGTTTTATTTTTCACGGCTTGCTCGAAAACGAATCGACTGCCTTGAATCGTCACGCGTTCGTACGCTTGACGCGGCGCCCAATCGCTGACGACGGCAGCGGTGTGAAACACGGTGCCGACACCTTGCAGCGCATTGCACACATCGTTTTCGTTTGCGATGTCGCCTGTGACGATGCGGATTCGATCACGCCAGGTTTCCGGTACGCGCACGCCCGGCACATCAAACGAGATAACTTGGTTGTCATCCGCAAGCAATCGTTCGACGAGGTGCGCGCCGATAAAACCCGCGCCGCCGGTGACGAGAACGGGATTAGGTAGTGGAAGAATTGACATTCAAATTCGTCATGTAGTCTCGGGGTCTCGTAGTCTTGTAGTTTCAAGTCTGATCGTCAAACGCCGCTACTTGACTACAAGACTATTGGACTAGAAGATTACCGGGCTATTCGACTTGATTGCGGCTTCTTGTGCTTTTCTTTCGTTGACGAAGCCCATCAATGCCCAGCCCGCCAACAAGAATACGGCAATCGAAAGAATGGCTAAGCGATGTCCTGATTGTTCTGCGATTGCAGCCACTTGTCCTTGTGATTGATACCACAGCGTTGCTTCTGCTGCCAGCCAACCGAAAATCGCCGGACCGACGAACGACGAGGTGCGACCGGTCAATGCAAAGAATCCAAAGAACTCGCCGCTTTTACCGGGCGGTGCAAAGGAGGCGACCATTGCGCGGCTTACCGATTGAATGCCCGCCATCGCCACGCCGACGACAGCGCCGATAATGAAAAAGTGCGTTTGGTTCTGCGCAAAATACAGTGCGCCGATGCATACAACCATCAGCAAAATCGAAAGGGTGAGCGAACGTTTACCGCCGATGCGATCCTGCAAATTGCCGAATGCCAGCGCGCCGATAACGTTCGTCGCTTGCACGATGATAAAGAAAATGATCAACCCAGTTTGCTCGAGACCAAACAACACTGCGCCGAGAATCGCTGCAAAATCGAGTGCCATGATGACGCCTTCGTTGTAAACGAGAAACGCGAGCATGAATTTCAAAAACTCTTTAAAGTTGCTCGCGGTGCGAATCGTTTCGCTCAATTGCTTGAACGCGATGCTGAGATAATTTTCGCCAGCGGGGAGAGCGTTGCCCTTGGCTCGTTCTTTCAACCAAAGAAAAATTGGCACAGCCGCCAGCGCAAAGAAAATCGCGGTAACCACCAGCGAACCACGCACGACGAACAAATCGCTTTTTGTAATCAGAATCGGTGGCAGAATGATGAGCAACGAAACGATACCGCCTGCGGACCCAATGGCCCAACCGATACCGGCGACGCGTCCCAGTTCGTTGGGTTTCGCAATTTCGGGCAACAGCGCATCATAAAAAATTTGCGCGGCACGATAACCAATTTCGGCGAGGATGAAAAAGAGAATCGCCATCACGATGGTGCCTTGTTGCGTGAAGAAAAGAAGTGCGGTGAATAATACAGCCAATGTGGTGAAGAAAAAGAGAAAACGTTTCTTCGATCCGGAATAGTCGGCGATGGCACCCATGATAGGTGCGGCGACCGCAACGATAATCATTGCAACGGCGATGGCTAATCCCCACAAGCGCGAACCCTCCGCGCCGCCGACGACTTGTTTTTGAAAGTACGCGGAATACACGGCGAGTAACACGACGGCAGCGTACGCCGAGTTGCCGAAATCGTACAAATACCACGCAATACGTTCACGGCGCGTGGATGGTGTGGTTGATGACATTTGTTCACTCCTCCCTCGGGAATTTACAAATTGCTTTTGTTGATGTGTGGTGCGTCTTCCTTTACGCGACACGCATCACGTGCGACTCAAATCAAAAACGACTTTGATCGAGCGATGGGTGCGTTTGTCGATAGCGACATTAAACGCGGTGCGATAATCGTCCAACGGAAAATGATGAGTGACCAGCCCAGCAGTCTTTAATTGAGTCGATTGCATCCACTCCATAGCCAGTTCAAATGTCGAAATATTTTTGCTGTTCCAATTGACCACGTCGTGCCCAACCGCGCCGATGAGATTGACCTCTTGATACCACACGGGTGTCACATCTAATTTCATCCGATGCAAATTTACGCCGACCAAAACAACCGTGCCACCTGCGCGTGTCCACCGCAATGCGTTATTCAACGTCGATTCGATGCCGACCACGTCGAATACCACATCAAAGCCGCCCAGCAACATGCGATTACCACGACTCGCGTATATTTTTGCGCCTGTGATGCGCGCCGTTTCAACGTAACCATCGTCGCGCGAAAGAAATGTTCGATTCGCGCCGTACTTGCACGCCAACTCCGCTTGCCAGTCGAATTGCGCCAGCGCGGTGATGTCGCAATCCGGTTGAAATGCGCAAAGGGCTTGAATGAGCAAATAGCCGATGACGCCGCAACCCAGAACGAGAATCTTTGGTTGCGATCTGGATTTCGCAAAACCTGGAAGGTCTACGCGCGATGCTGCATGAATCGCTACTGCGGCTGGCTCGATGAGTGTGGCTTGTTCATCAGATAAGGAATCGGGAACACGCAAGAGTGTGCTGGCAGGCGTAATGAACGTATCGCCGAATCCGCCGCCGATTGGATGATGCTCGCGTTCCTCGGAAGCAACTTCGCAGAGTACACGATGACCACGCGCACACGCGGGACACAATTCCTGGCGACCGCGCGCCACACAATCATCGGCGCGTCCCCAGCGCACAACCCGGTCGCCCATTTTGAAATCACGCACGGCATTGCCTATTTCGATAATCGTGCCCACCATTTCATGACCCAGGTAGATTCGTTGATGCGAGGGTAGAGCGACGGGTGCAACGTCTAGTCCTGCATCGACCGTGAGTTGGTGGAGGTCGCTGCCACAAATGCCGCACATGCGATTGCGAATGCGCGTCCAATCCGGCGCGGGGAGAGGCGGCTCAGCCAATGTCGTCAAATGAAGCGCGGAGGTCGGCGCGTAGTACGCATTCCGCGAAAATCGTGCAAGCAAGCGCGTTAGCACGATGCGGGGCGCAGAGATGTCGAGGTACATGGTCTTCATCGGATCAGCGACCTCCAAAGATCAAGGTCAATCCCAGGATGAAGATCAGCGCGAGAATAATCCAGCGAAATACGGTGTGATTAATGCGGCGGTCGATGATCGAACCGATGACGATTCCCAGGATGAGTGCTGGCGCAGTGAACGCATAGAGCGTTAAAATGTCGGAGGTCAAGTGGTGGGTGAAATAGTGAGAGAAAACCGTGAGCAAGCCGGTGAGAAAGAAAAGTGTTTGCAAGACGGCGCGGAATTCGTTGCGTTCCCATTGACGCAGGGTCCCGTAAATGATTAAGGGTGGTCCCGGAATGTTGTATGCACCGCCGAGACAGCCGGTGGCAAATCCGAATAGATACCCCCAGCGAGAAGAGGGAACGAATGAGGTGGCTGGTCGGATTAGATTCAAAATCGCATAACCGATGAGAATACAACCGAGGACAAACTTGATAATCGATTCGTCGAGGTTGACCAAGCCCCATATGCCAATTGGCACACCGAGAGCGGCGATGCTGCCGAGCCGGATCACCTCGCGCCAATTGATCGATTGGTGATAGCGCAACAGGTTGATCGTGTAGAGGGTCAAGCCCGCCAAGGCGACGAGCGGCGCAGAGATTTTAGTTCCAAAGATCATTGTCGTGAGCGGCATGACGACGAGACCAAAGCCAAATCCTGCGATGGCTTGTCCAAAGGCGGCAAAGAAAAAGATGCTGAGCAACACTGCCCAGACGATGGATTGATCGATCATTCCCCACCATGAGGTTATTGCGTAAAGTCTGTGTGGCTGTAGTTGCAGTATACCACGAATTTGATTGGAGGAACATTTCTGTAAATACAAATCGCAAAATTAAAATCAAATGCCTGCGCTGATTTGAGCGCAGGCATTTTGGATGACAGAAACGAGTGTTTGTCGAAAAGTTATTGCGACCGCCCAAAGAAATACAAAATTCCAACAGATACCAAAGCCCACAACACAATCGAACTGAAAAGCGAGCGGTCGCGCAAGATCATCTCTTCCGGACTACCGCCTTCTTTCTTGACATGGACGAGATAGAGCAATCGAAAGACGACGTAGAGCGCGAACGGAATCGTCAGCATCATCTGATGGTCTTTAGGCAAGTTGGAGGCAGAGAAGGTATACAGCGAATATGCCATCACAAATGATGCCGTCGTCACCGCAATCATTTCGTCTAAGACTTCGGGCGTGTACTCTTTGAGGATCGCGCGATGGTTGGTCGCATTGCCTTCGAGTAGAACTAGCTCGTGACGGCGTTTGCTAAAGCCGAGGAAGAGCGCGAGCAGCGCGGTGCAAACAAAAAGCCAGGGCGAGGGCGGCACTTGGATCGCTACTGCACCGGCGATGGCGCGCAAGACCAAGCCTGCCGCGAGCGTAAATACATCGATGATGACGAGATTTTTCAAAACGAACGAGTAGGTCAGCATCGTCAGAAAATATACAACTGCAACGATGCCGAAATTGAAATTGAGCGCAAACGATAGAGGCATCGCAATTGCCAGGAACACAAAAATCGCGATGATCGCGGTTGATTGGCTCAACGCCCCGGACGCCAGCGGGCGAAGGCGTTTGGTCGGATGCAGCCGGTCTTTTTCGATATCGGCTAGGTCGTTGATGAGGTAGATGACGCCGGAGATGATACAGAAAAGCACGAATGCGACGGTGGCTTTTTGCAGCATGGTCCACATCGACGGCTCAAAGGGACGCCAGTATTCGCGAATGGTGAAGATAAAAGGCAGATAAATCATCAGCAGATTTTTGCTCCACTGACGCGGGCGCATGGTCTTGAGTAGATTGAGTAACACAGTGTCCTCCAGGTTGTCCGTATAATACTTGGAACAATTACAAATTGCAAATGACAAACGAGCAAATCGTAACGGGAACTTGGGAATTGGAAATTGAGATTTTCTCGTTTGTCATTTTTCATTTGACATTTTTCTGCCTTGCGTTTATCTTTGTGCCGTGGCAAAGAAACGACTTGATGTTTTGCTCGTCGAACGAGAATTGGCAGAAACCCGTCAACGCGCTCAGGCATTGATCCTCGCGGGCGAGGTCCGGGTGAATGGAAATGTGGTCAGCAAAGCGGGCACGCCTGTCGTCGATGATGCGACGATCACGGTCCGTGCGCCGCTCAAGTACGTGAGTCGCGGCGGACTGAAACTGGAAGGCGCGTTCGATACATTTAAAATCGATCCGACCAATTTGGTCTGTGGCGATATTGGCGCATCGACCGGCGGATTTACGGATTGCATGTTACAACGCGGAGCAGCGCGCGTATACGCCATCGACGTGGGGTACGGGCAGCTCGCATGGAAATTGCGAAACGATCCGCGCGTCGTCGTGATGGACCGCGTCAATATTCGCACATTGGACAAATTGCCAGAGCCGATCGACTTGGCAACTATCGACGTAGCGTTTATTTCGTTGACGCTAGTTCTTCCGACCGCCAAGCGATTGTTGAAATCAGGCGGTCAGACGGTTGCGCTGGTCAAGCCGCAATTTGAAGCGGGGCGCGAGCAAGTTGGCAAGGGCGGCATCGTCCGCGATGTGCGCGTGCATCGGGCTGTGCTGGAAAAAATCGGACAGTTTGTACTGGCAAACGAATGGAGCGTGCGCGGCATTTGTCGTTCGCCAATTTCGGGCGCGGATGGTAACGTGGAATTTTTTATCTGGCTCAGCGCCGGTCTCGCGCCGAGCATCGCTGTCGATAAAGAGATTGAGCGCGTGGTGACAAATCAGTGATGACAGGGTTACCCAAGATAATTACGCCGACCCAAGAGGTCGAATTCAAATATCTGCCGCAGCACATCGGCTTGATGATGGATGGCAACGGTCGCTGGGCGCAGCAGCGTGGCTTGTCGCGCTTGGAAGGGCATCGGCATGGCACGCAGAATGTTCGACGGGCGCTGGATGCGTGCGCCAAGCATGGCATTCGCACGGTGACGCTGTACGTTTTCTCAACGGAAAACTGGGGACGCCCTAAGGAAGAGATCGATGGATTTTTCGAATTGCTTGGTCAAGTGATCGATTACGAGACTGAGAACTTTCGCAAGCAAGGCGTGCGCTTGATTCACAGCGGCTCACTCGAAGGTGTGCCGTCATCGCTCGCGAAAAAAGTAGAGCGCGCCGTCCAAGCTACGTGTTCGAACCACGATTATTTTTTGAACGTCGCGTTTAATTATGGCGGCAGAATGGAAATCCTGCGCGCGGTGCGTACGATTTTGGAACAGGGGATTTCAGCCGAGGCATTATCGGAGGAATTGTTCGATCGCTATCTTTACACCGCAGGCTTGGGCGACATGGACTTGGTGATTCGCACCGGCGGCGATCAACGCCTCTCGAATTTTTTCCCCTGGCAAGCCGCGCGCGGATTTTTCTATTCGACCCATTTGTTTTGGCCCGACTTTGATGAATCGGTTTTGGTCAGTGCCTTGATCGCGTACAATCGGTTTTTTGAATCGCATGAATCATAACGGACATTTATCGGACTTGTTTTTCGTCTCGATCTTCCATCATCAAAATGACGACATGCAGTTAATCATTTGTTAGAAACGCCGTGAGCAGATGCTTGCGGCGTTTTTGCCGTTGACGCGTTGCGCCAACTGGTGGTAGAATGCTGGCTATGAGATTGACGGGGCGAAAAAAATGATGCGCGGTCATGGGGGCATGGGGTGGTGGAATTTAACACGCACCGCCGATGTGCAACCACATGTGACAAAAGATTTGCTGAAACGCGTTGCTACCTTTGCGCGACCGTACGCATCCAGAATCGCTCTCGCATTTTTGGCGATTCTCACGATCTCGTTAATCAACCTAGTGCCGCCGCTTTTGTTCCGCGATTTGATCGATAATGCACTGCCGCATAAAGATGCGCCCCGCCTAAATTTGCTCGCGCTTGGAATGATTGGCATTCCGCTTTTATCCGGTTTGATCGGCGTGGGGCAACGCTGGCTGACCTCGCGTGTCGGCGAAGGCATCATCGCCGATTTGCGCAAAACGTTATATGCGCACATGCAGCACATGTCGCTGCGGTTCTTTACCAACACAAAAACAGGCGAGTTGATGTCTCGACTTAACAACGATGTGGTTGGCGCACAACGCGCGGTGACGGATACGCTCGTTTCGATTGTCACCAGCGCATTGGAATTGATCGCCGCCCTGGGGATTATGCTGTCGCTCAATTGGCAGTTGACGCTGCTCTCGCTCGTGATTCTCCCGTTGTTCATTCTACCTGCGCGCCGCGTTGGAAAAACTCTGCGCGACATTGTGAATCAGCAACTCGACTTGAATGGACAGATGAATGCCCTGATGAGTGAAACGCTCAACGTCAGTGGCGCGCTGTTGGTGAAACTCTTCGGGCGTCAGCCGGACGAAATCAAGAAATTTGGTGAGCGGGCCGACAAGGTGCGCGACATTGGTGTGCGCCAAGCGATGGTCGGTCGTTGGTTTTTTATGATGATGGGCTTGGCGAGCGCGTTTGGCACGGCGCTCATCTGGTGGTTTGGCGGGACACTTGTTTTGCAGGGCGCGTTCACCGTCGGGACGATTGTTGCGTTTGCCGCGTACCTCACACGGCTTTATTCGCCAGTGACATCGCTCGTCAACGCCCGCGTCGATTTTGCTACGTCGATGGTTTCATTCGAGCGCGTGTTTCAAATGCTCGACTTGCCTGTGGAAATTCAAGACCGTCCGACTGCGGTGGAACTCAAGCGAACGAAAGGCAAGATTCGATTTGAGGACGTATCGTTCTCGTACATCGAAGCGCAGACAGACGACGAACAACCGCCGACCGCTGACCGCAGTCGTGATGATAACAAGCGCAACGGTGAAGAGCAAGACGTCCCCGCTTTTGTTCCGACTCGGCGCTATGCGTTGCGCGGCGTAAATTTTATAATCGAGCCAGGACAGCTTGCGGCGTTAGTGGGTCCGAGCGGCGCAGGCAAGACGACGATCACATATCTCATCCCGCGATTGTACGATCCGACGGAAGGCTGCATCGCAATCGATGGGCATGATTTGCGTGATGTCACTATGGAATCGCTGACGCGCCAAATCGGGATGGTTACCCAAGAAACATTTTTGTTTCACGACACCATTCGCGTGAATTTGCTCTATGCCAAACCCGACGCAACGCAGGTCGAAATTGAACGGGCGGCGCGCGCGGCGAACATTTATGATTTTATTTCCAAGTTGCCGCAGGGTTACGATACAATTGTCGGCGAACGCGGTTATCGTTTGAGCGGCGGCGAAAAGCAACGCGTCGCGATTGCGCGTGTGATTCTCAAAGATCCGCGCATCCTCGTCCTCGACGAAGCGACGTCGAGTTTGGATTCCGAATCAGAGGCGCTTATCCAAGATGCGCTCAAGCCGTTGATGAAAGGACGCACGAGTGTCGTCATCGCGCATCGTCTCTCGACGATTTTGGCGGCGGATGTGATTTTGGTGATCGACGAGGGGCAAGTGATAGAGCAGGGAACGCATTCGGAGCTGCTGGCGCAGGGCGGATTGTACGCGCGATTATACAATACACAATTTCGAGAGCAACTCGCGGGAGTCAGGTGACGAGTTTCGAGTATCAGGAGTTTGATTCGAAATCGTACGCCGAACGGATTCAAACAGGTCCGTGTTTCATCTGCGAAATGGTCGCACGAAATTCCGGAAGCGATCATGTTATTTATCAACAGTAACCGCAAAATTCCACCTACACGCCTCTGATGCGGTATAATGGGTTCTCAAGAACCCTACGACGCAAAGGTGTGTGGATGAGACGAGCCAAAGACAATTCCGAAGTTCCCAAGCGTTACTATCGGCCAGAGCAA
>JACRMI010000007.1 GCA_016215025.1 Chloroflexota bacterium
GGGGTGGTCGTTTGGCTTTCTTGGAAGGCGGTACAGGACGGGACGCTGACCGCCAGACCTGAAACCACCAGAGGCCAATGAACCAAAGCGCGAGGATAACACCGAAACGAGGTAAAGCAACGGTCCAAGGTGTTGCAATCACGCGAAAATCTTGCTCCATGGTGCGAGGCAGGAATAAGGAACAAGAATAATCGCGTGGAAATATTTGTCAAGGGACAATTGCCGCTCTTTCCAACTTGCTTGTGGACCGCGAATTATCCACCGCGTTCAATAGGAGCACCGTAAAAACCTCGCCCTGCGGTTGCTCGAAGCCTGGCGCAACTGGCGTGGGAGTGCGGCAGACCTGGAGGGTCTGTGGACCACGCGGGTGCAAATTCGCTTCAAGCCATGGTAAAGATTCCAGTCGTTCTGGTTCGTTCCGCGAAGCAACTGCAAGTGCTTTCCCGACTTTTGACCCAGTCGGTTATTTGTGGACGCCCAGAATTAATGTGGTTGCTCCGCGCACGGTGCTCGTCCAATCCATACGTATACAACCTGCCAAGATTCTTCACGACTGGGAGCACCCAAAAATGCTTGACTTGCCAAAACGTTTTGGGTATAATGACTTTAGATAGCCGAAATGTTTTGGAGTCTGCATGGCTGTGACCATTCGAGATGTGGCCAAACGTCTCAGGCTCTCCATCACCACCGTTTCCCGCGCACTAGATGGATACGACGATGTGGCGGACAAAACCCGCGAACGCGTTATCCAAGTCGCACGGGAGATGGGCTATGCCCCGAGCCGGGCGGCACGCCAACTCCGGCGTCAACAAACAGACGCCATTGGTTACATTATTCCTGCTAGTGGCAACCACTTTACGGACCCCTTTTTCTCTGAATTCATTGCTGGCCTCGGCGATGAATCGACCTCACACCATTTCGATTTGCTCGTATCCACTGCTCCACCCGATTCACCGGCAGAACGCGAAATCTTCGAGCGCTGGGTCCAAAGCCGGCTCGTGGATGGCATCGTACTGAGTCGTATGCGTTTGCGCGATTGGCGCGCCAAGTATCTTTCCGATAACGATTTTCCTTTTGTCGCGCATGGACACACACACCAACGTCTCAAGTATCCTTATATCGAAGTAGACGCGCGCGCTGGTTTTGAAATACTTGTCAAGCACCTGGTCGAGCGTGGGCGTCGGCGCATCGCGTACATCGGCGCGTCGCCGCGATTCACCCTTCAATATGATCGTCTGCAAGGTTATCAGAATGGCTTGGTCAACACGAACATCACTTTCGATCCTAGCTTGGTGATCGAAGGCGACCTGTCGCGGACCGGGGGCTACGAAGCGGCTTTGCGTTTGTTTGAGCTGGCAAAGCCGCCAACAGCGATAATCGGCGTGAATGATCTGACCGCAATTGGCGCGATGCGCGCGGCGCGTGAAAAGGGTCTTGTCGTTGGAAAAGATATCGCTGTTGCCGGGTACGATGGCACCGACGATTCCGAACATACTCAGCCGCCGTTGACCACGCTTCGTCAGCAGGTCTACGACATCGCGCGACAGCTAGTGCAGATGTTGCTGGCGCGGATCGCAGGTGAACTAGTCGAATCCAAGTTAATTATTCAACCTGAACTGGTCGTGCGCGAATCGACGGGCGGTTAAAATCGTCCAATCCAGCAGCTACTTTCTTGTGGCATATTTTCCAAAACGTTTCGGAAAATATGCTTTGAGGAGGTGAGAGGAAAACAAGATTACCTGGTCCAAACCATCCAATTCTATTGGATATTCAAAATGAGGAGGAGGTCTCCCATGAAAAAGATTCTCGTTCTGACTCTGTTGCTTGCGGCGATTCTGGCGGCGTGCGTAGCTTCCGAACCCACCAAGGCGCCCCCCGCGTCAAGCAGTGCGTCCGCGTCAAGTGTCGCATCAAGCGTGGCACCGACCAAGGCACCTGAACCCACCAAAGTGCCTGCTTCGAGTAGTGTAGCATCGTCCTCTGCGCCAGCCTCATCGGTAGCATTGTCTGCCGCATCAACGCAACCGCTCGTGTTCCTTGCAACTCAAAACACGCCTGTTGAAGAACAAGAAAAAATGCGCAACGTCATTCTCAAAGACTTTACAGGCGCCAAGACAGAGTTTATCTCCGATGCCGAAGGTGTGGTCGTCGACCGCATCACTGCCGAACAAAAAGCGAACAAGGTTAGCGTAGGCGTCATTGGAGTGTTGCATGGCACATTCCCCAATTTGGTCGCCGTCAACGCGCTCGAAGATTTGACGCCGCTGGTCGCTAAATTGAGTGATCGCCCTATCGTCAAGGAATTCATGGCGCTGGGCAAGCTGGGCACCGACAAACAGTACTATATTCCGTGGATGCAAGCCACGTACATTCTGGTTGCCAACAAAAAAGCGCTCCAGTATCTTCCGGCCGGAGCAAGCATCGACACTCTGACCTACACCCAGCTCGCTGAGTGGGGCAAGAACATTACCACCGCGACCAAGGAAAAGAAAATCGGATTTCCGGCTGGTCCTTCGGGTTTGATGCACCGCTTGACCCAGGGCTATCTGTATCCATCGTACACCGGGGGTCTGGTGACTACTTATCGCAGTGATGATGCCGTCAAGATGTGGACGGATTTCAAAGCGATCTGGGAATACACGAACCCGCAATCGGTGACCTACAACAGCATGCAAGACCCACTACTGTCGGAAGAAGTCTGGGTTACGATTGATCACACCGCGCGCGTCGTCAATGCCTTCAAGAACAAGCCAAACGATTTCGTCGCCGCACCTGCGCCCGCTGGACCCAAGGGCCGCTACTACATGAGCGTGCTCGCAGGTCTGGGTATCGCTAAAGGTGCACCGAACAAAGCGGGTGCTGAAGCGTTGATCGAATACCTGACACGGCCCAACGTGCAAGCGATGTATCTGCGCGAAGTCAGCTTTTACCCGGTACTGGAATCCGCTTTGCCAACCGATCTGCCCGATTACGTTCGACTGGAAGCGGATGGCGTCGTCAAGCAATCCAAAGCAGCCGATGCCAAAGTTGCACTGTTGCCGATTGGTCTAGGTGCCAAGGGCGCCGACTTTAACAAGATCATGCAAGACACGTTGACTCGCATTGTGCTCAAAAACGAAGACATCAAGACCGTGTTGAATGATCAAGCGACTCAACTGAACGCCTTGATGACCGAACTCAAAGCGTCATGCTGGTCGCCCGACCCACCCAGCACCGGAGCGTGCCAGGCGAAGTAGTTTTGCATTGACCTGTCAGGTCATAGACCTGACAGGTCTACCCGAGGGGTGTTCATGCGTGCCAAACTAGATTCTGCGCTCCCATACGGTTTGCTGACGCCGACGCTTATCTTTGTCACGTTGTTGATTGTCGTGCCCATCTTTCAAGCGTTCTTGCTTGCGTTCCAAGGTGCTGATGGATTGTTCACGCTCGCCAATTTCCAAAAGATGGCGAATGATACTGCTTTTGCGGACGCGCTCAAGTTCACTTTTCTTTTGTTGATTTTCATCGTCCCTGCGCAAGTCGTCCTTGCGCTCGTGATGGCACTGCTGATACACGCGCGTTTCAAGGGACACACTTTATTCCTTTACATCTATGCCATCCCTCTGGCAATTTCCGATCTGGCCGCTGGAATTGCATGGCTGTCCATTTTCACCGAGCGCGGCTATCTCAATTCGATTCTCAATCAACTCGGCATTTTCGAAAAGCCATTTCTATTTCTGTCCTATCAAAACTTGCCTGCCCTGTTTGCCACCATCGTCATTGCTGAGTCGTGGCGTGCCACGGCAATTGTCATGACGATTCTGCTCGCCGGACTGCAGATGATTCCACGTGATTATTTTGAAGCGGCGGATGTGTTCGGCGCGAACACACTCAAGCGAACGTTATTTGTCGTCTTGCCGCTGTTGCGACCTAGTTTGCAGAACGCGCTCATCATCCGCACGATCTTTGCATTCCAAACGTTCTCTGTGGTGCTTGCGCTCGCCGGGCGCGTCATTCCTGTGATGGCGGGCGAATCGTACACATGGTACGTCACGAATCGGAACCCAGGTGTCGCGGCGGCATATGCCGTCCTCGTACTTGCATTTACTGTTGGTGCGACCTGGTTTTATTTTCGATTCTTCCAAACGAGCGCGGCTGAAGGCGGCTACGATTGATTTATGATTTTCTGAAACGCGCGGCTGAAATTTTGAACTTTTAGATCATAAATCGAACATTGGAGTTTCTTATGCGCACTTCGCTCTTACGCCGATACATCCTGGGTCGCGTCGCATTGTACGGCGCGGCAATTCTGTTAGCCCTATGGACGCTCGCGCCGCTCTACTTGGTCGCGCTCGCGGCGTTCAGCACGCGACAAGCGACCTTTCAATGGCCCAAGCCACTTTTGCCCACCGATTTTTCGACGGACACGATGCAATTCTTTGTGAACTCGAAAGGTGTGTTGGATTCGGTGTGGAACAGTGTCGTTGTTGCCTTGGTGACGATTGCAGGTAGTCTTGTGCTCGGTGCGCCGGGTGGCTATGCCCTCGCGCGGTTTCGCTTTCGCGGCAAGGAAGCCATTTCGCTGGGGCTATTGATCAGCAAAATGTTTCCAACCGCAATACTTGCGATCCCACTGGCTGTCGTATTTCTGCAAATGGATTTGTACGATACCATTTGGGGCGTCGCCCTGGTCCATATTGCGATGGCATTACCTTTTGTCATCATAGTTACTGCGGGCATTTTTGTGGGTGTCCCGCGCGACTTGGAAGAAGCCGCGCAAACCCTGGGCTGCAATCGCATCCAAGCTTTCTTCCGCGTCGTGCTGCCACTCGCGCTCCCAGGTTTGGCGGCGGCGGCGATTTTTACGTTCGTGATTTCGTGGAACGAAGTTTTCGCGGCGACGATTCTAACCCTGCGCAATCGCACGCTTCCTGCCCAAGTGCTCAGTTCGCTGAATGACTCGCCGTTGTACTATCGTTATGCGGGTGGATTTTTTATGATCGTTCCGGCGTTGATTTTCATCTTTCTCATCCGCAAGTACCTGCTCAATTTGTGGGGAAATATCTCAAGGTAGTGTGCAGTGGATAGTGAGTAGTGGTCAGCAAAATCTGCTCACTGACTACTGATCACTATCCACCATTCACTATCCACTGTCCACTGGGGGTTCCATGGCTGGCATTCATTTTCAAACCGTGC
This sequence comes from Chloroflexota bacterium, assembly GCA_016215025.1. Classification (GTDB taxonomy): domain Bacteria; phylum Chloroflexota; class Anaerolineae; order UBA4142; family UBA4142; genus JACRMI01. The sequence goes on from JACRMI010000007.1 coordinate 5,176, forward strand.
GCAAAATTTTTGGCAAGACGACCGTCATCAAAGATATTAGTCTCGAAATCAAAGATGGCGAGTTTATGGTTTTGCTCGGTCCATCGGGTTGTGGTAAAACTACAATGTTGCGCTGTCTTGCTGGACTCGAGCACGTGGATGGCGGCAAAGTGTTTATCGGCGACCGTGATGTGACTGATCTCGCGCCGCGCGACCGCAAGATTGCGATGGTGTTTCAAAGTTATGCGGTCTTTCCGCACCTCACCGTCTTTGACAATATTGCGTTTGGTTTGCAGATGCAAAATCGTCCCAAGGACGAAATCAAACGCCGTGTGGATCAGGGCGCCGAGTTGTTGCAACTTACCGATTATCTCAAGCGTTATCCCGCGCAACTTTCCGGCGGTCAGCGCCAACGGGTTGCGGTCGCCCGTGCGATTGTGATGGAAGCGGCCGTGTTGCTGATGGACGAACCGCTGTCGAATCTCGATGCATTGTTGCGTATGCAAATGCGTGCTGAACTCAAGCGTTTACATTCGGAAATCAAAGCAACGACGATTTATGTGACGCACGATCAAATTGAAGCGTTGAGTCTGGGCGATCGTATCGCGGTGATGCAAAGCGGAGACATTGTTCAGTGCGATGTGCCGATGAACATTTATGATTATCCGGCCAGCACATTTATCGGCGGGTTCATCGGCACGCCGCCCATGAATTTTCTCAAAGGCACTGTGCGATCAGAAAATGGATCGTCCATCGTGGCGGTTGGCGAATCAAAAATTTCACCGTCTGCTAAACTATCGTCTGCCCTGGCGACAAAATCGGGACAGTCGATTTTGCTAGGCATCCGTCCCGAAAATCTCGCGCTCGTTGCCGCGCAACAACCCAATACGATTCGCGCGCACGTGCTGGTCGTCGAACCACTTGGCTCCCATAAATTGTTGACGATGAAAATCGGCGATGAGCTGGCTAAAGTGAGCGTCGCACCCGATCAGCCGGTCGGACCGAACGACGATGTGTGGCTCCATTTCGATGCGGACAAGATTCGCTGGATGGATGTTGCCAACGGTCAAGCGATTCTTGCTTAGACGTAAAGACGTTGTATACAACGTCTCTACAATTGAAATCTAGTGAACACAACCGAGTTGCTTTCTCAAGCCCGCGCCGTTTTGCGCCTGAACGATGCGGGCGAATTTACGAAACCGTCGCCGCACCAGTATCCGCATCAGTGGAACTGGGATGCGGCATTTATTGCGCTTGGCTTGTCGCACTATGATTTGCCGCGCGCTTTCACCGAAGTGCGCTCGCTTTTGCGAGCGCAATGGCGCGATGGAATGGTTCCGCACATTATTTATCACACCGGCAAGTCCGATTACTTTCCGCCGCCGGAATTCTGGCAAACGGAAAACCTCGCCCATGCTGGATCGGTTGCTTCATCGGCAATTACCCAGCCACCTGTTCTCGCAACGATGGTGTGGTTGATTCACGAGCGCACTCCGTCAATGGATTTTCTCCGCGAAGTGTATCGGCAACTCGTCGCGTGGCATCGGTGGTTGCACACCGCACGCGATATAGATGGCACTGGGCTTATGTGTCTCATTCATCCCTGGGAATCCGGGATGGATAATTCGCCGCTCTGGGCAGAGGCGCTCGACCGGATCACGCCAACACGCGCAAGCGTGCCGCCGTTCAAGCGACGTGATACGGTGCATGTCGCCGCGGACGAACGCCCGTTTGCGCCGGATTATGAACGCTTTGTGCATTTGATCGACCTGGGTCGGCGTTTACGTTGGGAGCCGCACGCGTTGATGGATCAAATGCCGTTTCTGATTCAGAATGTGCTGTTCTGTTCAATTTTGCACCGGGCTGACCAAGACTTGCGCCAGATGGCGCTTGAGCTGAGTCAAGATACGTGCGAGATTGATGGTTGGCTGGCACGAACACGCGCGGTTTTTGATGCGAGGTTTTGGGACGCCACGCGTGGTTTGTATTTGGATTATGATGTGCGAGTGAAGATGCCAATACGGGTGAATGCTTGCTCGACGTTCGCGCCGTTGTTTGCTGGGCTGGCAACACCGGCGCAAGCCGCGCGTTTGGTCGCCGAGCATTTTGACAACCCCGTAGAGTACGCACCCGGCGCCGATTCGGTATATCGTCTGCCGAGCGCGGCGAAAAATGAACCTGGGTATTCCGCGCGCCGCTATTGGTGCGGTCCGGTTTGGATTCATATCAACTGGCTCATCGCCGATGGGCTGCGGCGGTACGGATTTCACGCCCAAGCCGATATGCTCATGCGCGACTCGCTTGCACTGATTCGCCAAAGCGGTTTCCGTGAATACTATGATCCACGCGATGCCAGCGGGTGCGGCGCGGTCGATTTTTGCTGGTCTGCCGCGCTTGCCATCGATATACTAAACGAAAGATGACTTATGCCTCAGACTCCGACTTCACTTTATTTACAACAACTACGCGGGCGCATCACATTGGAAGAATTCGCACCCGCAGAGTTGGATCCCCGGTTTCAAAATTCTCCGGATGACAAACAGCGCGTGCCCTTTAGCGGCATTCCGTTCAGCGACCGTGGATCGCGCATCCTGATTTTTCGCAACGAATCATCTTTGTATATTCGCCTTGCCGAACGCTGGGCACAGTGGGTTGGGGAAGTTGGCGATTATCGACGGCGTTCGCCAGTCGTGCAGGATTTCAGGCTGACCGATGCAAATGGCACCCCGCTCGATTTTGAAATGACGGCATACCCGCACGCGCTTTTTTTCCACACCCATATCGGTGAATTTTGGCTGGCCTTTCTCGATGAAGAAACGTTGTATTTCAAGTTACCGAATACGCGTTGTGGAATTTCTTTTGCCGCGTATGCGATGCATGGTCGCACAGACCGGCGCGGTGGCGAATTCAAAGGTGACCCCGAACATCGCAGTACGCATCGCAATATGGCGTACACGACGAATGCACGCATTTTCTCGGATGTGATAGAGCCCGGTGAAAATGGATATTTGCACGTGGCACTTCAGATGGAGGCGACCCAGGATTCGGCGTTCTTGTTGAACATTACGCCGCGCCTGGGTTTTAATCGCAGTTTTTCGTCGGCGGATCACGTTTTGCACGATGCCGAAGTGCGGTGGCATGCGTGGTTCGCCGCTGCACCGGCGATGAGCGAAGACGCTGCGCGTGCCGAGCAATATTATTATGCGCTCTGGATCATGCGGATGGGGCTCCTTAGCCCACGGTTTTATCTCACGCGCGAAGCGATGATGCCCTCCGTAATCCATTACATCGGCGTGTGGCAGTGGGATGCGTTTTTTCATGCGTTTGCGTACCGTCACCTGGATCAAAAACTCGCCGAGAACCAACTGCGTGTTGTGCTCGATCACCAACGTGAAGACGGCATGATTCCCGATGCGGTGTATGACGAAGGGGTTGTCTTGCGTTGGAGATTTCCGCATATCGAAGCCGAATCCGATGTGACCAAGCCGCCGCTCATTGCCTGGGCGGTGTTAAAACTGTACGAGACGAGCGGCAACCGTGATTTTCTCGATGAAGTCTACGAGCCGATTTGTCGTTGGAATCGTTGGTGGTTTGAAAAGAACGACGACGATCGCGACGGCATCATACAATACAATCACGGCTTTTCGTCCGGTCTGGATGATAGTCCGTTATGGGATGATGGTGTGCCGGTCGAATCGCCGGAACTGAATACGTATCTCGTGATGCAAATGGACGCGCTGGCAAGAATTGCCGAGATTCTAGGGCTGGATGCCGATACCCAAACCTGGCGCGCCCAAGCCCAAACGCTCGCGGAAAAAATCATCGAACATTTTTGGGATGAGCAAGCCGGCGTTTTTTGGGCGATGCACAATCATAAACCAGTGCGTGTGCTCACGCCGTTCAATCTCTATCCGCTGTTGACGGGACGCATGCCGCATGCGATTGTCGAACGACTCGTCGCCCATCTGACCAACCCTGCGGAATTTTGGAGCGAGTTTCCGATTCCCACCGTGGCGCTCAATGACCCAAAATTCGATGCGAATCAGATGTGGCGCGGACCGACCTGGGTGAACATCAACTATCTATTTGTCGAGGGGCTTGCGCGCTGTGGCTATAACGACCTGGCGCGTGAATTGCGCAACAAGACGCTCAAGCTCATCATGCGGCACAACGACATCTACGAATACTATAATCCGCTCACGGGCGACCCACCGTCGCATTCTGCATCTGTCTTTGGTTGGTCGAGCGCCGTGTTTATCGACCTAGCGATTGACGCGATGAAAGACAAATGATAACGCATCATCGTTTGTGAATTTTAAGAAATCGGAGTTTCCATTTTGGATAGAATAGCAGAGCACCTCAATGCTCTCTACGGCGATACCGTTAGGCAAGCAATATCTTATCGGCTTGAGAAATTGATCGACAAATATCGCGCGCAGATTCCGCCGCGCGTGGTGAACCTGACCGAGCGCGATGCAATTCTCATCACGTACGGCGATCAAGTGCGCGAGCCGAGTGTGCCACCTCTAGAATCACTGGGTGAGTTTTGCGACCAACATCTTTCAGGTGTTGTAAGTGGTATCCATATTTTGCCGTTTTACCCATTCACCTCAGACGATGGTTTTTCGGTGGTCGATTATCACGCGGTCAGTTCAGAATTGGGAACCTGGGGCGATGTAGCGCGCATCGGCAAAAATTTTCGTTTGATGTTCGACGCCGTCATCAATCACATTTCTGTGAGCAGTGATTGGTTTCGTGGATTTTTGCGCGACGATCCGCGCTATCGCGATTATTTTATCGTCGTGCCTGAGGGCGTCGATCTTTCGCGGGTCGTACGTCCGCGCACGTTGCCTTTGCTCACCGAATTCGAGACACGCAGCGGCAAAAAAAATGTGTGGACGACTTTCAGTGCTGACCAAGTTGATTTGAACTATCGCAATCCTAAAGTATTGCTCGATGTATTGGATGTGCTCTTGTTCTATGTGGCGCACGGTGCGGAATTTATTCGCCTCGATGCGATTGCCTTCTTGTGGAAGGAGTTTGGGACGACGTGTTTGCATTTGCCGCAAACCCATCGCATTGTTCAACTGATTCGCGCGGTAATGGATGCGGTTGCGCCGCATGTCATTCTCATCACCGAAACGAATGTGCCGCACACTGACAACATGGCGTATTTCGGCGACGGGACGAATGAAGCGCAAATGATTTACAACTTTGCGTTGCCGCCGCTCACTCTCCACGCTTTTCGCACGGGGGATGCGACGATACTCTCACGTTGGGCGAGTGAACTCCCCCTCCCCTCAAAGCGCGTGACCTTTTTCAATTTTCTTGCCTCGCACGATGGCATTGGATTGAATCCAGCGTGCAAAATTCTTGGTGAGGCAGAGATAGACGCGCTCGTTACACAGACGCAAGCGCACGGAGGATTGGTTTCGTACAAAACGAATCAAGACGGCAGCACGAGCCCGTACGAACTCAACATCAATTATTTTGATGCGCTATCGGACCCCCAAGCGGATGAATCGTGCGATGTGCAAATTGATCGCTTTGTTTGCGCGCATGCTATTATGCTAGCTTTCATCGGTGTGCCGGGGATCTATTTTCATAGCTTGTTTGGCTCGCATAGTTGGCACGCCGGTGTCGCGCAGACCGGGCACTATCGCACCATCAACCGCGAGAAATTATCACGGGGTGCTTTGGAACAAGAATTGTGGGAGACTGGATCAATTCGGCAACAGGTCATGGCGCGATTCAAGCGATTGCTTCAAGTACGACGCATGCACGCAGAGTTTGGTCCATATGCGCCGATGGGTGTCATCAAGGGAAATCCGTCCGTGTTGACGCTACTTCGTGGTCAGGCAGACCCTCAATTGATTCTGTGCTTGCATAACGTGAGCGGCAAGCCACAAAAGACCGATGTGAGTGGATGGGATGTTTTTGGAGTCAAATCTTCGAAGCTGGTTGATTTGATCACGGGTAAACTTTTGGATCGGTCCGAGGGAATCGCTTTACTGCCTTTTCAAATACTCTGGCTTAAACACATTGAGTGACACCATGTTTATTTTCCTGGTACGCCCCCCGGCAGCCATGTGTAGCAAAATTGTCCATCTGTACTGGCTGAAAACCCCGTCCGTTTGTCTAACCCTCGATGACTCAAGCGGCCAGTCGGTAATCATGGTGTAACCCATTCAACACTGGGAACGCGATGATCTTGGCTTTTCCCTGTTGCGCCGGAACTGACGTACTCCCCTCAGGAATCTTCTGTTCAATTCCCTGATGTGACCGCGCGTGATTAAAATATTCCACACGCTTCGCGTCCCGAATCACGCGATACAAATGCTCCTCCCCCAAGACCAGGATGTGGTCGAGACACGCTTGCGCGCCTCCGCACACTGCCCAAGAACCGTTCGCAGATGGCATTCGCCTTGGGTGCGCGAGAAGGCGTTTTCAAAACCTCAATGGAGGTACCGACGGCGACTCGTGTGAAGGCTTCTCCATATCTACGGTCGCGATCCCGAATCACAAAGCGCGGCACTCGGCCAAATGGTGTTGCCTCGCGCAGTTGTTGCGCGACTCAGGCGTCCGTGGGTGAACGCGTGACTCCGAAATGAACAATCCGTTGTGAAGCCAGCTCAATGATGAAGAAGAGATACAGCGGACGAAACCAGAGGTCGATGACGGGCAAGGATTCTCAGTCCCAGATGTCTTTTGCATGATTCTTGAGGAAAGTGGACCAGGTTTGCGAGCTGGGTTTGGCGGGGTGGACTTGGGTGATATAGGTCTGGATGGTATGCTTGGCGACAGTGATACCGAGTTTGAGGAACTCGCCGCGAATGCGTTCGGCACCCCAGAGCTGATTCTCCTCTGCCATCTGCCGGATCAGGGCGACGGTTTCCGTGGCTAGTTTGGGACGACCCCCACGGTTACGCGATTTGAACTTCCAGAAGAGACGGAATCCTTGACGATGCCAGCCGAGAAGCGTGTCGGGTTTGAAGATGCGGAGCGCCTCTTTCCAGTGCTTGCCGCGGCTTGCAAGGAGGACGAGCCAGAGGCGATCGGATTGCGAGAAGGCGGGGTTTTTGACTTGCGGTGCAGGACGATCAATTGTTGCCGGAGCAAGGCGTTCTGGGCGATGAGATTGGCCTTGTTGCGTGTAAGGTCTGTGACAATGCTGAGAACAATCGAATGGCGGGAAGGTTGAGTGAGATGCAAGAAAGCATGTTCAAGGAAGGTGATGAGGCGGCGGAACAATTGGGTCAGCCAATGGAAGAGGGTAAACACGTGAATTGACTCCAAGATAACTGTCAAAAGTTATCAGTAGCTTGTATCTGGCGTTCTGACGGAGTCAAATTTGGGACGGATAGGGTTTTCAGCCAGTACACCACCTCGCGCCTGAACTCCTGGTGGAAAAGGAAATCGCGCAACGATTTCAAGACATGCAGACAACACAGTATGATTTCGGCTGCACGCTCGTAATTGTCGCCCGAAAGGTATAGGGAGCATCTGGCATACGTAACAGTTTGCGCTGCTTTATGCGAAGGGCGGACTCAAATGGCGCTTGCTTTGCTCAACTAAAGTGGGTAGAATATTCGTTAGTTTCTGGCTCGTGATCCTAGAAAGCGAGGCTGCCTTATGGCTCGGGGCAGTTCGCCTGCGATACGGGTTTTTCTGCTCGGACGATTTGAGATTGCGTGCGGTGAGCGCACCATGCGCGACTCGGACTGGACGCGGCGCAAAGCCGCCGTGCTCTTTCAGCGCGTCGCCATCGAACGCCGCCTGACGAAAGACCAAGCGATTGATTTTCTGTGGCGCGACGCCGACTCTGCCGCCGGCGCGAACAATCTCTATCGAACACTTCACGCACTGCGTCAAACACTGGACCGGACGCTTGGTGCTGGTTCTGCCGATGCGACCCTGACATTTGAAGATGGTGTGTTGGGGCTGTCCGACTCAACCTGGGTTGACGTGCATCAGTTCGAGCAGTTGACGGCTGCCTCGCCGACGGATTCCTCCACCCAACGCATCGAGAAGCTCGAACAAGCCCTCACGCTGTACGCCGGCGATCTCCTGCCGAATGATTTATACTCCGATTGGATCCAAACCCCACGCGACACATTGCGCCGCCTCTACCGCGAAACGGTTCTTGCCCTCGTTACGCATTTTCGCGCCACTCGCGATTCGGCCCGCGTGATTGCGTTGTTGACCCAGTTACTCGCGCGCGATCCAGCGGATGAATTCGCGCATCGTGAATTGATGCGCGCGTACGCGCTGGCCGGACGACGCCACGAGGCATTGCGTCAATACCAACTATGTCTCGACGCGCTGGCAAAGGAACTCGACGTGCCCCCAGAGCCAGAGACCTCCGCGCTCTATTCGCAAATTCTCAGCGGCGAATTGACCCCCATACTTGTGCAACCTATCGTGCTGCCCACTTTCATCACCGCCGAAGTCGAGCAGAGCGTCCCGCTGGTTGGACGTGAGACAGAATTGGAAACGCTGCGCACGCGCATTCATACTCCGCGCCGTGAGAGTGGACAGACCCTCTTGCTTGCAGGCGATGCCGGGATCGGCAAGACGCGCTTGGCCCTCGAAATCTTGCGCGCGGGCGCAACCCTCGGCATGGCAACCCTGATCGGTGCGGCCTACGAGCAAGAAGGACAAATAGCATTCCAACCGTTCATCGAAGCCTTTGATCGTTACTTGGCGGAGCACCAGCGCCCCACCAACGAAAATCCGATCACGCACTATAAGCGGGGCGGTTCGAGTGATCCGCAACAAGAACAATGGGCGTTGTTCAATTCGATCGTCGCTTTTTTGATGGGTTTGAGTACTGCGCCGGATTCGAAATCAACGCACGTCATTTTCTTGATCGACGATCTGCACGCGGCGGACGAAGCCAGTCTGCGTCTCTTTCACTACCTCGCGCGCCAAACGCGAACCGCGCCGATTCTGCTTTTGGCGACGTATCGTTCGGAAAGTGTTGCAACCGCATCGTCCTTTCGATCTTTACTCAACACCCTCTATCGTGAACGATTGAGCGAAACGATTTCCTTATCGCCGCTCACCCAGCAAGCCACCGCTCACATTCTCCAAGCCATCTTCGGCGGCAAGGTGTCTGCGCAAGTGGTCGCCACGGTGTACGACATCGGCGAAGGGAATCCGTTCTATGTTCAAGAAATCGCACGCGCGCTTATCAAAACTGAACAAGTCGAACAACAAGGAACTGAATGGCGTCTGCGGAACGCGGATACAAGTCGTCCCATCCAGATTCCTGAGGATTTGAGTGGGCTATTGCGCGAGCGCGTGGCGCGTCTTGGAACGCACGTAGAGATGATCTTGTCCGCCGCTGCCGTGCTTGGACGTGAATTCGATTACGAATCCTTGCACGGCATGACCGCGCTTGGCGACGCCACGGTGCTTGATGCACTCGATGCGACGCTCGCCGCCCATCTGCTCGAAGAAACCGAATCGGGCTATCGCTTTCGCCACGCCCTCATTCGCCGCACCTTGTACGATTCGCTCAGTCGGGTTCGCCGGGCGCAGTTGCACACGCGCGCAGCCGAAGCTATCGAAGCGATTCAGGCACGGCGTCCCCATGATGCCACGGCGCACGTCGAAGCGCTGGCGTATCATTACGATTCGAGCGACCGCCGTGATCGCGCGCTCGATTATCTCATCCGCGCGGGGCAGAAAGCGGCGAACCTCTTTGCGTTCGAGGTCGCGGCAGATTATTTTGAACGCGCCCTCGCGCTGCTGGACGCCCTGGGTCTGGCGGATGCAGCGCGGCGATGGATGGTGCTCGAATCGCTCGGCTGGTGGTACAACATTCTCGCCGATACTCCGCGCGCAGTCACCCGATTTGAGCAGGCACTTGCGCTGAAATCGAGTGCGGGGTGGGAATCCCAGCCGCGCGATCGCGTGCGCCTGCGCTGCGGCGCAGCCGTCGCGCTGATCACGACCGGCAATCTTGCTCAAGCCGATGCGCACTTGAGAATTGCGCTCGCCGAAGTAGACGAACGTGAGGACGCGCCGGAGTATGCCGACTTGCTCTACAACATCGCGCTCTTCCATTGGCATCAGGGCGAGTATCGCGAAGCGTATCAAGCCGCGGAAAAAAGTTTGAACGTGGCCGACCGCATCGACAAGCCGGATGCGGTGGCGCGTGCATTCGAGATGCTTGCGCTCGCGTGTCACTCGCTCGGCGAATGGCAGACGGGAATCTACTACGAGCAGCAGCGTGCGACACTCGTTGGGCCTGACCTGGATGTGACGGATGCATTCGACACGCATCTCTGACTGTGGGAGTATCACCTGTACGGTGATAAAGATTATGCTCAAGTCAAGCAAGCGGTGGCGCACACGTATGATACGGCGAAGCGGATGAAAGCTCCGCGCGCCATTGCGTTGTGTCAGTGCTTTAATGGCGCACTCGAATTCCAAGCGGGACACTGGCGCGAGGCAGATGCCGCATTGCGCGAATCCATCCGACTGCATCGCGAAATCGGCGCGGCGTCCGGCGAAGCGCTGGCATGTCAGCGCTTGGGTGTGCTGCTGACCGCGCGCGGCGATTGGGAAGGTGGACGCATCGTCATCGAAGAAGGCATCATCGCAGCGGAACGTGCACTCTTGCGGGCGCACTGTCTCGTGCGATTGTACGCCGCGCTGGCGCGCAATCACCTCGAAGCCAGCGATCTCGATGCGGCGGAACACACACTCGGGCTGGGTTTGGAAATGAGTCAGCGGCATGGGCACTGCGCGAGTTGCGATGCGTTGCTGTTGCCTGCGGCGGTTAGCGTGCGCGTCAAGCAAGGCAATTTACAAGCAGCAGAAATGTTCTGCGATCAACTGGAGGAAGCATCCGTGAAGTACGCCAGTCGCATCTGGGTTGCGATGGCGCGGCAGGCGCGCGCGGAACTTGCGGCAGCGCAAGGCAAACTCGATCAGGCGGTGCTGTGGTATCACGAGGCGTACGAGAATTTCACAATTGCCGGCAACGATTACGAAGCAGCCCGCTGTTTGTCGGCTTCGAGTGAGATTCGATTGCGTCGCCGCGCGCCACGAGATGAGATCATTGTGCAACAAGCGCAAGCTGAGGCGCGCGAAATTTACGCGCGGTTGGGCGCAGGATGACAATGCCACCGGCATCAGGTTTTCGACATTCTAATACGGTAGATGACCTGAGTTAGGAGTTGTTCTGCGCCTGCCTCCAAGCCGCGCCGAATGGCGAAATAAGGAAAATCTCAAACATGGACACTCAAATTATTGTCGCGCTCATTGGAGTTGTCGGTTCGGCCCTGGTCGCTGTTCTAAATCAGCTTCTCGCGCACAGGGTCAAAGCGTCAGAAACCAAGATCGCCAAGCTTTATGCGCTTTCCATGTCGGAGAACGCATTCGGTCAGCTCAAGAAACTTAGCACCGGGAACTTTGGTGGCTTTTGGCTTGATCCAAACTTGACGGTTGGTTTAGCCGCGGAAATAAATTATTTTAAAATTCTCGGCTACATCGAATTCAAAAATATTGCAGACACACGCGATCTTCCCAAAGGCGATCATCCGAACGAGAATCTTTCTGATTACATCCGGGTGACACCCCAAGGTCACGCCTTTATTGCCCTTCGCTCGGAAGCTAAAGCTCTTGAGAACGCCTAACCAGCGCTTACGCGTCTTGCGCTGGCGGCTGACGTCGAATGTTAAACAAGATCGAAAACCGAGAGTCACCTCTCGGCTTTTTTATTTGCGGTAAGATCGCGGTAAGATTTTTGCGAGGTCGCTGTAGTATCCTCTAATCAGAATCCTTGAAGGAGGGATCAGAAATGAGTACACAAACAGTTCCCGCAACGATGGTCAACGGAGTGAACGTTGATCAATTAGTCGGCACGATCAATGCGATCAAAGCGAACCCCGATCTCGCGCGTTTCAAATTCCGCGCCGAGAACCAGTGGGTCGATGGCGGTCACTCTCGCACCACGATCAAGAGTTTCTATGGAGCAGGCAGTGAGGATGCGTCACGCAGCCACCCCTTCATCCTCGAAGGGGACGAGCCGCCGGTCTTGCTCGGCAACAATGCCGGACCGAACGCGGTCGAAGCGGTGCTGCACGCACTCGCGTCATGCCTCGCCGTTGGCTTTGTTTACAACGCCGCTGCGCAAGGCATCCAGATCGAGAAACTCGATTTTGCGCTCGAAGGTGATCTGGACTTGCACGCATTCCTCGGCTTGTCCGACCAGATGCGCCCGGGCTATCAAAACATCAAGCTGACGTACCGCGTCAAGAGCAACGCGCCGCGCGAAAAAATCGTCGCGCTGTGCGATTACGTGCAAAAGACTTCGCCAGTGCTCGACATTATTCGCAATCCAGTGCCGGTGAGCATCGCGCTGATGGATTAAAGGCGTAAAACAAGATACGTATTGCGTGTTGCGTGAGAAATGAAGATCGCGCAACACTCATCCTGCAGCATGGAGATTACATGGACAAACCACAACTCAAATGGTCGGAGGAACAAGCACAGCGCATCGTGCGCGAATCATACGGCGCGGTCATCCCCAAAGGTCTGGGCGTCGTAGAGAATTTGTACAGCGCGGATGAGATCGCGTGGCTGCCGGAATCGGTCAAGGGATACGCCCTGGGTCTCGGCAATCCTATTCGCTACGCCGATTTGCAGCCAGGTGAATTTGTTCTCGACGTTGGCAGTGGCGCCGGGATTGATACATTCCTCGCCGCGAAAAAAGTTGGAAGCACCGGGCAGGTCATCGGTCTCGACATGACGCCGGAAATGTTGGAGCGCGCGCGGGCGAATCAGAAACTCATCGGCGCAACGAACGTCGAGTTTCGGCAAGGCACAATGGAAAATATTCCGCTTGACGACGTGAGCGTGGACGTGGTGATTTCCAACGGGGTCATCAATCTGTCCGCCGAAAAAGGTCAAGCGTTTCGCGAGTTTTATCGCGTGTTAAAACCAGGTGGTCGCCTCGTCTTTTCCGATTCCGTCGTCAACGGACAACTGCCGCGCAGCGTGCTTGATAGCGAAGCGGCGTTCGCGGGCTGACTGGGCGGCGCCCTCTCGGAGAGAGGTCTCATCCGTGAAGCCAAAAACGCCGGGTTTGTCAACGCACAGATTCTGACGAAAGATGGCGTCACAAGAGAACGGCTCGCACTCTATCCCTTGTTCGATTTGAAATTCTTGGATTGGCTGTACGCGCAGTTTTCGGAACACACCCTGCCGATCTATCTCGCGCATTTTCGTTTTGCCAAGCCGCGCTGAAGGCTGGGGTGGATCAAAATGCGGGCGAGAACCTATCCTCACCCGCATCCGGATCGGCCAGGACGGTTCGCCGTGGATTCTTGGCGTCAAAGACTTCATCTCTAGCGCGCCGATTTATGGACGGAGCATCAAACTTGACCAGCACACTTTCGCTGACAGGATAAGCGTAATCGCCGACGGGAATGCGTTTCAACCAAACAACTTTCTCCCCGGGTTTGAAAGCTCTCTTCGTGTGTTCCTTTTTCCCGTTTTATGGAGGGAACAGTGGATCGCTTTGGATGATTGTCAGACATTCCTCTAACGAGGAATTCGGATAAAGTTCGATCCATTCTCCGGTGTGTCGCATGAAGGAAAGATGGAAACGATTGGGTCCCACGAATTCCATGCACGAGAATTTAGTTTCAAAGAATGGCGAGAGGGCATTCGGTCCCGGCGAACAATATTTGGCGCAAAAGTAAAAATAATGGCGATACCATTTGGAATCAAGATCGACGATGTAGTTGAAATCATAGCCTTTCGGTGGGGGCTGGATATGCTTTGGCTTGAGTACCGTCTCGATGAGTTGGTTCGCTTTCGTCTGCGCCTCCATCTCGACTCGTTCAGGCACTTTCGGCGCAGACGGTTTGGTCGGGCTGTAGACCCACATTTTTCGCGGTTTAGGCATAGATGCATTATCACCTTTTCTCACGTCCCAGGTTCTTTCAAGCTGCCTTCCGCTTTGAGGGCTTGATAGAAACTTAGATGCCTTTCAAGTGTTGCCAGCACATCCGCCGAGATTTCATCACGCGCCAATAGCCCCGTCACTATGGCGTATGCCACAGTCATTTCGACCTCCCCCGAATTGTATTGTTGATAAAGTTGACGTGAGGGTCCTGTTTCATACTGGTGAATGCGATAGCTCAGTTCGCCACTGCTGATCTTGGAGGCGCGCCATTCCGCGAAGCTTTGGTCGAGCTTGGTCAATTCGCGATGCAGTTCGCGTTCATACGCTTCGGTCAGGTATTCGCGCAACTGCCGTTTGATTTTCTTGGAAGAGTCTGACATACCCGTACTCCTTTATCGAATGCTTGAAGGTACGTGTTGAGCAATGTCTACAAATCTCCCTTGTAGGTGGATGACCAACCGAAGAGTGCGCCTAGATCTCAATAATCACGACATCGTGTGCGCTGATGTAATCACGACATCGTGTGCACTTTAAAAGCCAATCGTAATCACGACATCGTGTGCGATTTGACCATACTTCCCTGTAACAGGAGGAAGTATGGAACCCGATACGA
>JACRMI010000040.1 GCA_016215025.1 Chloroflexota bacterium
TCACGTCGGTTAAAGTGCACCTGAAACTGTGCGAGAAATTCTGCCAGTTCGGGCATCGGTTCAGTCGGGGCTTGAGGAATACGCTTGGTTTTCTCCATGCCCCAAGATTACTCAAAATTCAATTAAATGACAAAGTAGTACTAAGTTGGGCAAGCGGCGTAAATTGCGTGACATCCGGCAAGGATAAAGACGGCACGCGCCAAGCCACTTCGCCGCTGATGCTTAACGGTTCGCGGCTAGTTACCAAGATGTGCAACTTGGGACACGCACTCAATAGAGTGCCAGCTAACTGCCCGCACGCTCCGCGCAAATGCTCTCCATTGTCCAGGACGATGAGTGATTCTTTTGCGCGCAAAAAATTCGTGAGCACAGCAATCAGCGGCATTGTCGGCGATTCACTAAGATTAAACACCATCGCGACTGTTTGCGTGACGAGTGTCGAATCGCTGAGTGCCGCTAGGTCTACCCACCACACGCCTTGCTTGAATCGTTCCGTCGCCGCGAGTTCGGTCGCCACTTGAATCGCGAGACGAGTCTTACCACAACCACCAGCGCCGATCAAGGTCAGCAAGCGCGTTGTTGCCAGCGCGTGCTTGACCTGCGCGATCTCATCCACGCGTCCAACAAAACTTGTCAGAGGTGTCGGTAGATTGGCGAACAAGGCTTCCGATGATTTTGTGCCGGTTGCTTCGGTCTGCGCGCGAACATACAGCGCCGTCGTTTCTGGGGATGGTTCGACGTTCAACTCGTCGCGCAACGCGCGTTGGCATTCGGCATATTGCTTGAGCGCATCCGTTCGATTACCGAGCGCAAGATGGCAAAAGATGAGATGTTGATATGCTTTTTCATTCGCGTGATCGGTCGCCAACACCCGGCGCGCCAAATCAATTGCACGCACATATTTACTTTCGGAGCGCGCGCGCTGGACAGTGCGCAACAAAGCATCCAAGTAGATCAAACGCAAGCGTTCGCGTTCCAACGCGACCCAGTCATCGTACAGATCAGGCAACAAATCGCCACGATACAATTCGATCGCTGATTCTGGATTGTCTTTTGCAGATTCTTGAAATTCCCACACATCCAACCAAATTGGATGATCGGGGTTTAATTGAATCATTTCGCGGTCAGCCAGGAGGAGGTTTTTATTCGATTCTTTGCGTAACGTGGCAAGTGCGACACGGAGTGACAAACGCGCTTGTTCGTCAGGCACGTCACCCCAAAAGAGTGCTGCCAGTTTTTCGCGGGGATGTTGCTCTGGATGCAGAACGAGGTAAGCGAGGAGCGATTCGGCTTTATGTGTGGATAGGCAAATCGCTTGACCGTCGCATTCGATACGAAATGTGCCCAGAAAAAAAAGACGTAATCGTTCCGGTGATTCTACTCTGGTTGAATGGTGTGACATCTTTGCTCCATTTTCATGTATCGAATAGAAAGCATCAGCCACCGCGACGCTACGTTTCCGAGTAGATTTTACGATAGTCCGCTGCCTGTGTCAATGAAATTGCAAACTCAAAGATCACGCGCGTTGGTTTGTGGGCTAGGCGTTTCGATTCAGTTCTTTCGAAGAAACATTCCCGGGTTAGTGACGATTCCCCTTGGATCAAATATACTCCATGCGCGAAGGCAAGGTGATCCTTGTGAAGAGCGATTTGCATAAACAAACGTAAGCGATTTTTGGCGTTTTTGTTACAAACCGCGTCTAAGAGAACCATACCTACCAGCCCATCAAAAAGATGCAGATGAGGAACGTCCTCATCTGCATCTTGATTATTAGCCGATTACTGAGGTACAATGAAAAAAGGCAATGAACTCCTTGGTCACTCAATACCAATGCCAGATGTCCGAAACGTGTCTTTCCAGCTCCGGAATCGGCTTGCGCGTAGGGCGGGTCAGAGGCAATTGATTTGAGTGAAGCGCGTCTTATGACTTGCAAGGGGTAATCAATTGCTGTCGCGAACTCCTGTCACTCATCATAACTCTACCGGCTCATGTAGCCGATAGACCCTGGCTTCATAAGGGCGGAGAACCCGCAGGTGAAGATTATCTGCCAAATCAACCGGGTAGTTGCTGATCAATAGTTCTGAGTCGGCAAGCTCAATCGCCGCAGGCAGCGCGAGGACGGGTTGCCTGGGGGTACAGTTCAAGATGACAAGCAACCGATCATCATCCCAGGTTCGGGCAAAGCAATAGATTTCAGGATGGTTCTCCAGGAAAAGCTCATACTCTCCGTAGACCAAGCTCAAATGGGTTTTTCGTAGCTGGATCAGTTTCTGATAGTAGGCGAAAATCGAGTTCGAATCAGCGATAGATTGCTGAACGTTGATCGTGGTGTAGTTGGGATTAACCTTGATCCACGGCTCTACGGTAGAGAATCCGACGTGTGGACTGTCGTCCCACTGCATGGGAGTGCGGGCGTTATCGCGGCTGGTCGCATGAATTGTAGCTAACGCAGTTACCGAGTCTACGCCTTTTTCTTCGACTAATGCATGATGAGTGTTGAGCGTATCGATGTCACGGTAATCGGCGATGGTTGAAAAAACCACATTGGTCATGCCGATCTCTTCGCCTTGGTAGATAAAGGGGGTGCCTTCCAAAGTCAGTAACAGCGTGCCAAATAGCTTCGCCGATGCTTCGCGGTACTGAGTTTCATTGCCGAAGGTGGAGACCACGCGGGGCGAATCGTGATTGTTGAATGCTGGTCCGCTCCATGCTTTCTGGTGCAATCCTAACTGCCAGCGCGTCAGGATCTCTTTGAGCCGCTGAGGATTTTTCCCACATTTGATCGTCTCGCTGATATGCTCAAAAAGGAATGGCATATTCAATTCGTTCCGCTCAGGAGCTGCCATTTCAATCGTGCTTTCTACAGTCAGGTCAAGGCATTCACCCACGGTCACAATGTCATATTTGCTCAGCACGGTCTGGTAGAGTTCACGCAAGTATGTGTGATACTCTGGTCCGTGGATCATATTTTTTCGGTCGAAGATGTAATCGTCCGCTCCCGGATGATCGGGAAAACCGGGCGCTTTGGAAATAAAGCTAATCGCATCCAGGCGGAAACCATCAATGTCTTTCTTCAACCACGCTTCGATCATCTCATACAACGCGGCGCGCAGCTTTGGATTCTCCCAATTGAGATCGGGTTGGTACGGCGAGAAGGTATGCAGATAATATTGATTCGTTTGTTCATCGAAAGTCCAAGCCGATTTGTTAAAATGCGCTTGCCAGTTATTGGGTTCCCGTCCATCCTTGCCATCACGCCAAATGTAAAAATCGCGATAGGGTTTGTCCTTGGATTTGCGGCTCTCGACAAACCAGGGATGCTGATCCGAAGTGTGGTTGATGACCAAATCCATGATAATCCGCATTCCTCGTCGGTGCGCCTCCTCAATCATGCGTTCCACATCTGCCATCGTCCCAAACTGGGGCTGAATCGCCAGATAGTCGCTGATGTCGTAACCGTTATCCGCATCTGGGGAAGCGTAAATCGGATTGAGCCAAAGAAGATCCACACCCAGGGTCTTCAAGTAATCCAGCTTCTGCAGAATCCCGGGTAGGTCACCGATGCCGTCACCATTGCTATCATAGAAACTGCGTGGATAAATCTGATAGGCAACGCTCTCTTTCCACCATTTGGAATCAGTCATGCAGCGATTCTACCCCTACTCATTAAACTCGTGATCGAGCAATCCTTGCGCTTCTTTTAGCGCTGTATCAATATCCGCGACGCCCATCGCAACGTTGCGTACTGCCGCACCCAGAATCGTCTCGTACTTTAGATCAGAAAACTTTGGATTGCGGCGGTTCTCATTTCGCCGCCGACCAATGCCCAGACCGTCATCGATGCCTTTAATCCAAGGGTACAATGTTTGAAGGTCTTCGTTTTCGTAGACGTTCTGGCATGGCGAATTGCCGCCGAGATATGCGATGATCGAAGAGATATTTGCCTGATAAATCCATTTCAGAACCTGAACGCACTCTTCGTACTTTTTGCTATCTTTGCTGATGCCGACCACACCGCCACCCAGTAACGGGTGACCACCCGGAATGGCGGCAAAGCCGATTTTGCCGACAACCTTGGACCCCTGCCCCAATACCATGCGAGAGGCATGGTTGCTAAACGACGACACCAGCGCAGTGTTTCCCAATGCGAAATTTTCGAGTGCTTTCCGCCACCACATATTGGGCGTGCGTTCTGTGTAGTTGAACATGTCAATATAGTTTTCCAATGCCTTCTTGGCAGCGGGTGTATTGATCATGACCCGACCATGCTTGTCGAAAATCTTGCCGCCATGCGCCATAAACCAGGGAAGATAATCGCATGCGGCAGTGAGTTCTGCACCGAACACGAGAGTCGCGCCAAAATCGGTAGGCGAATTCGGATTGTACTTTCGCGTAAAGAATCTTGCCACCTCGCAGTACTCCTCGATACTCTGCGGCACTGTGAGTTGGCGCCGATGTCGTTCGTAGAACTCCCGTTTGATTTTCACATCTTCGAACAGGTCCGTGCGGTAATACAACATCTGGACACTGGGATCGAATGGGAGTGCATAGACGGTCTTGCCGATCTTGAAATACTCGTCAGAGATATTGGGGGAAAATTCGGACACGATCGTTTTCAGTTCAGGTGAATCCATGTTTAACGGACTAAACAGTTGCTTGCCCAGATCGGAGAGCCACAAGAGATCCAGACGAATGAGATCGTATGGCGAGTCCTGACTAATCTGTTCAGCAGTACGATACAATTCGTCGTAACCCAATTCGGTCAACTCGACGTTGATGCCGGTTTGCAGCGAACAGCGTGACAATAACAACTTGGATGCGCGGGAACCGAAACCGAAAGCCATCATGGGGCAATTGGAAATAGTTTTTTTCAACTCGTCCTTTCTCGTTCGATTTCAGAATGTATTGCCCGATCTTTCGCCCCAGCATTTTATAGTTCAATTCATAATTGATGATATTGTCCACGGGTAAGATGTCCGTGCTGGTTATGGAATAGACGGCGGGCAATACGCGATTCGGCATAAAGCCGATAGCCGACTGCAAATGTTCTACCCTTTCAGCGTTGGGTGTGACGATTGCATCAAGCGCATTCATCGAAAGAAGATCAAAGGCGACACTGAAAGCTAGGGTATAGTCTCCCCTGAAAGCCTGCAGGGTACACGGACTTTTCTCGAGCGCTTTTTCTAAACCGATTTGAAATCTCTTTTCGTCAGAGAACTCTTGAATTCCGCAGAATAGCGCAATGTTCTTGTGTCCATCGGCGATGACCTTCTCACCAATCTCAAAACCCGCTTTTTCAAAATCGAAAGAAACGAAGAGCGCATTCTTGGGCATCTTGGCAACGAAGCGATCGACGAAGATAAAGCGATTCTTTTCGTCGTAGACACCGTCGTTCTTGATAAGCGAGCTGACGACAACCACGTGATCGGGGTTCAGTGACCGTACTTGTTCCAGCGCGGTTTCTTCCGCATGCGGCATGTTGCGCGTGAAATACACACTCACATCATAGTCGAACTTGCGTAAGTAATGATCGAGACTCGTAAACAGGTCTACATAGACAGTTTCTTTCAAGTCAGGAATGATGACGCCGACAAAGCGATTGTGCCCTTGCCGCAACTGACTTGCTTGCGCACTCCGTTGATAACCCAGGGCACGCGCCGCATCTTCGACCTGCTTGATCTTTTTGATGCTAACGATTCCCTTTTTGTTCATGACATTGGACACCGTGCCATGCGACACACCGGCCAATTTTGCGATATCTTTGATGGTTGGCATATACGCTCACTCCATTTCGTCCAGACTTGTGGCTTTAAGACTTGACGGCAGAATCCTCTCTGCCTCGCGTCACGTACAATGCAGTCGCCGCGATGACCATGAGAATAACGGCATAGACAAAGGACATCGCCTGCGCATTCACGGTTGCTGTTTCATCGCTAGCAGCTTTGATTACAATCCCAAGCGTCTGCAACAGCGGATGGTATAGGAAAACTGTCAAGTCATAATCGGCGAGCAGACTATTCGCATTCAGGACAATCACCGCAAGGACGGAAGGCAGGATAATCGGCAAAATCACTCGACGAAAAGTGTAGATGGCGCTTGCTCCTAAACACTGCGCCGCTTCTTCGAGACTTGACTCCACTGCAAAAAACGCGGCTTTGATCATACGCAAGGAAAATGGAAGCTTGACGACGATATAGCCCAACAAGAGAATATACGCTGTGCCAATCAGCACGTTGTTGCCAACCAAGATGTTCGGAGCATCATACGAGAGCATCAAGCCAACCGCAATCAACGAGCTGGGCAAGAGCCAAGGAATCAACATGCTGTACTCGAGGAGGCTGGCTAATTTCTCACTCGATTTATGGAGGAGGCGCGAGACTGCGATTGCAATTGCAGCGACGCCGATCGCGGCAAAGATAGAATACAACATGCTGACCAGATAGGGCTTGAACGCATCTGGCTGTCTCACCAGGTTCACATAGTTTTCGATCGTCAGGTTTTCGAACGCGAGAACACCGGTCTTGATGTTCACGGATTGGGTAAACGAATAAATGACAACCAACCCAATTGGGGTAGCATAAATCAGAAACAGCAGATAGGCAAGCCCATGCGCCAACGCATTGGCAACCGGCGTTTCGATTTTTTGCTTGGTCATTTTGGATTTGGTCTTGGCAATCGAAATAAAAGTCCCGCCCTTTTCGATCTTGTTCATGACGGTCAGCAATAGAATCGTCGCAATGCCCAAGATAATTGCCAAGAGCGCGGCGATTTCTCTGGAGTACGTACTGCTGGCAAAGGTAATAATCATTGGATTGATGGTCTGAAATTCGCTGCCCCCAACAATCAGCGGCGCGGATAGGGCACTCAAGCCCGTTAAGAACGTGAGAATACTGATGGCAAAGAAAGTCGGCTTGAGCAAGGGCAGAATGATGCGAGCCATAATCGTTCCAAACGATGCCCCCAAGTTTCTCGCTGCCTCGATAACCTGGTAGTCGATGGCGCGGACAGCGTTCGTCAAAAAGATCATGTGATTCGACGTACAGGCAAACGTCATGATGAACATCACCGCCCAATAGCCCTTGAACCAGGTCGGATCCAGCCCGGGAAGAATGCTGACGAGAAATTTCGTCATCAACCCGGTTTCGCCGTAAATGAACTTGTAGCCGGTACACAAGACGATGCCGCCGTAGATGAGTGTCGTCAGGTAGGCGGCTTTGAGAATCTTGGCGCCCTTGATGTCGAAATATTCCGTGAATAGAACGAGCAAGGTTCCAACGACGTTGACGGAAATGGTGAGTGAGATAGCGAGGACGAAACTGTTGAACAAGCTGCGCATGGCTCTTTCCGAAGAAAACAGCTTGCCAAACACTTCGGTAGAGAATTCACCATTCTTGTAAAACACGTTGAGGAGGATATTCGCGTTCGGGTAAATCAGAAAAGCGATCACAAACCAGACCAAGAACACGCGCAGAACGAGTCCACCAAGATTGATCGTGCTCAGTTTTTCCAACAGGATAGATTTTTTCATGTTTCCCTGCCGTGATCGGAGACGAATTCTAGTATTGCATTACGGTAGCCGGATTGATAAAGAGGTCAACCTGACCACCTTTTTCAAATAGGACGACGCCGTCATTCTTTTCGATGCTTTTGATCGTTTGCCCCATCACGTCAAAATGGTACTTTGTAAAGACGCCGTCATATTCCGAGTCTTTCACGATTCCGCTCAAGCGGGCAAACCCATCTTTCCGTTCCAAAGAGATCGTCTCAAGCCGGACGAATCCTTCCTTTTCCGGGTCGAGGCGTTGCGACGACTGTGCATTGATTTCCCGAATGACATTCGGGCTGAGGTTGTTGATATCGCCAATGAATTCACAGACAAATCGCGATGCGGATTTGTTGTAGATCTCGAAGGGGGTACCGACCTGCTCGATCTGCCCGTTATTGAAAACGGCAAGCCGATCGGAAAGGGTCAACGCCTCTTCTTGGTCGTGCGTCACATACAGAGTCGTGATACCGAGATCGCGTTGCAGCTTTTTCAACTCACCACGCAGACCAATTCGGAGCTTGGCGTCAAGGTTCGAGAGCGGCTCATCCAGACAAATGATTTTGGGTTGCATGATCATCGCGCGTGCCAGTGCCACGCGTTGTTGCTGACCGCCGGAAAGCTGAGAAACATTCTTGAAGAGCTGCTCTTCGCTCAGATCGATCTTGCGGGCGATCTCAAACACGCGTTGCCGAACTTCCGCCTTACTCAATTTCTTGACTCGCAAGCCAAAGGCGATGTTCTCGAAAACATTCATCGTAGGAAAAAGCGCATAACTCTGAAAGACCATTCCGATTTCGCGTTTTTCCACGGGCGCGTTCGTAATGTCCCGGTGATCCACCTGAATGGTCCCGCGGGCGGGGCGAATGAAACCAACCAAGCATCTCAACGTCGTAGTTTTGCCACAACCGGACGGACCTAAGAAAGTAAAAAACTCGCCTCTCTGAATTTCAAGATTTAAGTTTTGAATCGCAACGAAATTACCGTACTTGATCTCGATGTTGCTGAATTCGATCATCGATTCACTCCTAATGCTGTGGCAATGTCTTCTTCAATACGGCGTGCCACCCGCCAACTGGTCATACCGACCAAGCACAATCCCAAATAGCCCAGCCCGAAATTTCGAGCCGGGCTCCCACCGCAAACATTGTAGCAAACACACCACTTGGCGTCAAAGAATCGAAGGTTGTCTGTTGCTAGGTCAAGACCACCCGGCAAGATTTTACTTGACGTACTCTAGCTCGATTTTCTCCATCCATTTGTCGATGTTGCTGGCGACAAAGCCCCAATCGATCTTTTGGGGTTTGACCGCCGCCATCAAAGCTTTCACTTCGGGCGCAGAGTTTTTCAGAGCTTCGGGGTGAGCGGGCGTCGAACCGAACTTGGTGGACCATTCCGATTGGATTTTCGCGGAACCAAACCAGTCGACGAATTCCTTGGCGAGTGCGGTCTTTTTACTGTTGGTAAAGATCGCGACTTGCTCCACGACAAAGGGAACGCCAGTGTCTGGACTCATGAAATCGAAATCTACCTTGCGGTCTTTTTCGTTCTGCAACAATCCGCTGCCCCACATCATGAACATGGGACGGGTACCACTGATCGCGTTGCCCCAATAATCTTCGCCCGTGGCGACGATGTGACCATTCTGGATAAAACTCTTGATGACTTCCCAGCCCTTGTCGGAAATGCCATACTTGCCATTGGGATCGGCGTAACGCACGATGATGCCCGCAAGAATGGTCTTGGCTGTGCCACCTCCGAGAGCGAGGATCCCATATTTGTCTTTGTATTCGGGCTTGGACAAGTCCGTCCAGTCCTTCGGCGCAGTTTCTTTACTGACGAATTTGGGGTTGTATGCCAGGATCAGCGGCTGAACGACAATGGGATAATAGTATCCATCTTTGTCGCCATACGCCATGTCTACTTCTTTCGCCCATGTTGGCTCATACTTGAGCAGCATGTTTTGTTTTTTCAGTTTTTCGTATTCCATGGCATTGAGACCAAAGACCAGGTCAGCAATCTGATTGTTCTTTTCTGCGACCAATCGGTTCGTCAAGTCACCGGCTCCAAGCTGCAGGTATTCGATTTGGTAGCCGTCCTTGGCAGCGCGTTCTTTCAACCAATCGCCCCGACCATCCGATCCCGAATTGGTGTAGACAATCAGCGTTTTGTCACCAGCAACGGGTGCCTTGGGCGCGGCTGTTGGTTGTGCTGCCGCCGTGGCCGGAACAGCAGTTGGTTGCACTGCTGCTTTAGTCGGAACTGCCGTCGCAGGTGCTGGCGCACTGGTGGGTGCAACGGTGGGTGGTGGGGTGGCGGCTGGCGCACAAGCGACCATCAGTCCTACGATCAACGCAATAAGCACGAAAACACACAAGCGACCTTTTCTTCCGTTCATTTTTACTCCTTTTGGATGTCATCTAAGACCTTAAGATGATTCTTTGCTTGATCTAGTCTTTGCCCTTTTGTTCATCTTCCTCCTTCTCAGCTTCGTAAAGACGCTAGACAATCTTTCCTTCGAGTGGATCTATGTGCGAAACTATTGTCGTTTGGTCATTGCTTGTTCCGCGAGTATTGACGAACTGTCTCAAGAGTAGAGGCCAATCCGTCTGGAAAATATCAAAACCCATGTCTATGAGCCGTCCCCAGGTTTCCTCTTCACTCACGGTGATAGCTCGCAAGTCATCCAGCAATCCAGAAAAAACGTGGTTATCGTCCAGGGTAATCGTGTTCACCCAGGTCATGATTTGTCTCGAGTGCAAGAAATGCATGTTCTCTTCTTGGATCAACGGGTTTTGGAGGTCCTCAAAAATCAATTCCGCGCCGATCAGGTGGAGTTGGTATTTCAGAACGGTATGCATCTGATCCAGGGTATAGACGATGGGCATGTACATCAGATCGACTTGCTGGGCTTGAAGAAAACCCAGGAGCTTGGGGTCAACGTGAGACTTGAGGATGATTTGATCGGACATGTGATGCCGGAGGAGAAACTTGATCGCGGGTTCCCAATAAAACCATGCTCGGTCAATGTTGATGAGGCATTTGCCTTTGAGATGCTCCAGAATATCGTCGAGTCTTTCTACTTTCTGATTGATCGGATCGCCATCCGCATTGAAGCATCGGAAAGACTCGATTTCCGCCGAACTCATTTGGCGAATATCTCGATCCACTCCGAGAACAACCTTTTCCTTGCCATTATGAAAGGCATAAAACTCACCATCGGTTGACATGATGGCATCAATTTCCAGGATATCGGCGCCATGTTTCAATGCGTTTTCAAAGGCGGGCAGAGTGTTCGGTATGATGTATCCCCCACAGGTGCCTCGGTGCGCGGCGATCAGTATTCTGCTTTGTTCTTTTCTTCGAAGAATCGTTTCTTGAATGGCTTGCCACTCCATGCTAGGTTGTGTCCTCTCGTTGTGATGGCTTTATTGTAGCACAAAAATTGGAACGTGTCAATATTGATACGTTCCAATTTTCATGTCAACCCGCCAGCGCAGATGTTCTGAGGTTCGGTAAAGACATGATGAGGAGGGTGCAAAAAAAGGGGCTGTACTATTTGAGCGGTGAGCGTAATTGGATTTTTTTCTGCGCGCATTCGCACCCGGCAACCTCGTGGAATGTGAGGCAGGCGAAAATCGGTGGTTTGGGACCAAGGCTGCGCCTGGACGCGTGGATTTTTAGGAAATGGCAACTCGATTGCAACCGAGATCTTAAAGCGCGGCTATGTCTGCCAGATTCCGCTCTGGCGGGTCTTCAACTACATCGTTCTCTGCTTGTCAAGAGGGGTTGTGAGTTTTCATCAAAAGTCTAAATCAGTTCGCACTATGATGTGGGGATTGTTCCGCCGATTTTGAATGAAATTGGCTTTAGCGACGTCGCATCGGGCAAAACACGCTCGGCGATCCTGGGTTTTGTCAGCGGAAAAAAACCGACTGCCTAAACCGCATCGCCCAGAACGAATAACCCGCCCTGATGAATTTCTCAGGGCGGGCTCTGCTTATCCGCTCGAATGGTGCGCGGTGATCGCGTGATGATCGTTTTGGTCATGCCCGCACGGATCGAGATGCACCAACACATTATTCAATGCCGGTAATTCGTGGAACAGTGCGTGGCGAACCTCTTCCGCGATGTGATGACTCTGCAAGAGCGTCAGATCGCAATCTACTTCGATGTGGACTTCTGTGCTCAAGCGATGCCCAACCCAACGCGCGCGCACATCGTGAACGCTTTGCACGCCTTGGACATGGGAGGCAGCATGTTCCACGCGATGCACGATCTCTGGATCGGTGGCATCCATCAAGCGATGCCACATTTCGCGCGCCGCATCGCGGACGATGATGAGAATCGCAAAGCCGATGATGAATCCCATTACGGGGTCTGCCCAGGGCAAACCCAGCCACACACCAATCACGCCCACCAGCACGCCGAGCGACGTGATCCCATCGACGCGCGCGTGCAAGCCATCCGCCACCAGCGCCGCAGAACCGATCTCGCGTCCCACGCGCAAACGAAACACTGCGACCGCCTCGTTGCCGATAAAACCAATAACCGCGGCGATAGCAACCCATGCAAGATTTTCTAGAGGTTGCGGGCGCAATATCTTTTGAACCGATTCGTAGAACACTACCATCGCGCTGCCGAAAATCATCAACACGATGACCACACCCGCCAGGTCTTCAGCGCGACCATAGCCGTACGTGTACCGCCGATTGGGTTTGCGGCGATTGAGCGCGAACGCAATCCACAACGGAATCGCTGTTAGCGCATCAGAAAAATTGTGAATCGTATCCGCGAGCAACGCGACGCTGCTGCTCATCGCGACGATGACAACTTGGAAGATTGCTGTCGCCATCAAGGCAACGAGCGAAACCTTGAGCGCCCAAATCCCGCGTGCGGATGATTCCAATACGCTATCGAACGCGCGCACATGGTCGTGCTGATGTAAACCGAAGAGGTGCGCCATGGCGTCCAAGACCAAGCCGATTACGCCAGAGCGCGGCGCGTGAACGTGGACACCCTGGTCGTGGTCGTGATCGTGTTTGTGCTCGTGATGCTCGTGTGAGTGTTCAGACATTGGCTAGACTCTTATCCTGGTCTTGTTTTGCATCGGAGGTGCGAAGAGATTTTCCAGGTGGATTTGCTTTTGGCGTGGTCGTCGCACGCCACGCAGTTGTCGCGGTGCGCGCTTTGAGCCGCGGATTGAACGCCTCTTCCAACGCAAAACCCAGGAGCGCGAAACCCAGCACCGATGCCGTAATCATCAAACCCGGCGGAATCACCCACCACACCCACGACCCGCTCAGAAACGCATTGCGCGCTTGCGCGTAAAAGAGCACCGCCCCCCAGCTTTTTTGGGTTGGATCACCCAATCCCAAGAAGGATAACGAGGCTTCGATCAAAATCGAACTGCTCGTCGCGAGTACGAATTGTGCGAGCGCGAGCGACAACACGCCAGGCAGAATATGTTTGATGAGAATGTAACCATCGCGCGCACCCGCCGCGCGTGCGGCGGTCACGTACTCGCGTTCGGCGAGCGAGAGAACCTGGGAACGAATCACGCGCGCGGGACGCGCCCAGATGAGTAGACCGATTACGGCGATCAGGTTCCAGAGATTCTGTCCCAGGTAGGCCGCGAGCAGGACCATTAACGGCACGAACGGAATGATCAAGACCACATCCACTAGCCGCATCAAGAGAATGCCAACCGCGCCCCGATAGTATCCCGCCAGTACGCCGACCCCCGTGCCAATGACCATGGCGATACCGGCCGCCAAAATTCCGATCAACAACGAGATGCGCGCGCCGTAAATGATTTCGCTCAAAATATCTTGACCAATGTCATTGGTGCCAAGCCAGTGCGCCGCGCTCGGCGGATCGAACGGCTTGCCGGTTTGCTTGGTCGGATCGTACGGCGCGATCCAATTCGCGCCGAGCGCCATTACCAACATCGCGATCAACAACGCGAGACCGACCCAGCCGAGCGGATTGCGCTTGAGCGATGCCCAGATCACGACGCGCCTCCCCCGGAGCGAGCGTGACGCACACGGGGATCGAGAAATGGATAGACCGCGTCCGCCAGGATATTCGCAATCACCACCATGACCGTAATCATTAGAAACGCAGCTTGCAAAACCGGATAATCGCGATTCAACACTGCCTCATAAACCAGACGACCTATCCCAGGATAGGAAAACACCGTCTCCACAACCGTCGCGCCGCCGAACGCAAATGCGAGATTGAGCGTGAACACAGTGGCGATCGGCAGGAGCGCATTCCGTAAAGCGTGACGAAACAACACCGCGCGCTCGCGCAAACCTTTGGAGCGCGCGACGACAATATAATCTTCTCCCAACACGGCGAGCATCGAATAGCGCGACACGATGAAGGTACCGGAGACACTGACAATGGTGAGCGTGGTCAACGGCAAGACGAGATGGCGCAGAATGTCCTGGACCAATTCCATTCCTTCAAAACTGCTCCACGGCGTCACTGCGCCAAACGTTGGGAAGATCGGAAATTGCACGGCGAACAAGGCGACGAGCAACATGCCGACCCAGAATGAGGGAAGTGATTCGAGAAAAACGAAAAATCCGAGCAGACCAACATCGCGCCGTCCGCCGCGTTGCCATGCCGCTGCCGCACCCAGCGTGACGCCGACCAAAGTTGAAATCAGGAGACTAGTCACGGTGAGCAAAAGCGTCCACGGCAAACGATCGGCAAGAATGGTTGTGATCGGTTTGTTTTTTTGGAACGAATAACCCAGGTCGCCGCGCGCGAGATTTTGCAGATAACGAACATATTGCGTCGGCAAAGGTTGATCAAGCCCAACGTTCGCCATGAGTTGGGTGCGTTGCTGCGCGGTCAACATCCCCACTTCTTCGCCCGCAAGCAGCGCGAGCGGATTGCCCGGCATCAGGCGCGGCAGCGCAAAGTTGAGCGTCACGGCGATCCAAAGCACAATCGCATATTGACCGATCTTGCCAATGATAAAGCGAGCCATTAAGCAACCTTTGAATTGTGATGCGTGATTCGCGCACGAATCACGCATCACGTTTTACGTCACGGTTTGACACCCGGCAGGAACGAAAGTTTGTTGAAGATGCCTTGACCTTTTTGATACACCCACTTGTCGTACGCGGTGGGACGATAGACGTAATTGCCATCCGCGTAATACAACAGGAGAAAGGGCATCTCTTGGGCGATCAACGCTTCCATTTGGCGCACAAGTGTCTTCTGCTTGTCGAGATCGGTTGTGACCCGCAATTCATCGGCGAGTTTATCCGTCGCCGGATTCTTGTATCCACCTACGTTCGAATTGCCGATCACTGGATCGGAGTGAACCAAGGCGACCATGCGGACAGGATTGACCTGCACCGGCGCTGACCAACCCCACATGCTCAGATCAAAGTCGCGTCCCTTCGCCACATCGAAATCGGGCCACACTTTGGCGTCCAGACTGTTGACCTCGAGCGCGGTCACTTTGAAACTAATGCCGATATCTTTCACCGCGGCGGCGATCAATTCGGCGGCGCGAATGCGCTGCGGATTATTCGAGTATACCAGCAGCGTGCCTTCCATGTTTTTTCCGTCGGCTTCACGGATGCCGTCGTTGTTGGCGTCTTTGTAGCCGAGATTGTCAAGCACGGTCTTGGCTTTGGCAACGTTGAACTCGGCTTTTACGGCTGGATCGTGGAAGGGCGATTGCGGATGAATCCAACCTGGGTTGCCCTGGGTGCCGAATCCCAAGAGAACGGTATCGACCAATTTCTGCGTGTCAATCGCGAGACCGACGGCTTGACGCACTTCTTTCTTATTCCAGGGCGCGCGTTCCGAGTTGAACAACAGCATCGTCGTCGCGAAACCTGCGCCGCGTTGGACTTTCATATCCGCCGCGCTCGAAAAATCCTTGACGAGTTCCGGCGATAGCTCGCGCGTCGTCGCTTGAATCTCGCCTGTCTTGAGTGATGAGAAAACAGTGGTAGGGTCTTTGATGATCGGCATCAACAATTCGTCGACCGCGGGCTTGCCGGCGAAATAGGCAGCGTTGGCGGCAAAGCGATAGAATTGTTCCCCTTTGTATTCGACCAGTTTGAACGGACCCGAGCCAGTCGCGTTATCGAACTTTTTGGGATCGGCGACGTTTTCCCATAGATGCTTGGGCAGAATCGGAGCATCCGCCATGGGTTCGATCAAGAAACTGGGATTGGGACTCGGCAACGTGATGACGACCGTCGTATCATTGGGCGTTTCGATCTTGGCATTGCGCACGGGCGTCGAAAAACGCGCCCGCACGACCTTTTGATAATACTCGTACGTGAATTTCACGTCGGCGCTCGTGAGCGGTTTGCCGTCGTGCCATTTGACATCGTCGCGCAGTGTGATGGTGTGAACTTTGCCATCCGCGCTGATCTTGTCTTCCTTGGCGAGCCAGGGCTTGGGCAAACTATCGGCGTCGAGAATGAACAGCGTATCGTACACCAGATTCAGCATGTTCCAACCGGGATAACCCAGGACGTAGGTGTAAGGATTGAGCGTGCTTTCGTCGACCAGGATCGCCATACGCAAACTCACTGGTCTTGGGGTTGCCGTTGGCGCAGGCGGTTGGGTGGGCGCAGGCGCTTTGGTGGGTTCGGGCGGCTTGGTGGCATCAGGCGCTTTGGTTGGGGCAGATGCGGAGCTTGCCGCCGATGACGATGATGACAACGATGCTGATGCTGACGACGCCGGGGGCGGCGGCGCTTTGGTTGGCTCGGCCGTTGGCGCAGCGCACGCCGCCAGCACAACCAACGCGATCAAGACAAAGAATGCGATGAAACGTCGTGATGTGAACATGGTTCTTCTCCTCCTTGGATAAATCGGTCTCCATTCGCAAGGCGGGGCCAGCGCAAGAGTGCCGTCTAGTCTCCTTTTACGAGCTGCCTAAATTCAGTCGGATTGAATGGGTTGGTAGGTCGTTCGCGGACGATGCCACACGCGTAGACTAGACCTTGCGCGCGAGCAACGTCTACGTCTCCCTTCGCATCGAGCAAGATTTCGTCGGCGTGAACGGCTTGCACCAAGCCGATGAATAAGGTGTGCGAATCGAGTTCGATCTCGCGTTCGACGATACACTCGATATTGACTGGGCAGTCGGCAAGCAAGGGCGTTTTGATTCTCTTTGCCAATTCCAAGTTCAGTTTCGCCGCGGCGATCTTATTCTCCTCGCGACCAGTCACGCTGCCAAGATAATCGGTTAAAGTTTGTTGCGCAGGTGATGGAATGTTGACGACAAACTCGCCCGACGCGCGAATGAGCGTGTGCGAATACCGATTGGGGCGAACGGCAATCGCGAGGCGCGGCGGCTCGGCGGAAACCGACGCAATCCGATTGCACGTAAACACGTTCGGATGCTCGCCACCCGTCGTAACAAGAATTATTGCGACTGGGTACAGGGTGGTGTTGGGTTCAAAAATTCGTTTGGGCATCACATCAACTTGTCGAGTTTGAATTGACCTTGATAACGAAACGCTTCTGCCATCGCCGCACCCGAATGACTAAGGACGCCGTGATACATCGCCAGTGCGCGATCCATTTCGTGATGCAACGCGCGACCGAGTTCGAGGTTATCGTTTTTCACCGCGTCGTAATTCGGCACGATGTTGCGCAGAACCGTATCGCCGATGCGTTCCTTCATCACTTGCGCCGAATAGGAAAGTTGGAATCCCAGGACATCGAGCGCTTTTTGTTTCAGCGAAAACGTCGAACCGATTTCGACGACGCAGTTGGCGTGTTCGGGCGACATGTAATAAATGTCGCGAATCGTGTGCGGCTGAAAGCCACCACATTCCTCGATGCGCCAATCGCGATTCGCAATCGCAACCGATTCAAGGTACAAGAGCATCGCCAAACGCCGATCGGGGTCGAGGTCGTGATACGAGTGTTCGGGGTCTTGCGTGATGAGAATATCGGGACGCAATTCGCGGAACACGCGCACCAGTTTCATTTTCGATGGAATGTCGGGTTGCACTTCGCCGTAATCGAATCCAAGAAACTGCACCGACTGGACGCCAAGAATCTTGGCGGCTTGTTCGATCTGCGGTCGGCTGGTTTCGCGCGAGAGCAGAACGGCGGCATGAACTTGATCGCCGGATTGCGCGTGCAAGGCAAGCGTGCCGCCAACTTCGACAATTTCAAGACCAAACGTCGCGAGCATCAAGATCGTTTTCGACACAAAACCCTCCGTGAAAAGATGTTGAGTTAGCGAGCGTCTCGCGATTTGAATGCGACGAGACGCGCCGAATATGCTAGAACTGGAAGTGCAGAGAATTCGTGCATCATCGCGCCGAGCACGGGACCGATGATGCCCAAGAAACTCAAGATCACCGACAAGACATTCATACTGAGCGAAAAAGCGACGCTGCCGCGAATCGTGCGCAACGATTCACGCGCAAGTTCAATCAGGTATGGCAGATTGCGCATATCGTCGTTCATCAACGCGATGCCCGCTGTTTCAATGGCAACGTCTGTGCCGGCGACGCCCATCGCAACGCCAACATCGGCGATAGCAAGTGCAGGGGCGTCGTTCACGCCGTCGCCGACATACGCGACGCGTAACCCTTGTTGCTGCAACTTTTTGATGATTTCCAATTTTTGATCGGGCAAAACTTGGGCATGAAATTCATCGACGCCTAATTGCGTGGCAACATTTTTTACTGCTGTTACATTGTCGCCGCTAATGAGCACCGTCTTTTTGACGCCGACTGCTTTCAACGCGCGCAACGCGGCTTGCGCTTCGGGACGGACCTGATCGGAAAGCGCCAACAAGCCGACCATCTCGCGATTGACGACGACGGGAATTACCGTATGCCCGCGCGCTTCGAGTTCGGTGATGCGCGCCGTGTGGTTCGCGCTCGCAATGCCAGACGTAGCCAGCCATTCGCGATTGCCAATCAAAATTTCATGTCCATTACTTGCAGCGCGAACTCCGAAACCCGTCAGCGCATCGGTCTGTTCGGGAATCGCAAACGCTAAACGGCGTTCAGTTGCGTGCTCGACAATCGCTCTGCCCAACGGATGCTCGCTACAATTTTCGGCAGTCGCCGCAAATGCGAGAATTTGATCAGGGGTGATCGAATCGAGCGCGACGACCTCTGTCACACGCGGCTTACCGAGAGTGAGCGTCCCCGTTTTATCGAAAGCAACACAATCCACTTGACCGAGCGATTCAATACTGCCACCGTTTTTAACGATGGCATTTTTGCGTGCCGCATTGCCGATGGCGGCGACCAGCGCCGTCGGTGTAGCAAGCACCAACGCACACGGACACACAACCACCAACACGGTAACTGCGCGGACGATTTCACCCGTCAACAAATAAACCAGCACAGCGATACTGAACGTGATCGGCACAAGATATTGCGCGTACTTGTTTGCCAAGCGTTGGACAGGCGCTTGCGATTTTTGCGCCTCTTCGACCAGCTTCACAATCGTGCCGAGTGTCGTATCGCGTCCCAGCTTTTGCGCTTGAATTTCAAGTGTGCCCGCCGTGTTCAGCGTTCCAGCAAAAACAGGGTCGCCGCTCTTCTTGTCGACAGGCACCGCTTCGCCTGTGATAGCGGACTCGTTGAGCGCGGCTTGACCTCTGACGATCACACCGTCCACTGGCACACGTTCGCCATTGCGCACCAACAGCGTATCGCCGACGCGCACCTGTTCGATGGAAATCGCGGTTGGCTGCCCATCGCGCAAGAGCGTGACAAAATTCGGAATGAGCCGCGCGAGATTTTTCAACGCATCATTCGCGCGCGCCATCGTAAAGTTTTCGAGCATCTCGCCGAACATCATCATGAACGCGACAATCGCTGCCGCGCTATATTCGCCAATCAAGAGCGCGGCGATCATCGCCACGCTTACCATCACACCCGCGGTGAGGTCGCGCTTCATAATCCCGCGCGCGGCGAGCAAGAAAATTGGTCCGCCGCCGACGAGCGTTGCCGCAATGTACAAACCCGCCGCAGGAACGGGTGAGCGCAAAATCCAATCAGCGATGAGACCCGCCATCAGCAAAACGCCGTTGCCCACCGTCGCCAGCGTGTTGGTGGAAAGTATAAAGCCGCGATAGCGTTCCAAGAATGAGATTTTCACATCCTGGGGATGACAGTCGCAAGCAATTGGGTTGGATACTTCTTGAATCATCTATGTGTCTTCCTCGTTCCTCAAAGGTAGATTATTTACGTTTCGCGCGATGCACCGCGCCAATTTGGGTATGTTCGGTATGATGCTGAGCTTCTTCGAGAATCGCGGCAATGTGAATATCTTCAATCGAATAAAAAATCTGATTGCCATGCCGATGGTATTCGACCAAGCCCGCATCGCGCAGGCGACGGAGGTGATGCGACACCGAAGAAGGGGATGCGCTGACGATAACAGCAATTTCGTTAACGCTCCGCTCGCCTTGAGTAAGCGCAAAAATCACCTTGGCTCTCGTCAAATCAGAGAGGGCTTGAAAGATCCGAATGACATTTAACATGTCCGGGTCGCTGGGCAATTGGAGATCGCGCGAATGTAGGTGATGACCACCGTGATCGGAATGTTGGCGCATAGGTCCTCTGGGGGAATAGGAGTATCTGAACATCTGAACGACTGTTCATATAGATTATATCGCGCGGACACGCCAGTGTCAAATTTGACAGGTTTTCGGCAAAACATCCAATCAGCGTGCCGATGCAATCGGGCTCGTTCTTCAATCGTCTCTTTTTAGGCATTAGCGCAAAAGTCACTTGGGCACATCATCCACGGGGAGTGATTTCCAGCGCCGCACGATATCTTTGAGTTGCGCCTTGGAACGCTTGACGGAACGCGTGTGCATACGAAAACGCTGCCGATGAGTTTGTACCCGC
>JACRMI010000005.1 GCA_016215025.1 Chloroflexota bacterium
GCCGACTCCTTAAGTGCTGCGCCTTTTTCAGGCGATTATTAATGTACCATTTTAGACGACGATAAGTGGGGCATCCCGGCGATCATAAGTGCGACATTTTGCACGACGATAAGTGGGACATTTTAAATAGACACTAACAGACATTGCAAGCGTGGTCCTGGACTCAACCACAACAACCGTCTCTGACTGCGTGACCTCACAGGCGTTATCAACTTCGATCTGTGTTAGCGATTCGGCTTGAGAAACTCACGCGCCAATTGTCCAATCGCGGTGGCATTGGATATGCCGCGATGAATCGCTCTGAAGTTGATCACATCGTGTGTGCCCGCCGCAGGGCAATCGGGTTTGTTGCAGCCCCATACTCCACTTCGCGGGTTGACCCACAAGCTCGGTGTCTGATCCTGATGAAAGGGACATAGCCCAACCAGTGTACTCGAGCCACTGCCTCGCAGCTTGATTCCCGCCGCGCCCATCTCGTCCAGAATAGCCCGTGCCACTTTGATGCGAGCGATCAGACCTTTGGGCGCGGATGTATTGTTTTTCATCTGGCTTGCCAAACTGATGGAGGAGACATTGGAGTAGCGTCTGCGATCCTGCGCCGGCGTCTCGACGCTTAGAAAGGGAAAAAGCAGGGACGCGCTCACACAGTCGATTCTCGCGATCGGCACGTCTTTCACGATTCGATAGACAACGCCAGAGGGATGAACCGAGGGGGCAACCATGCAAACGCCGGTGGCTTTCAACTCGCAGCCATCAGCAACACTCGAGCGGAGACCTGGGTAGGTGAAGAATAGGTGATAGCCGCGTGCAGTTTGCTCGGTGAGTGTTTCCACTCCCGCGCCGGAGCCAGCACACCATGATTCATACTGCGGTACGTCATCCCAGTCTGCGACTACCAGCCCGGCAGCCCCACCCAGCACCACACCCAGGTTGGCATCGGTGTTCAGAAACCATTGGTGCGCGAAATCCAGGCATGTGATATGTGCCTGACGTGTACCATAGCCGGGTTGTAGTTCCTTTGATTGCGGCTTGAGCGGCACGATATCCACTCCATGTGCCAACCGCCAGCCGGCGCGCGTACAGCGGGCCGATCTCAAAGCGCGTTTAGGATGCATGGCTTGGCTCGGTCAATGGTATCTGGCTCAGGGACTGGGTTAGTCGCGCGAGTTGTCGCATGTTCTGTTGGAGAGCTTGATCGCGCAATCGATGCGCTTCATCCCGCTCAACTTGAAGGCGTGCCTGTTGGGTCTTGAGAGCGACGATCTGGGTCTTCAGATCTTCGATCATCGCAATGAACTCCACAGACCGCAGCCCCCGGTATGTCGCTTGTACATCCAACTTGACCTGGGGGTGTTTGCGTTTCGCTTTTCGTACTCTTTCCTGACGCCGTTGATAGGCGAGACTTTGCTCCCGAAAAAGTTTCGCCGATTCGGGGTTCCGCAGAATCGTGTTCGGTTCGAGACCCTTGCCTTTCTCGTCGAAAGCCTGGGTCGCTTTGGACAATGCACTGAGGGTCACCTTCTGACCTTGCGTTTGGAGTTGGGCAATGGCTTTTTGAGTCAACTGCACGGTGCGCTCAAACGCGGCGTGCCGGTGTTCACCGAAAGCGGCCGGCGGGACTCGCTTTTTCGCAGATACTTTCTTACTCATGGGACCGATTGCCTCCTGGGGATAATCGGGGTTGTTGTTTCAACGTCAAGAACCATTCGTCATCCACTTCCTCCAAGTTCTCGATA
This sequence comes from Chloroflexota bacterium, assembly GCA_016215025.1. GTDB lineage: Bacteria > Chloroflexota > Anaerolineae > UBA4142 > UBA4142 > JACRMI01. The sequence goes on from JACRMI010000005.1 coordinate 1,737, forward strand.
CCGAACTCTTTGAGGACGCTTTCAAAGGGGGGCGTGGTGAGCTCGATCGCCGCGAGCGCCTGCATTTCTTTCGCGATCCGTTCCCACTGGCGTCCATGCGCTCGCTGCACTTCAGCTTGCAGAAAATCGCCCGACACTTGCAGGAACTGCGCCGTGCGAGTGCAACTGAGAATTTTCTCGCGCACTTCATCGGCGCGCGTCGGATCGGGGATGTAGGCGGGACAGCCGGCACATTTGAACTGGACCTCACAGGCGGTAAAAACCGCACACGTTCCACCAGGAATGCGCCGCAGCACCCCAAAGCGTTTGAGGGCCTCTTGTCCCAGTTTCTGGATGTCGCCGACAGTGCGCAGGGTGGAAGGATCAATCTCGGCCACTTCGCCCAAGCGGGTGAGGGCCGGCCCCACTTTGGCGAACAAATCTTGCGGGCTCAATTTGCTGTAATAGTCAGTGACGATGAGGTTGACTTGATGTAGCAAAGCGGCAATGTCTTGAAGCGGAATGCCCTGCTGGCGTAGATAACCGGCCACGCCATGGCGCAGGACATGCGCCGTGATGCGCGTGCGTCCTCCATTGGAGTCCAAGCACAAGTGCTCCAGAAGCAAAAAATCGAGACAGGTTTCAATACCTTGTGAGTAAAGATGTTTCCCATTCCATTGCAGCACAAATCGGCGCTTCCCCTGAAAACGGCGAGCATGGGTAAACTGAACACTCTTGGGTGAGACCTCTTGGAAGCAGCCGCAGAAACGATTATGCACTTCCCCGAACACTTTCAAGGCTTCTTGCATGTAGGGCGTCACGGCATAGGGCTGGCGCTCGGTGCTACCTTTCGGATACAGTCGCCAGAAAAACAGTTTGGTCGAATTTTCTGAGAACCCCTCCGCAGTATCGTCAAAGGTCGGAAAAAAGCCGATTTTCATGCACTCGTCATCGAAGGAGACCTGCTGGAGTTCGCCGATGCGCATCCCCGACTGAGTCAGGCATACTAACGCAAACAGACCTACGGCGGCAGCGGTGAGCAGAGGTTCCACACAGAATAGGACCCGCGAGTCTTCGGGGGTTCCCGCGGCGGCATGCCGCGCGCGAGCTAGCGTGTTGGCTACACTGAGGTTCGAGGTGATCAAGCCTTTGACCGGATGTCGAAACGGTGGGATGTTGCAGTCCCGAAAATATTTGCGACGGGCTTCATTTTCTTGTTTGCTCGCAAACGCCCCTAACTCCGCCGCACGCAAAAACCATGGGGTGTCCGGCAGCGGGCCGACGAGTTGCAGAAAGAAAGTTCGGTCGGGCGATTGGTGGCGGAGGGTCGTTTTGGAATACGTTTTGCGGTGGTGCTGGAGCCAACTAGCTCGATCCCACACTCGGAAGGTGAGGTTTTGCCGATTGTCCAGGTCTTGGCATTGGATCACCGCGGGCAAGGTAACCTGGTGTTCCTTTTCTAACTCCGTGATCCGCTGAACTTGCGCCTCCAAGTCGGCTAGCCACTGGTAGCGTCGTCGCCCCATCATGACCAACGCGTGCAGGTCCTTTACCACGGCAAAGGCCTGTTCCTTGCGCTTCTCTTGGCCCTTGTGGTAGGTCTGCTGACACAGATGCGCCAAGGGGGGAGTGTAAAGCAGGAACGGAAAAAGAAACGGCGTTAGCTGGGTGCGCTCCTCGAGGGGTAACGATTCCAGGTAGTATTGCATGTGCATTTGTATGGCATGGTAAGCGCTACACGCGCTCAGTCCACGGCGATGCGGCGGGTCACCAAAATACGCGAGCAGCGCTTCGACCGGCTTCAGGGCCGCCACATCCGGATAATGGGCCGGAACGGCCCAGCGCAAAAAGGAATGGAGCGTGCCCATTCGGTGCTGCGGGTGGGCGATTCCACTTTCGCTGTAGATCACACCTCCCAGGGCCAGATGGTTGAGCCAGGGGAATGGGGCGACGGTATGGATCAGCCAGAACACCATGTACCGCTCCAGTTTTTTCCAGCCATTCTTGGCCCGTGGCGCGTTGACGACCGCAGGATCAAGGAGCGGGCACAATTTTTCCCAACCGTTACTGGGCGTGTCCTCTCGCGGGCGGGTTTCAACAGATCGGGATGGAGTGGTCATAGTGCCTCCTAGGGCTCTCGTCCAAATTGTTGGTCGAGCCAACTTTCCATTTCCGCGGAGATCACATTCATGCCGACCGGGGAAGGCATCTTGGATGGATGGGGTTTGTTTGTATCGTCAACGCCGGTTGCCCCCAACTGGGCGAGTACTGCGTGGATCGGCGCATAGTCCAATCGGCGAAGATGATGATCATACGCTTGGATGGTCTCTAAATTTTTCCACCCCAGGTAGGCAATGAGCGACTGCCGGTACGCTTCGCGTTTCGTTTCGTCGGGCAACGCGGCAATGAAGCGGAGCGCCATCGTCACGTACCAATGGCGCACTTGATGCGGCGTGAGTTTGAGCTGGGCTCGCGCACAGGTCCTTTGCCAGTTGGCGTAAAAAGCCTTGTAGGTGTAGGGATCGCCTTCGTCCGTGACAAAGATCCGAGCCGAATCGGGTAAGGTGTCCAACCCTCGTCCCGTCTCGTCACACAGATGTCGTTCCTGGTTGATATAGTCGCGCAGCAATTGCGCGGTCTCCACCGACCACCAGATTTCTTTAACGCGTTCGCCGTGGCTGCCCTTGTTCGCGGCCATGGCACGCTCCCGTTGCCCCAGTCGACGCCAATCGGCGAGAGTCAGCCCCAACACCTCACTGATGCGCGCGCCGGAGTCGAACAGGATGCGGGCGATAATTCGATCCCTGGTGCGTGCGAACGCGGGCAAGAGAAGTTGACGGAGCTGGGGATCATCAATGATGCGGGGTTGCCAGTCCGCGTCGATGATACAGAAGTAAGTATCCGGCACGCGGCCTCTCTTGTCCGGTAGGGTCAAGCCGGACTTGGGTGGCATCTTGGGTTTGAACCCAGGCTCGGTCACAGTCAGGCGGGTCGTCCACACCATCGGGTTCGCATCCGCATACCACCCCTTCAGGATGGCAAACTGATAGAACCGTTTGAGTGCCGTCAGGAATAGGCGCGCCGAAGTTACCGTAATCGTCCCAGATCTTTTGACGATGAAGTTCCCATTGGAATGTCGGCGTACCACGCATCCCAGTTTGTCTTTCAGGTAATCTCGGACGCGCGCACGAATTTGCTCGGCAGGTGCAGTAAAGCAAAGCGAAGGCGAAACGGTCCACAGAAAAGTGAAAAAGGGGAGCATGGCGCTGAGGTAGTTGTACGCTGTTGCCGACTCGCAAGCGTTCTCGTCGACCACCCAACTGTAGAAGGCATTTCCCTCAGGGAACGGCAAACCCTGGGGGTCTGCACAGATCAGTCGCGGTAGATCAAATTCTTTCTGAAGTTCGGTAGAGAGTTTAACGATTCGGAAGCGATCAAGTGTGTCCATTTTTCGACTCCTTGAGCAGTGTTAGTGACATCTATTGTGGCACTTTTACTCCGCGGTTACAACTGCCATTTCCTCGTATGAATCCAGCACAAATGAGTGTTCGACGATCTTCGAGCCACTAATTCCATTGTAGATAATTCATAAACAGCGACACGTGGCGGTTGCATTGTGGAAACGTTTGAAGCAAGCGAACAGTGCGATCTGCGTGGGCGAACCTGGGATTGGCAAGACAACAATCGCGACGGCCGTTTCTGAACTGCTCCGCGAATGTGACAGCGATCATCGTCCGTCCTTAGTCTTGTGCCCGCCGCATTTGGTTCCCAAATGGGTGCGCGAGATTCAACAAATCGTGCCGATGGCTTTCGCGATGCCCCTTAATCGACTGAGCGATGTAAGTCAGTTCTTTCGCCAGTTGAAACAACTTGCGCCTGGGACACCGGCATATGCCGTGCTCTCACGCGAAATGGCGAAGCTGGGAAGTGGTTGGCGTCCCGCGTATGTCACGCGCAAAAAATATCAGCGTGTCGAAAATGGAGACGGTGAAACCGAGGTAGAAACGGACACGTTCCTTGCTTGCCCGCACTGTGGACATCCTATCCACGAAGTCGAAGGTGGACAAGAGATCGTGCTCGTCCGTAATGTGGGCTACCTCGAAGACCGCAAACGCCTTTGCTTCGAGTGTCATGAACCGCTTTATCAGATGGTCCATCTCAATGGTACGAAAAATACAAATACTCACCCTAAACCAGGAAACAATGGAAACGGGAATGGCAGTGGCAATGGCGTGCATCGTGGCATGTTGATCGAAACCGAGATCAAGCCGACGACACAACGCTATCCGATTGCGGAATTCATCGCACGGCGGCATTCTGGCGCATTCAAATTGCTCCTGGCGGATGAGGTGCATCAGATGAAAGGGCAATCGACTGACCAGGGTTATGCCCTGGGTTCGCTCGTGCGGGCGTGTGGAAAGACACTGGCTTTGACTGGGACGATCTACGGTGGAAGGGCAACCTCACTTTTCTTCCTCTTGCATCGGCTCTCGCCCCAGGTTCGCGCGCAGTTCAAATGGAGTGATGGACAAAAGTGGGCAGAGCGTTTTGGCATCATTGAGCGCGTGATGAAACGGACCGAAGGCGACAGTGGCTATGGAACTTTCTCAGGCAAGCGACGTCGGCAAACGTACGTGCGTGAACTCCCTGGCGCATCGCCCGAGCTCGCCGCACTGCTGCTCGACTGTTCGGCCTTTGTGAATCTATCCGACCTGGGTTTCCAACTCCCAAGTTATCGCGAATATCCCCACGAAATTCCGATGGCGCAGGATCAACGCGAAGCGTACGATGCGCTCGAAGAGCAACTCGTGGATGAACTGAAAGAACGCATCGAGCAAGGAGACCGTTCGCTGCTCGCCGCGTACTTGCAATCGCTCCTCGCCTATCCGAATAGCTGTTTCCGTGCCGGAGTGGTCGAAGATTCGGAGGGCAACTTTGTCGCCAGTGCGCCCGCGCTCGTTAATGAGACGAACGGAAGTAAAGATCGCTTGTTTCCAAAAGAAGAGTGGTTGGTCAACCTCGCGCAGGAGGAACAACGCCGTGGTCGGCGTGTGCTCGTGTTTTGTCGTCAGACGGGAACGCGTGACATCACCGATCGCTTGGTTCGCATCCTGGGTCGCGCAGGATTGCGGGCGGATGTACTGAAAGCCAGCGTTGGCACCCAGGTGCGTGAAGAATGGTTGCGTCATCGCGTCGGCAAGGGAATGATCGACGTTTTGGTGACGAATCCTCGTCTCGTGGAAACCGGACTTGATCTCATCGATTTTCAAACAACGGTGTTTTTCGAGGTCGAGTACTCGGTTTACACGATGACGCAAGCCTCGCGGCGCACATGGCGCATTGGTCAGACCCAGGATGTTGAGGTTCATTTCGCCGTGTATGTGCGCCGTGCAAACTAATTCGGTATCCCTGCTCCAAGCAGGATAGACTGAGAGGAAAGTCTTTAGGTCAACCAGCCCACCTGAAGTCGAAAGGCGGAGGGGAAAACAGCATGCTGGTAAAGCGGAGGGGGGAGAGAAGACGTTGAAACCGCCGCTCCGCAAGACCTGCGCGACATGGCAAAAGCTGGATTGCTTCAAGTCCAATCCTGACGGTGAAAGCGAACGCCTGCTCCTACAACGTCTAAGAGGAGCATCGCCTGTGCGTGGTTAAGGGTAGACTAACCACGCAACCTCTCTGGGCGAGTCAACCGTCAATGAGACGGGTCAAAGGATGAATGGACTGCCTAAATCGCGCTCGATACGTACCGAGATAGTGAAACACGGGATGGCCTAAGGGACGCGAGTCCTAAGGTCACGGAGTTCCCATAGTAGTCAGAGATGGGGAAAGCCCATTACACACAGCACCTGCAGTTCTGTGCAGGTGTGGCGAAGGGGAACAGGTATCCAAGACAATCAAACACGGAGGTTCGCGAGATGCGAAATGCCGAAACTGTTCTGAATGTCATCAGTGATCGTAGCAAACGTGGGTTGCTTCTGGACGAAGACGTCTATCGACAACTCTACAACCCCGACTTGTACCTCCGCGCGTACAGTCGCCTCTACAAAAACGAGGGCGCACTGACTGAAGGGGTGACAAGCGAGACAGCAGATGGAATGTCACTGGAGAAAATCAATGGCATCATTGAACAACTACGTTACGAACGCTGGCGATGGACTTCAGTGCGGCGTACAACCATTCCCAAGAAAAATGGGAAGCGACGACCGCTCGGCATTCCGACGTGGTCGGATAAAATCCTTCAGGAAGTGATACGCTCCCTCCTGGAAGCGTATTACGAACCCAGGTTTTCCGACTACAGTCACGGATTCCGACCGGGGCGTGGATGTCACACAGCTTTACAGACCATCCAGCGCACTTGGTTGGGAACCACGTGGTTTATCGAGGGAGATGTTCACGCGTGCTTTGACAGCATTGACCATGACATCCTGATGTCAATCCTGCGTGAATCGATCCACGATAATCGCTTTCTCAGGTTGATAGAGCATCTACTCAAAGCGGGATATATGGAAGACTGGCACTATCGCCCAACACTGAGCGGCACTCCGCAAGGTGGCATCGTCTCACCGATCCTGTCGAACATCTATCTCGACCAACTCGATCAATTTGTCGAAAAGACGCTGATGCCAGAATACACGCGAGGCGAAATGCGGGAAGAAAACCCGGAGTTCAACCGCTTGTACAAGAAGGCGTGGCATCTGAAGAAAACGGGCAGATACGACGAAGCCCACGAACTGGAAAAACAATACCAACAGATGCCTTCGAAAGTTGTGGACGATCCCAACTATCGACGCCTTCGCTACATTCGCTATGCCGATGACTTCTTGCTGGGCTTCGCGGGTCCCATGACGGAAGCACGGGAAATTAAGGAAAAACTGCGGGAGTTCCTGCGCGATCATCTCAAGCTGGAACTGTCCGAGGAGAAAACCCTAATCACCCATGCGCGCACCGAAGCAGCCAAATTCTTGGGCTACGAGATCGTCACGCAACAGGTGGATTCCAAACATACGAGTGGCAAACGCTCGGTGAATGGAGTCATCGCCTTGCGCGTACCCATCGCATTTGTAGAAGAAAAATGCGCGGACTATATGGCAAACCACAAGCCCATCCATCGTCCTGAACTGGAATGTGAAGAAGATTTCACGATTGTCCACCACTACCAGTCGCGGTATCGAGGATACGTGCAATTCTACAAACTGGCGATCAATCTGGCTTGGCTCAACCACCTCAAATGGGTCATGGAAACCTCACTGTTGAAAACACTAGCCCACAAACACAAGACACACGTGAGCCAAATCGTCCGACAATACAAAAAGAAGCTCAAACTACCGGGCGGTACTCGAAAATGTATTGTGGTGACGATTCCCAGAGAGGGTAAAGAACCGCTCAAGACCTACTTCGGGGGCATTCCGTTGATACGCAACCCCCAAGCAGTGATTGAAGACCTGTCCACCACCAACTGGAAACCCACACATAGCGACCTGGTCAAGCGCCTGCTCGCTGATGTGTGCGAAATCTGCGGGGCGACTGGCAACATCGAGGTTCATCACATCCACGCCCTCAAAGACCTGAAGGTGAAAGGACAAAGAGAGAAACCGCTGTGGATGCAGATCATGGCAGCCCGACGGCGGAAGACCCTCATGGTCTGCAAGAGCTGTCACGACAAAATCCAATATGGCAAACCCATACGTTTGCAACGGCACTGAGTCACGGATACTAGAGAGCCGTGTGCAAGGAAACTTGCAAGCACGGTTCGGAGGGGGGCTGTTGGAAAAGGAGTCGCAAGACCACCACGCCAGCAGCCTACCCTACGCCAATACGATGGAACATCGTGCCGCAAGTTTGGTCGGACAAAAACTTGCCGCCGCACAATTACTCTACGGCGATTCGGTTGAAGGTGCGCTCGTCGAGCAATCCGATTCCGGGCATGGTTTTCTCGCCGATCTCGCTCGCAGTGTAATCGAAGAAGCGGATGTACCTGACCTAGGTTGCCTCTTCCGCCAAATCTCTGTCTGCGGAAATGGTCATACCAATGTGAGTGGCGCATTCATTGGCTCGTCACTCCAAACCTTGACGAGCGATGCAACTGAGATTCTCGCCGGCAGCATCACTGCGTTGTCAGAACCGCCCGTGTTGGTGAATTCGGTTAGCACGCGGCAGATGGCGTTGTTCTAACGGCAACGCGATTTCGATGATAAGTGTGTGTGAGCGCGAGACACGATGCCTCGCGCTCATGCTATTCATGGAGTGAGACAACATGGCGATGAAAGTTGTAAGATATGTCACTTGGAAAGCGAAATCCTCGCATCAATCGCCCGACATCCAGTCGGCAATCCTGGTTCGCTTGCAAACCAACGATAGATGTCGGTTCGGATTGAACTATGGCCGAGGGATGACCGAAGAATGAGTGATTACTCAATCGATCAGGACGGTGCTTTGCGTCACAAGAAGTGTGGCGGGCAAATTGCGATTGAGGCTGAATTGGATGTTATAACTGGGCTGGGATTCCCGACCGATGATGAGATACAGGGATGTCAGGTCGAACGCGGACCGCATGGAATATCTATCGTGCGCAAATTCGGCGGTTATCGCGGCTATTGTATGAAATGTCACCGCGAAGGCAACTTTTATGGCCCACGTTATCGCGCCAAGCGCAAGACCCGCTCTTCGATGTCGTCAATGCGCTCACATAAGATGAGATGAATCGCATGTCATCACCAGTTCATCAACGGTTGTCCTACTTAGTCTCATCGCCCCAGGATAGTGCGGCGCGACTCTTGCGCGACACACCTTCGTGTGAGCAACCACAAGCACGTCTGGAGCGATGTGGACCGGAAGCTTTGTCATCCGCCGAGCTGCTGCAGTTGGTGCTTGACAGTAAATCCGATCCATTGCTTCCACTGCGCCTGCTCAATCAGTGGTCAACCATGAACCAGCTCGCTCATGCTAGTCCCGCCGAGATTCTCCGCGTGGATGGGATGACGCGTGTGCGCCTCGCCCATCTGCGCGCCGCACTGGAGATGGGCAGGCGCATGTGGACAGAGCCTTTGCAAAATCGACCCGTGATACGTTCGCCGGCGGATGCCGCGGAGCTCTTCTTGCCTGAGATGTCCGGTCTACAGCATGAGCAGATGAGAGCCATGCTACTCTATTGTCAAATTGGCTATGAGATGATACTAACATTGCAGAGCCAACTCCTGGCAAAATACCATGACCTTGATCAGCTCAATCTAACCTCTGATGAAATTGAGGATTCCTGAATTGGGACTGACAGAGAGGGTTGCACTAATCGAGTCAGAGATGCAAGTTGTCGGGCATTTTGTTCAAGCGCTTCATCACGTAATCGATAGGCTGCATCTCGTTCGCTGCGTAGTTGTTCGTCTTGAGCTTTGAGTTTCGCGATCTGCGTTTTCAGATCTTCAATCATTTGAATCAACTCAGTAGCGCGCAATCCGCGATAAGTTGTTCGAACTTCTGAACTCAGACCAGGTCGCTTCCGTCTTGCCTTCTTAGCTTTGTCTTGCTGCACCTGATAGGCCTGGCTATGTTGTCGGAAAAGTTCAGCTGCTTGGGGGTTTCGCAAGATGGTAGCGGCACTGAGCCCTTTGCCTTTTGCATCGAAGGCACATGTCGCCACTGACAGAGCTGTCAGCGTGACCGGCTGACCCTGAGCTTGGAGTGCCGCAATGGCTTTCTGGGTCAACTCGACGGTCCGGTCAAACCTGGTCTGACAATATTGACGAAAAGATTCTGGCGCGACGCGCCGGCTGGCAAAAGATGTTTTAGTCATGGGGGAAATCCCCTCCGGGTGTCAATCGCGGTTGTTGCTTCAAGGTCAACAACCATTCATCATCCACCTCATCCAAGTTGTCCACGCCAAATTGCTTGAGTGCGGTTTCGAACGGCGATGCCATCAGTTCAAGGGCTGCCAGTGCCTGCATCTCTTTCTCGATCCGCTCCCAGTGACGTGCGTGAGTTTTCTGGACTTCGGCTTGCAAGAAATCACCGGACCGCTTCAAGAACTCCGCTGTTCTGACACAATTCGCAATTTTCTCACGCACTTCCTCGCGGCGTATCGGATCTGGGATGTACGCCGGACAACTCGCACACTTGAACTGAACTTCACAGGCGGTAAACACCGCACACGTTCCCCCAGGAATGCGGCGTAGAACTCCAAACCGTTTGAGCGCTTCCTGTCCCAGTTTTTGAATGTCGCCCACGGTGCGAAGCGTCGCGGGATCAATTTCGGCCACCTCTCCCAAACGAGTCAAAAATGGTCCCACCTGGGCAAATAGATCTTGTGGACTGGGTTTGCTGTAATAGTCGGTGACGATCAGGTTGACTTGATGTAGCAACGCGGCAATCTCTTCCAACGGCACGCCCTGTTGACGCAGATAGCCAGCCACACCATGGCGCAAAAGATGAGCGGTCAAGTGAATTGGCTTGCCTTGGGAATCAAGACAGCGATGTTCCAAGAGTAAGAAATTGAGGCAGGCTTCGATCGCGTGCGTCAAAATCTGTCGCCCATTCCATTGCAACACAAACTGATGCTTGCCTGGGAAACGTCGATGGTGAGTGAAGTAAAAGTGATCGGGGGATACCTCGATGAATGGACCACAGAAACGCTGATGGACATGCATCCAAATCGTCAACGCTTCCTGCATGAAAGGGGTGACCGGATAAGGCTGGCGCGCGGTGCTTCCTTTGGGATAGAGGAGCCAAAAGAAAAGTTTAGTGGGATTCTCAGCGAAACTTTCTGCCTGCCCATCAAAGGTTGGAAAAAATCCGATCTTCATGCATGCCTTATCGCCGGTAATCTGGAGCAGTTCGCCGATTCGCATGCCCGATTGGGTTAGGCAGACTAACGCAAACAAACCCAGCGCCGCGCCGGCGAGGAGTGGTTCGATACAGAAAAAGATTCGCGAGTCTTCGGGCGTGCCGGCAGCAATTTCACGAGCACGTCGGAGGGTTTGTCCAATTCCTTGGTTAGGATAAATCAAGCCGCCCTGAAGCTGAAAGAGCGAGACATTGCAGTCGCGTAAGTATTGCCGGGCGGCAGGACTCAGTGTCTTCACGCGATTGAGTGCGCCCAACTCCGCGGCGCGCAAGAACCAGGGCGTGTCCGGCAACGTTCCAACGAGTTGGAGAAAGAACCAATTCCTGTGGCTCGTCTTCTTGAGGGTGTCGCCATGATAGTCCTGAAGGTGAGTGGTGATCCACGTGAGGCGATCCCAGACGCGAAAAGTGAGCTCTTGGCGATGGTCCAAGTCTTGGCATCGGATTAGGACCGGCAGTGCGATCTCTCGCTTCTTCGCTTGTTCCACGACTTGTTGGACTTGGGCCTCCAAGTTCGCTAACCATTGGTAGCGTCGCCGCCCCATTACCACTAACGCATGGAGATCACGAACTACAGCAAAAGATTGCTCTTTGCGTTTGGCTTGAGTCTGATAGAAGATTTGCGCTCGCAGTTGTGCCAGGCGAGGTGTATCAACCAAGGTCGGTAAGAGAAATGGCGTAAGTTGGGTGCGTTCCTCGCTAGGCAGGGATTGCAGATAAGCTTGTAGATGCAGTTGAATGGCGCTGTAGGCGCTCCAAGTTCGGTCACCACGTCCCTGGGGTGGATCACCGAAGTAGGCGATGATTGCTTCGACGGGATTGAGCAAGGCCACATTCGGATAATGTACAGGAATGGCCCAGCGTAGAAAGCTGTGGAGCGAGAGAATAGGCTGAATGGGTTCGACGGGGCCACTGTCATGATAAATGACTGCGGCCAGTGCCAAGTGATTGAGCCACGGGAACTGGCTCACCGTGCGGGTGAGCCAGACAACCATGCGATGGCTCAGTTTCGACCAGACGGCTTTCGCGCGCGGGGTGTTTACCACCGCCGGATCCAGCAGGGGAAGGAGCTTCTCAAAAGGATTGCTCGTGTCGGCGGCTTTCTTTCGCGCTCGTAGCGCGGCAAGTTGGGTAGCCATGGTTTTCATTGCTCCCATCCAAATTCCTGTGTTAGATAATGTTCTAACTCTTGAGAAATCACATTCATGCCAACCGGTGGCACAGGTTCCACCGTAGGGGGCTGGGTAGATGTCGTCGCTCTTTTTGTTTCGCCCAAGTGCGCGAGTGCTGCGTGAATTGGCGCATAATCCATTTGGTGGAGATGATGGTCGTACGCCTTGAGCGTCTCGGGATTACGCCACCGCATGTACGCGACGAGCGACTGCCGATAAGCAGCGCGTTTCGTTTCATCAGGCAACGATTCAATGAAACGAAGTGCCATAGTGACATACCAATGCCGCACTTGATGGGGAGTGAGTTTAATGCGAAGGCGCGCGCAAGTTTTCTGCCAATTCGCATAAAAAGCTTTGTAGGTGTACGGCTTCCCTTCGTCCGTCACAAAAATCGAAACCGAGTCGGGTAACTGATCCAAGTGGCATTTTTCCGGATCACACCGACAGCGTTCAGAATTGATGTAATCGCGCAGCAGTTGAGTCGTGTCCGGCGACCACCAGATTTCTTTGATGCGGTCACGGTGACTGCCTTTGTTTGTCGTGAGAGCGCGCTCGCGCTGACCCAGGTTTCGCCAATCCAGCAAGGTCAAACCTAACACTTCACTGATGCGAGCGCCTGAATCGAACAGAATGCGGGCAATGACGCGGTCACGGTTGTGGGTAAAAGCGGGCAAGAGGAGTTGGCGAAGACCTGGGTCATCAATGATACGGGGTTCCCAATCTTCTGAGACGACACAGAAATAGGTGTTGGGCAGACGACCCTGGTTGTTATCCGGTAAGGTTAGACCAGACCGGGGTGGCATCCTGGGTTTAAAGTCCGGCATAGAGACGGCCAAGCGCGTAGTCCACTCCAGTGGATTCACATCTGTGTACCACCCCTTCAAGATCGCGCACAAGTAGAAGCGCTTCAAAGCGGTGAGGAACAAACGCGCGGAAGTGGCGGTGATCGATTTGGAGATCTTGACGATGAAGTTGCCGTTCGGATGTGGTCGGACCACGCATCCCAGTTTTTCTTTCAAGTATTCGCGAACGCACGGACGAATTTGCTGGGATGGCGCACCATAGCGTAAAGAAGGTGAATGGTTCCACAGAAAAGTGAAAAAGGGAAGGATGGCGCTCAAGTAGTTGTAAGCGGTGGTAGTCTCACAGGCATTGTCATCAATCACCCAATGGTAGAAGAGATTCCCTTCGTGGAATGGCATTCCGTTCGGGTCGGCGCAGATGAGTGGAGGCAGTGCAAATTCCTTCTGGAGATCCCTCGATAATTTGACAATTCGGAAGCGAGCCAGCGTGTCCATTTTCGACTCCTCATGCAATGATAGTGACACATATTGTGACACTTCAGTCCGATGGACACAACTGGCATTTCCCCGAGTGAATCAATCGCTTATCGTTGTATTACCTGTCTGCATCCAACAACTACATTGTAGATAATTCATACACGATACGAAAAATCGCGTGCTGGGAATTCCAATGATCTACCAAGGTTCAGTCCACACGACCGTCATCAGAATCAGCGAGTTATTCCGAGGCAATCCGTCAGAATTGCACGGCGATTATCGTCGCGCACAACCATCCTAGCTCGGATCCGACTCCGAGCCCGGAAGACTTTGCCGTGACGAAAGAACTGGTACAGGCGGGAAAGCTCTTGGATGTCGAGCTCATCGACCACTTGGTGATCGGTGGTGGGCAGCAGAAATTCGTGAGCCTCAAAGAGCGCGGAATCGTATTTTAGAAAATAAGTGATTCATGGATATGGCTTTCCGCCTGATCGCGCTTTGATTGAACTCAGTGGAAAGTATGATGGCGAGGGATACACAAACGTGTCCCTCGCCATCAAGATTAATTACAGGAGATTTTTTTTATTTCCAGCGATGTCATCGGAGCCATGTGATGCTGGGGAGTGAGCGCGAGTTCTTTTTTTGTTTTAAAGCCCCATGATCGATAGGTTCGTCGTCAATGATACCTTGTCCTATCCGTCTCCGTGCGCGTACCGTGACAATTGGATTCTGTCTTGACTCAGCATTTCCATGTGATATAGGGCATTTCGGCTGGCAACATATCGTTCACTGAATAGATGCGCGTGACCTCAAGCGCTTCGTCCAGCGTGAGGTTGGGCTTAATGGAAGGCAGTGAACGTGCCAGCAAGGTTTTCCCTGCTCCAGGCGGACCGCTCATCAAACAATTGTGTTGTCCTGCCGTCGCAACTTCAAGCGCGCGCTTGACATGTTCCTGTCCGCGCACCTCGGCAAAATCGGTGGCGTAGGAGGGCGCGGTCTCGGGCGTGAAATCGTGCATCGGTCGATACGGCGCAATCGGCTGCATCTGTTGAAGGTGCATCACGAGCGCGAACAAGGTTTCGATAGGATAGACGTTGAGAGCGGGCACGAGTGCGGCTTCGGGCGCGTCGGAGGCGGGAACGAAGAGTGTGTCAAATCCTTTTTCACGCGCAAGGGCTGCCATGGGCAAGACACCATTCGTGTGGCGCACCATGCCATCGAGCGAGAGTTCACCGATGATGAGCGCGCGGGACAAATCGGCGGTGAGCTGCTCGGACGCCATCAAGAGTCCGACGGCAATCGGCAAATCGTACGCGGGACCTTCTTTGCGCAGGTCAGCGGGAGCTAGGTTGACGCAAATTCTTTTGAAGGGATAAGAGAACGAGGAATTTTTGATCGCGCCGCGGACGCGTTCGCGAGATTCTTGCACAGCCGCATCCGGCAGACCGACAATCGTAAAACCGATTTGACCGTTAGAGACATCGACTTCCACATCGACGAGCGCACCGTCGAGTCCGACGACAGCACACGAAGTAACTTTGGCAAGCATCGTTGCGCCTCCGTTGCGAAAAGTGATGCAACCCTAGCGCGTGCGGATGGCACAATTGTACTCGAGTGTGCGGGAGACGTTAAAACTAGAGCTCATGGAAATGGATGGGGCGTTGAGGTTCCAAGCTTGAGGTACTTTCACTTTTGAAATTGAGACTGGCTGTCGTTAGGTGAATCGGCTCGACTGGAGTAAGATTGCGGTCTACCACAACCCAATCTTTCCTTCAGGAGTCGCACCATGAGCAACAGCCAGCGCGTCTATCATA
>JACRMI010000006.1 GCA_016215025.1 Chloroflexota bacterium
GGATTAGCCGCGAGGGCGAGCCGCGCAGCGAGCGAGACCGAGTCGGCTGCATCCGCATGTTCGACGGCGCGCAGCGCCGAGAACTGCGGATGGGAATCCGCCGCTCCGTTCGAGCGGCGCGAAGCGTCCGCTCGAACTATGGATTATGCTGCAAGCGCTAATTAGTTTCATTTGAACGTACTACAACGCCGCTTCTTGCACGGTGATGGAGCCTTCAGGAATCCAAAGTTCTTGCGCGATGCTTTGCGCGGACGTCGTCTCGTGCCCTTGCCCTTGCGATTTGGTGCCAAAGCGCGCGATGACTTTGCCGGCCGGATGAATGCGAATCTCGGCGGAGGCAAACATCTTGATGCCCAGGATGTCGAACGCGTGCGACGGACCCGCGCCGACGATTTCGGTGAACGTCGAAATGCCGATGCCCATCAACTCGCCGTGCGCGCGTTTTTCGGCTTGCTCTTTGGGCAAGTCCTCATAGCCGCTGAGTTGCTTGGCCTTCTCCAACGCCGCCGCATAATTGCGGCTGTCATATTCCCAACCGAGCTACAGTGTCTTTTATTGGCGTCAACAAAGTGAAATCCTAGGCGCGCGGATAGCGCCAAGTTCAATCGATGAATAGGAATAATGGGACGATTTCGGAATTCCTCGGAGGACGCAAGCGGCAGATGCAAAGAGGACTGCAAGGAACGAGTGTGACTACAGGATTCTAGAACGTCATCATTATATGACTCGCAAAATTTCTAGTCAATGCGCCGTGGCTTTTTTTTGTTAAAACTGTGATAGAGTTATTCGCTGGCTAGCTTTTGAGCCAAGATGCGAATCGGCACAGGATGTGTTATACTGCCGACCGTTTAAGGCACGGCGATATAACATCTGAGGAGATTACGGTGATTAGAAACCTGAGCGAATCCTATGCTGGTCGAGAAGGCGCGCCGCTCGTGCATCAAGTCGACATGGATATTTTTACGAAAACGTATTTCATGCATTGCATGGCGTGTACCTTTTGTAACGATTCGTGCTGTCAGTACGGGGCTGATGTATCGCTGAATGAAGCGCGCCGCATCGAAGAAAAGGGCGATGCGATTGAACGCTACACGCGGGTGCCGCGCGCGCAATGGTTCGATGAGACCTTTCAAGCCGATTTGGATTTTGCTGGCGAAGGAAATACGCAGACGAGTTTGGGTCCGCGCGGTTGCATTTTTCTAAATCCGACCGGACGCAGTTGCATGATCCACGCGTTTTGTTTGGAGAATGGCATGGACTATCATGCGCTCAAGCCGATGGTGTGTTGTTTGTTTCCGGTCACCTTTGGCAATGGTCTGCTTTCACCATCGCTGGATGTGGACGATGCTTCACTCATCTGCCTGGATCAAGGTCCCAGCTTGTATGCCGGTGCGCGCGAGGAACTGCGTTATTATTTTGGCGATGAACTCGTCGCCGAGTTGGACGCAATCGAAGCGGCGGGTCTTGCACCGAGTATTGTGAATGTGTCGGTCTCGCAATCGTTGCCCAAGTTTGAGGAAGTGCAGTAGAATTTTTATTTTTCCATTTGGAGAATCATGAAGTCGATTTCGAAATTCTTTGTCGTCATCTTTATAGCGTTTTGGATAACGAACTGTGCGGCGTCACCCACAACGGTTGTCGCGCCTAAAAAAGGCGGCACGTTCACCCTGGCGATCTATCAGGAACCCGATTTGCTCAATCCGTATCTCGCGGCGCAACGAACTGCAGGCGAAGTGCATATCTTTGTGATCGAAGGCTTGCTCGGCGTTAATGAAAAAGGCGAGTTTTATCCGGTGCTCGCCCGCGAGGTACCGACGAAAGAAAATGGCGGTCTCTCTGCCGATGGTTTGACGCTCACGTATCACCTTAAGGAAAATGTCGTTTGGTCCGACGGCGAAAAATTTACCTGCGACGATGTCAAGTTTACCTGGGAAGCGGTGACGCATCCAAAGAGCGGGGCGGTCGGCGCATCCGATCTGCGTGAAATTAATTCCGTCGAGTGTCCTGATCCATACACGGTCGTCATCAAGTTCAAAAATTTCTACGCCGCGTATCTCGTTCCTTTTTGGGTCGTTCTGCCGCGTCATGCGACCGGCGATCCCGCGAATATTTCCAAATGGGACTATAATCGCAAACCGCTTGGCACCGGTCCATTCAAAATCGTCGAATGGGTTTCGGGCGATCACATCACGTTGGTGCGCAATGAGCGTTATCGCGAAGCGGGCAAGCCCTATCTCGATTCAGTGCTCATGCGCTTCGTGCCAAGCCGCGACGTTGCGCTGCAACTCTTGCGTACCGGCGAAGTGACGATGGTGTGGGACGTCGTCGAAGCGAATTTGCCGCAGCTTACGAATATTCCAGGGATAACGATTGGCTCTGCGCCTGGTCCGCGCTCGGAACGACTCGTGCTGAATTTGAGCAATCCAACCATCGATGCGGCGGATGCCAGCGCAAACCCCCATCCAATTCTGAGCGATGTACGGGTACGCACCGCATTGGAGCTTGCAATCCACAAGCGCGAAATCGTTGACAAGCTGTTGAATGGTCAAGCTGCCGTTGGAACAAACGAATTGAATGTCGGCTGGGCGCAATGCAATACAACGCCAAGCGAATTCAATTCCGATCAAGCGCGAAAATTGTTAGACGATGCGGGCTGGAAACTTGGAGCCGATGGCATTCGCATTTCAACAAATGGAACGCGACTGCGTCTCAAACTCCAAGGTCCCTCCGGTGATTCGCTGCGCGAGCAAGTCCAACAATTGTTGCTCGATTACTGGAAGGCGGTTGGCGTCGAAGCCTACATTGAAAATGCGCCGACGGCAGCGTTGCTAGGGACCTGGGATGCAAATAGCCCCGCACGTCACGGCAAATTCGACATGCTGATTTACACGACGGGACCGTACGTCGATCCGCAGGCGCAGGTGGAAGGATATTTCGCATCGTGGAATATTCCGCAAGCGTCGAATCGTGGCACGGGCTATAACTATTCGCGGTGGGTCAATGCCGCTGCGGATGCTGCCATTCGCCAAGCCAGCTCGACGCCGGACATTGCTTTGCGGCGTCAGGCATATTGTCAAGTAATGAGCGAGGTCAATCAAGCGCGTCCGCAGATTTATCTCTACGGGCGTTATTCCATTACGGCTTATCGCGACAACTTGCAAAATTGGAAAATCAACGTATGGAAAAATTTGGGATGGGGGGCAGCCGATTGGTGGCTCAAGTAAATGCAAGCCAAGCCTATACTGATCGATTTGGAGATTTTCAAGGCGCGACTGCAGAAAGAGTATGAGAATAAATTTTTCCAACCCTTGGTTTATTCCTGATCGTCCTCCCATCTGCCCGGATGTGTTGGTGATTCCTTCGTATGCGCTGAAAAGTCGAACTTTGCCCACGAGTCCAACGCGCGCCCAAATCGAATTGGCGTATCAATGGTGGCAAAAATTTCCTCGCGCGAAAATCATCATGTCAACGGGCGACAATCAAAATTTGGGCGTGACCAATGCTCATGTGATGATCGAGTATGCAATTCGGTTGGGTGTGCCGCGCGATAACTTGATTGAGGAGGATCGTTCCAAGAACACGTGGGAAAATTTGTACTACTCGCTGGACATTATCAAGGCGCAACGATTGACGCAGCCAACACTGGTAACCCTCGATCTTTACACGCGTCGTGCGGTCGCCACAGCGCGGAAAATGGGCTGGCAGGATTATTATTGGTTATCCGTTTATTCAAAAGGCGAGCCAGCGTATGGAACCAAGCGTTTCCAAACCTATTCGCGTTTCACCATCTTTGCGTACGAATTGACCGCGATGCTGTATAGCAAATTCGCGGGATGGGTTTGAGTAAAAAACTCAAGGCATCGCTACTATGATTCAGAAACTCGTGCGTAGTAAAATGAAAGACCCAGCTGGTTTTGAAAGCTGGGTCTTGACGTTCAAGGTTCTCCTCTAAACGTTGGCTGAAATTTCAGACGCGGCGTTGCACGAGAATGATGCCCGCCAACGCGACGACTATTCCAATCGCCTGAATCGGTTCGAGTTTTTCGCCAAGAAAAAGCCACGCCATTCCAGCCGTAATAAGCGGCGCGAGATTGTTCAGGACATTCATCTCGAACGCCGTCATCACTTGGAGCGAATGATTGTAGACCAAGTACGCCAGCGCCGTGTTGATCGCCGCGAGCCACAACACGATGAACAACGATGTCGGCGAGAAATGCGGCAGCCCTTCGACTGCGCCAGCGATGATGAGCAGGATCGCTCCGCCGATGGCGAGCGGCAGCGCCGTCAACGATAACGTATCGACTTGATTATCGCGCGCAACCTCACGCCCCAGGATGCCAAAGAACGCAAAGCCGATTAATCCTAGTGAGGCAATGGCGATGGCAAATGGCTCACCGGCGGCCAACCCTGGCGAAAAGAAAAATCCGCTGCCAAGCATGGCAATCGTTAATCCAACTGCTTGGCGTTGCGTTGGAATTTCTTTGAGCCAAAATATTCCCAGGAAGAGCACGAGCAACGGCGACAAAGCCAACAAAAACGAACCCGTCGTCGCGGGCATGAACTGCAAGCCCCACACGAGCAAACCGTTTCCAATCGGATACGCACAGATGCCAATGAGCGCCAGTCGAATCCATGCGCGGCGCGACAATGCCCGAATCGATGCTGCAGAACCATTGCGCGCCATCAGTGGAATGAGTACGAGGAAGCCAACAAAATAGCGTAGTCCCGTAATTGTCATGGGACCGAGTTCATTCAGGGCAATCTTGACGAGGACGAACGAAGACGCCCAGATGAGGTTCGCGGCAAGTGCTTCGGCAAGCGCCCACGTCGGCGATGGCTTTTCGGCAACCGTCAAGTCAGCGATGGTGTGCTCCTTTTGAAATTGCCCACGAATCTCCGCGAATCTTCGCGAATAGAGAAAAGCAATTAGCGGAGACACTTGCACTTGCGTGCGGTGCAAGTGTTCCCGCGATTCGCGGATGATTTGTTAAGACATTGTCGCGATTATATCGATAGTCGCTGAATTTGCAAACAATGAGACCGCGAAGGCGGTCTTTGTGCAGTGGTTGCCGCGATTTCAATCGCCTGTTATAATCGCGCCATGACTCAATCTGTCGAGGTCGTTTGCTTTGGCATGATTATCCCATCGATTGTGATGTTGGTCGATGAATTTCCCGCGCACAATACCGGCGCGCTCGTCTCGCGCGTACAGGAAATTATCGAAGACGATGCGGCGATCATTGCATGCGTAATGCGCCAGTGGAATGTTCGCAGCGGTTTGATCGGTACAGCGTTGGGTAACGATGCGCGAGGCAAACAAGTTGTTCGCAAGTTGAAACAACTCGGCGTGCAAGGCAAGGTGCGACTGACCAATTCTTTTGCGACGCCGTACGAAGTCGATGTGTCAGATCGAACCGGGCATCGAACCTATTTTTGGCAGCGCGATGCATACGTGCTGGACACACTCGATACGGCTGACCTCTCGCTCTTGCGCAGCGCGAAATTATTATACGTCGATTGGTACGACGGCGATCATATTTTGCGGGCTATGGACGAGGCGCATCGCCAAAACGTGAAAGTGTTCCTGAACCTTGAACATGGACATCACGATGCGCGATTGTTGAAAGAGTACGTCAGCCGCGCCGACATCGTGCAAGCCAGCACCGACGAGGTGCAACGCGAAGGCGATCCGTACACTGTCGCAGACACGCTTCTCGATGCGGGCGCACAAATTGCGTTGGTTACGCTTGCGAGTGATGGTTGCGTCGCAGCGACGCGTTGCCAAATGCTGCGCGTTCGTGCGCCGAAGGTTGATATCGTCGACGGGTGCGGGGCGGGCGCGAGTTTTTCATCGGGATTTATTTATGGCCAGTTGCATCGATGGTCGATGGAAAAATCGATTCGGTTTGCGATTGCGGCAGGCAGTTACAAATGTACGCAACTCGGCGTGGACTCGCTGCCGCGTCAAGCCATTCATCGTTTGGCGCGTGAGGTGAGGGTTGAATGATTGTCATGCTGAGCGAAGCGAAGCATCTTTCCTCGCAGAACGAGACCCTTCGCTTCGCTCAGGGTGACAAGCAATTTGACAGGCGTTCTCATTCGTGATATGTTCTCGTCCAGATTTGGTATAGACCAATAACCAATTGTATGCCAATTGTTGATGGGGCAAATTTCCAATTTGCCTTACACTTTCACAGGAGACGAAACGATGAGACTCAAGGACAAGGTCGCTTTGATTACGGGCGCGGGCAGCGGCATCGGTCGCGAATCCGCGCTACTTTTTTCGGCGGAAGGCGCGAAGGTCGTCGTGGTTGATGTCGTCGACGCGGCGGGCAACGAAACAGTTTCGATGATTGGAAAAAACGGCGGTGAGGCGTGCTACGTTCACGCCGATGTGTCCAAGGCGGCGGACTGCGAGAACATGGTCAAGGTCGCCGAGCAATCGTTTGGCAAATTGAATGTGTTGTTCAACAACGCGGGCATCATGCACGGCGATGACGACAACGCGATGACGACCGAGGAAAAAGTTTGGGACCTCACGATGAACGTCAATCTCAAAGGCGTCTTCCTGGGTTGCAAGTACGGCATTCCCGCGCTCCAACGCGCCGGTGGCGGATCGATCATCAACACCGCGTCGTTCGTCGCGCTGCTCGGCGCGGCGACGCCGCAGATTGCGTACACCGCGAGCAAGGGTGGCGTGCTCGCAATGACGCGCGAACTGGCGATGATTCACGCGCGGCAAAATATTCGCGTCAACGCGCTGTGCCCTGGTCCACTTCGCACAAAATTGTTGATGGACTTTCTCAACACCGAAGCGAAGAAGCAACGTCGCTTGGTTCACATTCCGATGGGACGTTTCGGCGAAGCGAAAGAAATGGCGCAAGCCGCGCTCTTCCTCGCCTCCGATGAATCGTCGTACATGACGGGCGCATCGTTCGTGGTGGATGGCGGCATTACCGCGGCGTATGTAACCCCCGAATAACAAACGTGCCAAATATGCCAAATAACCAAACGTGCCAAAAATTTTGGCATCTTTGGCGGGTTTGGCGCATTTGGCAAATTTGGAGTCAAAGATGTCAAACATTCCCTTTGAAGGTTTACTGATTGACGGTAAGCGCGTTCCTGCGTCCGAAGGCAAGACGACGGAGGTGTGCAATCCGGCGAACGGTCAAGTGATCGCGCAGGTGGCGAGCGCATCGAGAGAAGACGCCGACCGCGCGGTGCGTGTCGCGCATCAACGTTTCACCGATGGCGCGTGGCGCAAAATGAATTCGCGCGATCGTGGGCGCTTGCTGATGAAGATTTCAAACTTGATGCGCGAGCGTCTCGATTATTTTCGCCAACTCGAATGCAAGAACGGCGGCAAGCCGATTTCTGCAACAGGTTGGGAACTTGAGAGCGTGGCGAACACATTTGAGTACTATGCGGGCGCGGTAAATAAATTTCACGGACAAACGATTCCTGGGTCGAAAGATGGAACCTTGATGACATTCCACGAACCACTCGGTGTGTGCGTGCTCATCACGCCGTGGAACTTTCCGCTGATGATCGCCGCGTGGAAAATCGCGCCTGCGCTGGCGATGGGCAACACCGTTGTATTAAAGCCCGCGAGCGTAACGCCTCTCACCGCACTCGCGTTCGGCGACTTGCTGCTCGACGCAGGCGTACCCGCCGGTGTGTTCAATGTTCTCCCAGGTCCTGGCTCGCTGGCTGGGTCAGCGCTTGTAACACATCCGCTTGTCCGAAAAATCTCGCTCACGGGATCGACCGAGGTCGGCGCGAGCATTATGAAGTTGGCGTCGGATAGCATCAAGCGCGTGTCACTCGAACTCGGCGGCAAATCGGCAAACATTATTTTCGGCGACGCAAATCTCGATACGTGCGTCGAGTCGTCGCTCTGGTCGGTGTTCGACAACGCGGGACAGGATTGCTGCTCGCGCAGTCGCTTTCTCATCCAGCGTCCCATCTTCGACGAGTTTGTCGATCGATTCGTCAAGCGCGTCAAGACGTTGAAGGTTGGCGACACCGCAGACCCAGCCACCGACATGGGACCACTCATCACGCGTCAACATCGCGAATCGGTTTGCAAGTACATCGAAATTGGCGAAGCGGAAGGCGCAAAGCGGGTCATCGGCGGCGATATTCCAACGGATGCGGCTCGCGCACAAGGCAATTTTTTGATGCCGACTGTGTTCGTCAACGTGAATAGCGGAATGCGCATCATGCAAGAAGAAATCTTCGGACCTGTCGTCGCGATGATACCATTCGACACGGAAGAGGACGCCGTCCGAATTGCGAACGACAGCAACTATGGTTTGTCGGGTTCGTTGTGGACGCGCGATGCAGGACGCGTGATGCGCATGTCCCGCGCGCTCGAAACTGGCATGTTGTCGGTCAATAGCAGCAGCAGCGTTCACATCGAAGCGCCGTTCGGCGGCGTCAAGCAATCCGGTATCGGTCGCGAACAAGGCATGGTCGCGCTCGAACATTACAGCGAATACAAATCCGTGTTTATTGCAAACGAATAATTGGACGCTGACAAACGCGGACGAACGCAGATAAAATAAAGAATCCGCGTTTGTCTGCGGCCATCCGCGTCCTGATATGAATTGAAGGAGATTCAAGTGACAGTCAAAGCAAATATGGCAATCTGCGTCATTAACGGCTATCCCAAACCCAATCGCGATGTGTTGGCGGAAGCTGGAATGAAGCAAGCGCACGAAATGTACGTCGATTTTTTGAAAGTGTACACGCCGAACGCAAGAATCGATACGCTCTATATCGCCGATCTTGATACGACGTTGCCCAGCGGCACGAATCTGAATTCGTACGACGCCTACATTTGGACTGGCTCTAACTTGACGATCTATCACGACGAGCCGCGCGTCACGCGCCAGATCGAATTGTCGCGCGCGATTTACGGCGCGGGCAAGCCGCAGTTCGGCAGTTGCTGGGGCGTACAAATGGCGGCGGTTGCGGCAGGCGGACAAGTCGAAAAAAATCCAAAGGGGCGCGAGTGGGCGTTTGCGCGCAATATTCATTTGACCGACGCAGGTAAAGCGCATCCACTTTATAAAGGCAAGCCGGATAAGTTCGATGGCTTTATCATGCACCTCGACATCGTGACGCAAATTCCCGAAGGCGGCACCCTGCTCGCGTCGAACGCGCACTCGCACGTGCAGTCGCTGGCGGTTACGTGCGGCAAGGGAACTTTTTGGGCGACGCAATATCATCCCGAATACAATCTCTACGAAATGGCGCGCCTGCTCATCGCACGCAAGGAACCGTTGACCAAGGAAGGATTTTTTTCGGCGGAAACCGAAGTGGAACAATTGTCGGCGAAGATGATCGAACTGTATCAGCATCCCGACAATCAAGCGCTGCGCGCCGAACTGAAAATCGGCGACGATATTTTGGGCAAAGAGATTCGCCAGCAAGAATTGCGCAACTGGATCGATTATCTTGTGCTGCCGTCGATGGGACGCTGATTGGACTCGACGCTTTAGCGGGTAACTGCCGCGATCAAGGTACATTGCATGGCAAGAAACCGCGTAAACGCTCGACTCCAATACTGCCGGAAACGCTTGATTCCAAAGGATACATCGAGATGCCAATTCCACTTCATCATCCACCACATGTTTATTTGGACGACACCTGGTATTTCATTACCAGTTCTGTCTATCAACAACGCCATCTCTTACGAACAAAGGAATCAAAAGAGTTGGTGCGTGATCAATTCGCTGCGCTGGCACGCGAATTCAAACTTGAATTCACGGCTTGGGTAATTCTTGACAATCATTATCACATTCTCGTCAAGAGCCATATCGGAGAAGAATTGTCGCGATTTATCGGCAGATTGCATGGACGCATTTCACACGATTTGAATGAATGGGACAATACACGTGGGCGTCAAGTATGGCATAATTTTTGGGACACCTGCATTCGTTCAGATGCCGATTACTGGACGCGGTTCAACTACATTCACCACAATCCTGTCAAACATGGCTACGCAAAACAAATGTCCGATTGGATTTTTTCGAGCTATCGCTTTTACGTCGAGCGAAAAGGTATCGAGTGGATGATGGACACATTCGAGAAATATCCGATTATCGATTTCAGTGATCCACGCGACAATTTCGGGTAAAGTACGAATAGCTGGAGTTGCGCATTTACGCAGTTGTTGGCTCGAAAGCGTTTTCATTTCGTAAGCAACCCGCTAAAGCGTCGAGTCCACATGGTGTGCAATCATGTCTCTCACTCTCGAACAAGCCCTCGCCCGTGTGCCGATGTGGCAAGGCATCGCTGATTTGAAATCCACACCCCTCGGCGGCGGGATCACCAATCGAAATTTTCGCGTCGATGCTGGAGGTGGCGAGTCGTTCGTGCTGCGTATCGGCGGACAAGACACCGAATTGCTGGGCATCAACCGCGCGAATGAGTTCGCTGCGAATGTGGCTGCCGCGCGGATTGGGGTTGCGCCCGAGGTGGTGTATTTCATCGAGCCAGAGGGTTATCTCGTCACGCGATTTCTAGCTGCGCGTCCGTTGCCCCGCGAAGAAATTGGCAAGCCAGAAAATATTCGGCGTGTTGCCGAAACGCTCAAGCGGATTCATGCCATGCCCGCCATCCCAGGAACATTCTCGCCGTTTCGCATGGTCGAAGATTACGCCGCAACCGCACGACGATACACTGTCCAATTCCCAGACAATTTCGATTGGCTGATGGCACGGATGAACGAAATCGAAACGGCGTTTCTGCGCGATCCATTCACGCCGCATCCATGTCACAACGATTTGCTCAACGAAAATTTTCTGGACGATGGCGCGCTTCGCATTATCGATTGGGAATACGCGGGCATGGGCGATATCGTATTCGATTTGGCGAACTTTGCGGTGCATCATGGTTTCAGCGACGAGCAGGATCAATTTTTGCTGCAATGCTATTTCGGCGAAGCGACATCGCGACGCATGGCGCGCCACAAGCTGATGAAGATCGCATCGGACTGTCGCGAGGCGATGTGGGGCATGGTGCAGATCGGCATCTCGAAACTCGATTTCGATTTTCGCGCGTACGCCGACAAGCATTTCAACCGCATGGCGGAAATGATTCGTGATAAGCGATATGTGGATTGGGTGAAAGAATTTTAGCCACAAAAGTACACAGAAACACACGGAAGTAAAAGTTAGTCTGTCCTTCTGAGGAGCGGTTGCGCCATGCAAGATGGCGATGCGACGAAGAATCTCATTTTTCGAATAACGAGATGCTGAGCGCAGCGAAGCATGACAGATGGGTGTTTTTTCTGTGTTCTTCCGTGTGATTCTGTGGGGAATAAATTGAGGAGTATTCATGGCAGTTATACCAACTCAAGCGCGCGTCGTCGTGATCGGCGGCGGGATTGGCGGATGCAGCATCGCGTATCACCTTGCTAAGATGGGCTGGCGCGATGTCGTCGTCCTCGAACGCAATGAACTGACGAGCGGCTCGACGTTTCACTCGGCGGGGCTGGTCGGTCAACTGCGCAGCGATGTCAATCTCACCAAGATGATTCGTTACAGCGTCGATCTGTATCGCCGACTAAAAGAAGAAACCGAATACGATCCAAACTGGCGCGAAGTCGGCAGTCTGCGTCTCGCCTCGTCGCCCGAACGCCTCGTCGAATTGAAACGCCAGGTCGCGCTCGCGCGTTCGTTTGGCTTGCCGCTCGAATTGATCAGCACGGAAGACGCGCTCAAACTTTTTCCGATCATGAATCCCGATGGCGTGCTGGGCGCGGTCTATCTGCCCACCGATGGCATGGTCGATCCGAGTGGCGTGACGTACGCGCTCGCCGCAGGCGCGAAAAAATTCGGCGCGCGCTTTTTCACGATGACGCGCGTGCAATCGATCAGAACAAAAAATAATCGAGTGACGGCGGTCGTTACCGACAAAGGCACGATTCAAACGGAAATCGTCGTGAACGCGGGTGGACAATGGGCGGGCGAAATCGCATCGATGGTCGGTTTGTATCTGCCCGTGATTCCGATGGCGCACCTCTACCTCATCACGCGCCCGATTCCTGGCTTGCCGAAAAATCTGCCGACGATGCGCGATCCCGATCATCTGGTTTATTGGCGCGAAGAAGTAGGCGGCTTGATCGCTGGTGGTTACGAGCGAATGCCCGCGCCCTGGGGACTCGACGGCATTCCGCAAGATTTCAACAATCGCTTGCTGCCGCCGGACTGGGATCGATTTCAGCCGCTGATGGATGGTCTCATTCAGCGCACGCCCATCATCGAACATGCCGAAGTAAACATGCTGTTGAACGGTCCCGAAGGATTCACGCCCGACGCAGAATTCTTGCTCGGTCCGACCGTCGTCAAAGGTTTTTGGACGGCGGCGGCATTCTGCGCTCATGGTCTTGCCAGCGCGGGCGGCATCGGCAAGGCGATGGCAGAATGGATCATCGAAGGTCATCCCGAATGGAATTTGTGGCGACTCGATTTGCGCCGCTTTGGTTCGAACTATTCGAGCCAGGCGTACACGTTGGCACGCACCGTCGAGACGTACGCAAAATATTACGACATTCATTATCCGAACGAAGAACGCTCGTCAGCGCGACCGTTGCGCCTCTCACCTGCGTATTATCGATTGAAAGAACTCGGCGCGAGCTTTGGCGAAAAGTCGGGCTGGGAACGCCCCAATTGGTTTGAGCGAAATGCGACCGCCGACAACAGACCGCAGACCACGAATAACAACGAGCCGTCAGCCGTCAGCCATCAGCAGTCAGCTATTTACCAACCGAAGGGCTGGGCAGCGCAAAATTATTCTTCTGCAATCGAGGCGGAACACATCGGCACACGCGAACGCGCGGGCTTGTTCGATGAAACGTCGTTCAGCAAGTTTGAGATTCACGGCCAAGACGCACTCCCCACGCTACAATTCCTTTGCGACAACGACATCGATAAACCGGTTGGCTCGGTCGTTTACACGCAGATGCTCAACCCGCGCGGCGGCATCGAATGCGATTTCACGGTGACGCGACTTGCCGAGGATCGATTTCGCATCATCACGGGCACGACGTTTGGCGAACATGATCGCTCGTGGATTCGACTGAATATGCCGGAGGATGCAGACGTCGTGATCGAAGATGTGACGGCGCAGTACGCCTGCATCGGTTTGTGGGGTCCGCAAGCGCGTGCGATTTTGCAGCGCGTGACCAAATCGAATGTGTCGAACGAAGCGTTTCCGTACATGACGGCGCAAAATATTGCGGTGGGCGATGTGCCGACGCTGGCGGTGCGCGTGACGTACGTGGGTGAACTCGGCTGGGAATTTTATTGCCCGATGGAATACGGTCAACGTTTGTGGGACGTACTTTGGCAAGCGGGACAGCAAGATGGAATCGTCGCGGCGGGTTATCGTGCCATCGACTCGCTGCGACTCGAAAAAGGTTATCGATACTGGGGCGCTGACATCACGCCCGACTACTCACCATTCGAAGCGGGGATGGGTTTCGCGGTTCGTCTCGACAAAGGAAATTTCAATGGCCGCGATGCATTGCTGAAGCAAAAAGCGGAAGGCGTCAAACGCAAATTGTGCTGCCTCTCGCTCGCCGACAAAACCGCAATTGCGCTCGGCAATGAGCCAGTGCGCTGCGGCGATAAGATCGTTGGATGGATTACGTCGGGCGGATATGGTTATTCCGTCGGCAAGAGCATCGCGTACGCATATCTTCCACTTGAACACTCGCCCGTTGGCACGGCACTCGACGTTGAACTTTTCGGCGAACACATCGTCGCGACGGTGGAACACGAACCGCTGTGGGATCCCAAAGGCGAGAGAATCAAAATGTAGATTTCAGGACACGGATTAACGCGGACAAACGCGGAAACAGATCTTTTTATCAGCGTTCATCCGCGTTTGTCTGCGTCCAATTTTATTTTGAGGTATAGTTAATGATTCAAGCCATCACATTCGATTTTTGGGATACGCTCGTCGCAGACGATTCTGACGAAAAGCGGCGTGCGGCATTGGGTTTGCCGACCAAGCCGCAAGCGCGTTTGCAATTGCTGGTCGATGAAATTACCAATTATCATTCTCAAATCACCCCAGAGCAAATCGCCGAGGCGTTCAAGTATGCAAATCAACAATTCAATTACGCGTGGAAGAACGAACATCACACGCCAAGCGTCGCATCGCGCTTGAAGAACGCGTACGATTTCCTGCACATTCCGTTGACGCCCGGTTTTCCCGATGTCGTCCGCAAAGTACAAGACATGGAAGTGATGATTCCGCCGGACTTTTTGCCCGGCGTGAATGAAACGCTCAACAAGTTGTCAAAGCATTACACGCTCGCGATCATCTCCGACACGATTCATACCACCGGAAAAGGTCTGCGCGCGTTGATGCAGCGCCAAGGCATCTTGGATTGCTTCCGCGTTTTCGTTTTCTCGGACGAAGTGGGCGCGAGCAAGCCATCGCCCGTTGTCTTTGAACACGCGTCGAAAGAGTTGGGTGTGCCGCTTGCGCAAATGGCTCACGTCGGCGACCGCGAGAGCAATGATGTGGAAGGTCCGCTCGCAATGGGCATGAAAGCGATTTTATTCACCGAGGTCATTGATCGCGATAGCAAAAATACCAAGGCGAGCGCGATTTGCCGCCAGTTTGTCACGTTGCCAAATGTCGTCAAAGAAATTGATAAATAAGCATCCTGAGCGGAGCTGCGAAGCGGCGCAGTCGAAGGATGCCCATGTCATTCTGAGCGAAGCGAAGAATCTCGCCGTGACAAATAAGACTCTTCGCGTTGCTCAGAGTGACAAGCTTATCGCTGACATCGCCACACGTTTTGAATCTTGCTTCCGTGAGCAACTGCGTCCGATTCGGCAAGTGGGTCGCGAAGCAGAGTTTCCTCTCATCACTGCCGATGGTCGCGCCGGTGATGTGTCTCAACTTTGGGGACCACTCCTCGCCGAACCTGGCTTCAAACCGATCTACAACAATCCCCAAGCGCAAGACCTGATCTACGCAGTTGAGCGTGGCGACTTGAACATCGCCGTCGAAGTTGGTCGCGGGACGATTGAGTTGTCGATTGGACCGCGCGAAGACTTGTGGCAGTTGCAAGAGGCGTACAATCAGGCGATTGCGCTCGTCGCGCGTGTGGCGGAATCGCGCGGAATATTTCTGCTTGGCTTTGGCATTCAACCGCGCACGCCTCCAACCTTGCCATTGATGACGCCGCGTCCACGTTATGCCGCATTGCACAAGGCAGTCGGCGCGCCGTGGCTCAAGCTGACGACGACGGCGGCTGACCAAACGCACGTCGATATTTGCCGCGCGGAGTTGCTCGACGCGATCAACTGGATGAATTTACTCTCTGCGCCGCTCATCGCGTTGTGCGCCAACTCATCTGTCTATGTAGGTAGACCGGGCAAATTCCTTTCGGGGAGAGAAGGGAAATTAGGGGAACTAGGGGAACTCCGGTATGGCATGACGCCGCGTAAATTTATTTCGATTGAAGAATTCATTCGCTATCTCTGCGCCTATCAATGTTTCGTTCTGCCTGATGGCGATGGCTTTAAGCAGATCCAATTACCATTTACTCAATTACTCCCATACTCCCAAACTCTGTTTGACGATTTTCTTTTCCACGAGCATTACGTCTGGAATTCGGCGCGCGCGCGTGTGGCGCAATCCACAATCGAAGTCCGTCCCGCGTGTCAACAACCACCCGATGAACCATTCGCCGCGAATGCGCTCATCCTCGGCTGGGTCGAATCGCTGCCGCAAGTTGCTGCGTACTTTACGAACACTTTGGGCGACGCTGCATGGCAATCGATGTTGATGTATCGACGCCAAGTCGTGCGCGATGGATTAAGGGCAAAGGAACCAGCGCCGAATTTGATCGACGAGCTGGTGAAGATCGCAGAAGCAGGCTTGCGGCGTCGCGGACGCGGCGAGGAGAAATTTCTAGCACCCGTGTGGAATCGAATCGAGCGACGCGAATCGCCGGGGCTGCGGGCGAGGAAAATATTCGAACGCAAAGGAATGGATGCGCTAATAAAAACCTGGAAGGTTTCGTAAACCTTCCAGGGTTTTTCTACGTCGATTGTTTCAGCACCAGCACGGCTTCCGCCGAGAATGTAATCTTGGTCTTGTCGCCCACCTTGGGCAGCTCGAGGAACGGGTTGTTGAACGTGTCCATGTAAAACATATTCTCGCCGGTGCGTACTTGGATGCGCACGATAGAACCCAGGAAAGCAATGTTTTCAATCGTGCAATCCAAGCAGTTGACCTTTTGCACATCGTTGTAGAAACTCACGCGCTCGGGACGCAGCGAAATTGTAACTGCATCGCCGTTGGCGAAACCTTCGAGCGATTGTTTGGTCTGAATTGATTGCCCATCGACCGTTAGCAAACCCATTACCGCATCGCTCACTTGCGCTTGCAGTCGATTGAGCGTGCCGACAAACTGCGCCACGAATTCCGTTTTGGGGAAGTTGTAGATTTCGAATGGCGAACCGACTTGTTCCATGCGTCCGTTATTCATCACGACGACGCGGTCTGAAAGTGACAACGCTTCTTCTTGATCGTGCGTCACGTAAATCGTGGTGATGCCCAGCTTTTGCTGGATCGAGCGAATTTCGCTGCGGAGCGACACGCGAATCTTGGCGTCGAGCGCCGACAGCGGTTCGTCGAGCAGCAACACTTGGGGACTGAAGGCCAGCGCGCGCGCGAGCGCAACGCGTTGCTGTTGACCGCCGGACAGTTGGTACGGATAGCGATTGCCGAGTCCAGACATGTGAATCAACGCTAGCATTTCTTCCGCGCGCTTTTTGATTTCGTTCGACGGTTGCTTGGCGATGCGCAAGCCAAAGCCGATGTTGTCGGCGACGGTCATGTTGGGAAAGAGCGCATAAGACTGAAACACCATACCAATATTGCGTTTGTTCGGCGGGACGTAGGTAAAATCTTTGCCATTGATCAAAACGGTCCCACTCGTCGGCAGCTCAAAGCCCGCGATCATGCGCAGCGTGGTGGTTTTGCCGCAGCCACTGGGTCCAAGAAACGAAACAAGTTCGCCGCGTTCAACTTGCAAATTAAAAGATTCAACCGCATTAACTGTTCCAAAACTTTTGCGGACGTTGTAGAGTTCAAGAAAAGCCATGGTAACTCCAGTAAACAGTAATCAGTGAACAGTGGAGCAGGAGGACAGTGAGACAGCGAAAAAATTTAGCCGTGACCGACCACGCGGCTTGAATCGCGGCTATCGCGACCGAGAAATTGCAGAACGCCCATCGATGCCCACGTCAATGCAAAGCTGATGATGGCGAGCGCCGCCGGTTCGTACGCGCGATTCGCGCCGAGGTTTTGCATGTACGGTCCGAACGCCGGTCGGTCGAGCAAACTGGCGAGCGTAAATTCACCGATGACAATTGCCAGCGTGAGAAATGCGCCGCTCAGGATCGCCACGCGCAGGTTGGGCAGAATGACGCGAAAGAGAATCGTAAACCAATTCGCGCCCAAACTCTGCGCGGCTTCGGTTAACGCGCGCACGTCGATCGCGCGCAAGCCCGTGTCGATGGCGCGATACATATACGGCATCGAAAGCACGGCATAGCCGAACATTAAAAGCAGGTCCGTGGATCGTTCGTCACTCGTCATGGGTATAAGCGAACTGCTGTTAAAAGTCCGAATCAAGCCATACACCAGAATAATCGCCGGGATGACCAGTGGCAACAGTGTAATGAATTCGACGATGGGACGGATCCCAGGAATCTTGAGTTGAATCCAATAAGCCGTCGGCACAAAGAGCAGCACGCCAAAGACAATCGTGGCAAGCGCCAAGATGAGGGAATACGAAAACGTTTGCTGAAACCTGGGATCGTTCAAAACGATTTCGTACGCGCCGAGAGTATATTCTCCGCGCTTGATGCGCAGCGAAAATTCGAGGGTGGCGATGAGGGGCACGAAAAAGTACAAGATGCCCAGGACGATAATGAGCCATGACCAAAACGTGTTGCGCTTCATCGCAGCCACCTTTCGCTTCGTCCGCGCAGCCAAATGTACAAGCCGTTCGATATGCCGGTGATCGCGATCATGCCAAATGCCATCGCATAACCTAGGTTTGGATTGTGCAGCACGTCGCCGCGAATTTGTGCGTAAAGCAAAATGGTGATGATGCCGAGCGAACTGCCAGTCAAGGCGTAGGCGGTCGCGACTGCGCCAAACGCATTCGCAAAGAGCAGGAGCGTCGTGCCAATGATCGTCGGCAAAAGAATGGGCAGCGCAATATAGCGCCAATATTCAAGCGAGCTAGCGCCGAGATTTTCTGCCGCCTCGTGCCACTCGCGCTTTAAACCGTCGAGTGCAGGAGCCATGATGAGGACCATGAGCGGAAATTGAAAATACATGTACGTGACTGACAGACCCCAAAAACTCAGGATGTTGAAACCGGTACTGTAGAGATTGAATCCAAAAACATTCTGTAAAAGTAAGGTGACCAGCCCGAGGCGTCCGAGCGTGGCGATGAAAGAAAAGGCGAGCGGAACTCCGGCAAAGTTCGAGGCAACGCCGGAAAAGGTCAACAACGCGGTGCGAATTCCGCGCGGTAGTCCACCCAAAATCGCAGCGTAAGCAAGCAAAAATCCAAAGAACGCGCCGCCGATAGCGGTGGTTGCGCTGACTCTGATGCTGATCGTGTACGCATCGAGGATGGACGGTGTGAAAAGTTCCTGAAAGTTTTTGAGCGTAAAGTGGCTGATGAGCCACCCTGGATTGAGATTGATTTCGCCATCAAAAAAACCGCCGATTACCAGATAAGCGGTGGGCAAGAGTAAAAACAAGATTGCGAAAAGGAAGAAAGGAACTACACCAATCCAATCCCAGGAGATTGAACTAGTTTTGGCATGTGAGACTGTGGGAAATTGTGTATCGACTCCGACTGCTTGAGCCATCAATTACTCCGTTTATCCCCCTGCCTGACCCTCCCCCGTCACAGACGGGGGAGGGAAGGGTGAGGGGAGTTACTTGACGTTCGCGCCGACGACCGTATCCCACTGCTTGGTGATGACTTCTTTAGCAGCGTTCTGATCTTCCAACGAGGGGAAGACGGCTGTTTGATAAGCGGCGGCGGGAGGCAACTTGGCAGCGACATCGGCAGGAATCTTGTTGTTCTTGGCGAGGTCGTTGTAGCGAATCGGGTGGCAGTAACCCTTTAGCCAACCGAGTTGACCTTCGTCCGAGTACAAGTATTCCATCCAGAGTTTCGCGGCGTTCGGGTGAGGCGCATACGCGCTGATTGCCTGAACGTAGACGCCCGCGACCACGCCCGTCTTGGGCACGATCGTGGTGACCTTCGGATTGCCTTTCAAGGTGTCATTGTCGGCGAGGGAGAGATAGTCCCAGCGAATGATGATGGGGGTTGCACCTTGAGCCAGCGATGCGGCTTTACCGATCGTCGGGACAAAGTTACCGGCTTTATTCAGTTTGCTGAAAAAGTCGAGGCCGGCTTTACCAGCATCGGCGGCGGTCTTGGCACCGGTGCTCAAACCGGCAGCGTAGACGCCTTGGATCGCTTGGTTCGACGCGCGGGGATCACCGGCGAGCGCGACCATGCCTTTGTAATCGGCTTTCAAGAGGTCGGCCCAATCCTGGGGCGGGGTCTTGACGAGATCACTGTTGACTTGGAAGGACAAGACGCCGTAATAGTCGCCATACCAGTAACCATCGGCATCCTTGGCGCTGTCTGGAATCGTGCTCCAGGTCGCGACTTTGTAGGGCTGGATCAACTTGTCCGCCTTGGCGGAAGGACCAAACGACAAACCTACGTCGATAACATCGGGTGCTTGCGGTCCTTTGTTGTCCTTGTTCGCAATGATGGCTTGAATTTCATCACCTGATCCGGCATCCGGATTCAATTCGTTGATTTTCAAACCATACTTTTTCTGGAAACCTGAGATGACATCGCCGTAACCGCACCAATCATGCGGCAAGGCGATAGTGGTCAGTTGGCCTTCGGCTTTAGCGGCGGCAATCAACGCATCCATGCTAGGCGCGCTGGATGCAACCGCAGCAGAAGTGGGCGCAGGCGCAGCCGACGAACTGGCTACCGCAGCGCCGGGGGCTTTGTAATCCGGACCACCGGGAGCCCAGGCGGGTTTGGTCGGCATCACGCCCTTGGTGAAATCATCCTGGGTCGATTGATAGATCGCAATCTTGGGATCGGCGCAGTCACCATTCGGA
>JACRMI010000057.1 GCA_016215025.1 Chloroflexota bacterium
AAACGCGGCAGTTTCGTTTGAACGAGTCGGTGTGTGAAGTGCTACCGGCGTTTCGCCGAAATCGCACACGATGTCGTGATTACTTCCCCGGCTAGAAATTTAAGGTAAACCGCACACGATGTCGTGATTATGGACAGTTAGAGCACAAGTGGGTGATACGACCAATGCGGGCACGGCGCTAATTCAATTGAGTGATCCTCAGGATTTGCAAGTGCGCTCGACGGTGACCGAGGAAGATTATCGCTTGATTCAAATCGGTCAAGCGGCGCAGATTTATTTGGATGCCCAGCCCGAACTCGTCTTGAGTGGCAAGGTGACACGAATCGTACCGCTACGCGAGACTGGGAGCGCAAGCCCGATCTATCCGATTTACATCCAACTTGACCAAGTGCCAACGGGTATCGCGCCTGGGATGACAGCAGACGCTTCGATTCAGATTGCCAAACGCGCGAGCGTATTGCGCTTGCCGCGCGCGCTGGCGCACGCGAACGCAGATGGAATCGCGCAAGTCCAAGTGTGGAATGAAGCGCGTGGTCAAAGCCAAGTGCACCAAGTCCAGATTGGATTACGCGGCAATCAATACGTCGAAATTGTTAACGGTCTGCGTGAAGGCGAGCAGGTTGTGAGTAGATGAAGACGACAGGAAGCATTCGGATATGATTTCCAACCTGCTGGTCCCACTTGTTCTGCTTTCGATGCTTTATGGACTCTGCATCTTTGCGTGTATCGTGCTTCTCCGCATCATCCGAGTTTCTGCCAGGTGGAGAATTGTTCTGGGGTTTTTGATATTCGCAATTGCGACAGGATTGCTCGTCGCTTTGCAATGGCCCCAGGATAACATTTTCCTGTACAACTTTCCCGCCCAGTTTTTTGGTTACGAAATCTATTACTGGTCTATTCAACTGATCGGAGATCCAACTTCCGCGAACGCCCACGATACGATCCCATGGTTCTTGAGAATCCCCCAAGTCTTTGTGGCGGTCTCGATGATATTTTGGGGATTGCTCGGCGCATTCATCCAGTTGGTTGTCAATGCGCGCAGAGCCAAGTCATGTTGAGTTTAATGTCGCTCTTGGATTCTCTTTTCACGGCGATGCGCGGGATTCGATCCAATCCATTGCGGACGGCGCTGACCACCCTGGGCATCATCATCGGGGTCGCGTCCGTGATTGCGACGCTCGCGCTGGGTAACGGCGCGCGTGCCGCCGTCGAAGCAAATTTTCGATTCCTGGGTTCGGATCAAATTCAAATCACGACGGCGCTGACAATGAAGAATGGGCAAACGGTGCTTGCAGGCAAGCCATTGGCATACGAAGATGGCTTGAGCTTGCCGCGCGCCGTGCGTTTCATCGACCGCGTAGAAATGTCGGTGCGCGGCGCGGCGAAGTTGCGTCACGACCGTGAGACCATCGATTTGTCATTTCAAGGCACCGATGCGGATGCACTGGTCAGTGTTCTCGCGCAAAACCAAGTCCAACCGATCCACTGGGTCGAGGGTAGACCGCTAAAGACAAGCGCGCTCGTCGGACAAGGACGTTTCTTTACAAATGCTGAAGTGATCGAGGGCGCGTCCGTTTGCGTTCTGGGTTATCAGACCGCGCAAGATTTGTTTATGGGTGACAATCCAATCGGTGAAACCCTCTGGGTCAACCGCAAACCGTGCGAAGTGATTGGAGTGATCGCGCAATTGGAAACGATTGATGCCGAGGATCGCGCCACATCGCGTCCAAACGATGCGTTGTATCTGCCGATTAGTACCGCGATTCGAAATTTTTTCGATAAGGAACCCTGGGTCTCGATCATCACGCACGCAAACGACGAATCGCGCATCGAAGAAGCCAAAGCGCAAATCGCGATGTACTTGCGACAACAGCACGGCATCGCGGCACAAGCCGACAGCAAATTTGAAGACGATTTTCGAATGACGACCAAGCGCGATGTGTTGGGCGTACAGCAAGAAACGGCGCGCAGTTTTTCGCTTCTCCTGACTGCGCTCGCCATCGTTTCACTCGTCGTCGGCGGCATTGGAATTATGAACGTGATGCTCGTCAGCGTGACCGAACGCACGCGTGAGATTGGCATTCGGATGGCAGTGGGCGCGCGGCGACGCGATTTAATCGCACAGTTCTTGCTTGAAGCGATTGTCTTGAGCGCGGCGGGCGGTTTGCTCGGGATTGCAGTCGGCGTGTTGAGCATTCCCGTTGCCGCAGCGTTGAACCAAGGAATCGCGCTCCTCGATGTTGAAAGCATCCCAGTCGCGTTTGTGGTTGCCATCGCCACGGGCATCGTGTTCGGATTGTATCCTGCGTTGCGCGCCGCGCGACTCAATCCAATCGATGCGTTACGATATGAATAATTGGAAGAATGAAATGAATCGAACGACAGGAATCGACGTCGGTGTGGTTGTGCTGGCGTTGTTGCTGATGGGCGCGGCATTTGTCGCGGGAACTTTGCTTGCGACGAAACCGATACAAGCCGAACAGCCGATTGTGATTTCGGATGGCAATTCCCAAAGCATTCAAATGAAATTGGATATGGAGCGCGCCAAGGAATTGCCGACGCAACCAATGGATTTATCGGGCATCGTGGTACGTCGCGCCGACAATAGTTTGTTCCTGGGAACAGGCAACATTACTCCCAGGCAAGTTTTGAATCCCGACCTCAGCGTCAAAATCGAAAAAACATTTGACGGTCCTGTTGTGGAAATCGTCGTCAATCACGCAACAACCATCTACAAAGATGTAACGGCAAAACAATATCAGGTGAGTCCGCCGATAGGGCGAGTGCAACAACTCATCGAACCTGGCTCGATAGACGACATTCCAGAGAATCGCACGGTGATCGTGTGGGGCGAGCGACGCGGTGAGCGTATCATCGCCACCGTGCTTTTGTATTTGGGTTTTTGAAAGGAAAAAATGAGGAAGCGATTCTTAGCGATCTTGCTTCTGCTCGATGGCTTTGCGCTTGGTGGTCTCGCGGCGCTGTTCCTAATCAACAACTTGATATGGACCAAATGTTGCACCGTAGGAGGACGGATGAGCCAGACGCTCTACAATTTGTTCGATTACATTTTCCCCTATACGATATTTTTCGCGGCGATGCTGTGTGTCGTCGTCATTTTGACGACTGTTGTGTGGTTCGGCAAGTCGCGCGGAACGGTAACCGATAAAAAAGGGCCAGCGTCTGGATGAACCATTTTCCAATTTCAAAATCGTTCTTGCAACGTGACGCACTGGCTCTTCGACTCGAAGAAGAATACGGACTGACGGAGGTAGGATGTCAATTGATGACCTCAACCCTCCGCGATGTCTACTTGGTTACTTGCTCACAGGGCAAGTACGTCCTTTACATCTATCGACACGGACAACGGACGGCAGACGAAATATCCGCTGAATGGCAATTTGTGGATTATCTCTATGCTTCGGGCGTGACTGTGGCACCTGCTGTTCCTAGAAACTCGGGCGAGTACCAACTCAGTTTTTTCGCCCCCGAGGGCATTCGGTTTGGAGTATTGCCCCAATTTGTCGAAGGCGTCATTCTACGAAATCGTCCCAGCATTAACGCCGTCCGCGCGTTTGGTCAAATCCTCGCAAGAATTCACGAGCTTTCTGACCTAATGCCGTTCACGTTGAACCGACCCAGGCTCGATTTCGAGAAGATGATTCAAGACGCGGTCACGATATTTGAGGAAGAAGCTTTTGACCGAATGAACGATTGGGCATACCTCCGCGAATCGGCTCAAATTTTGCAACTGGGTCTTGGCGAATTACGAGGATTGTCGTACGGAATAATTCACGGCGATGTGATTCGTGCAAATGCTTTGGTCGCGGATAATGGCGCAATCACTGTCATCGATTTTGATTTTTGCGGGTTGAGTTGGCGCGCGTACGATATCGTTAGTTTATTGCTGACGATTAGGAATACGCCGCAAGAGCAGGAATTTGAAAAAGCATTTCTGGAGGGATACGCAGATGTTCGTCCGCTGGCGAGTGAAGAAAAAGACGCCTTTCCATTATTGGAGGCAATTCGCGCCATCGTCTCGATTGGGATACCCGCAATGAATATTGAACATTGGGGCAGTCAGTATTTCTACGCGTTTGTAGACAACAACTTGGCTGCCCTCAGACGCAGTATGAGTCAGATTGGAAAAAATTCAGCGAGTAGAACAAGATGAAATCGAACACGATTATCCATTTGCTCTGGGCCGCGTTGCTTTTGTTGAGCGCGTGCGCAACGACAACGCCTATGCCAGTGCAAATCATTACAGAAGGTTTTGCAATTTACCTCCCCGCCCAAAAATTCACCGCGACCGAAATTTTGAATGCGCCTCTCGACTCGCTTCAGTTGGAGAACAAGCCAGTTCTCTCGCTTGACGATATTGCCGCGTATTCGCAAGAGACTCACACCATCGCACTCACACCTTCGGGCTATGAAAAAATCAAGCAATTCAAGGTACCTACGTCAGGTATTCCTTTCGTCGTCTGCGTCGCTCACCAACCGATTTATGTTGACGCGTTCTGGGCGAGTTACTCGTCGCAAAGCTTCAATGGCGCGGTGATTGACACACTGCTTGTTGAACGCGATCACTCGGTCCGCATCCAACTGGGCTATCCCGAATCACCCGAACGATTTGTGGGCGGAGATCGGCGCGCTGATCCCAGGATTATTCAAGCGTTGCAACAGGCGGGCAAGTTGAAAAATGCGCTGCCTACAACTCAAACGGAAACACCGCCGCCTACTTTGCTCATTCCAACCGCCACTGACGCTTTGAACGCGACTACAAACACCAGTTGGAAAACCTACGTGTTCAAACAAAAGGTGACGGTTGATTATCCATCGGGTTGGAGCGTCGTCCCGCTGACTGATGACTCAGTGGATTTCCGATCACCCGACAGACACAGTTACGTGCGGTTGGAGTTGTACTCCCGACCGCTGAAGGATAGTGCGTTAGCCAATCCGCATTCGTGGGAAAATAATCAAGGCGGATACAAAATCCACTGGGAGAAACCCATCGCGATGGATAGCGCAGAAGGTTTTGAGTTCATCTGGGGCGTGAGACACAATGACCAATGGGACGACTTGCCATTCTTGATGGCGGTCTATTACAGTCAACGCGACGAACTCGATGTGCGATTGACGACCTCGGTTGACGCTCAGGGTGCTCGGATGATGCAAACGCTTGGATTCGAGCAAGCCATCGCCGCACGATTCAGCATCTTTGAGCAGATGGTCTCAAGCGTTCGGATCAATCATTCCACAACAAATCCACCATCATCGCCCAAACGCATTGCGTTTCCACCCGGCGGCACATCGGCGACGCTTCAAGGCAGTCTGGCGCCTAACGGAATGGACAACTACATCTTGCGCGCGCTGGCGGGGCAAACGATGACCGTCAATGTATTGACGTCCAAGGTTCCACTCCTGCTTCAAATCACTGGTGTGGATGGCAATCCGCTCAAAACTTTCGGCGCGGGTTCGTCCAATTGGAGCGGCATTTTGCCGACAACGCAAGATTATGTGATCGGTATTATCGCGGAAAATGCAAGCGCGGCGACCTATGCACTTCAAATCACCATTCCGCCGCTGGCAACACCAACGCCTGGGAATTCACCGCCAAAGCGCATCGCATTTCCGCCAGGCGGCACATCGGCGACGCTTGAAGGCAATCTCGTACCCAACGGGATTGACAGTTTCATCTTGCGCGCGCTGGCGGGGCAAACGATGACCGTCAATGCGTTCTCCAAGCAAGCGAATCTGTTGCTCGAAATCAGCGGCGCAGATGGCAATCCGCTCAAAACGTTTGGCGCGGGCTCGTCCAATTGGAGCGGAGTACTACCCAGGACAGAGGACTATGTAATCAAAATCGCAACAGAGAATAGCGGTGCGGCGATCTATACGTTGCTGGTGACCATTCCGCCGATTGCTCCATCAACCGATTCGCAACCCAAGCGCATCCAATTTGCCCAGGGAGCGACGAGCGCGACTTAGCCTGTATTCCAGGGTTGAGTAAATCTTATCGCACTTTGACAATCACATAGCCTTGAGATAGTGTGTGGCACACTCTCCCGTGAGGTCTGCGATGCCACAACCCAGTCAAGCCGAATTGTTTGCCCGTGCGTTTCAA
>JACRMI010000058.1 GCA_016215025.1 Chloroflexota bacterium
CAACTGAAACCCAGTTGCCCACAGCATCCACAACCCCGACGACT
Organism: Chloroflexota bacterium; assembly: GCA_016215025.1. Lineage (GTDB taxonomy): Bacteria > Chloroflexota > Anaerolineae > UBA4142 > UBA4142 > JACRMI01. Next base: position 45 of record JACRMI010000058.1, read on the forward strand.
ACGGCTACAGCTGCACGGCAAAGTCATCTTTTACCCAAGGAGGATTTTCTATCTGAAATATGCCTCCGTCAGTGTCTTGACAAAGGGGTCCACCTTACATCGTCGGCGATGTTTGGTCAGATACAGCGTTCAATCGCATTTACGTTGAGAGTCTGGGTGACCTCGCCAAATATTTCGTTGATGTGCGCGCGTGGATGGCTATCCCACTCATCGCGCGTGACCGTATCATTGGCTTTTTGCGGATGAGTCACACGCAGCCGAATTTTTTCACCATGCAGCATGCGCGCTTTGCCGAAGCCGTCGCCAAACACGCCGCCATCGCGATTGAAAACGCCCAGCTATTGCAAGCCGAGCACATCCGTCTGGAAGATGTGGAACGCCGCCGCCAAGTGGCTGAATCGCTGCGCGGCATCCTCGCGATTCTTAATTCCAATACGCCGTCCGATCAAATCCTTGGTTACATTCTTGAACAAGCGTGCCGCGTTTTGCGCACCGACACTGCTGTGATTTATCGCATGAATGTCGAATCGAACATTCTGCTTCCTCGGGCGGCGCGCAACATTCCAGAAGACATTTTGCCCCAAATGAAAATTCCGATCGGGGAAGGCATCGTCGGTCAAGCGATTGCCCAACGCCGTCCCGTGATCATCACGGATTTCGATAACGTGCTGATTCTACCGGGTGCGACGGATAATCGCGATTATTTGGTCAATTGGGCAAAGCAAAATTTTCAGGCGATGCTCGGCATTCCGATACTCATCAAAGACCAAGTGTATGGCGGTATCTCGTTGTACTTTCGCGATCTGTGTTGTCCCTTGGCAGAAGAGGACTCGGCGCTGGCGATGTCATTTGCGAATCAAGCGGCGCTCGCAATCGAAAACGCGCGTTTATATACTCAAGCCAGTGAGATTGCGTCGCTGGAAGAACGCCAGCGTCTCGCGCGGGAATTGCACGATTCGGTATCGCAGGCGTTGTACGGCATTCAACTCGGCGCGCAGACCGCGCGCGAAATATTGAATGATGATTCGCCAGAGCTGGATTTGAAAACGGCGCTCGTCGAGCCGCTCGACTATGTATCGTCGCTGGCCGAAGCAGGTTTGGCAGAAATGCGCGCTCTGATTTTTGAGTTACGACCCGAAGCGTTAAAATCGGAAGGGTTGGTGGGCGCATTGACCAAGCAAGCAAATGCCGTACGGGTGCGGCATCATTTGCAGGTGGAAGCAAGATTCATGGGCGAACCGGAGTTGAGTTTCGAAGCGAAAGAGGCGTTATATCGCATCGCGCAAGAAGCGATGCACAATAGCGTCAAGCACGCGCACGCAACGAAAATTACACTGCAATTGCGTTGCGACGATGCTCACGCTGTGCTGTGCGTCAGCGACAACGGCGCTGGGTTCGACCCATCGGGAACATTTCCCGGTCATTTGGGATTACGTTCTATGCGTGAGCGCGCCATGCGCTTGGACGGCACGCTCGATATTGCAAGCGCGCCCAAGCAAGGCACAAAAATTTGCGTGCGGATTCCGCAGTCCGTAGAGCCGCTGAAGCAAGATCAATAGCTCGGTGAGATTGGGGTCGAGTCGTTTGCGAAATTAATTGCCTGCGCCGTTTATTTTTGCGAGTTCCTCTTGCACACGCGCGCGCAAAGCGGTCATTGATTGATCGCATTGAATCGCCGTGGCAAACTGTGCGTCTGCTTTTGAATTATCCCCACGCACAAGATAAATATACCCCAGGATAAAATGCGCCGTCGGCGATTGCGGTCGTAAGCTCAAATAACGTTGCGCTTGCGCGGATCCTTGGTCGAGCGCGGCGTTTGACTCGTCGCGTTTATTTTGCCGCGCCAATGCCAGCGAACGCGCTACCGGCAAACTGACATTCATCGTCGCCATAGTTTCAGAATCGATTTGGGCGTAGCTGGGCAATAATGCTGTCGTTTGATCGTATGCTTTGAGTGCGCCAGCAAAATCGCCCTTGCGCATCGCCAAATCCCCCAAACGACTTTGCGCGAGTGCATTCATCGGAAAAGCAGTCAGCGCCGCATTGTATTCGCTTTCCGCCGGAATCAATTTGTCTTGATCGAAATATACCTGCCCCAAATCGTAATGAGCGATGGACGCCAATAGGGGCGTGAGATTAGCGGTTTCAAGAACGATTTGAAACTCGCGCTGCGCTTCGCTCAGATTATCCGTGTGATAGAAATATTCGCCGACCACGAGATGTGCAATGGAGTCACTGGCGGGCATGTTACGCAACTCGCTATAGATTTTCGCCGCATCGTCGGTTCGCCCTTGCGCCAGGTACATCGCGGCGAGATAACTTTTCGCGCGCGATTGAATCGGCGGGATGGCGGCGGCGCTGCTGGCGGCTTGTGTGGCTGCGCTCAAGTTACAGCGTTTGTATTCCGTGTTTGCTATCGCCAAGTACGCATCGACGCTATCCGCTTTGATTGCCAGCGCAGCGCGATATTCCTTCACCGCCTCGTCGAATTTCCCCAACGTGCCGTACAAATTTCCCAGCGTGAGACGGGCCAGTGGATCCTTTGGATCAAGGGCTGCCGCTTTTTGATATTCGGCGATGGCGAGGTCGGTTTTATTTTGTGCGACGTACGCACTCGCGAGTTGAAAATGGGTAGCTGCTACGTCCTGACGCGCAAGCGCATTTTGGTATGAAACAATCGCGTCGTTCCAATTGCCTTGCGCGGCGTACACATCGCCAAGCGCGCCGTGCGCAAAGTAATCGTTCGGATTCAATGCAATCGCTTTTTGAAATTCGGCCAGCGCGGGCGCATATTTTTGTTGGCGCATCAATACCGTACCGAGAAACGTACGAGTCTGCGCATTTTCCTCAAGCGCAAGCGCTTTTTGATATTCGCTCGCGGCGGCGTCCAGACGCCCCAAATGTTCGTACGCATACGCGAGCGACTCGTGGTAGTACGACACATTGGGCGCAAGTTGGACCAGCGTTTCCCGTGCCGTCGCCGCTTTTTGATACGCGCCTTGCAAATAGTACGCCGAGCCGAGCGCAAAATGCGCTTGGGTGTAATCTGCCTGCAATGCCACCGCTGTCTCTAACGCTTTGGTCGCTGGATCGAATTGGTCTTGCAAATAGTGCAAGATACCGGCCATGTAAAAAGCATTTGCATTTTTCGGATCGACGACGGTCGCGGCGGTGTAAGCATCTATTGCTTGCGCGTAATTATTTTGCTGATAATAAATGCTGCCCAGCGTGACGTACGCATCGGCGGAACACGTGGCTAGCGCAGTCGCTTTTTGCAATTGCTCAATTGCCGATGGCGTGCGCTGGACCTCGACATACGCCAAACCGAGCAAAATGCGCGCGCTGGCATCCTTGGGCGAAAGTTTGACCCACTGTTCGTACTCGCTTACCGCTAAAGCCAGGTTGCTTGAATGGTAATAGCTGTTGCCCAATCCGCGATGCACCCGTGGATCGTCCGGCGCGATTTTTTGCGCGGCTTGATATTCGGCAAGCGCGCCCGTGTAATCGCTGGTATTCATCAAAGCATCGCCGCGCGCCAGCCGTGCATCCACCGAATCCGTGGGCAAAGTCGTCAGCATTTTCTGCCACAGCGATACCGCCGTCGCTTGCGATTTCTTGGCGGCATCGGTTTGACCGCGCGCTTGCTGGGCCGTTGCCAGTGCTTGGTACGTTTGCGGATCATTCGGATCGATTTTGAGCGCCGCATTCAATTCGTCAATCGCTGGCGTGAACTTGCCCGCTTGCGTATATAACTCGCCCAGCAAGCGATGCGCCGCCGCGTTATTCGATTTGGCTTGCGCCGCTTTTTCGGCTTCGGCGATAGCGCGATCAAGCTGGCGCGTTGGATTGCACACTTCAGCATACAGGAGGGCAAGATTATAGTGCGCCTCAAAACTGTCCTTGATTTTTATCGCCTGCTGCAAATCGCTCACCGCATCGTTCAGTTGCCCTAGACCGTACAATACCGTTGCGCGTTGAAAATATAGACTCTCCAAACCGGTGATGTCGTTCTTGCTCGGCTCTAGTCGTCCCAGGCCTTTGTCGAGTAATTCCTTGGCACGCGTGGGATCACCGTTGGCGTAAAATGCCATGCCCAACAACGCCGTCGATAAATCCGCCGCTTGGTCTTCAGTCTTGGTATCGAATGCGATTTGCGATAACGTCGCCGGACGGCGCGCGGACTGGGTCACCTCGCCGACATTCGGAGAAACGGGTGTCCCCAACTCGTTCGCGGCTGCTTGCAAAATAAAGGGCACGCCGACAGATTCACGCACGAGCGTCGGAATTTTCAAAACCTCGACCGTTGGATAAACGCGCTTGTCGTCATACACGCCCCAAATGACCATGGTCGCTTTGCGCTCTGTGCCACGCGCGCGCGCCGTGGTCGAATCTTTGATGACCTCGTTCGCGCGTTCGAGCGTGACCAATTTGTTCGCATCCCCCAGGTTCTGTGTGATGTCGCGCGTGATAGCGTACGCCACATCCGCTTGCAACGTTCCGCGTTTATCGAAATCGGCGACGAGAACGACAAAGCGATCCACCGGCCGGACACGATTAAAAAATATCCAAGCGCCCCACGCGATTCCGACCACGGCGATCATTGCCAATGCGCCGAAAGCGCGTTTTCGATTCGTGGCGGACGGCGAACGCACGATCACATAAATCGACAGCACTGCACTGCCGATAAACAACGCGACGATGATATACGGCAATGCTGTGAACAATGGACCGATCGGGCGCTGCATCAAATCGAAAAAGGACGAAAGCAATTGGAGGGCGGCCAGCAGAATGCCGAGGATGCCGAGGATGGTCGCGATCAAACTGCGCCGGTCTTGCATCTCGATTTTAGGAACTTTGCGCCCGACGAATGGGGCGAAAAGTTCCGCGAGAATTCCCAGGCGTCCGATCAAGCGTTGCCGCCGCTCGGTCAATTCGATGGGCTTGGAGAGGGGCTGGAAAATAGGCGGTCCATCTTTCGCAGGGTCCTTTTCATCGACCAAGGTTTGCTCGCCGGAAGAAACCGTGGGTGACTCGGGCGCTTGTCCACGCAGCGCAGCACTAAACGCTCGCGCTAATTCCGTCGCGCTGGGAAAGCGCGCCGCCGGATTTTTCGCCAGCGTTTTAAGAATCACGGCTTGGGTCGCTTCGGGAATGTTCGCGTTGAATTGGCGCGGCGCAGGCGGTGCAGTGTTGAGATGCTGCATCAACACCGCCGTTGGCGAATCGCCTTGGAAAGGCACACGCCCCGTCGTCATTTCGTACAACACGACGCCGAGCGAATACAAATCGCTGCGCGCGTCCACCGGTTTGCTGGTGGCTTGTTCGGGTGACATGTACGCCGGTGAACCGACGATGCTGCCACTCGCGCTGAGTTGCGCCGCATCGCCAACGATCTTCGCGATGCCAAAGTCGGTCAGCACCGGTTCGTTCGCCGACGTGAGAATGATATTCGCTGGTTTTACATCGCGATGAATGGCACCATGCGCGTGCGCATAATCAAGCGCGCTGGCTATCGCGTCCAGGATGCGCGCGGTTTCGGCGAGCGGCAGGGTCTGACCGGTGGCACGCAACGCTTCGAGGCGCGTTTTCAATGAGCCGCCGTCGAGGTACTCCATGACCATGTAGGGTTGATCATTTTGCACATCGAAATCGTACACTTGGACAATGTGATTATGGCGCAGTGAGGCGACGAGCTTGGCTTCGCGGCGAAAGCGTTCGCCGAAATCAGGATCGTTCGCGAGATGGGGATAGATTACTTTGATCGCAACATTGCGGTCGAGCAGCGGGTCGCGCGCGAGATGGACTTCTGCCATTCCGCCGCGCCCCAGGGGTTTGACCACTATGTACTTGCCGAAAGAAATAGTAGACATTGTGAGCCAATCAATCCGAGCGACAAAACGTAAAACGTGATGCGCAATACGCGAACATTACATTTTACGTTTCATGCTTTACCTTGTCAGTTCCAATTTCAATCGCATCTTGACATCGCTATCGACGTAGAGCGAGCCGTGATGTTGTTCGACCGGATGAATCTCTGAATTTTCCAACACCGTGCTCGTGTCGGGAATCGTGTCGTCGCCGCCTTCGGCGTTGACGAAGGTGACGTTCTGCCATTTGCCATCACTATCGCGCTGAACATTGAGGCGCGTGACCGTACGCAAGCCGTAACCAAAAATCGAAACGGTCGGTACGCTGGTGCGCGTGCCAAGCTCTTTGCGAAAATCGTAGGCGGCGCGCAACAGGGGACGCTGTGATTCCGCGACCCAGGATTCATCTGCAAGGACATCGATGGGCTGATTGATTTGATCGAAGACACACGGATACGTGGGCAAAATCTGATAGACCGAAGGAAACGTGACCAACGCGGTGCGAATTCGGTCCCCCATCAACCCAAAGGGCAATAAACCTTTGCCGTAGAGCAAGCCGGTGAGAGTCTGCGGCACACCGTAATGCGGCCCGCCCACAAGCAGCAAGCGCGCGACGTGATTTTTACCGCCGCACTGTTCCACAAAATAGCGGCTGACAAGACAGCCCAAGCTGTGCGCGATCAAAATAAACGGCGAAGTGATCTTCCAGGTGTCAATCGCTTGCGCAAGTTGGCGTGCGGAGAGACGTACGTCTTGCCGCCAATCGTACGCAAACTCGAACAGATTCTTGCCGCGTTCGTAGCCGAGTTCTTCTTCGAGGTAATCGCCGAGTCGTCCGTACTGTTCGAGTTTGATGAGATTCGGCACGATGACCACATCACGCACCAAGCCGCGCACTTGAAAATTGTTCTTGTCTGAGTAGGCGTAGATTTCAGGATTGGTGAACAAATAGCGCGCGTTGGGCCAAAAGCACTCACTGCCTTGCCAGAGTTCCGATCCCATCAAGCCAGGGACGATCACGATGGGATAGCGCATGCGTTTGGCGCTTGGAGTCTCGATCAATGTCGCTGCGTTATCTGCGATGGTCAAGTCTTGTGTTTGAAAACCGCGCTTGAATACAAGCTGGGCGTCGCCAACGCGAATGGTGTCGCCATCGTCCAAAGTGTATTCGTCGATCCGCTTTCCACCGACCCAGGTACCATTGCGGCTTTTTAAATCGCGCAGGACAAACGCGTCGCCGCGTCGTTCGATGCGCGCGTGTTGTCGCGACGCTTTGGGATCGTCGAGCGCCACCGCATTGCTCGAATCTCTGCCAATGATGAGCGCATCTTGAATGAAATCCACATGCCACGTATGTTTTGTGGTGCGAATTGCCAGACGCGGCAGATTCGTATCATTCAGCTTCATCGATAACGTGCCGTGGGCGAGCGTCGCTTCCAAATCCGAATTTGAATCAATTGCCACAATGGGCGATTCGTCGATAGCTTGCGATGCGGTTTCAAAGCGCAGCGTATTATCGCCGATCGTAATAACATCGCCTGGCTCAAGTGTGACTTGATCGATGCGCTGGCCGTTAACACGTGTGCCATTGGCAGAAGCAAGATCGCTGAGCGTGCAACCAGTCGCCGTGCATTCAATTTTTGCGTGGACACGTGAGGTTTTGCTATCGCGGAGGGCAATGTCATTGGTAGTGGAGCGCCCCAAAGAAACGGACGCTTTTTGCAACCCAAATTCTTGCACTGTGCCTGTCGAAAGAGTGAGCACGAGTTTACCGCGAGTTTCCATCGTCTCCTTTCTGAGCCTGCAAGTCGTTTGCGCGTGGCGTAGGGATTATGCGGGAGATTATACTCCAGAATGGGGCAAGTTTAAATAGGCAAACGTAAGTTGAAAAATGACACAGACGGGACACCGTCGTATAATGATCATAACAGGTGAGGAATGACAATGAGTGATTTGGAGAATTTTTTTGAGACGAGCGCACGGCAACATTACCATCACCTTTGCCCGCGCCAGGTGCTCGGTGTGCGTATCGGCGCGTATGCCGGTGAATTGTCCGGACTGGACTTGCCTCAGAACGACAAACGTTTATTTTGTATCGCCGAAACCGATGGCTGTTTGATCGATGGATTGACGAGCGTAACCAATTGCACCGTCGGACATCGAACCATGCACGTGCGCGATTACGGCAAAACGGCGGCCACGTTTATCGACACGACGACCGATCAAGCGATTCGGATTTTGCCGCACCCGGAATCGCGCAAGCGGGCGGAGTTTTACGCGCCGTCAGCACCGGATCGCTGGCATGCCCAGTTGGAAGCATATCAAATCATGCCGGCGACCGAATTGTTGATTGTCCAGCCGGTCTTGTTGACCATTTCACTTGAATCGCTTATCAGCCAGCATGGTAGGCGCGTGGTGTGTGAACAGTGCGGCGAGGACATCATCAACGAGCGCTATGTCCAGGTACAGGGACGAATTCTCTGCCGAATTTGCGCGGGGGAATCGTACTATATTCAACGGGCGTGAGCACGTGTCGTCAGCCCGGTAAAAAAGGAAATCCCAGGTTTTCGCCAAAAACGAAAAGCCTGGGATTTTTTCATCGCGGCAGTGTAAACCAAAATCGACTGCCCGCCCCTAACTTGCTGGTCACGCCGACCTGGCCGCCATGCGCTTCGACGATGCCGCGCGCAATCGCCAACCCCAAGCCCGCGCCGCTGCCATCGCGCGCGCGTGATTTTTCGCTGCGATAGAATGGCTCGAACAAGTGGGGCAGGTCATTTAGCGCGATGCCATCGCCCGAATCGACAATTTCGACTTTAGCTTTTTGCCCACCCTCATCAAGTTGCGCGCGCACGGAAATATTTCCGCCCATCGGTGTGTGCCGAATCGCGTTTTGCACGAGGTTTGATAACACGCGCTGAATTTTGAACGAATTCATCCGCACCGGATCGACGGTTGGCTCGACCACGCCCGATAATTGCACGCCTTGCGTCTCCGCTTGCACGCGCAGCGTTTCCAACGTATCCGAAATCAAATCGCGCAATGACCCCGGTTCCATTTTCCAATTCAGCGCGCCGGCGTCGAGTTGAGTCAGTTCGAACAGATCGTCGACGAGACGCGAGAGGTTTACCAATTCCGTTTGCGTTAGCGCCAAGTAGCGCCGCACCATTGCTTCATCGGTCACCACGCCATCGTTGATCGCTTCGATCATGGCGCGCGACGAGGTCAGCGGCGTACGCAAGTCGTGCGAGACCATCGCGACGAGCGAACGGCGCGCTTCTTCCAATTCCTTTTCGCGCGTGTGCATTTCATCGAGTTGCTGCACCATTTGATTGAAGGCGTTCGCAACTTGCTCCACCTCATCGCCCGAATGGACTTGGGCGCGTGTGTTGCGTTCGCCGGCGGCAATTTTTTTGGCGGCATGAGCCAGTTGTTCGAGGTTGCTCGTGATCGAGCGCGACATTAAATGACCAAAGCCAAGCGCGACCAACATCGCAAAGAAAAGTAGAATGACGAGCAGACCGCTGTCGTGCGCGGAGATAAACATTGGAACAGAGACAAAGAGGATGTTGAGCAGCGTTACGCCCAAGCCCAAGGCAAACGTCAAAACGATTTTGAGTTGCACGCTCGCCAAACCCAGTCGCAACCCCAATCGATAGATCGCCCAGCCGAGCGCGATGGATAAAACTTCCGATAGGACAAACGTCTGCGCGAGAAATTGCAGATCGCCGGGCGGAGCTTGCAGCCAAAACGCGGCGAGAGCGAGCGCGCTCAGCGGCGCGCTGATCCACAAGATGACAAAAAGGATCATGCTGCCTCTTCAAACTTGTAACCGACGCCCCACACCGTTGCCAAATAGCGCGGCTCCGCCGGATTCGCTTCGATTTTTTCGCGGAGCCGACGGATGTGGACGGTGACGGTACTCGCGTCGCCGTAAAATTCATAGCCCCACACTTGATCGAGCAATTGCGCGCGCGTGAAAACCTGGCTCGGATGGCGCGCGAGAAAATAAAGCAGATCGAATTCTTTGCTCGTCAATTCGATCTTGCGCTGGTCCATTTCGACTTGATGCGTGCGCGGATCGATCCGCAAGCTGCCAAAGACGAGAGCCGGACTCGGATTATTTTCGGCGGGCGGCGCGACGCGGCGCAAAACGTTTTTCACGCGCGCCACTACTTCGCGCGGGCTAAACGGCTTGACGATGTAATCGTCTGCGCCAAGTTCGAGTCCCAACAACCGATCCAATTCATCGCCTTTAGCCGTAAGCATAATGATAGGTACGGCGCGTTTGGCGCGCAAGCGTTTAAAGACTTGCAAGCCGTCGATTTTGGGGAGCATGAGATCGAGCACGATCAGATCGGGTGGGGATTGTTCAAACGCGGCGAGCGCAGCTTGCCCGTCGCTTGCCGAATTGACGCGAAAGCCATCGCGCGTCAAATAGAGTTTTAGTACTTCCAAGATTTGTGGTTCGTCGTCGACCACGAGAATGCGTTGTCCAGTCATCAAACCCGATTATAATCGGAAATTCTTGCGGAGATGTGACCAAGTTCTTAAGAAACTGTTAAGAAATGGGTAACGCCGTCGTAAGGACGTGTCGCTAGAATTGTTTGTACAAGACCAAATTCAAAGGAGGTTCAGATGCGACAGGTTCTTATGATGATCAGTTTGTTGGCTAGCGTGTTGACCGCATGTTCGTCGGCGTCAGCCGATACCATGATGAAGCAAGTCACGCCAACGTCGGACGCCATGATGGCACAAGCGACTGCCACGCCCGATACGATGATGAAGCCGATGCCAACTGGGGATGCCATGATGAGTCAGACGACGCCAACGACGGATGCGATGATGGCAAAAACGTCGCCGACGCCGGACGCAATGATGATGTCAACGCCTACCGCCGAAGCGATGATGACCAAGCTGCCGGACCAATTGTTCGCCGCGCACTTTGTCGATTCCGCGCCGATGCACGGTCAGTCATTCGCCGTCGTGCCCGATAAAGTGTTGATCAATTTCAACTTTACGCTCGACGAATCGTCGTCGATCAACGTCACGAAAGATAACATGCCAATAACACTGGGCAAGGTGATGCTGGGCGAACGCAAGCTGTCGATGTCGGCAATACTGCCCAAGGATGCCGGCGATGGTTTGTACGTCGTCAAGTACAAAGCCTGCTGGCCCGACAAATCCTGCCACGATGGTCAATTCGCCTTCCGCGTCGACAGCAAGATGAAAGGTTCGTACTTGGATCTGACCGGCAAAAGCCAAGTGACCATTCGCATGAAGGACATTCGGTTTGCGCCGATGACACTCGCGATCAGCCAAGGCACACACGTAACCTGGGTCAACGATGACTCAGTTACCCACTTTATCAACACCGACCCGCATCCCACCCACAATAATCTGTCCGCGCTCAATTCGTTGGAAATCAAAAAAGGAGAAAGCTATAGTTTTAGGTTCGAGCAACCCGGCGAGTGGGCGTATCATTGCAGCGCGCACGTTCCCGCCGGAATGGTCGGACGCATCATCGTTGTCTCAAGCGCAAGTTAGGATGTGAGGATGAAAGCAACTGTAATTATTCTACTATTGGCACTGCTGGCGCTTGCGGCAATGACAGTATGGCAACGCGGGCGCTTCCGACCGGAGGAAACGAGCATGACGGATGCGACGACCGGGCAATCATCATCCGTCTTGCGTGGTCCGCTCGCGCTAGAAATTGTCAGCGACACTTGGTTCAACTCGCCTGCGCTCACGTCTGCCGATTTGCGCGGCAAGGTGGTCCTCGTCGAGTTCTGGACGTTCGGCTGCTTTAACTGCCGGAATGTATTGCCGAGTTTGAAAAGTTGGCACGATAAATATCGCGATCAAGGTCTTGTCGTGGTAAGCATTCATTCACCCGAATTCACCTATGAACACGATGTTGCGAACGTGCGGCGCGCGATCACGGATTTGAGTATTCCGTATCCGGTCGCGCTGGATAATGATTTCAAGATTTGGAAATCGTACAACGTGCGAGCTTGGCCCACGTGGTTTGTGCTCGACAAGCAAGGTACGATTCGTTATTCGCACGTGGGCGAAGGCGCGTACGCTGAAACCGAGCAAATGATAAGGGCATTGCTAAAAGAACAAAGCTAACGTAGAATTAATTCGGAGGAAACGATGGAAAAAATACCTTCATCTGAAATTACGCCGGAGCAGCTCTATCTCAACCGGCGACAATTTATGATCGTGGCTGGCTCTGTTGCGGCGGGCGCATTGTTGAGTGCGTGTGGCGCGCGAAGCGAGACATCTGCTTCGCCAACGATGCCCGCCAATTCCGGCGCGGGGTCATTACCGAAATCCGGTTCGACAACGGACGAACTGGGCGGCAAGCTGACGTCGTTCGACGATATTACGCATTACAACAATTATTATGAATTTTCGGTCAACAAAGAAGACGTTGCAGCGTTGGCGCTCAATTTCCGAACATCGCCCTGGACGGTTCAAGTCGGCGGATTGGTCAACAAGCCGCGCACGTTCACGATGGATGATTTGCTCAGGTTCACGCAAGAGGAACGCATTTATCGTTTGCGCTGCGTCGAAGCGTGGTCGATGGTGATTCCCTGGACGGGGTTTCCGCTGAGCAAGTTGCTCGCGCAAGTTGAGCCGCAGTCGAACGCAAAATATGTTCGATTCGAAACGCTGCTCGATCCCAAGCAAATGCCGGGGCAGCGCGATGGCTATTTCAAATGGCCCTACGTCGATGGTCTGCGGCTCGACGAAGCGATGCACGATTTGACGATTCTCGCAACGGGTTTGTATGGCAAGCCACTGCCGCCGCAAGATGGCGCACCGATTCGATTGGTCGTGCCGTGGAAGTATGGATTCAAGGGCGTCAAATCGATTGTCAAGATCGATCTGGTCGAACAAATGCCCGTTTCGTTTTGGATGGCTTCGGCTCCGAGCGAATACGGCTTTTATGCTAACGTGAATCCCGAAGTATCGCATCCACGCTGGTCGCAAGCAAGCGAGCGGCGCATCGGCGAATTTTCGCGGCGCAAGACGCTCATGTTCAATGGCTACGGCGACCAGGTCGCGTCGTTGTATCAAGGCATGGACTTGCGCAAATTTTTCTAGAGAGCGAGAACCCCTCACCCTAACCCTCTCCCCGAAAGGGCGAGGGGATTGGATTCCTCTCCCTCGGAGGGAGAGGTTGGGTGAGGGTGGCTTTATGGTAAACCATGACAAAATTTCTGAAAACCCAATGGCTGCGCATCGTCGTTCACGTCGGTGTATGGCTTCCGTTGCTGTGGATCATCGCCGATGGATTTCTCGGTCAACTCGGTCCTGAACCAATTCGCGAAATTATTCTCCGCACCGGCAAGACTGCGCTGATCTTGTTGATACTGTGCCTGGCGTGTACGCCGCTCAATACACTTTTGCGATTTCGCTCCGCATTGCGCGTGCGACGCGCATTGGGATTGTACGCGTTCATGTACGCCTCTTTTCATTTGCTCACGTTCGTCGGTGTAGACTATGGCTTTGACGTAGAGCTTTTGCGCGAGGCGATTTTCGAAAAGCCGTACGCGCTAGTAGGTCTCGCAGGATTTTTGATTTTATTGCCGCTCGCGCTCACATCGACCAAGGATTGGATGAAACGACTTGGACAAAATTGGCGCAAGCTCCATTATGGAATTTATTTCGCTGCCTTGCTCGTCATCGTTCATTTTGTGTGGCTTGTCAAGCTGGATGTTCGCGAACCGCTCACGTACGGCGCAATCGTCGTCGCGTTGTTGTTGATGCGCGTGCCGCGAATTCGTTCAACGCTTGTGCGTCTCACAACGCTATCACTTGGGCGTTCGTCCGACTCGGCAAATAAAACAGTTGGACACATCGAAAGTTGATGCGCTTGGCGCAATTGCTCAGGGTGTCATTGCGAAGCGGCTTTGTCGCTCCGACAATAGTCGATAGCGACACTTGCTTGCGCCGCTCCTCGCAATCAGTACTTCACGAATAGTCATTTCGCGGGAGCGGAGCGACCGAGAAATCTCGTCATTCCAACTGAAAAACGAGACGCTTCGCGTCGCTCCGCTCGAAATGACAAATGAGTGTTTCGTGAAGTACTGGCAATGACAGACAACGGAGTGGTTACTCTATGTGAATTTTTCTATTCCAAACTCCTATGCTATAATTTCTATTGTTCCCGATTCAAAATTTCTAACCTAGGGAAGATTAGAAATGATCTTTACGCGTGTGACGATTTTGTTTGTTTACTATTCGCACGCAAGCCCAAAGCATCTGACGTTTAGCATTCTCGCCCGCCAAATCAGATGCTGTTTTGTTTTCTGCACCAACTGCAAGGAGTGACCATGCCCAATCTTTTCCAACGCATTTCGCAAGCGCCAACCAATCCGCACGCGCAGCCCGTCGTGCCCGTGTTCGACGTGGCGGATTTGTATCGTGGTCCGGTGGCTCAAACGGAGCAAGTGGCTGCACCCGCTATCGCCCTCGACGAAAAATTGCGGCAGGCGTACTTTTGGATCGTCAACAACGCGATCATTAGTCCGCACTATGACATTGAATACAACGAGGGTCCTCATCAGAGTTTTGTTTTCGGTGATTCCAAAACGCGTGTCAATTTTCCATCGGGTCAGTCGTATTCCAGTTTCATCTTGATGCCGTTGCTGAATTTCGCCGTGCGCCGGCGCTGTCTCTTGATCGGTGGACCGGGGCGTGGCAAGACCGCCAGCTCGGTGTTGATGGGCGTGCTCGCGGGGTATTCGCTCAAGCAAGTGCGGCAGGGCATGATTCACGGTCAGCCGCAAATGACGATTTCCGATTTGATCGGCAATCCGTTGCCCGCCGATTTGGTCAACGCGCAAAAGATGGAAGACATTCGCATCGCGTGGCGGCAGTGGCTGGGCATGCGCGTCAAAATCGTCGATGAGTACAATCGCATCCCCACGCGCACCCAATCGGCGCTGCTCACGGTGATGGGCGACAACTATGCCGAGTTGCTCAACCACATTTACGAATGCCCCGAAGCGGCGTGGTACCTCACCGCCAATTACGAAGGTGGCGGCGGAACTTATCAAGTGATCGAAGCGCTGCGCGACCGCATTGACATCGTCGTGATGGCGCTGCACTTTAACACGCGGTTTCTCAACGAATTATTGGTGCGCATCGAAACGAACACGCGTCCCGAAGAGGTCATGCCATCGCAAATCATTTTCACCGAAGACGAACACGATCGGATGTACAAAGAAATCCTGGGTGTCGTGTTACCGTCGCAGTTGCGGCGTCGGCTTGAGTTCTTCGCGAGCCAGTTTGAATTTTGCGAACCGGCTGCGGACCAGATGGAATACAAAACCAAAGACACCGCGAAAGCTTCGGGCATGGATTTGCATCAGGTGTTTGCACAAGACACGGGCAAGGATCGACTCAAGGATTTGGGAACCCAAACGCAGAATGGTTTTTCGGTGCGCACGCTGATGACGTTGATGGTCTTTGCTAAAGCGCTCGCGTATTTTCGCGGCAATCCCGAAGTGAGCTTGGAGGATTTGCGCCAGATCACGCCGTTTGTGCTGCACGAAAAAATGACGATGGATGTGGACGCGCCCTTTTTTGAAGCAACGGGCAACGCGGTCTTTCGCTCGGATCGCATCGGCTGGATTCGGCGCTTGTTCGATCTGGCCTGCGCCGAGTACGATCGCTTGAATCTCGACAAGGACGATCCTGTCGCTGAGTTTGAACAGGAATTTTCGCGCGGGTTGGAAGGCGTGACCGCGAACGAAGCGCGCGCGCGCCTGACGAAGATCGAGCGCGTGCTGGGTGAATGGAGCAAAGGTCGCAAGCTCTACGGCAATCTGTTCGACGATATTCTCAAGCTAAAATATTTACATCAACGGTACACGAACTATTTGCGGTGGGTCGAATGGAAGGGCTAGTCACCGGCGCGTTTGGCGACATTCTCAAAGCTGAACGCGACACCTTGAACGCAAAATTCGTCGAGGCAAAACTCATTCGTCCCAACCTCGATCCCGACGCGTTCAAAGAAATCCTCGTCGCAACGGTCGCGCCAATTGTGCAAGCGGTCGATCAATGCACGCCCAATGCGACGCGCCAAGTTGCATGGGCGTTGTACGATCTCTCGCTCGATTTGCTCGGACAGGATTTTATCGGCGCGAATTCACGCTATCCATCCATCATGCAAGGATGGAAATATTTATTGCCAAATATTCCACGACAGATTTCTGCTTCGCCGCGCGCCGTCATCGGCTCGATTACGAATGCGCTCTACAACTTGTCCCAGGTACCGAACGCGCGTCCGCAAGAATGGGTGACGAGTATGCTCACGCTCGCGCCGTTTGCGTCGGACGCAACGACGTTTTTGCCAGCGGGACAAATCGCAGCATGGCGCGCGGGATTGGCACACTATCGCAAAGGCGCGCTTGAGTTGGCTAAAAAGATTCCGCCAGTAATGGCGCGCGCGGCGCTCGGTTTGTCGCCGACGAGTGAGACACCGACGATAGAAACTCTCGTCAATCGTCTAGCGGCTGACCCGTGGCTCAATCCAGCGTCGATCAAAGATCAACCCAGCGGTCAACGTTCGCTGCAAGTGGTTGCGCGCGTTGGCGCGTTTCGCGGATTCGGTGGATTATTTCGCACGCCGCCCACTGTCGCCAACCTGGGGGAACATTTCGTCGTCAAGGACGACAGCACAAGCTGGCTCCTCGTCGCCGATTGTTTTGGCGCGACGTTTCATCGCGTCGATGGCGTGCAGCCGACGAAAATGCAATCGCCGTTTCGCATCGAGAAAAGCGGAAAGGTGAGTTGTGATCGTTACACCGCAAATTTTCCAGAGTTAGCCGATTACACAAGCATGGCGGCGAACGCTACAACGCTGGCGGTCACATCGTCGTTGTCGTTCGCCGTTTCGCTGATCGCGTTGGTGGAAAGCTAGATGCCAAGCGATCTCGAATCGATGCGCGACGATTGGCATCATCATTGGCAGACCGCGCTCGAAATTTGGAGCAAGTTCACGCGGCTGCGTCCGCCGACGTTGTGTTTCGACGATAAACAAGCGGCGAGCGAAGGTCTCACGTCCAGTTTCGCAATGATTCGCCTGACCGATCAAGGCATCGTCGTCAACCTGGGAATGATTCGCGCGCAGCGTCTCGAAGCGTACGCCACCGAAATTCTCGCGCACGAAATCGGTCACCACGTTTATTGCCCATCGAATCTGACCGACCATGCGCGCATGATCGCGCGGATGCGTTGGGCGTTGCCGACCAAAGAACAACTCGCCAGCTTTATCGCCAATCTCTACAGCGATTTGCTCATCAACGATCATTTGCAGCGCAGCGCGAATCTAAAAATCGCCGATGTGTATCGCGCCATCGTTCAGAAAACTGATAATCGCATGTGGACGCTCTACATGCGCATCTATGAAATTCTGTGGCGCATCGAAAAAGGGAAATTGGCTACGGGCAAGATCGACGACAAGCTCGAAGGCGATGCGCAACTTGGCGCGCGCTTGATTCGTTCGTATGCCAAAGACTGGCTCGATGGTGCGGGTCGATTTGCTGCGCTGTGTTTGCCATACGTCCTCGAAGACAATGGACAAGAAATTCAACAGTTGCTCAAAGCGCTGCGCGACACGGAAAATTCTGGCGTGGGCGGCATTCCGGATGGTTTGACCGGCATCGAAGAAGGCGAGCGCGAGGGCGCTATGCATCCGTCGCTTGATCCAGAGCTAACCGGTATCGACGAAGAAGTCGAAGCAGACAAAGCGTCCGCGCCAATTGAAGCGACCTCACACGGCGGCTCATTCGGACAAGGTCGCCAGCCGTTTGAGTACGGTGAAATTCTGAAAAGTTTGGGATTGAATTTAAACGAGCACGAGGTCGCCGTGCGTTATTATCGCGAACGCGCCGCCGCGCATCTCGTGCGCTTTCCCGCGCGCACGATTCCTGAATCGACCGATCCCTTACCGGAAGGACTCGAACCTTGGGATATTGCCGCGCCACTCGACGAGGTCGATTGGTTCGAGAGTGTCATGGCAAGCCCGCGCGTCATCCCAGGATTGACGACGGTCCAGCGTACCTGGGGCACGACGGAGGGTTCGCAGCCGCAAAAGCAGCCGCTCGATCTGGATTTGTACGTCGATTGTTCCGGTTCAATGCCGAATCCGCAGCACTCGATATCGTACCTCACGCTTGCAGGCGCGATCATTTCGCTGTCGGCGTTGCGGGCGGGCGCGCGCGTGCAAGCAACGTTGTGGAGCGGCGCGCGCCAATTTGAAACGACGAAGGGTTTTGTGCGCGACGAGCGGCTCGTTCTGCAAATTCTCACCGGTTATTTAGGTGGCGGCACCGCGTTTCCCATTCACATCTTGCGCGACACGTATCAAGACCGCAAGCCGACAGATCGTCCGGTTCACATCCTCGTCATTTCCGATAACGGCGTCACAACGATGTATCAGAAAGACGAAAAGGGCAACGATGGTTACGTTGTCGCTCAGACGGCGTTAGCAAATGCGCGCGGCGGCGGCACGATGGTTCTGAATCTTCCGCCCAATTGGCGGCTGGATAAAGAACTGGTGCGGACGGAACAGCAAGGTTGGCAAATTCATCCGATTCGATCCTGGGAAGATTTGGTTGAATTTGCAAAAGCATTCAGCCGCATGACGTATGCGGAATAGAATATTGGGACGCAGACAAACGCGGACAAACGCGGATTATATTTATATCCGTGTTCATCGGTGTTCGTCCGCGTCCAATTAAGGTTTTGATTTATCGCATGAATACAGAAGGTCCGGCGCTCGAATCACTCACGCGTCGCCTTGCCGAATGCCCCGTCGATTTTCTCGCCGAGCCGCGCATCGGCAAAAACGGGGTCGTGCCGGTTGCGGCGGTGGTCAGCGACGTGATGCTCAAGCTGGGCAGCGCGCTCACGCCGCAGCAACTCGCTGTCTTTCAGCAAACCGATGCGAAAAAATATCGCAACTGGCTTAGCGCGGTGTGTATCGCCAGTTGGTTGTTGAGCGATGCGTGGTTTCAGGGCAAGCGCGAATTGGCGAATGGCGCATATCAATTTTTATCGCAGACGTTGAGCGAGATGGCAGCGTACACGAACGCGCCTAAGTTTGTAACCGACCCGGATCGGCGCGAGGAATTGGCGCGTATGTGCCTCAAGGATTTGGGATTGCATCCCGCGAATGAAACTGAAGCGCAAGCCCAGGATCGTTTGTCGACGTTGAGCGCGGCGGAACGACACCGCGTGATTCGCGCGGCGCAGCAAGCCGAGGAACGCGCGCGCGCGATTCGGGAAGCGATGGTGAGACAAGCGGCTGCGGATGCGGCAGCAAAAGCGGCGAGGGAATGATCGATGGTTGAAGCACTCTCGGAGAGCGAACGATTTCCGTTGCTGACCGCCGAAGGTCGGCGCTTGCTGCATTGGCTGCACGAAAATGAATTTGCGCCGCGCTACAATCATCACTGCGGCGACCGTTTGACGACGGAAGGATTGCGGCGCGTTATCGATTTCGAAAATGAACTGCACACCGCTTCGAATGGTTGGCAGTCCGGCACGCAACCTGCTTGGCTTGCCGATTTCGCTGCGATGTGTTTCGACGATGTGCCGTTCTATCGTCGATACGGCGCAATGCCCGCCGATTTTTCTCTGATTCCAACGTGTGAGCGCGCCGATCTCAGCCGCGAGCCATGGTTGTTCGTTCCCGATTCACAATCGCTCGACGATTTGATCGTCTATTGCACGTCCGGCACAACAGGACAGCCGCTCGACGTGCTTTCGCATCCCAATGTCTCGTCGATGTATCTGCCGTTGTTGCGTTTCATCGTTGGAACGCGCGGTGTGAAATTGGAAGGCAGCGCTGGGCGCGTGGCGGTTGCGTTGGTGTGTTTCCAAAAAAGCACGATCACGTATGCGAGCATCTCGACGTTCTTGAATCAGGCCGGGCTAATCAAAATCAATTTGAATCCAAACGATTGGCGCGACCTGAACGACCGTGCGCGTTTTCTGGACGAATGCAATCCTGAAATTTATACCGGCGATCCAATTTCGTTTGCCGAATTGATGACGTTGCCCTTGCGCACTCGACCGAAAGCGTTGGTCTCGACGGCGATGATGCTCACGGCTGGTTTGCGCGAAAAACTTGAAACGCATTTTAGTTGTCCGGTAATCGATTTGTATTCCATGAACGAGAGTGGACCGATCGCGGTGGCAAACGATGAAGGTCACGCCGTTTTGCCGCATTGCATCTATGTTGAGATTTTGCGTGACGATGGAACGGTTTGCGCGCCCGGTGAGCGCGGCGAGATTACGCTGACCGGTGGATTCAATCCATTTTTGCCTCTCTTACGTTATCGCACCGGCGATCATGCAGCTATGCAATTTCGCGGACGTTTGCCGATGCTCGTCGGGTTGGAAGGGCGCGCGCCCGTGGTGTTTCGTTCGACGAGTGGACGACGCATCAACAACATCGACATCTCGACGATGCTCAAGCCGTTTGCGCTGACGCAATTTGCGCTGCATCAATTCATCGACGGCTCGCTGCGCTTGCGCGTACGCGGCGCGCTTGGAAATCCAGCGCAGTTGCGCGATGTGCTAATCGCGTTGTTTGGCGCGCAGCAACGCTTGGTGATCGAATCAGTGGATTCATTCGGCGACAAGGTCATGCAGTACACGAGTGACTATGCCGAGTGAGTTGGTGATTGTTTGGCGCGTAACCGAACAATGCAACCTGGGTTGTCATTTCTGCGGCTACAGTCGTGCGCTCAATCGCCCGCGCCGAACAATCGATCCAGGAAAAGTTCTTGCTTTTGGTAAATTGCTGTGCGACTATCGCCAACGCTATCAGCGCGAGGTGCTCGTCAGTTGGCTCGGTGGCGAACCCTTCTTGTGGCATCCTCTGCTCGATGTGTCGCAAATTTTCAGACGCGAATTTGGATTGCGTGTTGCCGTAACAACGAATGGACTAGCGTTGAGCGCGTCGAATGTGCGCGAGCGCGTCGCCTCTCTCTTCGATCACATCGTCCTCAGCATCGACGGTCTCGCCGATTTTCATGACCGCGTGCGCGACTCGCAGGGATTGTTTGCGCGACTCAAGGCGAATGTCATCGGCTTGCGCGAATTTCAATCGAAATTGAAAATTGGCGCAAACACCGTTCTCATGCACGACAATGTGCATCAGTTTGAATCGTTGTGCAACCAGTTGGCGGATTGGGGCGTTTCCGAAATTACGTTCAACACGCTGGGCGGTAGAGATCGACCAGAATTTTTTCCGCAAAATCGATTGACCGTTGAAGATGTCGCATGGTTGCGCGCGCAACTCCGGTTGATTCGAGAACGACTGTCCCGACGCGCATTCAGTATTCATGGGAGCGATGCATATCTTGAACGCATCGCCACGTTTGCTAGCGATACGGCGATGCCCATAAGGGACTGTCATCCGGGCGCGCAATTTTTGTTTATCGACGAAAGCGGCATGATCGCGCCGTGTAATTTCACGGTGAATGGTATCGGTGTTCCAATCGATCAATTGCACAGCGTCGATGATTTGCAGCATTTGCCCGCGATTTTTTCTGCGCGCCAAAAGCGTGAGCCAGCTACGCCGTGTTCCGATTGCAAAAGTACTCAGGTGTTTGGCAAGTTTGTGTGAGGGAGAGTTTTCATGTTGCGTGAAGGACCACCGCTCGAAAATCTAGTGCGCCGATTAGCGGAGACGCCAGCGGATTTTCTCGCCGAGCCGCGCATTGGCTCCGCAGGCGTCGTGCCGGTTGCGGCTGTTGTATCCGATGTGCTCAACGATTTGGGCGGCGCAACGCTGACGCGCGATCAAGCGCGCTGCTTTGATTCGAACGATGCCAAGAAAGATCGGAATCGATTAGGCATTGCGTTGATTGGGTGTTGGCTGCTGCACGACGATTGGTTCCGACAGCAAAGAACATTTGCCAACGTTGCGCTCAATTTTCTAACCGCAAGCGCGGGCGAACTGGCGGCGGTTACGCCAGCGGCAAAATTCATCACGGATTCGGATCGACGGGAGGAGTTGGCGCGGTTGTGTCTCAAAGACCTGGGGTTGCGTCCTGCAAACGAAACCGATGCTCAGGCGCAAGATCGATTGAGCACGTTGAGTTCGGTGGAACGCCAGCGCGTGATTCGCGCCGCAAAGGTTGCAGAGGAACGCGCGCGGGCAATCCGCGAAGAGATGGCGCGCAAAGCCAAAGCCGAAGCCGACGCCCGAATGATGCGAGAATAAAATGAACGACGATTGGTCTTTTCCGCTGCTCGACGATGCAGGTCGCGCATTGCTGCAATCGCTCCGCGAAAATTCTCACGCGCCGCGTTACACGCATCCTGGGTGTGATCGTGTAACCGCGCAAGGTTTGGAACGCGTGCGCGCCTTTGAAACAGAATTGAAAACGTCGCCGAGAGGTTGGCAGCATCGCGAGCTTGCGCCATGGCTTGCCGATTTTGTCGCGATGTGTTTCGCCGATGTTCCGTTCTATCGCCGTTACGGTTCGCCATCGGCGGATTTCTTTTCGATTCCGACGTGTTCCCGCGCCGATATCGCTCGCGAGCCGTGGTCGTTCGTTCCCGATTCGGTGCCGCTGGACGATATAGCGTTGTATCAAACTTCAGGTACGACGGGGCATCCGCTCAACGTCATCACGCACCCCGAACCCTTGGCGATGTACATTCCATTGATGCGTGCCGCGCTCGCCACGCACGGCGTCACGTTGGACGATTCGAATGGCAAGGTCGCCGTTGTACTTGTGTGTTTTCAAAAAAGCACCTGGACGTACATTTCGATTTCACCTTTCCTCGACAATGCTGGGTTCGTCAAAGTCAATTTGAATCCTGACGATTGGCGCGATGCGGACGACCGCGCGCGTTTTCTTGACGATTGCAATCCGCAAATTTATACCGGCGATCCGATTTCATTTGCCGAATTAGCAAAGTTGCCGTTGCAAACTCGACCGCGCGCACTAGTTTCCACGTCGATGGCGATGCTGCCTGGCTTGCAGCGTCAACTTGAAACGCGCTTCAACTGTCCCGTCATCAACATTTATTCGATGAACGAGACGGGTCCAATTGCCGTCGCCCAAGCCGATGGATTTGAGTTGCTGCATCATCGCCTCTACGTCGAAATACTCGACCCGAACGGCGTGCCCTGCGAACCTGGGACACGCGGCGAAATCATCGTCAGTGGTGGATTCAATCCATTTCTGCCGCTCCTGCGCTATCGCACCGGCGACTATGCGGGTCTGCAATTTCGTGGACAAATTCCAGTCTTGGTCGGGCTTGAAGGTCGTCAGCCCGTCGTGTTTCGCGGCGAACGCGGACGACGCATCAACAACATCGACATTTCCACGGTGCTCAAGCCATTTGCGCTGACGCAATATTCGCTGCATCAATTCGCCGATGGTTCGTTGCGATTGCGTGTGCGCGGCGCGATTGGAAATGCAGTGCAATTGCGTGATGCGATTTTGGCGTTGTTCGGTGCAGGGCAACGCTTGGACATTGAGTGCGTCGATTCGTTGGGCGATAAGGTGATTCAGTACACGAGCGAAATCCCAAATGGCGAGGAATCTTAGCGGAATGGGTTTACTTGAAATCGCGGCGGTTAGTTTTGGTTTGATCTGTGTTTGGCAGACGGTCAAGGAAAATGTTTGGTGCTGGGTCACCGGTTCGATCAGTAATATCTTGTTCAGCGTCGCATTCTTTCAATCCAAGTTGTATTCGGACGTCGGGTTGCAGATCGTTTATATTTTGCTCAACGCGTACGGCTGGTACGAATGGAAGTACGGCGGCAAGAACAAAACCGAATTGCCGATTTCGACGACTGCGCCGCGATGGTGGGCGATTTTTGCGCTGATCTCCATTGCGTCGATTGCATTGATGGGAACAGCGTTGCATAATCTGACCGATACAGACGTCGCGTATTGGGATGCGACGACGACAGTGCTGAGTTTGGTCGCGCAGTTCATGCTCACCAAAAAGCTGATCGAGAATTGGTGGATTTGGATCACCGTGAATATGCTTTACATCGGAATTTATTTCTACAAAGGTTTGTATCTAACCAGCGCACAACAAATCGTCTATATCGTTTTATCGATGATGGGGTATCTGGCATGGCGCAAAACGCTGCGCACGTACGCGACGGTCTCATAATCGGCAAGTTTATGCCGCCGCACGCGGGGCACCAGTATCTTATCGACTATGCGCGCGCGCGCGTGGAACATTTAACGATCATCATTTTCACCAAATCGCACGAACCCATCCCAGGTCACTTGCGCGTCGAATGGCTGCGCGAAATCGCAGCGGACGCCGACATGCTGCACGTAACCGATGAGTACGCGGTTGATTTTAATCGCGCCGATGCCTGGGAATTTTGGACGCGCTCGATTCGTCAGGTCTATCCCGCTGGACCTGACCTTCTTTTTTCGTCGGAGGATTACGGCGATGAGTTGGCGCGGCGCTTGAGCGCGTGCCACGTGCTCGTCGATCCCGAACGCAAACAGGTTCCGATTTCGAGCACACGCGTGCGCGAGCGTCCGTTTGAATGCTGGGAATTTATTTCGCCGAGTGTGCGGGCGTACTATGCCAAGCGCATTTGCATTCTCGGCGCAGAATCCACGGGCAAGACGACGCTCGCTGCCGCGCTGGCAAAACATTACAACACGGTCTGGGTTCCCGAATATGCGCGTGAATATTTGGAATCGTCAAATCGTCCATGTGAATTGTCCGACATGGTTCCGATTGCGGAGGGGCAAGTCAGATCAGAAGATTGGCTCGCGCGGCAAGCGAATCGCGTGTTGATCTGCGATACCAACTTGCTTGCGACGATGTTGTGGAGTGAGCATTACTGGGGCTTTATGCCGGAGCGCATTCGGCAATTGGCGGATGCGCGTCACTATGATTTGTATCTCATCGCCGATCTTGGCGTTCCGTGGATCGCTGATGGCTTGCGCGATTCGCCGAATTATCGCGAATGGTTTCACGCGCGGTATGTGAGCGAGTTGGAAAAACGTGGCCAAGCGTATGTGATTTTATCGGGAACGTTTGAAGAGCGAATGCAGGGTGCTTGCCACGCGATTGATCGATCGCTGCGCGAACCTGCGTAACGCTTGAGCAAAAACTCTTCCGAGAAAATATTCTGGCGCACGCGCGACTCGGCTTCAGATTCGAGCAAACGAATTTCGAGAATCTGGCGCGGATAGTTCCATTCGTAGACGGCGGTGTTCACGTCGAGACCTTCGTAGCATTGCAGACGAATCAAACGCGAATTGAGCACATGCGTGAGGACTTTGGCCACTTCGGTCTTGCCCACGCCCGTTTCGCCTTCCAGGAAAAGCGGCTTGTTCAACGCCAGCGAATCCCTTGTTTCCTGGTCTGATCACACCGCTTGCTTCGTTTTCGTTCGCGCCGCGAGTTCTTCTCCCAACGCTTTGGTTCCATGTCCAATAAACTGTTTGCCGACCATGTCGATCAAGCGTTGTCCTAAACTGGCCAGCGGTCCACTGATATTCCCGACCCCGTCGTATGTCATCAACGTTTGGTTGCCTTGTTCCGCGAGCGTCACTGCCATATCGCCGCTGGTCCAATTGCCACTGCCTTTACCTTCGCCGCGAAATTTTACATACTCGGGCGCGCGTTTTTCCAGAACGGTGATCGTGCCAGCGTACGTGCCTTTGACCATTGCAACGCCGATGTTCGCGGTGGCTTCGTACTTGTCGTCGGAGACTTGGACGAGGCGTTTGACCGTGATGCCGGGAATTTTATCGAGCATCATCTTCAAAACATCGACATCGAATAAAAGTTTCCACACCTCTTCGCGAGGCGCATCGACCATCAAGTTCCCTTTCAAATTCATGGACATTTCAACCTCCCTATGCGCTGTCATTCTGAGGCGCGGTTGCGCCATCTTTGATGGCGATGCGCCGAAGAATCTCTTTATGCAACGAGCTAGATTCTTCGCTCCGCTCAGAATGACGGTTCAAGATGTATTTCTCCGGTTCGCGATCAAACATGCTCTTGCACGAGGCGGCGCAAAATAATATTTTACTCCGGCGTACTCTGACATGTAACGCGCGATCCAACCTTGCAGCGTGCCGTCGGTCTTGATGATCGCCTTATCGTCCGGCTGGGCGCTGATCGGTTTCTCAACGCGCACGACGGTCGCCACGGCGAACGATTCGCCGGAGTGATTGAGTCGATAAATCTGGTCCAAAAACGCATCCGACATTAGGTGTCATCCTTTTTTTCACTGGTCCGAATGCGCCAACGCGTCGCATCCTTCATACCTTCCCTCCACGTCAGCACCACACGGGGTTCAAACACATTCACCCCACTCGCTTTATAATCTGACGGGCTGTTTCCGTAACCATATTTTTCGTTCGACGCTTTGGCCAAACGAATTGCCAGCGCATCATCCGGCGTCCGCAAGTGTGCCTCGCCGTACAAAATCAGGACCTCGCGGCCGCTGTCGAGATGGACGCACACTTGGGGATTGGCTGCCAAATTTCGATTGCGACGCGTCTCAGGACTGCCGGTAAAGTACAATCGGTCATCCAGCCACAAACCATCTACTGGCGTCGCATGAGGCCGCCCGTTTGGACTCGTCGTGCAGACCCAGTAATGTGGCGCGCCTACCATGCGTTCCGTCACGTACGCCCAAGGCAATAATCCTTTCGTATGCTTTGGAATTCCATAGGCCGCCGGAATCCTGGGACGGCTCGCGCTGATCCCGCTGCTTGTATCCGATTGTTTTTTCGTCAAATTTTTTCTCATCGATAATTATTTCAGCGCGGCTTGGTTGTCAATGTGCACATGATTGTTTTCGTCCACCCCGACATGCTTGACACAAATCCAGCCATCGCCATTCTGATCGGTCTCCGTGCCGATATGATGATGTTCATGTTGGTCGTCGTGGTCCATCGCCGGGTGCAATTCAAAACCATCGCGACAGCTTCCGATGGGTTTGCCTTGAGCAGATGCAATGGGCGCAATAGCTGCCAGCAAGACCAAAACTACAAGCGCAATCGTTATTCCTTTTCGCATGATGCTCCTTTTGATCTGTATCTTATCTTGCGACGCGGAATCTGAGATTCGTTCCGCCATCAGGAATTTCATCCACTCTAATTTTTTCCAGTTGAATTTCCTCGGTGCCGATATTTTCAAACAAGCGCAGTCCGCTGCCGAACAGCACGGGCATAATGCCAACTTCAAGCTCGTCGCCGACTTGCGCTTGGAGGCATTGACGAATCGTACTTGCGCCGCCGATCACGGTGACGTCTTTAGCTTTGGCGGCGGCCTTGGCTTGGCGAATCGCGCTTTCGATGCCGTCCGTAACGAACGTGAACGTTAATTGATCCGTTTGCTTTGGCATTTTTTTCGGCGGATGATGCGTCAGCACAAAGATCGGCACTTGAAATTCGTAATTGCCGGCGAACCAGTCTGGGTCTTCCGACATCGCAAACGCATTGCGTCCCATCACGACCGCGCCGGTATTTTCGATCAGCTCTTGCAAGATCGCTGACTTGCGCAGCGCATCAAGGTCGGGATACAATTTTTCGACGCTGCCATTGCGGTCGTTGACAAATCCATCGAGCGACATGGTCATGCCAAAGATAACTTTTGCCATGACTACTCCAATCGTGCTAACTGGGCGTCGCGTAGAACAGATACGCTTCGACACCTTCGGTAGAATATTGAGCAAGCGTGCTTTGCCCAAGCTGAGCGTTTCGTCGTCGGTCGCCTCTCACGCTGGCGGCTTACCTGAAAACTCAGAACGTAAATGACGGATCAGGTTCCGATAAAATGACCACCGGCTCATTAACTCATACGTCGCCTCGGATAATCCGTTCTTGGATAGACGACGAACCAAGTCAGCCATCGTCAAGAATTAAACACTTTTGACTTGCTACAAATCCATTTCCATGAAAACGGCATTGGCTTGATACGCCGTCACGATTTCATCAACTTGATAATTTCTCATGCTATTACCCGCATAGGGATCAATATCTTGAAAACCCACCGAACGATACAAGGTATGCGCTGTTGTTAGGAATTTCAAGCTTTCGAGTCTGAGTTTCTGGTAGCCAATGTCTCTGGCATCGGCGATGAGTCGTTCCACCAACAAGCGCCCAATCTTTTTCCCGCGAAACTCTGGACGAATATACATCCTTTGAATCTCAGCTACTTTTTGATCGATTCGTTTAAGGCATCCAACGCCGGCCGTTTGTCCATCGGATTCAACCAAGTAAAAGCGTCCAAACGGAGGATTGAATTTTTCATCGCTTAGGTCTGCTGCAATCATCGAATCAATATCAAATTGGATGCCGTATTCGCGTTGCGCGCCTTGGTTAATCCACTGCAAGTATTCTTCGATCAATGTACACGCTTGCAATTTCTGTTGTTCAGTCTCAACCGGAACAAGCGACAACATACTATCCATTCGACTACTCAGCTTTCGATGCGGCGCCTTAACTTTGCGTGACGCTGTACATCGTGTTCAAGAAACTTGGAGTCGGACAGTCACTTGGTCGCCTTCCTCAAGCTTCTCTGCTTTTCGGACACTTGCCTTGATGGGGACAAGGTAGCGACCATCTTTCGGGAATAGCGAGGTCTTCCATAAGGTTTTGCCAACCTGTGCCTGAACCGGAATCACTCCCCAGCCATATGTTACAGTACCCGATATTGCTTTCAGGTCGTGGCTTTGCTCTGCCGGAACGGTGACAAAATACCATGGGGCAGGACCTCGCCAGAACCAAATCTTGCCATTGAATTCGATGTTCATTATCGTGCGATGGATTAGCTTGTCACGCTTGGTCGAATGCTCTCTGGAGATCGGCGATCACAATCTTATGCATCTTTAGCATCGCATTGGTAGCAGCCAATGCCTTTTTCCTATTGGGGCTGCCCAGCAGTTCGCCCATTTGTTTCGGAACGATTTGCCAAGAGAGACCGAACTTGTCCTTGAGCCAGCCGCATTGCTCAGACTCGGGGACTGCCGAGAGCTTTTTCCAAAAGTAGTCAACTTCTTCTTGGTCTTCGCACTCGACATAGAATGACACGGCTTCATTGAACTTGAAGATAGGACCTCCATCCAATGCCATGAACCTCTGTCCATTAAGCTCAAAGATGGCGGTAATGATCTTGCCTTCCATTTCGTCCGCCCCCGGAGCTTCCATGCCTTTCTCATAGCGCATGATGCTGATGATCTTGGAATCGCGACTCTTGTGCGGCGAGCCGTTGAAGGTGGCGATATAAAAGTTGATCGCCTCCTCAGTTTCTTTGTCGAACCAGAGCGATGGTACAATTTTCCGCATATCGTTCATTTGCTTGAACCCCTTTCAAATGGTAGCTCACCCCCACTGGGGTGGCACAACAGCCACCTAACGGTGTACGTTACCCGCTGGTGGGCGGGATGAGAGGACGGCACTTTGACGGAACGAACTCAAAGCCACGAAAAAGGCTTGAAAACGCGTCGCGGACTATAAGTCAGCTGCACGCTTTGTTAGGCGCTGAAAATGCATCAGCTGTGTGCCGTGCCTGAATCGAAGATCACGGTCTCCTGGCCAACCTCTACCTCGCCGTACTTGAGACCGCCTGCGCGTTCGTAAACGTGCAGAACCGCGCCAGTTGTGTTCAGCTGTGTGTCGATAAGGCGAAAACTGCGCGGGATCGTGCCTTCCCCGAACAGACGTTTACCGATCCCAAGAATGACGGGAAACTGCCAAATACGTAAGGTATCGATGAGATCGTGCTGAAGCAGGGTTTGGATGAGGTTGCCGCTGCCGTGGACCTGAATCTCGCCGCCTTCCTGTGCCTTGAGCTTCGCAATCTCCTGGGCAACGTCGCCCTTGAGCAGGATGGAGTTGTTCCAGTTGACCTTAGCGAGCGTCCTGGATGCGACGAACTTCGGCCGAATGTTGAGCGCTTCCTCCGGATCGGTGGACTTGGGCCAAGAGTCTGCAAACATCTCATAGGTTTTACGGCCGAGAAGAAAGGCGTCGGCGCGCTTCGTCCACTCGTTCATGATCTCGCCGAACTTTTCGTCCAAATAGGGAACGAGCCACCCGCCGTGTTGGAAGCCACCGTCGCGATCCTCGTTGGGTCCGCCGGGCGCCTGCATGACGCCATCCAAGGTCACGAAAGTACCAACAACTAGTTTTCTCATGGTCCTCATCTCCTCTTTTTCAAGCGCCTAACGGATGGCGCTTAAGCTGCGAGCGACTCCTGGCTGGGCGCAAGGAGCCTTGCTCGGTGCAACGCCGGTCAACGGCTCAGCGCACAAATGAACGGTTTCCTCCAGCAGCGCTCGGCAGCTTCAAGCCACGCGGCCGTCGACCAACCCGACCGCCCCCGAAACGCCCGCCGCGGACCGTCCGATCTCCGGAAGCCCGCGCAGGCGCTCGGCCTCAGGCAGTCGGCGCGAGGGGTGGACCCTCGAGCACGCGCGGCCGGTACTCGACGAGCTGGATGCGGCCGTCGAAGGTGCGGTGGTCGATCATGTCGAGCGCGACGTCGGGATAGCCGTCGTAGATGCGTTCCGCGCCGGTGGCACCGGTGATCACGGGGAACATCACGACCCGGAAGCGATCGACGATCCCGGCGCGCAGCAGCGAGCGGGACAGGCTGACGCTGCCGAGCGTGCTGAGGATGCCTGAGCCCTCCTCCTTCATCGCCCGGACCGCCTGCACGGCGTCGCCGCGCACGAGGGTCGTGTTGGCCCACGTGAGGGGCTCCTCAAGCGAGGCCGAGAACACCACCTTCGGCGCTCGCGTGAGCTCGTCGACGCTGGCCTCCTCCTCGGACCCGGGTTCAATTCCCGGCGTCTCTCCGCCGGCGAAGCCGAACATCATCCGGTACGTGTTCGCGCCCATCAGGTACGTCACCGGTGGTTGCTCGGCGACCCAGGCGAGGTACTCCGGCCCTTCGAGACCCCACCAGCCAGGCCAGCCCTCCCCCGACGCGTAGCCGTCCAGGGAGGTGATGAAGTCGATCATGAGCTCTCGCATCGTGCTCCTCCTCGAGCGATGGATTGGTCGTCGGACAATGTTGGCGTCAGAACGTGATTGGTTACCAGTTTCATGGTTTTTCCTTTCTCTCATATCTAGGAGTTTGTCGGAGACGCTTCGCGCGTTTTCTGGACATTTTCAATGCGTTTTGCGGCTTTTAACCAAGAAAACGGGTTTCTGCTCAACCCTCTCCGACAGACTGCTAGGTTTCGGAGATCACTACATTACTGGGATTGCTTTATTCCCTCACCCTGCGTAAGATAAGTTAAAATACTGCTTCATGAAATCGCACCAATCTTCATTTTGCCGAAGTTCAAAATAGGCAGGTGCAGTAGCAGCGAAATCGCGTGGTGTACAGCCTGCAAAAGACTTAAATTCGCGGATCAGGTGCGCCTGGTCACTATAGCCATAGACATCCGCCAGATCCGCTAATCGGATGGATGGATTCACGAGTAATGCGGCCTGGAGGCTACCAAAGCGAACAATCCGGGCATATATTTTCGGCGAAATAGCCGTGTAATGTTTGAACTGTCGCTCGAATTGGCTGGACGACAGGTAGCTCTGTGCGGCAAGGTCTGCCATGTGGATTCGACCATGAGAGCGATGCAGTAAAAGTCCGGCAGTGCGGATTAGCGTGACATCGTGCTTATGCCGATAAGCAGTTTTGCAGACAAATTCCTGATAGCCCGCAAAAGCGTCACCAAATGCGACGATCCCAAGACTCTCTGTTGTTACCATAATCCTTTGGTTTCCATAAAGAATCATTTCTTATAATGTAACGCAACAACTCCCGAACGAAACGTTTTTGATCCAACAAGCTTTAATGTAAGGTTCTTGCCCGATTCGAATAAGCGGGGACCTTTTCCCGCAATGATCGGGTGAACGACAAAGTGATACTCGTCGATGAGATTCCATTGTGCAACTTGCGATGCGATGTTCAGTCCCCCAATGGAAATATTCTTTCCTGGCTGTTGTTTTAACTTCATAATCTCTTCTCGAAGATTTGAGTGGAGGAGCGTCGTGTTGTTCCACTCTACGCGCTTCAACGTCGTTGAAAAGACAATCTTTGGTATGGAATCGAATGCACGTGCGAATTCGTTGGTCACTTTCGTTTCCGATTGATTCACTGCGACATCGTGCCAGTA
>JACRMI010000074.1 GCA_016215025.1 Chloroflexota bacterium
GCGCCTCCTTACAGAAGCAGTATGAACGAAAAGATTCGATTATGCGATTGTTAATCCGATGTGCGGATGTGACGACTCAGCAACAATGTGTACGATGTCTCTGGACTTTTTTGTGTACGATGTCCTTGGACACGACAGCTACCAGGAACGCCTTAGCCGAGCTGCTCGGCCAGCCCGACAATGATGCCCTCAGGTCCGCGGATGTAGGCTAGCCGGTACGCGTCCTCGTACTGCATTTCGCCGATGAGCTCGGCCCCGTGGGCGCGCATGCGCGCAACGACAGCGTCAATGTCATCGACGGCGAACATGACGCGACGGATGCCCAGCGTGTTGACCGGCGCGTCCACGGGACCAAACCTGATCGAGTTGGGCGTGTGGAACTTGTCTAGCTCAATGCCCTGCCCATCAGGAGTCCGCATCATCGCGAGGGTGGCCCGGACATCCTTGAGCCCGATCAGGCTCCCGACCAAAGGACCTTCGACTGTCGTCTCGCCCTCGAGCTTTAGGCCCAGTTCGATGAAGAACGCCTTGGCGGCTTCGAGATCGTCGACAACGATGAGGACGTTGTCCATGCGTTTAAGCGTCATATTATTCTCCTACGCTATTGCGGGCACACCCGGTAGCTTCTCAAGTGAGCCGCAAAAATGTTAGATCGGTTTGGTTTCGAAGCGCCCAACGGTGAGCGTTAGTGACAGGTGGGAGGGCGGAGACTCGCCGTCGAAACGAGAAAAACTCAAAGCCACGCTTCGCGAAACGCTCAAAAAACGCGCCACATACCCACCTGTCCACTGCACGCCTTGTTAGGTGACTCTTCCTTGGCTTGTTCGATAACGGAGGAAAACCGTACCATTGCTAAAACGGCGTTCCTCCAAAAGCTCAAGCTCCAATCGAACGTTGCCAGGAAGGGATGGTTTGCCGCCTCCCACGATGATCGGGATGAGGAACAGATGACACTCATCAATCAACCCTGATCGAAAGGCATGGGCAGCCAGCTCAGGACCACCGATAAGAATATCCTGGTCGACACCCTTCTTCAATTGTCGAATGGCTTCCGGATCGAAATTATGCTCAAGCTGCGTTTTGCGAGTGGATACTGATCCCAATGTCCTGGAGTACACGATTTTGTTGGCGGCTTGCCAGATCTCCGCGAAGTCGCGCGTGAGCGGATTTTCAGCAGCTAAGTTGGGGTCGGTCTCCCAAACCATCAGCGTCTCATACATCCGACGCCCATAGAGATGAGTGCCAGCCGTCCGTTCGAGGTTGTTAATAAATCCATGCACCTCCTCATCTGGTGCGGCCCAGTCAAAGTTGCCCTCCATGTCCTCGGTGTAGCCGTCGAGTGACGAGATCGCCGAGTAGATCAAGCGAGCCATACGACACCTCTCTTGTAGTAGTTCCTGTAATTCAAATCCATTCAACAAACCACGCGAATGGCTTATGAGCCATCTAACTCGTGCTTATACGGAAAGATTCCCGCTCCGCGCAAGCCGCCGTACAGCGATGTTAGGTGGATTTTTTCCACTGAATTATTTTTGTCTGGAAGATAGTATAAGCCAGTACACCTGGCAGTCAAGACCTTCCTGTAAGAAAACCATAGAACAACACGCTGGGCGTCCGCGTCTAATGGACAAGGTTCGAGAAACTTTGTGACTCAAACATTCTTCATCCAAAACCGAAGAGACCGACGTTGACTGGATTGAGAGTCAATTTTCCACAAACAACGGGAGCAGCGATTGTAACCCGCGCCCGTTAGTTTCAATGCAAAATTTCAATTCTTGATCCTATCGGTGTTGTTCGATTTTGACGAGTCGAATCAGTTGGTCTGCTGAATTTCACCTGAGCTCGCTCATAATACACGCTCCCTCAGTTGGGTCAGTTGGTTCTCAAAATACCAAGAACCCAGGATGGCAATAGTTCCACCGATCATCGGCAAGGCTTGATGCGAAATCGACGATGAATAAAAATTCCACCAGAATGGAGCGAGCACGGCAAGCGCCATCACTGCACCGTTTGCCGCTTGCACGCGGAGCGCCGGTTGGCTACGAGATTTGCAAAGAACACATGCGTCAATTATTATGAGTGGCGCGTGTATATTCTGTTGTGTGCGCACTCATCGCGTACGAGGAGGTTTATGCGCCAAAAGCAATCACCAATCCTAAATCGCCGCGTGCGCCAATTCTTAAGCAGGCCACGTGTGGCGCGTCTCGCCACCGTGGGATCGGATGGCTATCCCCATGTCGTTCCAATTTGGTTTCGGCGTGAGGGCGACGACATCCTCTTCGGCAGTGACCGCAATAATCGCAAAGTTCGCAATATCCTGGTGAATCCCTAAGGCGCTGTCGTCATTGGCAGCGAGGTACCCGTTGAGGATGAGGGTTACATGATCCAGGGCAATTTGAGCATCGAAGACGATGTGAATCACGCCTCAATGAAGAAAATGTTGCTCCGCTACGAAACGAAGAAAGACGCCGAGCGGCTTGCCAAAGAGTGGGCGGATAGCGACCTTGTCGCGATTCGTCTCAAACCCAGGAAAGTAATTCGGGTTTATTAACGGTTCGAGCGTTCAATCAGTAAGCAACCAGACGAAAGGTGTCTGGTCGTTTGTATTTCTTACCATTTCACTTGGAGATTGGTTAATGAGCGAAAGCCACTTGGAGAAAGCTCGCCAATGGTTGCAGGCGCACAACATCCAACGACTGACTTTCGGAGATGTTGATACGTTCATCCGCGAGCACGAATTTGATCGCGACGAATACTTTGAACCCCACACGGTCTTTCGTCACCATCATGCCGATTGGCAAAAAGAATTCGTCTATGCCGACAACATCCGTTGGATCGCCGTTTACTGGGTGGTCGGTGGAAGTGAGGGCTACTACGTTCACATTGAAACTCGCGAACGCGAAACTCAGAAAGCAGAACTGGCATTTCTCGGCAAATTCTGGGATGTCTCGCGTGCAGAGCGAGCGGCGAATATGCTCCAGGCGTTGGTCAATGCCGCAACGTGGTGAGAATTCTCGCGCTTGGATGTGAGCACAGTTCGCTTGCAATCAAGAATGAGGAGTGAACGAATGCAAAAACGCTTCAAGATGATCGAAGTTGGATGGGGTGACAACTCCCACGTTTAGAAAACGTGGGCTTCTTGGGCGACGCTTGCGATGCGTTCCGCTACGTTACCGCCCAACGGCGGTGTCCCCGCCGCTTTCAGAATATTGCGCGCCGCATTCGTGTCCCGATGGATCGAAAGTCCGCAATCAGGACACGCATGCCAACGCTCGGACAGTTCCTTACGAACGATACAACCGCAACCTGAACAGACTTGCGAGGTGTAGGCGGGATTGACGCGAATGACTCGACCACCAGCGTATGCTGCTTTGTGTTCGAGAATATTCGCAAACCCGGCCCAACCGGCATCCGCGATGTGGCGGGCGAGTGAATGGTTCTTGACCAAGCCCATCACGTTCAGGTCTTCAACGGCGATGACATCGTATTGGTTGACGAGCGTCCGGGCAACCTTGTGCTGAAAGTCAAGTCGTTGGCGTCGGACTGTCCGGTTTTGTTTTGCCACCAAGATTCGCGCCTTGTTCCGGTTCTTGCTTCCAAGCTTTTTGCGTGAAAGTGACCGCTGGAGTTTGCGAAGTTTCCGAAGCGAGTGGTCAAGCAGGCGCGGATTCTCGATGAACGCGCCGTCGGAGGTGGCTAAGAACCATTCGATGCCAACGTCAATCCCGACGACCGACGTGGGTTCGCTGGGTTCGGCATCGGGCACTTCGCACGCGAATATGACATACCATTCATCGACTTTGCGTTTGAGGGTGCATGTCTTGACCGTGCCCTCGATGGGACGATGCAGTTTGATCTTGATGTTCCCAATCTTGGACAGCCCCAATCGTCCCTGGGCGATAGAAAACCCAAACTGCGGATAAGTGAATGAGTCGTAGCGGTTGTGACTCTGAAACCGCGGATAGCCCGCTTTGCGCTGGTGCGACCTGACACGTCGAAAGAAGTTTCCAAACGCTGTATCGACGCGCCAGAGCACATCTTGCAAAACCTGGGAATAGACTTCGCCCACTTCGGGCAACGCCTGTTTCAGGTCGGGAAGCTCCGCCATCTGCTGCGTCGCGGAGATGGCTTTACGATGCTGACGATACCCGGTTCGCCGCTGCTCCAAACAAGCATTGTAGAGCGTGCGGCAAATGTCCAACGTCTGATTCAGTTTCGCAGTTTGAGCACAATTGGGGTAGAGCCGATACTTGAACGCTTTCAGCATGTTCCTAGTATAACAAATGTTCTAATGGAAAGCAAGCCGTTCATCCCAGGAGGGTGTGCGTCAAAGTTTTGGTTCATGCCCAGAGCAATAGGATTTGAAACGAGCGCGTCCGATTGGTGAATGGCGCCACGGATGATTCGCCGGTGGGCGATAGGGGTGTTTGGCTCGAGGTGATGATGACGACGCGTTGTTGCGGGGACGATAGGAATAATTTCGGAACTGGCTGTCGCGATGGCGCGGCCTTGCATCCAGCGCGTACGCTGGCGTTGGTGGCGTTCTTTCAAATGGTCAACACGTATGCGGGTCGCGATCTGCGACCAGTCTTGTGCCCACCGCTGACTGCACAGCACATCGCGCAATGCCACCATCGGATTCACATGGGGGCGCGCCCAATGCATCCCGGCACCTTTGAGGCGGGTTTCGACCACGACCTTGTTGCCGCTTTCGACACTGCCACTGCCAATGGGATAACCTGCGGCTTGGAAGCAGGCATACTCCATCTGCGAACGGCGCTTCTCCAAATATTGCACCGCCGTACGCACGTTGTCCAGAATCTTCGGTGCCGCTGCGCCGCCTTCCAGTTCGTGTTGCATATCCCGTAGCATTTGCAAAACCTGGTCCGGCGATTCATGTTTGAGGTCATGCAAGGTCGTGTCCAACCAGGCTTTGAATGCTGGAGTCCCTTCCCCCAAAACCGCCTGACCGACTTGTGCGACATAGCCGGCGGCATGCGAGAAATCCAAAATCCGCACGGCATCGTGCCGCTGAACGTCAATAAATCCTTGGATCCACTCTGCGCCATCGTTCACGGCGCATACCGTCTCGGCGCGTTCTGTGCCGCGCCGGTGTGTTTCGACGGTCGCCAGATGGGTAAAGGTTTCCGCCTCTGCCAGGCGCGAAAAATAGCTCAAGGAGGTGGTATGCACGACCGTTTCACCGTTTTCCAAGACCGGAGGCTGAATCGCACCGATCGCGACCGATTTCACTTCTGCCCATTCTCCATGCACCAAGGGCACCAGCGCGCCATCCGTACTCAGCAATTGGCGCTGGGCACCTTCGGGAACGGCAGGCAAGGTGCGTGCTACCTGTTCGACTTCTTCGGTTTGCCACGCCACATAGGCGGTACCAGCGGTTTCGGTGTGACGGCGGACGGTGGCTTCGGTTGTCGTCACATATTTCAGACAGGTCAATTCTTGTACGACTTCGCGAAAGGGCATCCGTGCGCCTAACCGCACCACGGCTTCTTGCAGACTCGGCGTCAGGGTTCCTGGCAAAAGCGCGAGCTCTTCATCCAGGGGGAAAAAGACCTGCCCCACATTGCGGGCAGGTGGCATAACTGCGCGCCAGTTCAATGGGCTGGTCATGCTCTGTCACGAGCGTGCGCGTCTGGGAGCCTTGGGCGGTGAGCAGTACGCC
Organism: Chloroflexota bacterium; assembly: GCA_016215025.1. Taxonomy (GTDB): domain Bacteria; phylum Chloroflexota; class Anaerolineae; order UBA4142; family UBA4142; genus JACRMI01. The sequence goes on from JACRMI010000074.1 coordinate 5,684, forward strand.
ACAGTGAGGACACCGCGGACGTTCCGTTTCACTCATCGCCGGCAAATCGACGCTGGGACTCGTCAGTGCAGTATCTTGGAGCATTTGGGCCCGCAGACGCGCCAGTTGTTCATCCAGCGCAGTCTCAATTTCTTTGAACGTCGCACGCGGATGCTGACGGCGCCAATCTCGCATGGCACGAATCACATCTTGGCTCAAAGGTTGCCAGCGCGATTCAAGTTCATCCAGGGTAGGCATGGGCGTTTCCTTTCGGGAAGAGCGGATGCCCAATCTTACTCGAAAATGCTCCCAATGTCATCTAACCAAAACTTTGACGCACACCCATCCCAGGATTAGGAATCCTGGACTTTCTGGCGAGGTTCTGTCATCCTCGGATTCAATGGCTCGGAGGAGACATCCGAATTGGAGATCGTCGACGCTTCGCGTGTCATGGCGATAATGGCACGCAGGAATTCTACGAAACCATTATCGCATCGCAAGGAATTCTACTTGGCACGCGTAGCGTGCGAAATCACGGTGAGGGCATCTGGATCGCTTATGCGACGCAGGGTCAAGCGATTCGTACGCTCACCGGATGCTCGCATCGCACTGATGGCACGTCAATAACTCACTGCAAAGCAGCGAATCAAGGACGTGCCATCACGGCAAGATCGATGCCGAGCTATTGTATGGTACGACGAACGATCCTCGTGCACTCGCGGAGGGTTTGATTCGCCTGTGGCAGGAACATGGCGCGAACCTTCTGTCTGCGCCTTGCAAGGTGATCGTTGAACAGGAGAAGCCATGTGCATAAGCGCAACCGTCTCTAACTACCTGGGTCTCGTCCCTTACGGCATGCATGGGATCGAGATGCAGCACGAGAGTAGAAGGATTGCAATATTCGCCAACCGCAAAAGTGCGAAGCAGAATTGGCGTGAAGCCGTCATGTTTGCGATTGGCTGGCATCAGACCTTGTTCTATTCCGCATCAGAAGCGCAAGCATTTGCTACTGAGCGGAACTTGGTCATCTACACTTGGCAATGTTTTGGAAAGCAGAACTGGCTACGACGCGGAGCGACGAACATCGACGCATTCTGTTACACGGTCTTGCCGAGCGATGCACCTGAGTCAGTTCGCTTATCTGATGACGAGGGCGACAATATGCCCCAGGATAAGTTGGAATAGAAGGAGACAAACTATGGGAGACTTGGTCTGTCCCAAGTGCGGGGATTTATGGGACTCGTACGGCATCACGTACGCAAAGGGCGAAGGTGATATGTCGCTGGAAGAAGTCAGGGATTTTCTCGAAGGCCGCGGCTGTCCGAGCTGCGGGTTCGGCAAAATTTGTCCCAGGTGTCACGGGGGCTGCATCGAAAAGAACGATTGCCCCAGTTGTTTTGGGAGTGGCTATGTCTTTGCCAAACGGTGCCCGAGCGCAAGCGACACGCGATTTCGCCAATGGTTTATCGGGTACAGCAACAACCCTCAGTATCCCTTGCGGTTCTTCGAGCAAGTTGAAACGCTTTGCGTGCACGAAGAGAAACCTGAGGAATCGTGCGACGGGATCGTGCATGTGGCAAAGGTCAAGTGTCCTGACTGTCATGGCAAAGGCGAACCGTGTTCGGAATGTGGCGGGGACGGAAAATTACATCCGGAGAACCAGCCCAACTTTCTCGACCAAGCCATTGGAAGTTTGCTGGACAACAGCGATGCTGAACCCGTCGGCGTGTTGATGAGGTTCATGCGCGGAGCTCAGACTCAATCTGAATCCGCTAAAGAATAAACCGCACGATGAGTGAAGAAACAATCAAACTTCGGCTGGATGAATTGAGCGAGGTTACCCTGGCACCGCCCGCCAGGGCAGGTGTGAGTGCACGCGACATTGCGCGCATTGACTATCAAACCGCGCGCTACGCGTTGATTCCCCAAGAGATTCAGATTGCTCTCGCCGATTTGGATGCGGAGTTCACGCTGCGCGATGCAGCCATCGCGTTGAACATCGAGGAATTGGAAAAGGAGATTAAGCAAGCCGTGCTAGTCCACGGTGCATCTGTCAAAGGCATGCACTTGCATGCGGTTTACAACAGACCTCGCGTCATTTGGGATACGCGCGGCTTGGATCGCTACGCCGCGCAACATCCCGAGGTTGTGATATTTCGATCAGAGGGAGATGCTAGTGTGGCAATCCGAAAAATCTAGATGGCGAACTGCCCATTCTAGCGTTCGCGTTGTGACGAAAAATCAAATCACGAAAAAACAACATGCGTCAAACGACGAAAGCCGCTTGGATTCGCTCATACAGCGATTGGAGCGAAGGTGGTTAGCCGAACAAGAGACATCGCTCTCGGCGAATCGAATCGAGCAGTTTGTCGCGTGGGTTGGCGCGGACGCCGAACGCCGAGGGAGCGTCATCCTGCGCCGCTTGACGGCGCGCTATGGACGCTCCCTCGTGCGCGATAACTGGCGCCCCTGGCCAGGGCGTCCGTCTGGGTAAGTCGCAACGCTTCGCTCAGAAACGCGAAAGGAGAAAGGACGATGCAAGACAATTTGAACAACCCAACACAGATTGAGGAACCCGCGGCGTTAGCCCAGGTTCCTGATCGCGAGAGTCAGCAGGATCTAGCAAGCACGCCAATTGCAAGCGCGCAACCTGACACAAATGCGCCAGAACTTGCCGAGAGCAACTCGGCGAATGATGGAGAAGATCAAGTCGCGGCGAATGAAGCGGAAGAAAGCGAGGACGTTGAAGGCGAATCTGACACGCCCGAATTGGCGAGCCAGACCAACGATTCGCCAGCGATCGGAGATTCTAATCCGTCGCCTTTTGTTCGGACATAGGCGACGGAAGATGACCGTTGCGAAATTGCCAAACAGCCCTATAACTTCGATCACTGCACCATTCAGATTGCGATTCAATTACTTCCGGATGACGGCGATTCAAATGGACGGATGGTCGTCGTCGGCACACGGTCGCACCTCGATGCGCCGATTCTGCGATTCATTCGCCTGAATGAACTAGGTGCGCTCCCCCCCATCGTCAATGCATTGCTGGATCAATTGAAGAGTGAGTTGCCGATACGAGAACAAGCCGCGCATGAGGCGTACGAGAAAAAGAAAGAGGAACAAGCTAAACGCAAGGCGACTGTCAACGCGCCGAAAACGTCCGCCCGCGGAAAGAAATCGAAAGCCGCCGCACTTGTCACAACGCCCAATGCTAATACGACAGTGATCGATAACCGACCACGTCCTGAAGTTCAAGTAACGATCACGCCCCAACAACAAATGGGTATGTTTTGTGAGTTCCAATATAACTCTGGAATGGAATAGCACCAGATGGCTACAAAGCCGATAAAAAATGGTGCGTTTTGTGCGAAACATATAGGCGAGACTTAATCTCGTCCAACGTAACTGTGGAATACGGACTTTTCGTCCAGCGTAACACTGGAATGCAGGATTTTCTTGCGACCTGCAAATGCAGATGAAATTCGGCGAACTTGGGAATTCGCCTTGTGAAATCAATAAAGACGTTTTCCAGAGTTATGCTGGATTTCATTCCATTCCAGAGTTACGTTGGAAATCACATGTTTTAGGAGAAAAAAATGATCACCATACAGCTCGACGGTCAGAGCTTCCAAATTCCGGATTTGGTTGCAGCGAAGGATGAATTGCTGAAAGCGGCGCTCGCGCCATTCGTGCCCTGGATCGCAAATGCGCAAATCGACCGCCAGGAGAAAGACGGCGCAACCGTGGTGAGCCTCATCAAGCGCGCCGATTGGAAAGGAACCGCCAGTGTCATCGTAAACGCACTGATCGCGAGTCCGAACGAAATGAATCCGGCGGTCGCGTTGTGGATCGAGATGCAAGGGCAACTCGACACTAACGATCCCGGAACGATCTTGGCGCTTGAACCCAGCATCACCGCGGCACTCGAAGCCGGCGACCAAGACATCGCCGCCGTGCATCAATCCCTGATGCGACTTGTCGAATGTGCGCCAGTGCCAGCCCGTCGAATCCCGCTGGGATTCTAACTCCATCCCGCGAGGTTCATTCTCCAATCTTCTCGGGTGTTCCTCTCATCGTCTCAGCGACGACGGCGATTCAACGATTACGCACAGTCCGATTCATTCCTGCCCGACAAGCTATCGCGCAACTCGCCGTATGGCAAGAGTCTAGCCACATCCTCCAATTGTATCGCCGATACTTTCCTCAAGAATTTGCTCGTTCGACCACGAGCACTGTCGTTCCGATCCATCAAGGTGAACCATGTTACTCGGAACGCGAGCTTGAGTTTTTCCGACTTATCGATCAACGCCTATTCCCTTTGCCGGAAGTGATGTATGACATGGAACGCCTGCCCAGCATTCCACTCTATCCCCAAGGGATCGACTGGGAAGATGAACGCGAAAATCTTCGACTGTCGTTGCGTGCGGCGATGGCGCTCGTCTCAGATGACGATTCGATGCTGTGGGAAGCCTGGTTGCCCGTCAACTTGCGTCCCGCACTAGGCGAACGCAACTGGGAACTCTTTGACGAATTGTGTCGCCGGTCGAGAGGACTTGCTGTGCGCTTTCCACTATTGCTCGAATTCGTTGGGCTAGATACCGGCAACGCCTGGTTGGACAGCAACTGGGAGTGCTGTTGGGAAAACTATCCCTGGGAGGAATCCGCAATGGAATATTTGAGAAAGGAATGGCGCAAAGCGAAACGGATCTTTGCCCAACTCAATCCCTTGCTCGATCGGATGGATCAACATCCGCGCTACTGGCTCAAGCAGTTGGTGAAATTGTGGAATCGCGCGATCAAAACACCAACCCACCACGCGACGATAGCCGCGTAGAGTGATGACGCGATGAGCCAAGTGAAGTCGAAGGAAACAAGCGGAAAGTTCAGCGCGGGTCATTTGACCAACCCACAACCACGAGACCAACGTTTTGAAAAGTTTGACGAAGCGATGTATGCCGCTTGCGACCGCAGCAAAGACGATGACGCTTGGGCAGTGTGGGAAGATGAGTCCGGCGAAATCCTTGCCATCGTCTACCAACAACAGGTCTTTACGCCCTAGACGATGATGAGACAGAACTCTGCGGCGTGGCTGTGCTTGACTGTGGCGAACTTGTCCACAGCCAGTTCTCACAGCCATTCGTCACGGAGTTCTGTCTGCTGTAACGAACAATGATGTGAATATTGAACCAAGTGACGACTCCGCTGGCTAAAGCACAGCGGCTTCACGGGAACACCCATCCAGCGACAGGCTCTTTACCGTCGGCTCCGTCCGAGCCGTTTGTGGCAACGCACGTTTCAAGATATTTCGTGCGGCGTTCACATCGCGATCCAACACTACGCCGCACTCAGGACAACGATGCACACGCACACTCAAATCTTTCGGAACAATACAACCGCACTCGCTACATCCCTGGCTCGTGAACCGAGGGTCAACCAACACTACCTGGCTACCAGCGTTTTCAGCTTTGTATGCCAGCAGTGTAATGAGTTGCCCCCAGCCCGCGTCGTGAACCGACTTCGCCAAGCGCGAGCGCGAGAGACCCAGGATATTCAAGTCTTCCATTGCAATCAGACTGTGCGTGTCCGTCAGTTGCCGCGAAAGTTTATGCTGAAAATCCAAGCGTTGATTTGCCACTTTGCGATGAAGCGTGGCGACCTTGCGAGCCGCTTGGCGCCAACGTCCCGAAAACTTTTTGCGGCGCGAAAGAGTACGCTGGGCTTGCACCAGTTTCGTTTCGGTCGAGCGATACCAACGCGGATTCTCAATAGTTTGTCCGTCCGACAAGGCAACGAGCGAGTGCAATCCAATATCTACACCAACGGGTTGACCTGGGTGTACGGTAGGCGCACTGTCGGGCAACTCCAGCGAAAAGACCACAAACCATTCGTTGCCCTCGCGCTTGAGATAGGCACAGTGAATCGTGGCTTGGTCGGGAATCTCCCGATGCCATTTCACTTTCAAGTTGCCGACATTCTGTACGTAAAGCCGTTTGTCTTTGAGCTGCACACCATCGCCCCAGCGATACTCGACGGTCATATACCGCACTCGGCTCTTGAAACGCGGATACCCAGGTTTCTCGCCCGCTTGGATGCGACGAAAAAATGCTTGGAACGCTTTGTCGAGTCTCCGCAAAGTCTGTTGGCACGAGGAATAATTCAACCAAGCAATATCGCTGTCATGGACACGCAAGTCCTTGAGTTGACACGTCGTTCTTCGAGTGCGGCGTTGTAGAGTTGCTGATGCAAATCCAAGATGCGATCCAACACCGCAGACTGAACGCGATTGGGGTAGAGACGATACTTGTAGTTGCGATTCATCGGTTACGAGCGCCCCTTTTGCGATTCAATGTAGTGCTTGACCGTTTTTTCGGAGACTTGCCCCACACTGCCAACGTAATACGAGCGACTCCAGAGGGTAGGCAAACGTGAACGCAGGTGCGCATATTTTTGACGAAGCATCCGTGAAGTGAATCCCTTGAACTGGTTCGCCAGTCGCTGAGGCGCATCCGTCGGGTCTGCGGAGACAAACAGATGCACATGGTCGGGCATAATCTCCAGAGTTTCAATCGTCACCCCCAGGTCACGGGCTTTCTGGGTGAGCAAAGCACGGAGCTCTTTGGCTACGGTGCCGACCAGGATAGGCATCCGATACTTGGGACACCAGACGAGATGATACTTGAGCGAAAAAACACAGTCTGCATTGCGGCGATACCGTTGATCCGTCATAGCCCCCAGTATAACCCAGTGTTATATATTTGTCAACTATCTAACAATCCTCAAGAAAGGAGTTGCGGCTTCCTCGGTCGCCTGAAGTCGACCGTCTCTGCCGCATAATTGTTTATGGACTTAACGCATCTCACACCCATGTCCTCGGACGAAACCGCCGCGCTTCTCTTCATGTGCGGTGATCAATATCTCTTTCGGTATCGCACAAAGGAAACAGGCATCGCATACAAGTTTGTGTCGCCGGCCGCGGTCCGCGCGGCTTTTGCCGAAGAGACGATTGAAACAAACTGGCTGCCCCCAAATGCAAGACGTTGGGGCATTGCACGACATGGGGAGTGGATTATCCTCGCCTTTCCTCCACAAAAGCATCCATTCTCATTCGTAAATGAAGTCGATGAGCGAAAGCCAGTGACGTTCGATGTGCCCATGCCAGGACTCGCCTTCTTTGGCTACGGCCAACGATACTACGTTTGGGCGTACAAGGATGCTGAGTTGAAAGGGGACACCAATCTCCATGCTGCGCCATTACCGAACGTCGATGCGAGTGGCGCGATCTGTTTCGGGGCTAACGCGATCCCCAAAGCATCTGCCCAGACTATCGGCGAAGCTTGGCGTATCTTTCTCACGAGTCCGTTCACCAATCATTCGGTGAACGGCAAATCAAAAAAATTTCCTGACGATGTGCGCAAGCAGTTGCTACACCTTGCTAATCGTCGGCGACGCGGCTATCCACTCGACGACCTGGTGAGTCTGAATCGGACCGCCAACATGGTGATTGAGTGGACCGTCAACCACCACCCGCTAGAAGTGGGTGGCTTGTAACTGCACTCAGCCGCAGGTCCGTTGAACCAGGGAGCAGCTCAACGGCTTTGGCGTCATCGCGCGCTACGTTCGGCGGGTTGACGACCACATCGCGGCTCGCAATATTGCGAGCCGCGATGTGGTCAGCGAATCCAGACAATCCGCACGTCACACATGAGAAAACACTTTGCGAAGGACGGTTACATTTGTCCACGCAACCACAGACGGGGCAAGTCCGCGACGTGTTGCGCGGGTCAACCAGAATGACGTTGACACCGGCAAGTCGTGCCTTGTAGACGAGAAACGCGCGGAATTGATAGAATGACCCTGATTCCCTTACCAATTTAATTAAAGCCGCTTGATGACAGGCGCTAAACGAATTGGCGTTAGGCAGGCGTTGAAGACAGGCAGCCGCTGCATCGCCGTCGCCACGCAGCGCTTGAGCCAACGCAGACCGAGTTGGAAG
>JACRMI010000075.1 GCA_016215025.1 Chloroflexota bacterium
TATAAAGATGTTCAATCGGTCGCTATGCACTCTCCGTCGAACGTCTTTCTTTCTTTCGCTAACTTTTCCCATCCGTGCTATAATTCTCCTGTTACTTACTCTTCGCAATTCAGGAAAATATCCAGCGTATGAATATAGCCATGCTCAGTGTCCACACTTGTCCGCTCGCGACTCTCGGCGGAAAAGAAACCGGCGGGATGAATGTCTACGTTCGCGAACTATCCCGCCAACTTGCCGCGCGCGGTCACCGCGTCGATATTTTTACGCGGTCGCAAGACCCCGCCGTGCCGCACGAAGTTCCCGGATTGGAAATCGGCGCGTACGTGCATCATGTCCCCGCCGGCCCCGAAGCGCCGTACAACAAACATCGCCTCTTTGATTATTTGCCCGAATTTGTTCAAGGTGTGCAGGCGCTCACTCAAGCCAATGGCATTCGCTACGACGTGTACCACTCGCACTATTGGCTCTCCGGCTGGGTCGCGCGCGAGTTGCAAAAAAATCAATTTGCGCCGATCGTGCAAATGTTCCACACGCTTGGCGCGATGAAGAATCGTGTGGCGCGCCGCGGCGACGATCACGAGACGGCCCGCCGGATCGAGATCGAACGCGAGATCATGCAGTTCAGCGACCGCATCATCGCGGCGACGCCGAACGACTGCCAGCACATGATCGATTTGTACGATGCGCCGGTCAAGCATATCGACGTGATTCCACCCGGCGTCGATACTAGTCTTTTTCGCCCAATTCCGCAACTCGACGCGCGGAATCACGTCGCCGCGAAAGAAGACCGCACGGTGCTTTTCGTCGGTCGGATCGATCCGATCAAAGGCATCGACGTGTGGTTCAAGGCGATGGCACTAGTCGTGAATGAAAATCCGTCGTTGCGGGGCAGATTATGCATCTGTCTGGTCGGCGGCGATGTGGACGATGAGGCGATGCCGGATGCGGAGATGGCGCGTTTGCAGGCGCTCAAGGACGAACTGGGAATTGCAGAGATGGTCACGTTCCTGGGACGCCGGTCGCAAGAGTCGCTGCCATTTTTTTATGCGTCGGCGGATGTCGTCGTCATGCCCTCCCTGTACGAATCGTTTGGCATGGCGGCGCTGGAAGCGATGGCGTGTGGCACGCCTGTCGTTGCATCCGATGTCGGCGGTTTGTCGTTCGTCGTGCGCAATGGGGAAACGGGTTATCTCGTACCGGAAAATGATCCCGAGGCGTTGGCGCGGTGTCTCGGCAGACTGCTAAGCGATTCAGATTTGCGTCGAAGGTTGGGCGAGCGCGGCGTTCAAGTGGCAAGTGAATATGCGTGGACTCGCATCGCCGACCGCATCGAAGCGGTCTATCGATCGGCGATTCAAAGATAGAGACGAAAAAAGAAACACCCCGATGTCGAGTCGGGGTGTTTCTTTAGGAGGAGAAGAATAGTTCGGACTATTTCTTGCCAGAACTGCTCGAATTGCTAGAGCGTGAACTGGACGAATGACTGCTTTCGCTGGAGCTTGAGCGACTGCTCGAAGAACTGGCTGCGCTCGAACTCGCCGAGCTAGATGCGCTAGATGACTTGGACGAACTTGCCGAGCTAGACGAATGGTGATCGTCTTCGTGTTCGTCGTCATCAGACGAACTGGATGAACTGCTGGACGCGGAACTTGCCGAACTCGATGAACTTGATGAACTTGATGACTTGGACGAACTGGCCGAACTGGCCGAACTGGACGAATGATGATCGTCATCACGGTCGTCGTCATCCGAGTGGCTGGAGGAGCTGCTGCTGCTCGCGCTGGACGAGGAACTGGACGAATGATGATCGTCGCGGTCATCGTCGTCTGAATGGCTAGAGGAACTATTTGACGATTTGGAACTGGACGAGCTAGAGGTGTCGGTGATGGGCGACGATGCAAAGATGGCGGGTCGGTTATTATCCACCGGTTTGTTTGCCGATTGATCTCCCACCGGCGAACCGCCTAAAGTAGAAAGGGCTATTAAGAATGCAACCAGTGCTTCAAGAAAGGCGCTCATTTTTTTCTCCTTTGGAATTTTCTGCGTTCCGATGTTGACGCTACAATACCACACGCAAGCCCGCAGGTGGTTAAAGCGCATTTAAGTCTGGCTTAAATCCCTGTTAAGCTCAATTGCCCTAATGAAACCAATTCACGCGTGAACCTTAAATTCAACTTAAATCAATCAAGCGTATATTTGCGCGAATGCTCGTTCGGTGCTAAATTCGCAACTGTTCTTTCGGGGTGGATGTACTAGACGCTCACGTTGGGCAGCCGTCCACGTGAGTTTTTTGTTAGCGAGGTGAAATGAAAAATAATTTGTTCCTCGGAATTTGGCGGCATCTGTTTCCAGTGCCATCGGCGATTTGGCAAAAGCAGGTCGCCGAAAAAGCGGAACGCGCACGGGCGCATCTTGCGTTCATGTCACCGGATCATCATCGCGTGCGCAACCTCGTCGTCCGCGAATTGCCGCGCGTGGGCAAGCCGCTTGCGCCGGAATGGATCGTGCCCGAATTGAATCTGCCGCTAGAAAAGGTTGTTGCGCTTCTCGGTGAACTTGAACGACACATGACATTTTTGTTTCGAAACGGCGATGGCGCAGTGACGTGGGCGTACCCCGTGACAGTCGATCAAACACCGCATCGCATAACGCTCAGCACGGGCGAGCGGGTCTTTGCTGCTTGAGGCATCGACGCGATTGCGGTCCCCTTCGTGCAAGGGCAACTTCGAAACGAAAAATTATCGGCGCACATCGAGACTGAATGCGCGCACTGTCACCAGCCGATGCAAATCGAAATCGACAGCGATTTGAACATCCAATCCGTTGAGCCGGGCGCACAACCGTTGGTCTTTACGCCGATGGTCGATTTCAGCACGTTAAAAGACCCCAGTATTATCGATGCGTTTTGACGCCATTCACTTTTCTTCTGGTCAGAAGAACACGCGCGCGAGTATCGTCCGAAGATGAGCAAGATCCGCGGCACGCTGTTTACGTTGGAGCAAAGTTTGTTCGTCACGCGTATGACGCAAAGCGCATTGTTTGGTTTTGATCAACAACGAGGTTGACGATGAATGATTTTGCCGAACTCAATCAAGCCGTCGATTCGTTTTGTCAGTTCGTCGAGTCGCTGCCGCAAAAAGAATTGACCCGTAAAACTTGGGGACCCAAATCGATTTTGGCGCATCTTGTGTATTATCACGAACTCTACACTAAGCAAGCGCAAGCATGTTTGGATCGCAAGCCGATCAAATTGTACGATGGAACGTACCGCGACTTGAACGCTCAAATCGCCGAGCGTTGGCGGGATGTTCCAATCGAAAAATTGGTGCGGCGCTTTAAGAGTGCGAATCGGCGGCTGGGAAAAATTTATGCGACGCATGATCCTCGGCTCGTTCTCGTGCCGATCAAGCAAGGCGTCAAGCCGTATCCCTTGGCGAAACTCGTCCCGGAAGTGGCAGCGCATGTACGGAATCACCAGCGCCAGATGAAAAAAGAGTTGCGCGTGTGAAGATCGAACGCTCCGGTTTTAAGCTGGTTCTGCGACATTCGCCCGGTTGTTTTTGGATGCTGGCGCTGTTCTTTGTCGCAATCGCTGGCATTTTCGTGCTGGGTCCGCTGGGTCTATTTTCAAATCGCGATGAGGTTCCTGCGCTTGGCAATCTTTTGTCGTTTGGCATGGGCTGCATCGGCGTTGCGGCAGGAATTTACATCTGGCGCAGCGCGCCGTTTACGACGGTGGTCATTGATCGACTAAAATCGACTGTTCAAATCCAACGAGGCTGGTTGTTTACCAAATCGCAAGTCGAATACACATGGCGCGATATCGCATGGATTTTTCTGGCAGAGACACAAGACTCTGAGGGTGATTGGATTTATCGGATCGAGATGAACGTGCAGTCCGGCGAGTGCGTGCCATTGTTTGAGGTGTGGGTGATGGGCAAAGCCGAGTACGAATCCGCTGTGCGCGCGATTCACGATTTTGGTTGTGGAGCGAGCGAGCCGCTCGCGTTACGGAGTAAGCAATGAGTTTGAATCAGGTGGCGATCCAAGTCGATAATTTGAAGAAAACGTACGGCGATCTCAAGGCGGTGCAAGGCGTTAGCTTTGACGTTCAGCAAGGTGAAATTTTTAGCTTGCTCGGTCCGAACGGCGCAGGCAAGACGACGACGATTTCGATGTTGTCTACGCTGTTGCGCCCCGACGACGGCGATGCGCAAATCATGGGGCATTCGATTCGGCAGGATGCGATGGGCGTCAAGGCGGTGCTGGGCGTCGTGCCGCAAGAGATCGCGTTATACGAAGACCTTTCTGCCCGCGAGAATCTCACGTTCTGGGGGAAAATGTACGGCTTGCGTGGATCGAAATTGAACCAACGGGTCAAAGAGGTTTTGGACGTCATCGGTCTCGCCGATCGTGCGAATGGGCGCGTGGAAAAGTTTTCGGGTGGGATGAAACGCCGCGTCAATATCGGCGTAGCGTTATTGCACAAACCGCAAGTGATTTACATGGACGAGCCGACTGTCGGTATTGACCCTCAATCGCGCCGCAATATTTTGGACAGCGTGGTGACGCTCAAGCAGCAAGGCATGACGGTGCTGTACACGACGCATTATATGGAAGAAGCCGAAGAGCTTTCCGATCATATTGCGATTATGGATCATGGCAAGGTCATTGCGTCCGGCACGCGCGAAGAATTGGTGCGGCTTGTCGGTCAGCGGACGCGCATCGATCTGACGTTGAATACAGACGCGCCGCGCGTGATGGATGCGTGGAGGACGGTGGATGGTGTTTCGCATGTATCCATCGACGAAGGACGCGTGAGCGTCATGGTCGAAGACAGCAACTTGGTTTTACCGCGCTTGTTCGAGACGGCGACGCGTTGCTCCACGCGCATTACATCGGTGGACATTCATGAGCCAAATCTTGAAGCGGTGTTCCTGCACCTCACGGGCAGGGCGTTACGCGACTAAGTAGCCTAGCCCCTTGTGGGCGTTCAGTGAGACGCGCACAAGGCGCTAGGCTACAGGCATAAACTTCAAAATGAAAATACTCGATATTGCAATCCAAGACATGGTGCGCTCATTCCGAAGCGCGTTCGCCATTGTGTTCATGTTCGGTATTCCGCTGATGGTGACCGGCATGTTCTATTTCATGTTCGGCAACATCGCCACGAGCGGCGAATTTAATTTGCCAAGAACTCAAGTGGTCGTCGCCAATCTCGACGCGGGCGGACCCAAGTTTCAAATCAGCACCAAGAATATTCCCGAAGGCGGCAGCGCACGCACCATGGGCGATCTCGTCGTCAATATTTTGGCGAGCAAAGACCTCGCAAAGCTGATCGACGTGTCGCGCGTTTCCTCTGCTGAATTGGCACGCGCCGCGGTCGATAATCAAATCGCGCAAGTCGCCGTCATCATCCCGACGGATTTCTCCAAAAAGTTTGCCGATCCCGATGCGCAAGCTGTGATCGAGTTCTATCAAGACCCGACGCTGACGATTGGTCCCGGAATTATTCGTTCGATCATGAATCAGTTCATGGATGGCATGGCGGGCGTCAAAATTGCGATCAAGGTTTTTACCGACGAAGCCGCACCGTACCAACTGATGCTGGTCAGCCAAGTCGTGACGCAATACCTCGATGCAACGCTCGTCCAAGAAGAAGACCTCACCGACGCACTGGTAGAATCCAGCACGCCGAACAAGCCAGCTAGCGATGAGAACGATAATCCCTTGCTCAAGATCGTGAGTCCGATCATGGCGGGCATGATGGTGTTTTATGCGTTCTTCACCGGGGCATCGACCGCGCAAAGTATTCTGAAAGAAGAAGAAGAGCGGACGCTGCCGCGCCTATTCACTACGCCGACGCCGCAAGTGGTTATCCTCGCCGGAAAATTTCTCGCGGTGTTTCTCACCGTCCTCGTTCAAGTCGTGACGCTGATTATCGTCTCGCATTTCATCTTTGGGATTCAATGGGGCGAGCCAGGCGCAGTGGCATTGGCGGCGGCAGGGATTATTTTCATCGCATCGACATTTGGCATCTGTCTCAACTCGTTCATGAAATCGACCAAGCAAGGCGGCACAGTGTTCGGCGGCATTCTTACCATAACAGGCATGGTGGGCATGATGCCGATCTTTGCCATGGGGGCGTCGAGCGCCGGATCATTGATGGAGATTGCAGCGTTGTTGGTTCCGCAGGGCTGGGCGAATCGGGTTGTATTGCAAACGATGAACGCCGCGTCCATCGAAAATATCTTGTTGACGATGACGGTGATGTTGGTGTTGAGCGTCGCATTCTTTATCATCGGCGTCTGGCGCTTTAATAAACGATATGTGTAAATGCAATAATAGGACGCTGACTAACGCAGACAAACGCAGATAAGATAACAAAATCCGCGTTCATCCGCGTTTGTCCGCGTCCCATTTAAAGGACTTATGATTCGCATTCTGGATATTGCGCAAAAAGATTTGCTCCAACTCATGCGTGACCGCAAGACGTTCATGTTCTTACTCATCATGCCGATTGTGTTCACTCTGCTGTTCGGCTATGCGTTTGGCGGATTCAGCAGCGGCGCATCGGACTCGCGTTTGCCGGTGGGCTGGCTCGATCAAGACGCAAGTCGCTTTAGCAAAAAATTGCACGACCTGCTCGCCGATTCCAAAGTACTGCGGCTCGATAATTTCCCCACGCGCGATGTGTCCGATTTAGAGCAGCTCGTTCTCGAGAATAAACTCGCCGCAGCGATTATCGTACCGTCGGGTTACGGTCGCGCGATGTTAGCGGGCAAGCCGATCAAGCTTACGCTCATCGGCGATACAAGCACGAGCGCCGGCATGTCGATTCAAACCGAAACCGTCGCGCTCGCAAATCGATTGAATAACGCGGTGCAAACGGCATCGATTGTGGACGAACTGATTGGCGACCGTGCGCCGTTCGATTATGCGTTGGACAAAGCGCTCTCGAGTTGGAAGGATCCGCCGATTGCCGTCTCCGAAACGACGAGCAGCATCGTGCCGAAGAATAAAGAGAACACGCGGATCGCATCGCTCGCGCACTCGTCGCCGGGCATGATGCTGCAATTTGGTATTGCGGGACTGCTGACCGCGGCGCAAGTGATCGTCAACGAGCGCAAATCGCGCGCGCTGCAACGGCTGCTCACGACGGCGACACGACGGGTGCATATTTTGATCGGGCACTATTTGGCGATTTTCGTTCTGATCTTTACCGAGTTCATCACGCTGGTCTCGTTTGGGCAGCTTGTTTTGAAAATCGATTACTTGCGTGAGCCGCTTGCGACTCTGACGGTTGCTGCTTGTGCTGCGCTGTGTATCGCTGGGTTGGGCTTATTGATCGGCGTGCTGGCGCAAAATGAAGACCAAGCTGTGATCTTTTCCCTCGTGCCGATGTTTTTGTTAGCAGGTCTGGGCGGCGCATGGGTCCCGCTCGAAGTGACCGGGGAAGCGTTTCAAGCGATTGGGCATTTGTCGCCCGTCGCGTGGGCGATGGATGGATTCAAGAATATCAGCATTCGCGGCTTGGGATTTGAATCCGTGATCGTATCGGCGGTTGCGTTGATGGGCTATGCCGCGTTGTTCTTTTTCGTCGCGACGTTGCGCTTCCGAACGAGTGAAGAACATTAAGTTCATAGCTCTGTTTCATCTGACTTTTAGTAGACTCAATGAAAAGCCGACACCTATTTACTCTTATCCTTATCTTTCTTATCGCTACCAATGTTCTTCTGCTTACGGCTTGTCGTAGTAAGGATAGTGAGCTAACTCAAAGCTCTGGAGTTGATTATCTGGTTCTTACAACTAGAACCAATCACTCGCGAGTGAAACTTGGAAACTCGGTACAGATACAATTTACAGTTATCAATACTGGTGATCAACCGGTCATAATTGAATCCAAAGAGTGGCCAGTATTGGATATACTTGTGACAACGCTTCCGAGTGGGAATAATATTCGGACCTGGTCGATAGAGAATCCTGCCCAAGTCTCTCATCGGATCGAATGGCAACCAGGGGAAGCTCAAACTCTGACAATGATCTGGAGCGTCAGCATAAATGATAAACTTGAGAGTCGTTTTAGTATTTTGGGTCTAGTGAATTCTGACACGAGGGTTTTGCAACGATCAGGTATTGTCATGTGCCTTGAAGGATTTTGTGAATGAACACCCTGGACGCTAATCGAAAACTTTGGAACAAACAGCAATCGTTTTTTCGTCGCACGCTTTTGAGTTTCAAACAACATGATCGCGCCATCGAGTCATTTTTGATTCAACATGCGATGCTGCATTCGGCAAAGATGGCGCGGGCAGGGGTGTGGTCGTTTGAAGATGAAATCCTAAACGGATTGACGGAGGAACAGATGCGGCGCATTCCACGCAACGGTTCACACTCGATAGCGTGGGCGCTGTGGCACATTACGCGCATCGAAGATGTCACGATGAATCTGCTGGTGGCGGGCACGCCGCAAATTTTCAATCGCGGTAATTGGCTCAAGCGACTCGACATTACGGCGCGTGATACCGGAAATGCCATGAGTGCGGACGATATAGCCAAACTGAGCGCGACGATTGACCTCAAAGCATTGCGCGCTTACCGCGTCGCTGTTGGGCGCAGCACGCGCGCGATTGCGCAGGCGTTGACACCTGCTGAGATGAAACAAAAAGTTGACCGAGCGCGTCTCGAATGTGTGATGGCAGAAGGTGCTTTGGTCGAGCAAGCGCGCGGCATCAATGAATTCTGGGGCAGGCGCACGATTGCTGGCTTGTTGTTGATGCCGGCGACGCGTCATCCATTTATTCATCTGAACGAAATGGCGAGGCTGAGTAAATCGTAGAGAGGTTACAATGTGGCAACTTGCCGTCTTTTTCATCGCTTCCGTTTTCATCTTCTGGTTTTCGCGCGCGTCGCTGCGCGATTGGCGACTGCACGGCTTTTTTCGTTTCTTTGCATTTGAGTCGGTCCTCGCGCTGATTTTGCTCAACGTCGAGATGTGGTTCGACGATCCGTTTTCGCCGCTGCACCTTTTGGCGTGGCTGATCTTGATCGCGTCGCTGTTTCTCATCGTGCATGGCGTGTATTTGCTGCGCGTCATCGGCAAGCCGCAGGGCAACATCGAGCAGACGACGACGCTCGTCCAGATCGGCGCTTACAAATTTATTCGCCATCCGCTGTACGCCTCGCTGCTGTATTTGGCATGGGGCGCATTTCTCAAGCAAATCAGTTTGGCAAGCGTCGTCCTTGTGCTAGCGGCGTCGCTATTTTTGTTCGCAACCGCGCGCGTGGAGGAAGATGAGAACGTGACCAAATTCGGCAGGGCGTACGTCGAATACATGCAAAGTACTAAACGTTTTGTGCCCTTTGTGTTTTGAGCTATAGAGTGTGGGACATGAACCTTCCAGGTCACGGCTACGTAAGGAGCCGAGGAGACCTGGAAGGTTTTTTTGTATTAAGAAATCTTAACCGAATCTTTGCCTCGCCATAATATTTTCTTGAAATCGACTTAACTTTCCAACACTATTCTCGTGATAGTTGATTAAGGGACACCGAATATGGAATGGTTGATTATCATCGTATCACTTTTAATTTTGCTCGGCACACTCCGACTGTATCCGCAGGTGAGGGTGCCGCATTGCCCTGTCTGCTTCGCGCGTGTCCAATCCGTTCCGGACCCTGAGGAAATTTTTGCCTTGTTTGGCTGGCGTGTCGTCTGGCATGAATTTGTTTGCCCCCAATGTTTGTATCGATGGCGGCGGATTGAAATCGTTCGTCGCCCCAATGGAATAAACGCATGAAGCATGTCTTGTTCATTGATACGCGTAATGCGACGCGCAGTCAGATGGCCGAAGCGTGGTTCAATCATTTGGCAAACGGTTATGCCGAAGCGCGTTCGTGCGGAACGATGCCCGCAGATCGAATCGGTGGACGCGCCGTGCAAGTGATGAAAGAAGTCGGGACCGATATACGTTTCAAACGACCACGCGCAGTGACGCAGCAACTGATGAATTGGGCTGACATTGTCGTGCTGATTGGAACGGGAATATTCCCTCAAGCATTCACGCCGACGTACATTTGGAAATTAGAAGACCCCTCTGGGAAAGCGATAGATCAAGTCCGTATCTTGCACGACGAAATTCGCAGGATGGTCGAAAACTTGATCGCCGAAATTGAATCGCAAGAAATCGATACCGCTATCGACCAAGTGTTTGTGCCTGCTTTACAACAAATGATTATTTCCTAAAGGAGGAATACAATGATGAAAAAATTGTTCGTTGTTTTTGTAGTAATTGCATTCGCCTTGATGGCGACCGCTTGCGGCAACGCGACGCCCGATCCGAAATTTGCTTCTTCATCGTCGGCTAGCGCGCAATCGTCTGTAGCGCCCCAAACTGGCTCGGTTTCGATTACGGGCGCAGGCGCAACGTTTCCCAATCCACTCTACTCGCGCTGGTTCTACGATTATGCGTCCGTGGATAAATCGGCAAAATTCAATTATCAATCGATTGGTTCGGGCGGTGGCATCAGCGCGATCACCAGCAAAACGGTTGACTTTGGCGCAAGCGACGCCATCTTGACCGATGCCCAATCCGCAGCCGCCCCAGGTTTGCAAATGTTTCCAACCGTTGCGGGGGCAATTGTTCCAGTGTATAATTTGAAAGACGCCGACGGCAAGCAAATCACCGAAGCGATCAAGTTTTCATACACCGCGCTCGCCGATATTTATTTGGGCAAGATCAAAAAGTGGGACGACCCAGCTCTCAAAGGCGCGAATCCCAACATCAAGTTGCCGTCGAAAGACATTGCCATTGTGCGTCGTTCGGATGGCAGCGGTACGACCTTTGCCTTCACCGATTACCTTTCGCAGATCAGCGATGAATGGAAAACCAAAGTGGGCAGCGCGACGTCGGTCAAATGGATCGTCGAAGGACTGGGCGGCAAGGGCAACGAAGGCGTGACCGCGATGGTGAGTCAAAACGATGGCACGCTGGGCTATGTCGAATATGCGTATGCCAAGCAAAACAATCTCACGTATGGAACGGTACAAAACAAAGCGGGTAACTATGTCACAGCGACGCCCGAAGCTGTGCAAGCCGACATGACCGATTTTGGTACGGCGTTGGGCGACAAACTCGCGGTCTCGATTGCGAATGGCGCGGGCAAGGATTCGTGGCCCATCTCGACTTACACTTACTTGCTGATTTACATGGACCAGGCGGACTGCACCAAAGGCAAAAAAGTGGTCGAGTTCGTCAAGTGGGCAGTGACCGACGCGAACGCGCAGAAAACCGCTCAGTCGCTCGACTATATCACCTTGCCGACCGTGGTGCGCGATCAAGTGATCGCCAAACTCAACAAGGTCACCTGCCAAGGCAAACCGTTTTAAGAACGAACCCCAAAGGCACGAAGGCACAAAGAAAAATTACTTTGTGTCTTTGTGTCTTTGGGGTGAGAAAGCGGGTCTGGCATGTCGATTATTTCAAAACGAAAAACGTTCGGTTCTGCTTCTCGCATTCCGCGTGAATGGATTCGCCGCACGAGACACGGCGATGTCATTTTTCGCGGGCTAACCATCGCCTCGGCGTGCATCGTGCTGCTAGCTTTTGTCGCGATTGGTCTGGTGTTGTGGCAAAGCTCGCCTCTGCCGCGCGAAAAATTCGGTCTCGATTTTCTAGCCAGCACCGAATGGGACCCTGTCCAGCAAAATTTCGGCGCGCTGCCATTTATTTACGGCACGCTGGTCACCTCCGTGTTTGCGCTCATCATGGCGGTTCCCGTCGCTCTTGGCATCGCGATTTTTCTCGCCGAACTTGCGCCTGAATGGCTGCGGCAACCGGTGAGCTATCTGATCGAATTGCTCGCCGCCGTGCCGAGCGTGATCTTTGGATTGTGGGGATTGTACGTTCTCATTCCCGTCCTCGTCAGACCGACGGCGGAATTTCTCACCGGCAACCTGGGATTTCTTCCGTTGTTTTCTGGTCCGATTTTTGGTCCCAGCCGATTGGCGGCATCGGTTGTGCTCACGATCATGATTCTGCCGACGATCAGCGCGTTGTGCCGCGATGTCTTTCTCGCGATTCCGAATAGCCAACGCGAAGCCGCGCTCGCGTTGGGCGCGACGAAATGGGAAATGATTTCGCAGGTGCTGATTCCGTACGGCATGTCGGGCATTCTCGGCGGCGTCATCCTGGGATTGGGGCGCGCGCTCGGCGAAACGATTGCGGTGACGATGGTCATCGGCAACAATCGCGATTTGACTGCGTCGATCCTGCATCCTGGGTATACGATGGCGAGCATCATCGCAAACGAATTTGCGGAAGCAACCGACGAAATGTATCGGCAAGCGTTGATTCAAATCGGCTTGATTCTGTTTGCGATCACGCTCATTCTCAACTTGATCGCGCGTTTGCTCGTGTGGCGCGTCGCGCGCCGTATGCCGACGGAGGTGCGCGCATGACTACATCGATCATCAAGCAACGCGGCGGACGCAATTATCGCCAGCGGCAAATCGTCAATCGATTCATGTTGGTGCTGTGTGGCATTGCGGCATTCGTCGCCATTGTGCCGCTGGTGTGGATCATCGTTTATGTGACGCAACAAGGCGCGCGTTTTATCAGCATCGATTTTTTCACCCAAGAGCCAACGCCCGTTGGAATCCCAGGCGGTGGTGTGGCGAATGCGATTGTCGGTTCGGCGATGGTCGTGGGCATCGCTTGCGTGATCGCGATTCCCATCGCCATCGTCGCCGCTTTTTATTCGTCGGAAAATCCGAACACGCCATTGGGTGTTGCGTTGCGATTCGGCACCGACGTGTTGTCAGGCGTGCCATCGATTGTGATGGGCATGTTTGCCTTTGCGATCATCGTTCTGCCGCAAAAACATTTTTCCGCGCTGTCGGGCGGCATCGCGCTCGCCATCATCATGACGCCGATTGTGTTGCGCACGACGGAAGAAATGCTCAAGCTCGTGCCGCGCAATCTGCGCGAAGGTTCGCTCGCGCTCGGCGCATCGGAATGGAAGACGACGCTTCAAGTGCTATTGCCTGCGGCGATCAACGGTGTGGTGACAGGCATCATGTTGGGCATCGCGCGCGTGGCGGGCGAAGCCGCGCCGATGATTTTTACTGCGTTCGGCAATCCGAATTTGAGCATCGAAATCAATCAACCCATCGCGACGCTGCCGCACACGATTTACGTGTACGCGATTGCGCCGTACAAAGATTGGCACGATAAAGCGTGGACGACGGCATTTGTGCTGATCGTGCTCGTGCTGGGCTTGAATATCACGGCGCGTCTTTTTACGGCGTGGCGCTTGAAAAAAATGGGATGGCGTTAGTGTCGAAATGGATTTATAATCAGTAACCGCAAAATTCCACCTACACGCCTCTGATGCGGTATAATGGGTTCTCAAGAACCCTACGACGCAAAGGTGTGTGGATGAGACGAGCCAAAGACAATTCCGAAGTTCCCAAGCGTTACTATCGGCCAGAGCAA
>JACRMI010000027.1 GCA_016215025.1 Chloroflexota bacterium
CCCGACTTTTTCAAGCGAATCCGCTTTAACAAAACGGAATGAGTGCTGTGACTGATTACGTTTTTGGTGTTCTTGATCGCGTTGGACTTATCTGTAAATGAGAAAAACGGAATGAGTCATTTTGACTCCACAAATCCTCCTACTAGATATTGATGTGGAAATTGTGGAGATGCGATGTGGGATTGATGAAGGGGCGGTTGATTGGAAATAAAAGGAATGGATGAACGATATAATACAGTTGTATCATTTTTCCCTTGCAGACGGCATTTGAGTATGGTATAGTCAAGTTGTGCGACGAAAATAAAATAGAGCACAGACTCGATCTCAAGCCGATGACCGGCGATTTCAAGCGGATCGGCAGGTGCCGACCGTTGTATGAATAAGGCGGTCGTTTTTTATACCCACACATCATTCACAGAGGAGGCAAGAAATGAAAAAGAGTCTGAGTATTTTGTTGATCGTTTTTGCAGTTGGGATTGGCGTGATTCCGCTGTTTACGGATTGCGAATCTCAGGCAAGATCACTCACCCTGCAGGATGGCAGGTCTGTACCGATGAAATGTCATTGGACGGCGATCGCCGAAGTTGGCGTGGGGGCTATGTTGGGCTTGACTGGCTTGCTGATGTTGTTCAGTCAGCGCAAAGAAACCGACCGCTCGCTTAGTGTCATGGGAATTGCGGCTGGCGCTTTGGCGATTCTTTTCCCGACAGTTTTGATTGGCGTTTGCGCGAACGCCACGATGTTGTGCAACATGGTCATGCGTCCGACACTCGTCGCATTGGGTACGCTAGCCATTCTCGCAAGTGCAGTGATCTTGTTCAACACGCGCCGCCTTGAGGTTGCGGCATGAATATGTTTCAGCTCGCGTGGCGAAATATTTCTCGCAACGCGTTTCGCAGTTGGGTCGTCGGACTGTGTGCGTTGTTGGTCGCCGCGTTTGCGCTGTTCACCACCATCGTCATGCGTGGAGCAGAAACTAGTTTGCAGTTGACATCGGATCGACTTGGTGCGGATATCATCGTCGTGCCGGAAGGGACCGCATCGAAAATGGAAGGGGCGCTCGTGATGGGCGTACCTGTCAAATTCTGGATGCCACGCGCCAATGTCGAGAAACTTGCTGCCATCGACGATGTGCAGATGGCATCGCCCCAAGTCTATCTCGAAACACTCACCGGCGCGTCGTGCTGCTCCGTGCCAAGTATGTTCATGGTTGCCTACGATCCTGCGACCGATTTTACGGTCCGTCCCTGGCTCGTCGAAAAATTGGGCGGCGATGGATTGAAACAAGGTGAAGTGGTCGGCGGAAGTTATGTCTCTGCAACGGAAGATAATCAAGTCATTCGCGTTTATGGCTATCCGGCGAAACTCAAAACGAATCTCCAGCCCACCGGCACGGGCTTAGATCAAAGCATGTTCTTTACGATAGATACGGCGCAGCAAATCGCTAAAGCTTCAATAACGCAGGCAGAAATACCCTTGTCCGTTCCGACCGATCAGGTGTCGGCGGTGTTGATCAAATTGAAACCGAATACGGACGCGCGCAGTGCGGCAGTCAAAATTTATCAACAGGTGTCGAATGTGACGCCGATCATCAGCTCCGATTTATTTCAATTGTCGCGCAAGCAACTGGATAGCTTGCTCAAAACAGTTGTGAGCATGATGGGCTTGACCTGGGCACTGTCGGTCATGATGATTGGTTTGGTTTTCTCGATGGCGGCAAACGAACGACGAAGAGAACTGGGCGTGCTGCGCGCGTTCGGCGCAAACCGCGCGTTCATTTGCAAATCGTTGCTCGTCGAAGCCGGTCTGTTATCGATTTGCGGTGGCGGGATCGGCATCGGCTTGGCGGTGATGGCGTCATTTCTCTTTCGCCAATTCATCATCATCACGCTCGGCATTCCGTACCTGTTACCGTCTATCGATATGCTGTTGTTTCAGGTCGTCGGCGGTTTGGTCTTGACGTTGTTGAGTGTTTGCCTCGCCGCGCTATTCCCCGCTTTGAAAATTAGTTGCCAAGATCCGGCGATTGCGATGCGAGAGTAGGCATGATCGAACTCAAGAATGTCACAAAAACGTACGACTTGCAAAGGGGTAATTCCGTCACCGCGGTTCACAACATCGACTTGGAAATTCGGCAGGGCGATTTTGCGATGGTGATTGGTCGCTCCGGTTCTGGCAAAACGACGTTACTCAACCTCGCCGCCGGTCTTACGCGACCAACGTCCGGTCACGTCACGCTTGACGGATCGAATTTGTGGGAGTTGAGCGATTCGGAATTGTCGGCGCTGCGCGGGCAGAAAATTGGATTTGTTTTTCAGTTTCCCAGTTTGCTTGCGACACTGAACGTTTTTGAAAACGTCGTCTTGCCATCTACTTTCGGTCCAAAATTGCCAAAAGCGCTGGTGCATGAGCGCGCGCAGATGTTATTGACTCAGGTCGGTTTGGCGGACAAGTTCAACGCATATCCGCGACAACTCTCGGCGGGGCAACAGCAACGCGTGGTGATTGCACGGTCGCTTATCAATCAACCGCAGATTGTCCTCGCCGATGAGCCAACGAGCAACCTCGACGAGAGGACTGAATGCGAGATTATGGAGTTGTTCCGCGAGTTGCACAGTAGTTTGAAAATCACGGTCGTGATGGTAACGCACACGCATCAGCTTGTTTCATATGGCACGCGCTGTGTGGAAATGGCGGAGGGTCGCATCCTTAACGGGTCCTAAAGCAGTGATGGAGAAGAACGTCTGCCGTTATTTGATCCAGTAACGGTGGACGTTTTTATTTTTGGAGCGTTCATCCTATATTCCGGCATTTTCTTATAAGCGAATGTTCTGATGGGTGATAGGAAATTTGTATAAAGAAACCCGTCTAAATCGCTTGACTTTATAACGCCGGTATCATATAGTGAAATCAAGCACGAGCGATGTCGCCTGTGTGGCAATGAATCTAAGGTAATGAACGCCTCTCTTGCATCGGCAGGAGAGGCGTTTTTTGTTGCAAACTGGTTACTACTCGGCCCACGGTCATTCTGAGCGCAGCGAAGAATCTCGCTTCGCCTGGTGAGATTCTTCGGTGCAAAAAACGCGCCTCAGAATGACAGACTGCGTAGTAACTGCAAACTGGTTACAAGGGGATCTATGTCTGATTTCAATCCAAAAGTTAGTCGGCGCGGTTTTTTGAAATCGTCCGCGTCGAGCGTCGGCGGACTGGTTTTTCTCGACCGAGCGTTTTGGTCGCTGACGGAAAGCTTGGCGCGAATCGGCGCTCCACCGCCGTGGTACAAAAATCAGGTTAAGACCACGTACAACTATTGTGATATTTGTCCATGGCGCTGCGGCATCGTCGTCAAGAGCGTCGGCAATCGCGTGTACAAGATCGATGGCAATCCCAAAGATCCCAAGAGTCGCGGCCGGTTGTGCGCGCGCGGGCAAGCCGGCGTCTCGTTTCTGTACGATCCGGATCGACTCAAGCAGCCGATGATTCGCACCGGCGAGCGCGGCGAAAACAAATTCAAGAACGCGACCTGGGAAGAGGCGCTCGACTATGCGGCGCAAAAGTTGAAAGCGATCAAAGACCAGTACGGTCCGGAATCGGTTGCCTTCTTCGGTCACACCTCCGGCGATTTTTGGTTCACCGATTATTTCGCGCAAGCATTCGGTTCGGTCAACTCGGCGAAACCATCGGTGACGATGTGTACCGCGCCGCGCGAAGAAGCATCGATCATTACGACGGGTCGCTCAATCGGCAATCACGAACCGGTCGATTGGGAAAAGGCAAAGTGTGTCGTACTGATTGGCACGCATATCGGCGAAGATGCACGCAACACGATGATGCAAGACCTCGCCACGGCGCGCGCGAACGGCGCAAAACTTATCGTCATCGATCCGCGGTATTCATCGGCGGCAATGAAAGCCGATCATTGGCTGCCGATCAAACCCGGAACTGACACCGCGCTCTTGCTCGCATGGATGAATGTCCTCATCGCCGAAAATCTCATCGACAAAGCGTTCGTTGACAAATGGACCGATGGATTCGATAAACTCGCGGCGCACGTCAAATCGTTTACGCCGGAATGGGCGGCACAAATCACCGAACTCTCCGCCGATAAAATTCGCGACACGGCACGCGCGTTTGCCGCAGCGCGACCCAGCACCGTGATCGTCCCAGGTCGTCACGTCGTTTGGTACGGCAACGATTCGCAGCGCATGCGCGCCGTGTACATTCTGATGGGCTTGACCGGCTCGTACGGGCGCGAAGGTGGTTTGTATTTCAACAAATCGCCGTTCCTCGAAGAAATTCCGCATCCGCCTTTCGCCGCCGCGAGCGGCGCGGGTGGCTGAGCGTCTACCCCAGGGGAAGAGGCAGGTCTGCCTCCAGGACCAACGGGCAAGACGCGCGCTGATGGCGCACGTGAAAAATTTTTGCGCGGCGGCACGGCGATTCAAGAATTGGTTGAGCCGATGATTACGGGCAAACCGTATCCGATCAAAGGACTCGTCGCGTACGGCTGCAATCTGTTCCACACGATTCCGAATGTGCCGCGCACCAAAGAAGCGCTGAAGAAACTCGATTTTGTGATGGTCGTGGACACGCTTCCACAAGACCATGTCGCGTGGGCGGATGTTGTTCTGCCGGAAGCGACGTATCTCGAACGCTACGACGAGCTTTGGTCGTGTGGTCACAAGACACCGTACATCACCATGCGCGAACCCGCCATCGATCCGTTGTACTACACCAAGCCCGCGTGGTGGATGGTACGCGAGTTGGGTCTGCGGCTTGGGTTGGACGATTTCTTTACGTGGAAAACGGCAGAAGAATATTTGAATCGCCGCTTGAGTTCCATCGGGTTGAGTTTGGATAAATTACGTGAGCAAGGTGGTGTGGCGGTTCAACCGGGCAAACCGTATCTCGCCGATTTCGAAATGGAAAAATCATCGCCATTCACGACGACGACGGGCAAGTTCGAATTCTATGCCGACGCGTTGGAAAAAGCCAAGCTCGATCCACTACCCAAGTACGAAGCGACGACTGACGCCCCCAATGGTTTCTTTCGATTGTTGTACGGACGCTCGCCAGTCCACACGTTCAGTCGAACCCAAAACACGCCGGTGCTGAATGAGTTGATGAAGGAAAACCAAGTGTGGGTCAACGATGAATTGGCGGCGCAGCTTGGCTTGAAGCATGGTGATCGCGTGATGCTCGAAAATCAAGATGGCGTCAAGAGCGGTCCGATTCAGGTAAAAGCTACACCGCGCATTCGCAAAGATTGTGTGTTCGTCGTTCATGGTTTCGGCCATGATGCGCCGGGTCTGACCCGCGCGCACAAAAAAGGCGCGAGCGATTCGATGCTGCAAACGAAATACAAACTCGATCCGATCAGTGGCGGTGCAGGGTTGCGCGTGAACTTTGTAAAGTTGGTGAAGGAGGCATAATGGCAACCCGCTACGCATACTCGATTGATTTGGATCGTTGCATCGGTTGCCAAGCCTGCACCGTCGCCTGCAAGACCGGCAACGAAGTACCTCTCTACGATGCCTATATCGACATCGGCGATATTGTCACCGGCAAGTCGCCCAACTTTTTCGGCACGTTCGCGCATCATCGCTGTTTTCACTGCGATGATGCCGCGTGCGTCACCGTTTGCCCCACCGGCACCTTATCGAAATGGAATGGCTTGACGGTCGTCCAAGCCGAAAAATGTTCGTCGTGCGGCTACTGCACTGATGCGTGTCCCTTCAAGATTCCACACATTGTCGATAATCACGTTTCCAAATGCATCGCCTGTTTCGATCTAGTGCAGGATGGCGGAACACCGTGGTGCGCGCAAACTTGCCCCAGCCAAGCGATCCAATTCGGCGAGCGCGAAAAAATTCTGGCGAATGCGCAAGCACGAGTCCTGCAAATCAAAGCGCGCTATCCCAACGCGCAAGTATATGGCGACAAGCAACTCGGCGGACTCGGCTTGCTTATGCTCTTGCTCGACAAGCCCAGCGTTTATGGCTTGCCAGAATCTCCGGAAATCACTCTGCCGCTCGCCGCATGGCAAAAAGTCGTCCAGCCCGCCAGCGTCGGTCTCACGATTGCAGCGCTTGCCGCTACCGGTCTGTCGTTCATCATCGCGCGCCGCCAACACCTGCGTGAGAAAGCATCGCTAAACAATGTCGAGCCACCTGCGCCGGTTGTGGAAACAAAACCGGCCGACGAGTCGAAGGAGAAGAACGAAAATGGCTAGCGAATCAATTCGCCTCGTGCGCCGATATTGCTTGACTCAACGCTTGGTCCACTGGTTGGGCGTGCTCACTTTTCTTACATTGCTGCTTAGCGGCATTATTTTGGTTGTGTCGCCACTCGCATCGCTCGCTGCCGGGGGTACGACGCGACTCATACATCGCATCGCCGTGGTGCCGTTCATGCTGCTACCCATCCTCTATCTAACGTGCAATCCGAAACAAGCAAAGGAACTTGTCAAAGAATCGTTCACCTTCACGCGCGCTGACATTGAATGGTTCAAGCACATGCCCGCGTACTTTTTAGGACGAACGAAAGGATTGCCGCCGCAAGGTCGCATCAATGCCGGGCAAAAAATTCACCATGCGGCGACATTCATCATGTTCATCACCATCGCGCTTTCCGGCTTTGTTCTGTGGTTTGGCAAAGGTCAACTTGGAACAAATGCCCTCGCGCTCACGGCAATGGTGCATGATCTATCGATGCTGGGACTTTCCGTGTTGATGATCGGTCACTTGTACTTTACGTTCGTCTACGATGCAATCTCCGGTATGGTGCGCGGTTACGTCACCGAAGAATACGCCAAGATGGAACATCCCAAGTGGCTAGAAGAATTGCCGGAGAATCAGTTCATTGTGAAGAAGAAAAATCAATCCTGAGTTCCCCCCTGTTCCTCAGAGCCCCTTGAGTTCAACCTGAGGGAACTTGAGAACTCACGGGTACTACAATAATTCAAAGGAGAAGAAGAAATGAATGCACGAAAGATTTTCTTGATTGCTATGTTGCTCGTTTTAGCAATTGCCGCCGTTGCGTGCGCATCGCCGACGCCGACCCCGGTGCCAATCCCAATGCCGATTCCACCAACGGTCGCGCCAACGGTTGCGCCTAAACCGACGGATGTGCCGAAACCAACGGATGCACCCAAACCAACGGTTGCGCCGACTGTCGCCCCAACGGTTGCGCCAACGGCTGCCCCCGCCGCGTTCGACATCAAGAGCGTGCTTGACAAGTACTTTGCTGCTCTGCCTGACGGCTTCTACAATGTTGCGCCTGCTGCGGCGAACGACCAAATGAAGGCGACCAAAGTGTTCTTGCTCGATGTGCGCGAAGTTAGCGAAATCACGTCGAACGGATACATCGAAGGCGAAGTGAACATTCCGGTTCGCACGCTCATCAAGAACCTGGACAAGTTGCCCGCCGACAAAGCCGCGCCGATTATTGTGACGTGCGGCAGCGGCGTGCGCAGCCCTATGGCGATGCAAGCGCTGCACCTGCTCGGTTACACCAACGTCAAGAATCTGCAAGGCGGATTCAATGCTTGGAAGTCGGCGAACTTGCCGATCAAGACCGGCGATCAACCGGCCGCGCCCGTCGCTGGCATGGCTCCTAACTTCGATAAAGATTTGGTTGCTGTGCTCGATAAATGGTTCTCAGCTTTAGCAGACGGTTACAACAACGTCGCGCCTGCCGCGATTAACGATCAAATGAAGGTCAGCAAGGTGACGCTGATCGATGTGCGCGAAGCTAGCGAAGTTACCGCGAATGGTTACATCGAAGGCTCAGTCAATGTTCCCGTTCGCATGCTCCTCAAGAACTTGGATAAATTGCCCGCCGATAAAGCTGCACCGATTATCATCACATGCCAGAGCGGTCATCGCGGCATGATGTCGATCATGGCATTGCAGTTGCTTGGGTACACCAACGTCAAAAATATTTCCGGTGGTCTCAACGCCTGGAAGACGGCGAACCTGCCCGTCGTCGGCGGCACGGCATCGTCTTCATCGGCATCGTCCGCCGCCGCCGCATTCGACATCAAATCTGTCCTCGATAAATATTTTAGCGCGCTGCCGGATGGCTTTGGACTCGTTGCGCCTGCCGCCGCAAACGATCAAATGAAAGCGACCAAGGTGACATTGATCGATTTGCGCGAGGCAAGTGAAATCACGGCGAATGGTTACATCGAAGGCGAAATCAATCTTCCCACGCGCACGCTGCTCAAGAACTTGGACAAGTTGCCTTCTGACAAAACAGCGCCGATCATCATCATGTGCGGCAGTGGTGTCCGCAGCCCCATGGGCATGGCAGCATTGCAGTTGCTCGGCTACACTAACGTCAAGAATCTCCAAGGTGGTTTCGGCGCATGGAAGACGGCAAACTTGCCGATCGTGACCGGTAGCTCACCGGCTGCACCCGTAGCTGGCAAAGCAGCCGATGTCGATAAAGATTTGCTCGCCGCGCTCGACAAGTGGTTCAGCGCGTTACCCGATGGTTGGAACAATCTCGCGGTGGCTGCGGCCAACGATCAAATGAAAGCGACCAAGGTCACGTTGATCGACGTGCGTGAGGCGAGCGAAGTTACTGCGAATGGTTACATCGAAGGTTCGGTATTTGTTCCCGTTCGCACGCTCATCAAGAACTTGGACAAGTTACCGACCGATAAGACGGCTCCTGTTCTCATCACGTGCGCGAGCGGTCATCGCGGCATGTTTTCGATGATGGCGTTGCAGATGCTGGGTTACACCAACGTCAAGAACATTGGCGGCGGCGTAAACGGCTGGAAGACGGCAAACTTGCCTCTCGTCACAAAGTAATAGTTTGTAACGAATCGAATAGTTGCGCGTATAGACCTGATGGATTTCAAAATCCATCAGGTCTATGTTTTTTGTCGGTGTCCCCAAGCCACGGGTGGGCTTTGATCTTCCAGGTTTCCTCGGCTTCTGGCGAAGCCGCAACCTGGAAGGTCTTTAAGCTTGCGAAACAGACATCAACTTTGATCACAGCATTGATGCAAATGCAAACGGTTTGCTGTTAGGATTGGATAATTCGCTAAAATTGCTAGAGCAAGCCGATGCACGTGCAGACCGAGTGGGCTGGGAGATTTTTCTGTTGAACGGTTCGTTGCTGTGGATCGGAAGGCGTACACTGAATTTGAGGTGGAACATCCCGAAAAAGAAGATTAAGCGTGGATGACATCAATGATCTCAAGTAGCTTGTGTGCCAGGGAAACTTGTTTCCGGATAGGTGGATCAGGAATTTTGTCTAAAGCGTTAAAGGTGTACTAGGCACAGTTCGATCAGAGTGCGTATCACACGGGTAGATTGTCTTCCGTCGTATCTGCCCAAATCACCGAGTTCTCCCTGAGGTCCAGGAAGGATTCTTTTTTCGGACAGAGATCAAAGACCGAAATGCTGCTTGGTTGGACGATCACGCGAATCGGTAGGAAGTAAAACAAGCAAGGCCTGTGCGGCCACTTCACCCACGTTCTGCCAACGATGCGGCAAATGGGATTCAAACAAGAGGCTGTCTCCCTGTTCAAGCAGGTAGGTTTGATTTTCAATCATATAGGTGATCCGACCAGCGAGACAAAAAACAAATTCGTAGCCCGTGTGAACGATGGGATTGGGTCCACTATTGGTTAAAGGTTCAAGATGCACAAGAAATGGTTCAATGATGCGATCAGTTAATCCTGCACCTAAATCTTCCAGACTGCCATGCTCGAATACCGCGTGCGGACGCCGATTGGCTTTGAGATAGGCAATACTACTTTTGGGAATATCGGTTTCGAAAAACGCGGTAATGGGCACTTGTAATGCCCACGCGATTTGTTGCAGAGTGCTGACGCTCGGTGATGTTTTTTGGTTTTCGATCAGTGCCAGCGTATTGATTGAGAGTCCACTTTTTTCAGCCAAGACGCGTAGGGAAAGATCATGGTCCGTCCGCAATTGACGCAACCTACTTCCAACATTTACCTCAAGATTAACTGTGGATCCGTTGAGAAAAGAGGGCTGAGCGTTTTTTTGATCGGTGCGTGGAGCAGG
The DNA here is from genome assembly GCA_016215025.1 of Chloroflexota bacterium. Classification (GTDB taxonomy): domain Bacteria; phylum Chloroflexota; class Anaerolineae; order UBA4142; family UBA4142; genus JACRMI01. The sequence goes on from JACRMI010000027.1 coordinate 10,047, forward strand.
AGTAGAGGTAGTTTTCTTTGGCATTTCATCACCGTACTATTATTCTTGGCTGGATACCCAGTATTATAGTGCAAGACAGCGTCAAGTCAATTTGCCAAGGTTAGGGTTAGCCACTGAACACACGAAAAATTCGGATGGTTTGTCCAGTCAGATGCTGCTGGTTCACGGAAGGTCCCAACAGTCCCTTGTCAAGGTGTTGGCTCGGCAAGTAGAACGGGGGGTTGGCATGGTGGAAACGATTGGGTGCTAACATTTCGGATCTGACGGCGGGTTTCTTGATCGTTCCAATAACTTGCGTCACTGGGCACGTAACGAGCAAGCGCCTGTTCTGCTTTGAGCAACCAAATGGTCGAGTAGTATTCTACTTTCAGGTGCTCAGTTTCACCTGAACAGGAACTTGGCCAGCCCTGTGACTGAGCGTAGTAGATGACCATTGCTTCTTTGATCGTCCAAACTGTTGTCAAAATCTCGCGTGTCTCGGCGCTTACCTTTTGCCACTCTGGAGCAGTGAAAAGAACAATCTCGCCGCCGTACTCAATCAAACCTAGCTGGCTGTATCCATAACTGCACAGCCGGCGTTCGCGTACCAGCGCCAGAATCTTGACTCGACTTAGCGCTTCATAAAGCGTGGACTGATTCATCGGCGGCCCGTCGCTCTGCCAATGGCTGATAACGTTTGGATCATTCGGCACAGCAAAATCATTCAGACGTGGAATCCATTTCGCCAATGTGTTAACGAGCCGAGCTTCTTGATGTTCAAATTGGCAATAGCGCATCTGAAGCGGATTAAACAACCAGCGTAGTGCCTGATCTTTTTCCGATGCAGACATATTATCCCAGTGCCAACTGAGATGGTGATTATGCACTGTATCCGTCGGATCATACTGTACAATCTCTGTGCCTGACGAATTGCGGTAATGGACGGCGAGCAATTTGCGCTGTGCATCGAATTCAGAGTGGGACACTAATCCTGGAATCTGGGGGATAGACGTGGCTGACGCTGTCACCACGGGCGATGGTGTGCTTTGCGGTGTATTTGTTGCGATGGGACGAGTTGGCAAACGGGTCGATATAGGCGGCGTTGATATGCAGGCACAAGCCGCCCACCCAAGCACAAGGCATAGAACGACGAGCCTTGGGTTTGGGCTGCGAATCAAAGGCACACTAGGTGTGGGAGTAATGAAGATGGTCAAGCGGCTCTTCTTTTCCACATGAACCAGATGAATGCCACTGCAACCAGTACAGGACCTAGCCCGAAGATCCAAACCCGGTCAAATGAGTTTGCCACAATTGTCGGCGCGTCAGTTTCAGGCATCACTATCGGCTCTGTGACAACAGACTTGAGCAAATTACTGGAGGGAGGTGAGGATTGGTGAAAGGAAACTGTCATGCCGAGGGACTGGGCATACCGTTGAGCGAGTTGTTGATAGTTGTCGGGATGGCAGACATAGCAACTCAAGTATGCATCGTCGAGTGGATTGCGAACCAAGCCCACATGTGCCAATTCTTTGTCTTGCGCGGTATCATTGCCCTCATGACAACTCCAGCACGCGTTGCGGTGACCATATTCCGAATGCCACGCCGTGTGGTCACAAACCGGATGAGTCGTCTGATGACATCTGGCACAGAATGATTCGATGCTTCCACATTGTGCGCTTGCTGTGGACGGCATCATCAACCAGATCATTCCTGCTCCAAATAAAACTAATGTGCTTAGAGGCAACATTGAAAATACTTTAGACATGTGAATTTCCTCCTTCATGCTTGACGGCGTGAAGCGTACCAACCTATTCGGGATGCTTCGTACACATCGAATTCCGGGATATAGGGTTTGATGTCGAGCAAGGGTGTGCCATCTAACACATCAATTCCTGCGATTTCCAGCGTATTCTCCCACCGTGCTAACAACCGAACGACAGACAAGCCAATTGGGTTGGGACGATTGGGATAACGCGTTGAGAACACGCCGTGGAGTTGAGCATCTAAGAAGGGTCTGACCTGCAATGTGTCCTTCGCCGCGCAGTGAAACACGTACAGCAAAATGATGTGTGAAAACCCTTCAATGTCTTGCAGCCCATCGGAAAATTCTGGCGCCACTTCGATGCGACCAATCGCTTGCGAGCGTGACGATTGAATCGGTGTTTGTTCTTTCTCGTTAAATGGTGAAATGATGATCCCGATTGGTTTGAGTATGATTTCCATGCTCCCTGATCCTTACTCAAGATTTCCCTTGGTTAATATGGCAAAGATACTCGCCCCAGGTCGAATGCTGGTGGGGAAAAACATTTAGGGAATGCTCGGTCGCGTAATGTCCACATCCAACACGCCGACCTGATAACCCGCACGGCGTAAAGCCACCGCCAAGAGTCCGCTGACGAACGATTTGCCCACGCCACCTTTACCACTCACCACCGCAATGACATGGCGAAATTCATTAAATGGCTTTGCTTGTCCTGGTTGTGGAGCTCCCGTACCTAGTTTCTGTTTATCCTCAGCATTCATTTCAGATAGTTCCACAGCTGATCGGTCGTAACCGTTAGTTGTCTCTTCTCCATTTATGATAGGTTATGGCTGTGCAAACTCGATTGAGATATTTTCTCAATGCAGTTTATCAACGAGATCAACGATTTTGCCATCCACGTACGCATTCACGGCTTCGTCAATCAAAGAAATGTCGGTGACAACCGGTTTGATTCCGCGTGCGCGCATGCTCTCATAGGCACCCGCTCCCATACCGCCACATAAAAGTGCCTGGCAGTCTGCGATTGCTTCAGCCATTCGGGTGTGACGATCCTGGGCGGTAGCATCAAAACCATGCCCACGTGGATCGTTCTGATCGGCGTGTGTCTCGCCGCCGAACTGCGCGTGCCCGAGTTTGTTGCGCTTTTCGCGTGCAACGATCTGATTATTCTCAATAGTGACCACGATGTAATACGGTGCACGTCCGAAATGTTGACTAATGGTTTGCCCATCGTCTGTGATTGCAGCAATTTTCATTTTGTCTCTCCCAAATGGATTTTAGTTTTATGCTAGGCATGAAATACCGTTTTGTCGGATAAACCTGCCCACTCCAATACGACATTAACTGGCAGTAAAATACAATGCCATGCTATTATAATGGTACAAAATACTATTTTACGGCATTATTATACTATAATTTTGTGTGTAGGTCAACGGGAATATAGGATTTTGGCGATGAAAAACACTTTGGATATGTAAACTGGTTGTGTGCGCCCATCTCGACGATACAGGCGCTTAGAAAAAGGACTTGCCGACGCAAACCTGGGCACCAACCGTTCGGTGGCTGGCAGAATGTCGAGGTGATAATCGCACGCACGATTTTGGTCCTTTGTTGTGCCAAGTCGCATGATTAGCCGACTCCGTGACATTTTTTGCCAGAGCCGCGGCAAGAAAAAAACCTTCAAAATCGAATGGAGCAATAGTATTGGTGACCGTAAAATCAAAGTGGATGATGTCTTTAGAGGGGCAGTAGACAGCCGTTCATCACATGAGTATAATGGCGTCACTACGACAAGATCGATACGATAGCGTGATGAAATTGCGATAGCGTATCCAGGGGTCATGGTGGCTCCGCTCGATGTTGACGTGCGAGACCTCGGTTCGACTTGCCTCGATTGAACGCATGTAGTTTCCTCGCGCTCTTTGTATCCATTCAAAATTTCCTAGCCCACTTTGGAAATTTAATGTAGGAAATTTGTGAAACCTGCTCCCTTTCAATATTTTGCGCCTACGACCATCGACGAAACTTTGGCGCTGCTCGCCGAGCATGGCGATCAAGCCAAGATTCTCGCCGGCGGCCAAAGTCTCGTGCCTACGATGAATTTTCGATTGGCGACGCCGATGATTCTGATCGACATCAATCGCGTCGGCGAATTATCGTACATCGATTCGCGCAATGGCAATCTTGCCATCGGCGCGATGACACGCCAGCGCACGCTCGAACGCGATGGAGAAATCGCGCGCCGCGCGCCGCTGGTCGCCGCGACGATGCCGTTTATCGCACATCCCCAGATTCGCAATCGCGGTACGCTGGGCGGGAGTCTCGCTCACGCCGATCCTGCGGCGGAATTGCCCGCTGTGATGATTGCCCTCGATGCTAAATTCAAATTGAGCAGTCAAAAAATCGAGCGTTGGTTTGACGCGCGTGATTTCTTCACAGGTTTATTCTCGACGACGCTCACGCCAAACGAATTGCTCAGCGAAATTGTTTTGCCGCCAATGCCGCCGCACACAGGTTGGGCGTTTCAAGAGATGGCGCGCCGCCATGGCGATTTTGCGCTGGCGGGAGTTGCTTGCATCGTTACACTCGACGCGCGCGGCGTGTGCAATGATGCGCGGATTGTTTTGCTTGGCTTGAGCGGACAACCCGTCGATGCGCGCAATGCGGCGAAGCAACTCATCGGCGTCGAACCCAGTGCTGATGCGATTCGTGCGGCGAGTCAAACCATCGATGCGGAAATCGATCCCAGCGCCGACATTCACGCATCAGCGGAGTTTCGTCGGCATCTCGCAAAGACGTTGACACAGCGCGCGCTGCAACAAGCGGTCGCGCGCGCAAAGGAATCGTGATGGAACAACTTGTCACCGTGCATGTCACCATTAATGGAAATCGATACGAACGTTCAATCGAGCCGCGCTTGTTGTTGAGCGATTTCATTCGTCACGAAATAGGATTGACGGGGACGCGCGTCGGCTGCGAGCATGGCGTCTGCGGCGCGTGTACGATTTTATTCGACGATGAGCCAGTGCGGTCGTGTTTGATGTTTGCAGCGCAAGCCGATGGACACGCGATCACCACGGTCGAAGGATTAGCGCCCGACGAAAATCATTTGAATTCGTTGCAGGCGGCGTTTCGCGATGCGCACGGTTTGCAATGTGGTTTTTGCACGTCGGGATTTTTAATGACGCTCACCGCGTTTTTGCGCGAGTATCCCAATCCGAACGAGGACGAAATTCGATTGGCATTGTCAGGAAACTTGTGTCGCTGCACCGGCTATCAAAATATTGTCGATGCGGTGATGCTTGCCAGTAAACAGTTAACAGTGAACAGTAAACAGTAGGACAATAGAGCAGTAAAACAGTAGGACAGTGAGGAAGGATACGATGATCGAAAAAGTTGTAAAGACGAATGAAGAATGGCGCAAGCAATTGACGCCGCAACAATATCACGTCACGCGCGAAAAAGGAACCGAACGCGCGTTCACGGGTGAATACTGGAACAATCACGAGCCAGGAATTTATCGCTGCGTGTGCTGCGGCAATCCGCTGTTCAGTTCCGATACAAAATTTGAATCGGGCACGGGTTGGCCCAGCTTTTGGCAACCCATCGCCGATGATAACGTCGAAGAAAAAGAGGACCGGAGTTTGTGGATGCGTCGCATCGAAGTCGAGTGTAGTCAGTGTGGCGCACACCTAGGTCATGTTTTTGACGATGGTCCTGCGCCGACGGGATTGCGTTACTGTATGAACTCGGCTTCACTCAAGTTTGAAAAGAAATCCTAAGAGTCTCTAACAAAATAAAGACGCTTGTCACCCTGAGCGAAGCGAAGGGTCTCATCCTCCGCAGAGAGAGATGCTTCGCTCTGCTCAGCATGACATTTTGTTAGGGACCCTAAGGCGAAAGGACGATCATGCAGACGCAAGAATTATTAGTTACAGAGGAATCTCTCGATCCCGTCGATTGGAAATCGATGCGCGCTCTCGGACATCAAATGATTGACGACATGTTCGGCTATTTAGAGTCGATACGTGAGCGCCCCGTGTGGCAACCGATTCCCGATCAAGTGAAAGCCGAGTTGACGCAATCCTTGCCCACCGAACCCGAATCGCCTGAAAAGGTCTATGAGGATTTTGTGCAGAATATTTTGGCGTATCCGATGGGCAATATCCATCCCCGTTTCTGGAGTTGGGTGATTGGCACTGGCACACCGTTGGGCATGTTGGCTGAAATGTTGGCAGCGGGACTGAATCCAAACCTGGGCGGTGGAGAACACGTCGCTATCTATGTCGAGGCCCAAGTACTCGATTGGTGCAAGCAAATGTTCTCGTATCCAGCGCGCGCGAGTGGACTCTTGGTTAGCGGTGGATCGATGGCGAATTTGGTTGGACTAACCGTTGCGCGCAATACGAAAGCAGGATTCGGTTTGCGAACCCAGGGTGTCCAAGCCGCGCCTCAGCGAATGGTCATGTATGGCTCGTCCGAGATGCACAGCTCGATTCAAAAAGCCGTCGAATTGCTCGGCTTGGGCAGCGAATCGTTGAGAAAAATTCCAGTCGATGCTGATTTTCAAATCGATATCAACGCTATGCAGAATGCAATCGCCGAAGATCGCGCGGCGGGGCATTTGCCTTTTTGTATCGTGGGCAACGCCGGTACCGTGAACACCGGAGCCATCGATGACTTGAATCATCTCGCCGAGATCGCATCGCGTGAAAAGATGTGGTTTCACGTCGATGGCGCGTTTGGTGCGTTGGCCGTTCTATCACCCGAACTCAAACCCAAGCTCGCAGGTCTTGAGCGCGCTGATTCGTTGGCGTTTGATTTGCACAAATGGATGAGCATGCCGATGGAAGTTGGCTGCGCGTTGGTGCGCGATGCCGCCGCGCATCACGATGCTTTTTCGTTGACGCCGGCCTATTTGTCGCATGGCACCCGCGGACTTGCGGCAGGTTCGCATTGGTTCAGCGATTACGGTATTCAACTGAGCCGCGGATTTCGCGCGCTCAAAGTTTGGATGTCGCTCAAAGAGCACGGCGTGAAAAAATTTGGGCGTGTGATTCAACAGAATATCGATCAAGCGCAATACCTGGCAAAACTTGTAAATGATGCGCCCGAGTTGGAATTGTTAGCGCCTGTTCCGTTAAACATCGTTTGTTTTCGATTCAAAGCAAACGGCATGGATGACCAAGCGCTCAATGAATTAAACGCCGAACTCTTGATTCGCTTGCATGAAAGCGGCATCGCTGCGCCAAGTTATACCGAACTGGACGGCAAGTACGCGCTGCGCGTTGCCAACGTAAATCATCGGAGTCGGCGCGAAGATTTCGATCTCCTCGTCGAAACGGTCCGGCGCTTGGGCAATGAATTGTTGAAAGAGTGAACGGTGGACGGTGGGCAGTGACTAGAAGATTCAATTAGAGACTACCGAAAACTGTTCACTACCTACTGTCCACTGACCCCTGAGGTTCCTATGACCACTCGCTATCTTGGCGAACGCATCACCCGCAACGAAGACGCGCGCCTGCTCACTGGTCGTGCGCAATTCATCGACGATGTGGATTTGCCTCGTATGTTGCACGTCGCTTTTTTGCGCAGCATCCATGCCCACGCGCGCATTCGCAGCATCGATGTTGCACGCGCGCGAAATCGAAAAGGCATTGTCGCGATTTACACCGCAAATGATTTGGGCGATTATTGGCAGCCAGGTCCGTTGCTCGTGTCGCCGCCGCCTGTGAAAAAACTTTTGGCATTCAACGAACGATGCCAGGTCCCGCTCGCTAAAAATTTTGTGCGGCATGTCGGCGAACCCGTCGCGATGATCGTCGCAGCAAGTCGTTACATCGCCGAAGATGCGCTCGACGATATCGATATCGATTACGAACCGTTGCCCGTCGTCGCCGACTTGGAATCCGCGCCCGCCTCTGACGCCCCACTTGTTCACAACGATTTGCCATCGAATTTGGCGGCGCATGTCATCCAAGAAAAAGGCGATGTTGATGCAGTGTGGCGTGATGCGGCGGTTGTGATTCGGCGGCGTTTTCGCTACGACCATGGAACGGCTGCGCCGATGGAAACGCGCGGCATCGTCGCGCAGTGGGATGCGCACGTGCAACACTTGACCGTGTGGGATACCACGCAAGCGCCGATTCCGATTCGCAATGGACTCGCATCGCGACTGGGTCTATCGGAAACGCAAGTGCGTGTGATTGCGCCCTTCATCGGCGGCGGGTTTGGTCCCAAGATCATGATGTTCTATCCCGAAGAATTGATTGTGCCGTGGGCGGCGATGCAGCTAGGGCGACCGCTCAAATGGATCGAAGACCGCCGCGAGAACTTTGTCGCCATGTCGCACGAGCGCGAGCAAATTCACGATGCCGCGATTGCACTCAACAAGCAAGGCAAAATTCTAGCGATCAAAGATTCGTTCTTGCACGATAGTGGCGCGTACATTCCATATGGTCTCACGGTTCCAATCAACGCGCAATGCACGCTGCTGGGAATGTACAAGGTGCCGAATTATTATTCGGAATTCAAAGCGGTCTTTACGAACAAAACGATCGTCACGCCGTATCGCGGCGCAGGACGACAGCATGGCGTGTTCGTGATGGAGCGTTTGCTCGATCTTGCCGCGCGCGAGTTGAACATCGATCCGACCGAAATTCGACGGCGCAATTTTATTCAGCCTTACGAATTTCCGTACAACAACGAAATCATTTATCAAGATTTCGCACCGTTGCAATACGATAGCGGTAACTATGGTGCAGTCTTGGACCGCGCCAAGCAAATGATCGACTATGACACATTCATAGCGGAAGAACAGCCGCGTTTGCGTGACGAGGGCAAGCAGATCGGCATTGGTCTCGTGTGCTACGTCGAAGGCACAGGCATCGGTCCGTACGAAGGCGCGCGCGTGCATGTCGAAACGAACAGCAAGGTGACGGTCGCGACCGGCGTTGGCACGCAAGGGCAGGGACATTTCACATCGTTCGCCCAAATCGTCGCGGAGCAATTGGGCGTGGACGTGCGCGACATTCGTGTGATTACGGGCGACACGGCGGAGTTCAATTGGGGCACCGGCACGTTCGCTAGTCGCGGCGCAGTCGTTGCGGGCAACGCAGTCAATGAAGCGGCAAAAGCCGTGCGCGAAAAAGCGATCAAGCTGGCAGCGGAAGAACTCGACGTGTACGAAGGTGACTTGGAATTGGTGAATGGTCGCGTGCAAGTGAAAGGATTGCCGCAAAAAAATATCGCGCTCGGCGAGTTGGCGAAGAAAGCGAATCCATTGCGCGGCGCGGTCAAGCCGAACACCGAGCCAGGTCTCGAAGCGACACGCTATTTCGGTCCGCAGAGCGGTGTCACTTCCAGCGGTGCACACGCGATGATTGTCGAGGTTGATCCTGGGACGATGCAAATCAAAATTTTGAAATACGTCGTCGTCCACGATTGCGGGACTGTCATCAATCCACTGATTCTTGAGGGACAAGTGTGCGGCGGCGTCGCGCAAGGCATCGGTAATGCGTTTTACGAAAAACTCGCGTACGACGAAAATGGTCAACTGTTGAGCGGATCGTTTATGGACTATTTGTTGCCCACCGCGCTTGAAGTGCCGCGCATCGAAATCGGTCACGAAGAAACACCCTCGCCGTGGAATCCACTTGGCGTTAAAGGTGCAGGCGAAGCAGGCGCGATTCCTGTCGGACCCTTGTTTGCGCAAGCGATTGAAAATGCATTAGCGATTAGAGGAATGGAAATTTTGGAAATTCCGCTGTCGCCCAATCGATTGTGGGAGCTAACCCAGGAATGTCGCTGAATTCGCAAATTGCGCCACGAGACTAATTGGGATAAAATCAATCCTGGCTTGCTCGTCGTATTCAACTTTGCTTGCTAGGAGTTTCAACTATGAGTACCCATCCGTTGGCAGGAAAACCAGCTTCACGCGAAATGCTCGTCAACGTACCGTATTTGGTCTCGGCGTACTATGCACTCAAACCCGATGTGACTGTCGCCAGCGAACGCGTTGCGTTTGGAACATCGGGGCATCGCGGCTCATCGCTCGCCAAATCGTTCAACGAAGATCATGTCCTCGCGATTTGCCAAGCGATCAGCGAGTACAAGCAGAGTCAAGGTTATTCGGGTCCATTGTTCCTGGGGATGGACACTCACGCCTTATCGGAGTCGGCGTTTATTACGGCGGTAGAAGTTTTAGCGGCGAATGGAATCAATCTCGTCATTCAACAAGGACTGGGATACACTCCAACACCCGTGATTTCCCATGCAATCCTCACTTTTAATCGAGGCAAGACATCCGGGCTTGCCGATGGCGTTGTAATTACGCCATCGCACAATCCGCCTGAGGATGGAGGATTCAAATATAATCCACCTTCGGCGGGACCGGCGGATACGAGCACCACCAAAACGATTCAAGACCGCGCAAACGAAATTCTCAAAGATGGTCTGCGAGCGGTCAAGCGTTTGACGTTTGAGCAAGCACGGCGCGGAGACAACGTGCGCGAGTATGATTACGTCGCGCCGTACGTCTCCGATTTAGAAAACATCGTCGATCTGGCGCGCATCGCCGCGGCGAAACTCAAGTTGGGCGTCGATCCGTTGGGTGGCGCAAGCGTTGCCTACTGGGAACCCATCGCCGCAAAATTCAAACTCGATCTAGAGATTGTGAATCGCTCGGTCGATCCAACGTTTGGATTCATGACGGTCGATCACGATGGCAAGATTCGGATGGATTGTTCGTCGCCGTATGCGATGGCGAGTCTGATTCAACTTAAAGACAAATTCGATATTGCGTTTGGAAATGATCCCGATACCGACCGACACGGAATCGTCACGCGCAGCGCGGGATTGATGAATCCAAACCATTATCTCGCGACTTCGATTTGGTACTTGTTCCAAAATCGAGACGGATGGCGCAAGGAGGCAGCCGTCGGTAAGACGCTCGTGTCGAGTTCGATGATTGATCGTGTGGCGGCGCACCTAGGTCGAAAATTATCTGAAGTGCCTGTCGGCTTTAAATGGTTTGTGGATGGCTTGCTCGATGGTTCGTTAGGTTTTGGCGGCGAAGAAAGTGCGGGCGCATCGTTCTTACGCCAAGATGGGACCGTGTGGACGACGGACAAGGACGGCATCATCATGGACTTGCTCGCCGCGGAAATGACGGCGACCACCGGACGCGATCCGGGCGAACTTTATCGCGCGCTGGAAAAGCAATTCGGTAGTTCGATCTACGAGCGCACGGATGTGCCTGCGTCGCCAGAGCAAAAAGCGGTGCTGAGCAATTTGTCGCCCGATTTGGTACAAGCGAAAGAATTGGCAGGCGAAAAAATTATCGCGACGCTGACGCGCGCGCCTGGCAACAATGCTTCTATCGGCGGACTGAAAGTTGTTACCGATAATGGCTGGTTCGCGGCGCGTCCATCGGGGACCGAAAATATTTACAAGGTTTACGCGGAGAGCTTCAAGGGTCGCGAGCACTTGCAAGCCATTCAGAACGAGGCGCAAGCGATTGTGCGAGAGGCGTTGCAACGAGCTGGGGTGTAGGCATTCAGGAGAGACTCTAAAGGTTTCTTTGCTCGCCAATTATCTTGATAGGGGCAAGTGTATTGCCTGACCATTGTCTTGGTTAGCATAAGAAACCTTTAGAGTCTGAATTGGCATCATCTCATCCAAGTATCGTTTGAGCACCTCTTTAGCGGAACCATAACTTTCGACTGTACCCGCTTTCAACCACACCACATCGTCGCACAATTCTCGAATCAGGTTCTCGTTGTGCGACACAACGACGATGGTCGTTCCATCTTTTTGGAATTGGCGAATGCACCGAAGACATTTCGCTTCAAAGGCAACATCGCCCACTGCTAACCATTCGTCGATCAACAAAATCTCCGGTTCACAGTGGGCAGCCACTGCAAAGCCCAAACGCATTTGCATCCCCGTGCTGTACGTTCGCAGCGGATAATCAATCGAATTTTCCAATTCGGCGAATGCGACGATAGCATCAAATCGTTCCGCGATTTCTTGCCGCGTCAATCCCGCAATGACTCCACTCACAAAAACGTTCTCTCGCCCGGTAAGGTCAGGATGAAAGCCGGCGCTCAAATCGAGTAATGCCCCAATGCGTCCGCGTGTCTCAACGTATCCCTCATCTGGTTTGCTCACGCCGCCGATCAATCGAAGCAGCGTCGATTTGCCTGCGCCGTTCGCGCCGATGATTCCGAGCGTGCGTCCACTATCGATGGTGAGACTCACGTCACGGAGCGCCCAGAATATTTCGGCGGGCGCGAGGCGGCGCAAGCCCTTGACGATGGACTCTTGCAACGTGGTGGGTCTGTTGGCGTGAAAGCGCCTATAGCGTTTGCCGATTCGTTCGACCTTAATTGCTGGTTGCACCTAAAGTTCCTCTGCAAATTGAAAACTTGCCTGTACAAAAACCCGGTAACCAAGAGTTAAGAGCAGACTGCTCACTAGACCCAGGATCGACAGGGTGTAGAAATCGGGCAATCGCCCTTGAAGCAGAATTGCGCGGTAAGCTTGGATGAGTTGGACCATTGGATTGAAATCGTAGAAGAGGTGATATTGCTCCGGGACCATGTTCGAGTTGTAAAAAACCGGCGTCATGTAGAATCCAAGTAACAGGATGATGCCCAAGAGATATTGTGTGTCGCGAAAAGTCACCTGGAACGTCGCGAGCAGATAAGCGATTCCCAACGTCAGCGTAAACTGAATTAGGATGACGAACGGCAGAAACAAAATCGCTGGCGTAACTTGAGTGTTGCTTGATAACAGAAAAGCTAACAAGATGGGGAATGCCAAAATGAAATGCACGAGCTGACTCGTCACGGTGACCATGGGCAGGATCGCGGCAGGAAAACCAGGACGCCGAATCAAATCCCGATTATCGACGATTGCGCCGGTGGCGGCAAACAACGCCGATTGGAACCAGTTCCAGGCTAAGAGTCCCGTAAAGAGAAAGACGATATAGTTGTCGATGCGCAAGGGCAGAACAAAGTTGAACACAAACGTCAGGACCAGCATTTGCGCCAATGGGTTGACGAGTGACCATGCCAAGCCTAGCAACGAGCGTTTATAACGCAACTTCATATCGCGCATCACTAGCTCATAGAGAATGTCGCGAAGCAAGACTAGCCGTCGCGGGCTAGAAATCGCCAGTGCGTTCATCGATTCGTACTCATCCTTTCAGATTAGCAATCCGACCTAATCGCCGAATTTATTTCATCTTAATCAGTTGCTCAAGCGTATAGCGCGAACGCTGGGCCAAGCCATTCGCTTGCGATTGTAGCTCCAACGCATCCAGAAATAAATCGATTTGCAATTGCCACTTGGGTAAAAGCGTAACCCAATCGGATTCGATTTTGCAACGAGGCAGCAGTGCGGCTTGAAAAATACTTGCGGCAACACTCGCTGGTTCCAACATCGGCGCATGGTCGTCTTTGAGCAACGCAAGGCAAGGGCGCGCATCTTTGCCTCGACCTATTTCCAGCCCGGCGACCCAGGTCGCAAATAATAGCTTGGCGTGTGCAAGTTGTTCGGTCGGCATTCCGTTTGCATGACACGGATGCGCGTTTGAAACTCGTGTATCGGACGAGTGACCGTGCGTAATGACGGTGAGTGCATCTCGCAAAAGCTGTATACTATTCACTGAAACTGAATTCGGTCGCATCCGATGGCGCGCTAAGACCTGATGTATCGCGCCGAACCGCGCGCCGAGCCGAGCAACGCGCTGCCACATATCCCAATCGCCACAGGTCTGCATTTGAACATCGAAACCACCGGCGGCTTGAACGAGTGCGCGGCGAACAAGACAAGCATTCATTGCGAACGCGCAATAGCGGGCAAAGAGATCAAACAGATCACCCGATTGCGAACAATACTTGGGCGAGCCAGGCATCCCATCGGATTGCACTTGAGTCCAGCCGCAATGCACTGCATCCAAATCGGAATTTGCCGCAAGGGTTTGCGTCAGGCAGGCTAAATGTATTGGCAAAATCCAATCATCGGCGTCGAGAAATACGAGCCAATCAAAGCGTGCGTGGTGCAGGGCAGTGTTGCGCGCCGCGCTATGACCGGCATGTGGCTGGCTCATCACGCATATTCGATGATCGCATTGGGCAAAATGTTTGGCAATCGTCAGAGTCTTATCGACCGATCCATCATCCACTACAATAGCTTCCCAGGTAGTGAATGTCTGCGTGCGCAACGATTCGAGTGTATCGACGATTGTGCCGGCGGCGTTATACGCAGGGATGATGACGGAAACGTTCACGAGGTTCCTTTGGCGTTTGCCAACTTGGCGTAGACGCTCTGATAGAGCGGCGCGATATTTCGCCAATTCAATTCTTCGGCGCGCGCGCGTGACGCTTGCCCCATGCGGCTGCGCATCTCCGGTTGCTGCGTGAGATACAAGATCGCTTCGGCGAATCGCTCTGGATCATTTCCCTGTATCAAAATGGCATCTTGTTCCGGCGCGTACGTTTGAATCGATGGCAAGTGCGTGGCAAGAATTGGCAAGCCGCACGCCATCGCTTCCAGCAAGGCGTTGTTGGCGGTTGCGTCGGTTAGCGGCAGAAAGAGCAGGTCGGCTGCTTGATAGCATTTCAACAAAGCATTATCGTCGATGTGTTCACGCTGAAGAATGATATTCGGATTATTTTCCAATCCCGTTTGTTGCGGTCCTGATCGCCCGGATACGATGACATGAAATTCGATCTCTCTGCACGACTCTACTTGTCGCGCGACTTGGCGCACCGTTTCGAAATCTCTCAACCAATGTCCGACCGTAATGCATTTGAACGGCGATGCGGATTTTGGTTTGTTCGACGGTTTGAAATAATCGGTTTCGATACCCGACAAAGCGACGGTGATTTTTTCTGGTGATAGCAAGGGTTCAAAGAACGCGACCTGTGCAGGCGAAATGAGGACCACCGCGTCCAGTTTTGAAATCACGCGCTGGTCGACGAGCGATGGAAGCAGTGCCGCGGGTTGATGAAAATTGGCGACGATCTTGGGACGTGATTTTTTGTCGCGGCGGAAGAGCAATGGCAAGTATTGCGCCGAATGTTCGCCGTCCAAATAGTGTACAATGTCTACATTGCCTGCCCAGCACTGTTGCAACGCGCGCATCTCAGCGGTCAAATCAGCTAATTTGTAAAAGGGCATTTTGTTGCGTTGTACCCACGGGCGCAACATTTCTCGCGCGGCGCGATTGCGAATGAAAAAATCGCCGTCGCCATCGGGTGTGAGATATTCTTGGATCTGGTACTGTTCGCTGTCGATGTGCTTTCGAAAGGAATTAAAACCCGTGTGCGCGCCCCAATGCGGATAAAGAGTTCGGATGAGATGGATGTTCATGGGATGTCGCTCCACTTATATTTTGATCGTCAGCAGCCCTTGCACATTGCCCAACTCGATCAAGGTGAAACAGCGCGCGGTAAATCGAGCGGGATCATCGGTTGCCAATGCGAGTTGTTTGAGCTTCGTCGGCGATGAAAACAAGCGCGCCGCTTTTTCGATGGCTAGTCGCCAACGCGCGTGCGCATTCAATCGCGCTTGTACGATTTGCATGAACGCATTCGAGATGCCTTGCCAAAAATAGCGCCGCAGAAACCAACGTTGTTCCATGCGCGATTTATGAATATAGTGCTGCACGCGCATCGCCGGATAGTACAAGCAGCCGTAGCCCCTTTGCATGATTTGTTTTTCGATAAAGATGTCGCCGCTCGACAACAAATTTTTTCCCGTGCGATCCAACCCCTCGACAAAGCCACCGATTTTTTTCAATAACGCGACCGGGAAAGCGAGGTTTGCGCCGACCAGCCATTCTTTGTTTAGATCTTGCACATAATGCGGCGCGTTCGACCAATCGACGACTGCCAGCCCCGCAACCAATTCATCGGATAACCAAGTAGGGCGAGGTGCTTCCCATAAGGGTTCCGTTTTCCCACCCACGCAGCCGGAGCGCGGCATCGTTTCAAATGCTTCGATCGTTTTGTCCAACCAATTCGGAGATGCCATCGCATCATCGTCGAGATACGCAACGAACTTGCCGTGTGCATTTTGCCAGGCAGTGTTGCGCGCATGCGAAAGTCCGAGTCGTGGTTCGTAAATGTAACGCAGGTTGGGCGCTTGCGAGAACGTTTTTATCACTTGCTTGGTCGAATCGGTCGAAGCATTATCGACAATGATGATTTCATAGTTATCCCACGACAATTGCTGATGCAGTAAACTCTGAATCGCTTTGTAAACGTAATCGGCCCGATTGTGGGTGCAGACGAGCGCTGAAATAATGCAACTCATGATTGGCTTGACCGATGGGTTGATAGACGCGCTGTGGCTCGGGACAATTCAAATTGAAAACGCGCCGCTGTTTTTTCTCGCACGAGTATCAAGGCGCGCGTTGCTATGATATGTGGGCGATGTTTGACTTGACTCAATACCGCTGCTAGCGTGCGGCGCGCGGAAAAGATAAGATTTGAATTTTCGGCTTGATGCGATTCGCTCAAGAGAAGCAATTGTTCAGCATCGCGCGCAACCAATTCCGAGAATCGCATAAGCAGGTTACGCCGCATTTGAGCATGAGAATACGCACTTGCGGTATACGACAATGGATCGGCGCGCGTTGATTGCACGCCTAAAACCTGAGAAATGGTTACGGCAGTCCAACCTGCTGCAAGGATGGCATTGAAAAGGTCCCAGCCCTCATAGCCCTCATTCATCTCTGCGCGAAATTTCCCCGCTGCGAGGAGCGCCTCAGTTCGGACTGCGCTAAAGGGAACGGCTTCATTCTTCAACAATTGGTACGGCAAGCTGGGATTGGCTTCGATTCGAATTTCGCGTTTAGCTTGCAGAATCCGCGACCAGCATGATGCAATGCCGACGTGAGGATGTTGATGCAAAACGTCTTCTGTTCTTGCGATGAATTGTTTCCGCAAGCGGTCTTTGGAATCGACGAATGCAAGAGCGATGGGATGTTTATCGGATGCGAGGACGGTATCAATTGCCTGGTTCTTCGCGGCGATCAAATTCCCATCGTGAAAATGCAGAGTCGCCCAACCCTTGCGTCGCACAAAATTTATAATTTGTAATGCAACGGGGTCTGTGATATCGCCGTGTGCGACGACGACGGTGGCTGGTGCGCGTGTTTGTCCCTGGATGCTTGACAAGCAATCAACCAATGTGCATCCGGAATCGAAGCAGGTGACGACGATGGCTAGTCCTGAAGCGTCTGTAGAGTTTGCTTCAATTGTTCCGTCGCTTGGCAAATGAAACGAACGTTGCGTACCCCGTTTGACCAAGCGCGTGCGAAATTCAATGTGCTTGTCGACAATTTTTCGATTGTCGCAGTAAGCGCGGATATCTTCGGAAGCTTGGCATCCCATTTCCGCGAGTTGGGTAGGCGATGCTTGGAGCGCACGTTCCAACGCTTGAGCCAAGCCTGCGCTGTCTTGCGTTGCGGCAAGCCATCCGGTGCTGCCATCGCGTATCATCTCCGCCATGCCACCTTGACGCGAGGCTATCACAGGCAAGCCCGAGCACATCGCTTCGACACAGGTATTGGGAAAATTTTCCCATCGGGATGGCACGACCGCGATTCGCGCATGGTAAAGATAGCTGGATAACGCCGTTCGTTTTTGCGCGCCGTGAAAATGAAACCTGGTTCGCAAATCGTTAGGAATGCGCTGCTCGACCAATTCTTCGCCACTGTACCTGGGTGTCCCTAGTACGTTTTCGCCGACAAAATCGAATTGCACCGTTGGATTCTCGCGCGCCACCATCACCGCCGCATCGATCCATTCGAGAATGCCTTTGCGTCGCTCTAATCGTCCGACGTAGCAAATGCTTCCGCGCTCCCACGTCTCGGCTGTCCGTTCGATCAATGGATTGTTGCCAATCGGCAACGGTATCACGTGAACTTGATCGACTCCGAACTCTGATTTTGCTTGATTCGCCAAATAGTGACTGGGACAAAGGACGGCATCGGCTGTTTGAATACTGTGCGCTTCGAGCCGCATCGCCATCACGACATCCGGCGCTGCCATGTCCCAGTTATTGTGCTGCGCGACGAAGCGAGTTGGCGAGTGAAGATGCACGAAACACGGCGGCTGTCGGCGCGGTCCCATCCCAAGCGCGCGGCGCATTTGGAAATAATACAGCGGCGCTTCATACTCTTGCGCTTCGATGAGGTCGATGCCTTCACTCTCGACGAGTTGTTCGATTAATCGACTCGCCTGCCAGGAAAAGCCTTGGGGATAAAAATTCGATGCAAACAAGCTGAGCTTGAGATCGGATTTGAGGTGAGGGTGTGAGCGATGATTGCTTAACGCAGTCCAATCTTCAAACGGAATTCGATGGATGACGAGGCGTCCATCAAATTTTTCCTCGATGGATTTTTCCGCGCCTTGCCATTGTTGGCTGATAACGTGAACGGTCTCGCCGCATTCCGCCAATAATCGTGAAATGCAAAACGCATAGACGCCAATTCCGCCGCCAGGTGCGGGAAGAAACTCACGGCAGACGAGAAGGTGCTTCATCAGAGTACGCTTGTGCGAATACTAAGCAAAATTTGCAAAGGTTTTGACAGCCAAGCGGGCGTACTTGGCGCTAAAGTTGGCTTGGGATGTGAATAATAATTTTGGACATCGGCATTCGCACCCATGTGTTCGTCAGGATAACGGAGCGACATCCAACGACTTTCCAACTGCGCGGCGACCTCTGCCGCAAAATGCGCCATCAGTTCGCGATGCATCTTGAACAATTGCTCCTTCATCACTTGGTCTTGCACCTCGTTCATGCTGCGATAGAGCGAATTACTGCGCACCCGATAACGCAATCCGTGCATTGGAACCGTAATAATCGGGAAACCCGCTTCGAGCATTCGAATCACGAGTTCCCAATCTTCGTAATTAAAAGTTTGGCGAATATCGTAACCGCCGAGTTCGCGCAGCAATTGCGTTCGGGTTACACAAGGCACAATAACGCTGTTTTCCACAAGCAAAAATGGAAGCTCTGCTTGTGGCGCATTCCAAAATCCATTCTCAATCCCTTCGCCAAAAAATTCTGCCCACGCCGCCACGCCGCCCAAAGCGGGATGCATTTGCAAAAGGTCAAGCGCAACCCGGTAAAAGTATGGGGCGATGAGGTCAT
The DNA here is from genome assembly GCA_016215025.1 of Chloroflexota bacterium. Lineage (GTDB taxonomy): Bacteria > Chloroflexota > Anaerolineae > UBA4142 > UBA4142 > JACRMI01. The sequence continues at coordinate 28,960 of JACRMI010000027.1, forward strand.
CGCCGTCGAGAAATGAAATAAATTCACCGGTGGCTCGCGCCAGTCCGGTATTGCGCGCGCTGGCTAGACCGCTGTTGCGTTGATGGATCACCTCGAGCGGAAGGTGCTTCTCGCGCGCAACGATTTCCAACTCGGCGATGGTCTTGAGCGTTTCCTCATCCTGCGATCCATCGTCGACAAGTAACAATTCTTCGGGACAACGTTCCGATGACCAAACGCTCACGACGGCTTGACGTACCAGGTGTCCCAAGTTGCAGCAAGTGATGACCACGGAAAGCGTGGCGGGTTTTGGGCTGACCGTCCGATTGAAAACTTTATCGGGAACGGCGTCGATGCTCGTCAAATTGCGCAAGGATTGCCGCCGATCCAGGAAGAGTTGCGCGACACGTTCCAGGTCTTGCGGTTCGGGCATATTCTGCAAAAGTTGGCTCAATGCTCCGACGGTTTGGGCGAGCAAGCGTGCGCGCGATTCATCTTGCGCCGCTATCACTTGGGCGCAGACCTCGCGTCGGATCGAATCGAGTTGTGCCATATCCATCGCCGCTACTTTTTCCAGCGAGTGAGCAATATCCTCTGGCGAGCTGTTCCCTGGGATCAAAATCGCGCGGGGTAGTAATTCACCCGGTGCAAATCCTTCGGTTGCCGCTTCGGAAAGCAAGATGAGCGATCCGCGTGCCAACTCGGTCCAAACATCCGGGAGATGCTCAAACAAGCTGGGGAAAAGCCGAATGGGAAACTGGGATTGCATGTCAGGCAATTCTTGCCGCCATTCCCATTGCTGTTCGCGCACAAGCTCCGCAGCGAAAGGTCGCGACGACCAATAGCTGATAAACGATTTTGGCTTCATTGGCGCAAAAACCATGTCACGTCCAACGCTGATGAGCGGATGCTCAAGCTGCACGCCGCGATCTTTCAACAGTGCGACCGCGTTGAGCGCGTTCAAAACGCCGGACGCGGCTTGCTGCGGTTCTTTCATAAAGAATTGAATCGAATTATCGCCGGTGCGCGGTTCGTGGATCGCATTCGCGATTTGTAGAATTACTGACGGTTCGATGAATCGTGGCGCGCGAATGGGCGCTGGTGCCTCAGGCAATCTGCCGCAAATCGCAATCTCATCGCCGCGATCGCCAAATGTCAGCACCTCATCAGCTAGAGCCAGCGATACGTCTTCCATTTGGCGTCGCACAATCGCTTGACGATTCCAAAATCCTTCCTGGTTCGCTTTTTGGCGATGAGCCGACGTGTCCGTGACGACGACGACAAATGGAACGTCGAGTGATTCAGGCGCATGGGTTGCGCGCGCCATCTGAGCGACGTAACCCAGCCCGCCCCACATCGGAAGGATGACGGCGTCGATTGAACTCTGGTAGTACCTCGCCAAGAGTTCTTGATTCAAACAGTAGGCCGCAAAAAATAACAGTCCACTATCGTTGATGAGACCATGCGAGCGAGGAACGAGTCCATGCTCGGCGAAAGAACGCAGCGATTCGGGGTCCTGGGCTGGGATGGACACGCGGTGAACATCGGGAGACTTGAAGCGCGGTACACTCGTACTCCAGCGCGGTGATTTGGTCGGGCGGGTCGCTGGGATCGGCGTCCATGTTTCGTTTTCTTCGAATGGATACCAATCTTCCCAGCTCAGTACGGTGATTTCGCATTCCAGCGCCGCGGCGATTTCGTCGAGCGGCAGTCCGATGCCTTGAGCGTTCATTCGCTCCGCCGCTTGATTCGATAGAAACTCTATTCCGCCTTCATAGGGTTCGACGACGATTATGTGTTTGCGTTTGTTCATATGCCTCTCACTCTTAATTTCCGATGACATGACTGGGCTGTTTGATGGGATTACTAAAATCAGGCGTGCTTGGATCATTGAGTGCAAGAATATTTTCATGCACCTGGACTGAAATGTTAGGATGGACCCATTGCCACAAGAGAATGAGTTGCGGCACGAGCTGAGCCAATCCAAAGAGAATGAGCAGCAGCGGTGTGTTGTGATTTACGAGAATGGCGTAAAGGAGAACGGCGGTCAGGGAAATTACGGCGGCGAATTGCGGGAGCAGCCAAATTGGGTGAATCTTGCCATGGGCAGATTTAGGAGTTGGTCGAAATTCTAGCGGCATTCGCAAGACCGCCATGATCCAAGCGAATGTGTAGATGGGCCAAGTGGCATAAATGAGAACAATGGCTCGCCAAAGTAAAACGGCAACGATGGAAGGATGACGCCAACTGCGCAGCGCCATCTGGCGAATGAGCAGAAAAGAAAAGACAAGCGGCATCAATGAGATGAGATATTCTTCCAAGCTGGCTTGGGCGCGTGAATCGCCGAACATCAAAACGAGTAGCGCCAAAGCCAAATGAATCCCAGCAACGGGACCGCTCCAATAATACGTCATCCGCAGACCGTACGATAGACGCTGATACCAGGTCAAGCGCGGAAACAAACGGGGAAAACTTGTCAGCATCACCTCGAAAACGCCGTGCGCCCATTTCAATTGCTGCGTGAACCAAGCTCGTAAATCGGGCGGAGCGAATCCCGGTGCAAGCGGTTCGGCGACATACGCCGAATGCCAACCGGCGGCATGGAGCGCGACCGACGTTGCCAAGTCTTCGGCCAATCCCGCTTGATAGCCACCAATCGATTCAAGCGCTGTGCGTCGAATCAACGCATTGCTGCCCATTAGCGTCGTGCTCCCGATGCGATTCATCCCCAACGAAATCGGATTATAAAAATCCAAGCTGGTCTCACCTGCCGCACGCGCGACCCAACTTTCCTTGCCATTAATAAACGTCGGCATGACCTGCACAAAACCAATTTGTGGATCGGAAAAATAGGCGAGAGTCTTTTCTAAAAACTCCGGGGCAGGCGCGTGATCGACATCGAAGATAACGATAATGTCGCCGTTCGTGCGTTCGAGTGCCGCATTGAGGTTGCCTGCCTTGGCGTGTTTGCGGTCTGTGCGGGTCAGATAACCTGCGCCGAGCAATCCCGCTAATTCGGCTAAAGCCGCATCGTGTCCATCGTCCAAGAGCCAAGTCCGATGGTTGCCTCGCATCGTACAAGCGGCAACCAATGCGCGGCGGACCAAGGCGTACGGCTCACCGCAGGCGGCGACAAATACATCGACGGTAGGCGAAGAAAGCGGAGCTGTCGCAGGCGCGGGGCGGCGCGCGGCGAGATACAACACCCAGCTTCCGACGATTTGCAGACCGCTGTAAAGAATGGCAGCCAACAGTGCAAGGATCAACAGAGGATCGGTTATCCGTCCTGAAACACTCCACCAACTGTAATAGTAGAGCAAGGTAAGACTTCCCAAACTGACGAGGACACGAAGTATCCAGAGTTTTAGTGTGCGCCGTTTCATATGGAGGAATTTGCCAGTTGCGGACAGCTTCATAGTCATCCTTGTGGGACTGTAATCTAATGACGACGGTGGTTACAGTAATAAGATTAGATTTCATTCCATCAGAATACTGGGATGCTGTTACAGTGCTGTGACAGAATGTAAAACAAGGTTGTAACAGAAGCATAACGAACGCTAAACGAATTGAAATGTGGTTCATAATCGAGGGAAAAATGGGGAAATGGAATCTGTAACAAGAGTGTAACAGACTTTGTTATGCCGTCGATACCGGAATCAATTACATCGGAGAAGGAGAGTTTGCATCGTTCTTATTTCATCCACGAAGGTGTTTAGCCATGTTGACCTCAACGCTGCGTTCCGAAAAATTCCGAACCTTGTTCACGCTGTTTGTCTTTGCGGTGGCAATTCGCATGTTGTTTTTGATCGTGCTGACCAACAACAACGCAATCGAAACAGGGCGTGACGCGCAAGGATATTTTAATCGAGCGATGGGCTTTGAATCGATATTGCAAAGTTTGTTGACAGGTCATTCGCCCGCTCTCGCCGATTTGGCAAAAGCTTACACCAGCAACTGGCCTCCCCTCCCAGCGTTCGGTTTGGGAGTTGGATTCTTACTTTTTGGACACAGTTTGTTCGCCGCTCGGCTCATCGTCGTGATTCTATCAGCGTTGACCACACCGCTCGTGTATCTCGTCACCGAAAAATTCGCCGATAAAAAATCCGCGTTGTTTGCCGCCGTAATCTTTGCCGTCTATCCCAGCTTTGTCCATTTTTCACTTCGACTTTACAGCGAGACGACATTTATTTTTTTCATCTTTCTCACGTTTCTTTGGCTTGGGTTGACTTGGCAAGCGAAGAGCGTACGTCAATCAGTTATCTTTGCGGCGATAACGGGCGGACTCTTGGGATTGACGATACTGGCGCGTGCCATTGCGCTGGTGTGGATTCCAGTGATTGGGCTTGCGGGTGGACTGGGCGCAATCAAATTTCAAAGGCGCTTGCTCGCGATGGGTATGGTGTTGGCGGCGACAATTGTTACGTTGATACCGTGGGAGCTTACACTTTTTGCGGTCGAGGGGCGCGTCATCTTGGTCACGCGAACGGCGGACCTGTCACTTTATTTGGGGGATTATTTCAAACCGCAGACGCCACTGTTAGCCAAAACTGGATTTGGATCAACAACCGTAGTGCCACAGTTAGATAACTCGGATGAGGACGAAAAACCACGCGTTGAAAACTTTGTCGATGTTCCCAAGCCCGTGTTGCAGTGGGCGCGGACTGTCAATGCCGATTTTACATTGTATCGGTATTTCTTGATGCTGGGGTATCCGCCGTTGAGTCCTACGGTTGTGGGTTTGATATTGGCGGTGACATTTATTGCGTTTGCTTTATTTCTAATTTTTGCAATTTGGGGTTTGCTGATTCCCGCGCCGGTGATGCGCTATCGATGGTTGATCCTTGCATTGATTGCATTGACGATGGCGCTGTACGCCGTCACGCACGGTCAATCTCGATATGCGATGTCGCTGCTGGCTTTGTTACTGCCAGCGGCAGGACACGGCTTGGCGAATATCAAATCATTGTTTGCGGACACTCATCGTCGATGGGCAGTCGTGGCGGCGGTTTGCACGTTGGTCATAGGCAGTTTAACGGCGGTGGGTTTGCCGCACGAATACAGCACCGTCGCGGCGTCGAGTTACTATGTGAATCTAGTCCGAAGCATCGATGCGGTTCTGCATCAAAACACAACTGTTAGCGACCGCCTCGTGTTGCGCGCAGTCGGCGGCGGGTTTCTACATCCAGTCAACGTGTCGATTGTCGACGACGATTATGTTTTTATCGATTCTGCTGACCGCAGTTTAAACTGGGAGCCGTTAAGCAACTCATCGCAGCTTGAGCTTGCTGTGCAATCGGAAACAGCGGTTGCGCCTTTGCAGCTTCGATTGAGCACTCGACCAACGCAAGCGGTCGTGATCGATCTGAGAACGGCGGCATGGCATGTGTGGCGTCCGACAGGTATTCCTGGGATTGAATACTTGTGGCTGGGCAGTGGCGCGTATCGTCAGACCGATTTAGACGACGAAACGCCCCACTTTTGATCGATTCAGTGCGAGGGGTTCTCTCGGCGTGGAACGAGCCGCCCCACTTCGACCATATCGACCATGAGACCCAGACCCAATCGTGCGATGATGTTGTACAGCATTCCCGCCATCAGCCCAGTGAACATCCAAAGAAATCCACCGACCAAAAGCAGACCTAAGGTCAACGTGAGAAACGTGAGCCAAGGCGTTTCCGCCCAGGGTTGGATCGTTTGTTGCACCGGCTGAAGTTGGAGCAGGTTGATCAAATCAACGCGCATCAATTGCTGCCCTAACAAGTCGATACTGAATGGTTTGACCTGCGCCAAAGCCTCGTTAATCTTTTCAATGGCAATCACGCCAGCTCCGGCAACGATCATCGCGGGAACAAGCACGATGATCCATCCCAAGAATAACCCCAACCGCGCAATACTTGCCAAATCGATTCGTCGGACCATGTATCGCATGATTTCACCTCTGCTTTCATCTCTAGATCGTTTTCAATTATTCTCGTTCCGGGGTGAACTATAGCATAAATATACAGGTGCTTCAATCGTAGTTTATCCTCGGTTGCGCAAGTGACCTGGCTTGAGTAAAATAGAGATGGAGGTCAATATGCAGACACGGCGATTTGGACGAACGAATCATCAAAGCACAATTGCGATTTTGGGAGGCGCAGCTTTTGGCAAAGTGGATCAAGCGACGGCGGATGCGGCGATGTCAAAGGCAATTGCCGTTGGAGTCAATCACATCGACATTGCGCCATCGTACGGGGAAGCGGAACTGCGTCTGGGTCCCTGGCTGGAGCGCGAACGCGCGCGATTTTTTCTTGGATGTAAGACGACGGAACGGACGCGCGAGGGCGCTGCGCAGGAATTGCGTCGTTCATTGGAACGCTTGCGTGTTGAACGATTCGATCTCTATCAAATGCACGCGGTCAAAACAATGGAAGAACTGGATGCGGTCACCGCTCGCGGAGGATCGCTGGAAGCGGCAATCGAGGCGCGGAACCAAGGGCTGACCAAATTTATCGGCATCACGGGGCATGGCTTGCAATCTCCCAGCGTTTTTCTTGAAGCGTTGCGTCGCTTTGATTTTGACACCGTTTTGTTCCCCGTCAACGCGCGCCTGTTTGCGAATGCCGCCTACCGCCGTGATTCCAATGCGCTTTTGCCAGCATGTCGCGCGCGTGATGTCGGCGTCATGGCGATCAAGTCGGTCACCAAGGGACCCTGGGGCGAGCGATCGCGTACGCATGACACCTGGTATGAGCCGTTCACAGACTCGGCGGACATTCAATCGGCGGTCAATTTTGCGTTATCGCAGGACGTGACCGGATTGTGCACCGTTGGCGATGTAATGGTGCTGCCGCAATTCATCGATGCGTGCGAACATTTCAAACCCATGAGTACAGATGAACAAGAGCGATTCATCGTGAATGCCGAGCAAATGTTTGAGCCTTTGTTCGTCTAACAAATTTGCCACAAAGAATCGATCACTCTGGAATACTTCTAGAGTGATCGATTTTCATTTATTTCTGTTTGCCGCCACCACTTTGTCTTTTGTCAGTGGGAGGAGGGACGCAGTACCGTGATCGATTTGAGTACAACCGATGTTTCGCGTGCCGACGAAGCAATCTCGGTCCAAGTTAGAGATAGCTTGCTTCGACTTCGCCCAGGACCGCTCGGTGATGAGTTGATGGCGAGCATGATTTGCGTCGCTCCTCGCAATGACAATTAACACTATTTTCCTAACGCTTTCGAGAAAATATCCAGCATATCGTCAAGCAAGTTTTTCTTTGTTGTGTTGCTGGAGGGTGCGGACCCTTTCAAACTCGTGCTTTTGAGAAGGCATGGACTAGGTACGGTTGGCGCAGTGTAGTTACCGACTAAAGTCGTTCCATCGCCGCGCGCGCCAGCGATCACGAATTGTTTGAAATTCTCCGGTGTACCCGCTGGATCGAAATTCTTGTACTGACTGCGCGAGTTGTCATCCACCGGCTTGACGCCGAGCATATTATAGTTTGTGCCGAACTGGGTGTAGACGGCGGCTGCCCATTGCCAAGTCATGGTGATGCCTGTTGTGCTCGTGATGGTACCGGTCGGAGTAACAGATGCTGTCGGTGTGTTGGTTGGCGATGGTCTCACGCTGGAGGTTGCCGTTGGCGTCAATGTGCTTGTCGGCGTAACGGTCGCCGTAGTTGTTATTGTCTCGGTAACGAGCGTGGTCGTAAAGCGTCCACTCCATGTGATGGGATTGATGTTGCCCGGCAAACCACCAGCAGGAACTGGGAACGCCACGCCCGTTAGGAACACGCGGTTTGTACTTGTGAGCGGCACAGTCGTGACCCAATGATTGCTCGTCGCATCAAAGATAGTCGTCGCCAGGGAAATCGTTGGCGAGAAACTGATCGATGCGCCAGGGACGTTCAAATTGTAAATGGTATTGTTCGCGACGAACTGTATGGTCGAATTATCAAATTCAACTAGTGTGGGCTGCGACAAACCACTTACATCGATTACGCTGTTGAACCAGATCGTATTTGTGCTGGTGATGGGCGTGCTGTTGAAATTCGATTGAATCGTGGTGGTCAAGCCACACACGGTCGGCGTTGGCGTTGGTGTGTTAGTCGGCGTATTCGTCGGCGTATGGGTTGGCGTTAGCGTTGGCGTGTTTGTCGGTGTACTCGTTGGCGTCTTGGTAGGTGTGTAGGTTGGCGTCAACGTCGGCGTGATGGTTGGCGTTCTCGTTGGCGTGTTTGTCGGCGTATTCGTCGGCGTGATGGTTGGCGTTCTCGTTGGCGTATTTGTTGGCGTCTTGGTTGGTGTACTGGTCGGCGTCTTGGTCGGCGTGCTAGTAGGCGTCAGCGTGGGCGTATTCGTCGATGTACTCGTCGGTGTTGCAGTGGGCGTATAGGTCGGCGTGCGCGTGGGGGTATGGGTCGCCGTTGCCGTCGGTGTTGGCGTAGGACCCAGCGTGCGAATGATGCTGTTGTTGGTATAGTTCGATTCTTGAATTTCTTGATTAGGATTGACACGCACTTCGACAAAGATCGTGCCTGGGACGATATAGTTCGACGTGACGGCTTTGCTTTCCGTATCCGCCGCTAACGTGACGAAGGGACGACTCGAATCGACGAGCACTCCATTCACATAGACTTGAACGAGAAATGGACGCGTCACATCGCCGCTGCCAACATTTCGAATCGTGTATAAAATTTGATTCGACGAACTGACGCCAACATCGGTGACAATCAAATCGGCGATGACGGGAACAGTGATCGTGACCAATTTTTCGGTTGTGCCCCCGGCGTTGCTGGCGATGAAATGAAAGGTCGTCGTGTTATTCACGGTGACAAGCCGCGTGCCAATCGAATTGACCCTTTCTTGATTGAGAAAGGTTACTTCGTCATTCTGAACATTCCAACTCAATACGACTGTATCGCCGCGATTTACGACCATTCGACTCGCGCTGAAATTGACGACCGGTGGCGCAACCGAAACGCGCGTTGCGGTGGCGGGCGGCGGCGCGATGGATGTTGCTGCGCGGGTTGCAGTTCGAAGCGGTGTAGGCGTCAAGATTGCTGTTGGAATGGTTGGCGATTGCTGCGGCGTGCTGATATTGAATCGCCAGCTTCGCGAGACTTGGTTGCCGGATGCATCGTTGAGTTGAACGAGCGCCACGTGCAAGCCCGGTTCCAAATCGGTGGCATATGAAACCGAATCGTTCGAAATAAAAGCTTGCGAGGTCACGTCGAGTCCATCGAGCACGAGTCGAACGGATTTTGCATCGATGGATTGATTGTCATTGTAGGTTGCCATGACGACTATATGCGGATTGCTGGAGGTGAGGTTGGTGCCATCGGCGGGCGAGAGTTGTAAAACCGTGGGTGCGATGGAATCGTGCGTGAGCGTAAAGCCAATGCCGAGAATGATCGCAGTGACGATCAGAGCGATCAAAATGGTCAAACCAACGAGTGGCACACTGCATCCTCTTGTGCCGGATTCAGAGTCGTTGACGGTCAAAGCGGAGGGTTCAGACGAAGGTACATTCATAGCTACCCTGCTCGAAATGTGCTTCGGGGTGATTTAGGCATCCCAAGGCAATAGTTCCAATAGTAGGACGATACAGCGGCGCAAAAAGTTCCACCTGAAGGGATACGGTACGGAGAAAGGCGAAGAATCGTTCACATCCATTATACAACGATTCATATCGAAAACAAAAAATACGAAATTTTGACACGCGCTTGATTCCACGTTAGAATAAACACGATACTGTTGCTGTCGTTCTAGATCGGTCAGTTCATGAAACTAACGGTTATGATATGCCTGCTGTTTCGACGCTGTTTTGGCGCGTCGCAGCAGGTTTTTGATTCTCTCGAAGAGGCCAAATTATTGGGTAGAGAACGGACGCCGTTCCGTTCTGGGACAGTGGAATGCTGCGGCGAGCAAGAATGCTGCGGCGAGCATTCCCTACGCCGTCACCCAGATTCTGATGCACACCTTGAACCAAGTCGGATATTTGCCGTCAGTCAATTTGCATGTTATCTTGGAAAGAACCAGTTCCGTTGAACACGTATTGCGCACGATGATATTGATTACGCTGGAGTAAATAGTATGCCGGAGATGCCTTTCTCGGTGCTCGTGCTGATTGCGTTTGCGCTCGCGTTCGATTTTTTGAATGGCTTTCACGACAGTTCCAATATCGTCGCGACGATGATTGCATCGCGCGCGGTCAATGGACGGCTGGCGCTTGCCATTACCGCCATCGCAGAATTCATTGGGCCTTTTTTATTCGGCGTGGCAGTCGCGACGACGATTGGATCCGAAGTGCTCAACGACGCCGAGATTCGGCTCGCCGTGGTCATGTCCGCGCTGCTTGCGTCCATCATATGGAATATTATCACCTGGTGGCTCGGTATTCCCTCCAGTTCATCGCACGCTCTGATCGGCGGCTTGATTGGCGCGGCGGTGGTGCAAAATGGGTGGGATGTGGTAAAGATGTCCGGGTTGATCAAGGTGCTGACGGCGTTGGCGATCTCTCCGCCGATTGGTCTTGCCGCGGGTTATCTGGTCATGAAGTTGGTTTTGTTTTTAGCGCGCGGCGCTAGCCCATCGATCAATGTGCTGTTTAAGAGCGGTCAGATCGTTACTGCGCTTGCACTAGCTCTTTCGCATGGCACCAATGACGCGCAAAAAACGATGGGCATAATTACGCTCGGTTTGGTTACCGCCAAAGTGCTTCCGGTATTTGAGGTCCCTTTGTGGGTGGTGGCGATTAGCGCCTCTGCCATCGCGTTGGGAACCTGGGTCGGTGGTTGGCGGCTGATCAAAACGATTGGCGGCAAGTTTTTCAAGATTCGCCCGGTGCATGGATTTACGACCCAGGTTGCATCGGCCGGTGTGATTCTGGCGGCGGCGCTTTTAGGCGGCCCCGTTAGCACCACCCAAGTCGTTAGTTCTTCGCTGATGGGGGTGGGTTCCGCGGAGCGCGTGTCCAAAGTGCGTTGGACGACAGCGCAACAGATTGTCATTGCCTGGATTACGACGATTCCAGCATCGGCTATCATGGCGGCTTTGCTGGTCATTTTTATCGGGAGATGGATATGAGTTGGTTGGGTGATTTTCTCAAGCCGCGCCAAGACAATTTCTTGCGCTTGCTGATCGAGCAATCAGAGTATGCCGTCACGGGGCTTGAAGCATTGGTGGATTTTGCAGGCGGCAGCAATGGTGCTTCGGCAGCCACCGTGCGGCGTTGCGAAAAAGAAGCGGACGAAGTGCGCCGCGTGTTGATCGACGAGCTGAATCGCACCTTTGTCACACCGATGGATCGCGAAGACATTTTTGCGCTCTCGCGGGCGATTGACGACATTATCGATTATGCGTATTCAACCGTAGACGAAATGGTGGTGCTGCAAGTCAAGCCAAACGACCATCTGCGGCAAATGGTGTCCTTGCTGCGCGATGCTGCCGTCGAAGTGAATATGGCGATGAAACAGCTTAAAGAACATCCGCGCATCGCGACCGACCATGCGCAGCGCGCCAAAGCGTTGGAGAATCGCGTCGAGAGTGTGTATCGCGCGGCGATTGCCGATTTGTTCAATGGGCCGTCCGCGCCGGAGCAAATCGTGCAGATGCTCAAGTTCAGGGAAATCTATCGCCATCTGTCGAATGCGGCGGATCGCGGGGACGAAGCGGCGAACATCATCAACGACATCGTCGTCAAGATGACGTAAGGCAAATTTCAAACTTGCCAAGAGTTAACATGAACCAGGTAAACATTGCCGTCATCGGCACGGGACGTATGGGGAGCGTCCACACGCGCAATCTCGCGCGCTCCATCCCCGAAGCGAATCTCGTCGCCGTGTGCGACATTCGGCTTGAGGTCGCGCAAGCGATTGCGAACGAGTTGGGCATTTGGCGCGTCGTCCAAGATTACCGTGAACTCCTCGCCGATACAAGCATCGACGCGATTTTGATCGCGACGAACACGAACACGCATGCGTTTATCGTGAAGGATGTCGCGGCGGCGGGCAAGCACATTTTTTGCGAAAAGCCCATCGCGCTCGAACTCGCCGAGGTCGATGAGGCGCTGGCAGCAGTCGAGCGAGCGAGCATCAAATTCCAAGTCGGCTTTAATCGGCGATTCGATAAAAGTTTTCAGCGTGTGCATGACCTGGTCGCGTCGGGTGACCTGGGACGACCGTGCATTCTGCACATCGTCAGCCGCGATCCAGAACCGCCACCGGTCGAATACGCTCGCACGTCGGGCGGGATGTTCATCGACATGACGATTCACGATTTCGATATGGCACGCTATCAAGTGGGTGAGATCGATGAGGTGTATGCGATGGGCAAGGTCTTGGTCGCGCCGGATTATGCGTCGGTGGGCGATTTGGATACGACCATCGTGACGCTTAAATTCAAAAATGGCGCGATGGGTGTGATCGATAATAGTCGGCAAGCGGTCTATGGTTACGATCAACGCTTGGAAGTGTTTTGCTCCAATGGCGTTGCGATGGCGGAGAACGAACGAGAGAACACGACGGTCAAAGCTGGCGGCGATGGTTATCACAGTGCGCGCTTGCCGCACTTTTTCATGAATCGGTATGCGCCGTGTTACGTCGAAGAAGTGCGTCGCTTTATCGAATGCGTGCGTGACGACAAGCCAGTTCCAGCGACGGGCGAAGATGGACGCATGGCGATTGTGCTGGGTCATGCGGCGTGGAAATCGTATCACGAGAATCGTCCGGTCAAGGTGAGTGAGGTTGGGTAGAAGAATACAAAGTTGCTAGGCGAATGAATTCGCGCCTACAAAATCACGAAATCCGCCTACGCGGATTGGACGCTTCGCGAGTCTGCGAAGGCAGACTTGGTGCCGTTGTAGCCGCGAATTCTATTCGCCCAAAATCATGACGCATACCTTTTTCTGCGTTTGAATTTGCAAATTTGGATAGTCTTTGTTATAATCGCTAGCGAAATCGGGGTGATGTGAGTCACGTCTATGACCGAGTTTCGCCTGATCGACCCATCTGTTGATTTTGCATACCTCATTGGAGTAATTGCAGGCGATGGGTGTATCACGCGGGCGGGACATGTTTACAAACTAGAAATTTCGTGCGACGCGGCATACCCTGAGTTGATTGTGATCTTTCAAGACCTGATCGCTCGGCTGACCGGGTTGCGGACGACGAGCATCAAGGTCAAAGGCAAGCGCTGCGTTCGGGTGGTGGCAAATTCTGCGGGAATCCCGGAGTTACTGGGGTTGCCACCGGGCGCAAAATCGAAAAACGGTTTTAGAGTACCTGAATGGATCTTTGAAAATGTTGAATACGTCAAGGCATTCGTCAGAGGACTAATCGAAACGGATGGAACGGTTGCCGAAGTTTATCGGCATGGTGGTTGGTACGCACATATTCATTTCAGCGCTGCGAATCCGATCATCATGGATGCGTTTCTGCGAGCCGTTGAAATCTTGGGGTATTCATTCAAACGAGTTGGTCCCAAAGCATATATGGCGAATACGGCGTTAGCGCGTAAGTTTGCCGCCGAACTTGGGATCGCAAAAAGCAAGACGTACGTATATTCATAATCGGGGCGTGGCGCAGTTGGGAGCGCGCGTGTATGGGGTACACGAGGTCGAAGGTTCAAATCCTTTCGCCCCGACTCTTCCTCTTTAAACCAAGCTCTTTCCGCATATTTCTGCAAAAATCTGAATCCTCTGAATCGACAAGATGAAGCAAATAGACTTTGTCTCTCATTGCATCCTTGTTGCATGTATTCCTCTATCTGACGCCCCCATTACTAAAGCGCCAGCCTCTTTACTTACTTCACTCTTAGCATTGACGAATTAGGATTCGATCTTGGAAAAGCGAAACTAATGTCATTGCCGCACCTAATATCTCGCCTAGCCCAAATTGAAAACACCGTCTCAGTTTTGTTTCACGGTCAGTTTGATGGTATGGAAAATGACTCGGTTAAATGGGTCATTGGTCCATTGGACCCAACTGAAGTGAGTAACGTTTATGCATGGTTTGATATAGCAAAAGTAGACTTCACGGGCGAGGTTCTTCAGGCATTATTTCAAATTTTTGTGGGGAAAAAATCTGCAGACTGGCAGGATACATCCTTCATTTCAGCGATTTCCAGCCGGCTCCAAGCTGTTGCAAATAACTTACAAGAAGGATATGACGCTTGGAAACAGATTTGTGAGGCAAGGCAAGAAATCTACTTGGGTATGGCTAAAGGTGGATTTAATAAAGAAGAAATTTGGCGGTTCAGAGTATTTACCGAGAAGGCAAAAGATTCGTTACTAAAACAAATCACAGCGGCAAGAATTAATCTCCAAGAAATAGTTGAGGTCGTCGAACATGTAAAAGCTAGGAAAGATTCTAATAAGGCACCCAGTATCCGATGTCCCATAACAGGCCAAGTTTGTGACTTACCCATTATCGAGAACGCCAAACAAGTCTTTGTGGGATTTCAATTTGTCAGCATTCACTATAAGTCACCAAGTTTGAAGGTGATGATTAAAGAGGCACTTGAAAAGTTGAATTTGAGTCCATTCTTTGCTGATGAACACTTTGAGGCAGTTCATATATCATGCGAAATTTGCCACGCGATGCAACAAGGAGCAGTTTGTATATTTGAAATTTCCGATAGCAATCCAAATGTAATGTTTGAACTGGGCTTTGCCTATATGTTGGGCAAGTTTACGATTCTTTTGGCGAGAAAAGGAAGTCAGGGTACACAGATCGCCGACATCGCCGGTATTCATAGAATCGAATATGATGATTTGGTGGAGTGTCGTGATACCATCGCTCGCTACCTGAGCGACTCATCTACAGTGCATAACCTTTTGGTGCAATCGGATAAGGAAAAGAACAAATGACGCACGATGACAAATCTGCTGGACTAAACAGGCAATCCCATCGCATATATTTGCTCACCAAGAGGATTCTCGACTTCTTGCTTTCTTTCATAGCAATCATTGGTTTTGTGCCAATTTGGATAGTAATTTCAATCCTGATCAAGCTGGATTCGCCGGGACCTGTCTTTGTAAGGCAAATGCGTATAGGTCGTCAGGGGAAACCATTCGACGTACTCAAATTCCGAACAATGTATGTTGGCGACGATGAAATACATAAGTCTCTTCCCGCCCAAACGGTAGAAGCAATTTTGAAACTAAAAAATGACCCACGCGTGACTCCCATTGGCAGAATCCTGCGCAAGTATTCTCTAAATGAACTACCACTATTGCTTAGTGTCTTACGCGGTGACATGAGTTTGGTTGGTCCACGTCCAGCTCTGCCGTACGAATTAGCTTATGATGAAGATTGGTACAA
The DNA here is from genome assembly GCA_016215025.1 of Chloroflexota bacterium. Taxonomy (GTDB): domain Bacteria; phylum Chloroflexota; class Anaerolineae; order UBA4142; family UBA4142; genus JACRMI01. Next base: position 44,244 of record JACRMI010000027.1, read on the forward strand.
ACGACGCTTAGAGGTTACTCCAGGGCTGGTTGGAGTTTGGCAACTCCAAAGAACTTATCCAAGTAATTTTGAAGAAATGGCCAAGTTGGACATCTGGTATATCGAGCATCAATCCCTTTGGCTTGATCTTAGGATTATTTTGGAAACAATACCAGCATCATTCGGTGGACACGGCGCATATTAAAAACAGTAGTCTTCAAGACGATTATGTCTTACGCGAACCAACGGCTAGAATCTAGCGAGCATTTTCAATTTTAATACTCGTAAATCGATTTATCGGTGACAAATTGGCAAACCGTTCGTGCACACGCCCAAACGCAACATTCGTGTAAATCATCGTCGTGTTTGGGCGCTCCCGTATCCTCAATCGCACAAACATTCCATTTTTCGCAACCCCACTTGACCGAAACTCGAATCTGTGTAAAATCATATTCGAGTCGGATACATGAAATTTAATCCCATCACCCCGGCTCGCAATATCTATCGAGGAGTCTCCTCAGCGCCGAGGTCGTGGGTCTCTTTGGTAGTCGCAAGTCGAGGCGCACAACCTCGGCTGTTTTTTTTATCAATGTTCAGACGGGTGAAAATCAATGGACAGTGCGGTCCGTGCCCAACTGACTGGATTCAATGACCGTGATTTCGATTTTCTCTTTCGAATCACCAAAGTCATTCCGATATTGGCTGATCTTTCGCGCGCCGATGTGTTGATAGGTGTGCCGAGCGGGGATAAACAGTTCGTGATCGTGGCGCACGCCAAACCGCATTCGATTGCGTCTGTCCATCGTGATCCAATGATCGGTCAGCGTCTCACGCAAGGCGATGCGATGGCCTTATTTCACGCGCTCGAATCGCATCAGTTTGCGCGCGGAATGCGCGAGTCGGGTCCAGTCGTTGGCGCAGCCGAAGGTTCGCCGGCACCGGTGGTGCAAGAGGCGTACCCAATCGAAAATGAAACCGGTCAATTGATCGGCGGAATGCTGGTCGAAACTAATCTGCTGGAAAGTGAGCGCCTCAAACGCCGCAGCGATGTTTTTCAGCGCGTGCTCAAAATGTTCCAACAGAATGCGCTGCGCGGCGAGCCAGAGGGCGCGGAATCGCTTTCGTCGTTCGGCGAGCATGACGGGGTTATTATCGTCGATGGCGAAGGCACGATTCGCTACATGAGCGGCATTGCGACGAATCTGTATCGCAACATCGGTTACGGCGAACAATTGGTCGGCAAGCCGCTGAGTTACCTCGAAACGCAAGACGATGAGCTGGTGCGCAAAGGGATTTCGACGCGACGCTGTTATCAGGTCGCCGAAGAAGAGCGCGGACGCAACTGGGTTAAAAAAGTAATTCCGATTTACCGCTACGACCGCCCGTCGCTGTTCTCGCCCGTGCGCCAAAATCCCTTGCTCGCGTTTCTGCTCATTCACGACGATACCGAGGCGCGGCAGCGCGAACGCGAACTGCTCATCAAGACGACGATGATCAAGGAATTGCATCATCGCGTCAAGAACGATCTGCAAACGGTCGCATCATTGTTGCGAATGCAAGCCCGCCGATTGCAGACCCCGGAAGCCAAGAGCGCGCTCGCCGAAGCGGTCAGTCGCATTTTGAGTATCGCCGTCATTCACGAGTTTTTGTCGGCGCAGGACACACGCACGATCAACATTCGCGAAGTTGCGCAACGCATCGCGCAGCAGATGCAAGACGGCTTGCTCGATCCGAGCCGAAGTATATCGTTTACGTTGGACGGTCCAAACATTTACTTGCCCGCGCGGCAAGCCACCTCGTGCGCGCTGGTGATTAACGAACTGTTGCAGAACGCGCTCGAACACGGTTTCGATTTGCGCGCGGTGGACGGCGAGCGAATCACCAGCGGAACCATCTCGATGGTGTTCGAGGACTTTGGTGACGCGGTCGGATTGACCGTCCACGACGATGGGCACGCGCTGCCGCCCGACTTTAACTTGGAGCACGTCGGATCGTTGGGTCTCCGCGTTGTTCAAATGTTGGTGACTCAGGATTTGAAAGGACAAATAGACTTGCAGAGCGATCACGGGGTTTCCGCGATTGTCCGTTTCCCCAAGATCTCTCTCGTAGGAGGCGAAGAGAAATGGAACGAACCAGAGTAATCATTGCTGACGATGAGTCTGTGATTCGGACTGACCTGCGCGAGATGTTGACGTCGCTCGGTTATTTGGTCGTCGGTGACGTGGGAGATGGGCAGAGCGCGGTGAATCTCGCACGCGAGCTGAAACCGGATGTGGTGATTATGGACATCAAGATGCCGAACATGGATGGCATCGAAGCGGCGCGCTTGCTGACGCAGGAGAAAATCGCGCCAGTGTTGCTGCTCACGGCGTACAGCCAACGCGACCTGGTCGACCGGGCGAAAGAGGCGGGCGTGGTTGGCTATCTCGTCAAACCGTTCCGCGAACAGGAAATTGTTCCGGCGGTGGACATTGCGCTCGCGCGGTTCCAGGAATTCCGCGAACTGGAAAAAGAAGTTGGCGATTTGAAAGAGACGCTCGAAACGCGCAAGGTCGTCGATCGCGCCAAAGGCGTGTTGATGGACAGCCAGCACCTGACCGAAGCGGAAGCGTTTCGCAAGATTCAAAAAATGAGCATGAACACACGCAAGCCGATGAAAGAAATCGCCGAGGCGATCATCCTCGCACAAGAGGCCAAGACGTAGGAAAAGAAGAAGACCTTCCATGTTTATCAAATCTGGAAGGTCTCTTTGTCTGTTGCGTGTGTGCCGTTCTTGACGGTAATGTTCATTGCGTCTATACTTCTGTTGCATTAAGTTTGACGACAAGGACTTGCATTATGCCCACAAAACGGATCGGTGGTTTCCTCTGCTATTTTGTTTCCTATGATTGTACTGAACCACCTCATATCCATTTGGCAAAGGGCAAAGATCGGAACGCGCCGAGCGCCAAATTTTGGTTGAAACCGATTGAATTGGAACAAAACAAAGGTTTGAATGCCGGCGAGTTACGCGAGGCGCGCCGAATCGTCGATGAGAATCAGGCATTATTTTTGGAGTTGTGGGATGAGCATTGCAACGATTGATATACAGCCACGCGTTCGTACAGTCAGTGTCACAGATGATCTACTCACCGTCTATATGGAAGACCAGCGAGTCGTTTCTGTGCCATTGAGTTGGTATCCGCGCCTGGCGTATGCGACCTCAGACGAAAAAAACGATTGGCGAGTGTTCGAAGATAGTGACGGACGTGATGTAATTTTCTGGGAACGATTGGATGAACTGATTCCGGTTGTGGCTTTGCTTACAGGTGTGCCTAGCCGAGAGTCCAAACGATCGCTGGAACGCTGGCTGGCTAATCGTGAATCTCGTTTGGGCGGGATGTGAATGAACGTAATCGCCGAGGCGATCATCCTCGCGCAAGAAGTCAAGACGTAGAAAAAAGTAGACCTGACAGGTTTTGGAAACCTGTCAGGTCTTTTTTGTGGGATTGCTCCTCGATGAACTATTCCAACATTCGAACAACCGCACTTTCGATGTGAATCCGCGTCGTGTCGAAAAATGGAATCGCTTGATCGCTCACATTTTGCAGAAGCAACGGGAGTTCGGTTCCACCAAGAATCACACCCTGGATACCCTCTTGTTCTTTCAATCGATTGGCGATTGCCAGCACCTGTTGGCGTGTTTCATCAAGAAAGATTCCGTTGACAAGTTCGCCCATGTATTTGTCGTGAATATAGTTCAGATCGTCCAAGCCGGGAACACATAGCGCGATACCTTCCCGTGAGAATACCTTGGGATAGAATTCTCCTTGCATCGTAAAGCGTGTTCCAAACAAGCCTACTTTTTTCAGCCCCAGTTTTTTAACTGCCTCGCACGTCGCTTCGACGATACTGATCAAGGGTATCGGCGAACGACGCTGTATACCCTCAAAGACAATGTGCGGAGTGTTTGACGCCAACAAGCCAAAATCAGCCCCGGCATGCGCCAATTTTATTACTTCGCCTGCCAGGTACTCGGTGACGTCATCCAATTGGCTCGCCCCGATCAAATCCAGCATCTTTTTCATGTCGATACTGTTGATGATGATCGGCGGATAACTCCCGTCTTGTTTTTGTGCCCGGTATTGAGCAATTGCCAACCGATAATATTCGACGGTGGACCCTGGCGCAATACCTCCGATGATTCCCATGGTTTTCATTTTCTCTCCCACACCACCGCTTGCTTGTCCTCGTACACTTTTCGCCACGCTGCATCGCTTGCAAGCGGGGACGCTAACGGCGCATCGGGTTCAACCAAGACAAAGTGGACATCGTATCGATCAAGCGGCTCAAGCCAGCCGTCTCCGCCGCGATACCCTTTCAAATACACATCCTCGATGAACTGGTCGCCGTAAACGTCTGCTCGCCCATCGATAAACACCCGTACTTGCGGGTACATTCGCCAGATGAGATAGCCACCCCAGCCGTACGAATTGTACAACGCGCCGGTGATTCGTTCGTTCCGAACGTGCGTTTGCAAAAAATCAACCGCAGCCGCAGGAAATTTGGCGCGCTCAACCGCTTGCTGATTCGATGCTACCATTGCGACGCGAAGCAGTCCTGCCAGTACAATCACCGCGAGCAATACCCAGTTGACGATTGCCATGCTGCGCGTGATGGGTGCTGTCGTTCGTTGCATCGATCTAAATCGTGCTTCGACAATGTACCATAAATGTTCCGCCAGAATCGGCGCGGCGACGACCGCAAAGAGTGGAATGTTCCGCGCAGAACGTAAAGCCGCATAGCCTGTTCCGATTAGCAACAGCGTTTGCGTCAACGATGCCCGTTTGCCCGATAGCGCAATCGACGCCATCGTTGCGAGTATCAGCCATGCAAATGGTTGAAACTCGCTTAGGTGAAAATCGGGCGAGAACCATTCTTGAATGTACGCTTGCATCGTGCGGCTGGTGAGCGTTTCAAATGGATAGATGAACATCGTCGCACCATTGGGGTTGAAAAGGACGGCGACCATGCAAAGAACGAAAACGAGAGCCAGCGTGGCTGTGAGTTTGGGGGGATGGGAGTCTGATTCGGAATGCGTGATGCGTGAGACGATTGCGCCAAAGAGGTAGACGACAAGAATGGCGAGACCAAGCGCATAGCCGCTATGCAAATTGACCCACAGAAGCATCAGCGGCGGCAAGAGCCATAAAAGTTTGTCACTCTGAGTCCTTCGTTCCTCAGGATGAACTGCGCGAAGAGTCTCGTTTCCTTGGTTAAGAGATGTTTCGCTCCGCTCAACATGACAATGACTCTTATCCAGCACCCACAAGAACACACTCATCAACAACAACGATATCATTTGCGGGCGCACACCCCAGGTCGGCGCGGTGGTAAGCGCGGCGAGAAGCAGAGCAAGCGTGGCGATATAGGGCTTGCCCTGAGACCGCGCAAAGACAAATGCAAACGACAGCGTGATGATTGCAGAGAAAGTGAGAATCAAAAGGGGATACGAGCCAACGAGGAAGAGCGCATACATCACGACTTCGGAGAGCCATTCGTGCGTGACCCACGGCTCCCCGGCTTTGGTAAACGAAAACGGGTCCGTATGCGGAATGGATTGCGTTTCGACGATGTACTTGCCGGTACTGAGGTGCCACCAAAAATCGGGGTCGGAAATTTCGCGCGTCGTCATCACGAACAACGCGACGAACAAAATTGCGACAAAGAGACGACGAGTGGTCATAGCAAGTAGTATATGGCGAATAGCAGATGGCTATCAGCCGATCTTGCGGGCGTATAAGGTAAACAGATCGCCAAAGTTTACCGGAATGGCGACGTTGCTCCAATTCAATTTGTCGGAGATCGTCCTGAGCAAGCGATAGAGCGGTTTACTGTACGGCTCGATGCGCGTAATGAAATAACCGAGTCGGAGAAAACGACCTTGCGCGCTGGAGCTTATGACTTCGTACCCATTTTGCTCTAGCATCTTTCCCAGCGTGCGCGGCGAAAAATAGTACAAGTGCATTTCCATCAACCAGGGCCAGCGCGCACCCATCAATCGCGCGAACCAACTCTCGATGTCGATGGTATGAATCGCAAAGATGCCGCCGGGTTTCAAGATGCGATGCACGTTGCACAATTCGGCGGCGGGATCGGTGAGATGCTCAACGACATCCCACAGCGTCACCACATCGAAATAATTTTCGGGAACGGCGGTGTCGCTCAAGGTGCCGGTGATGACATGCAAGCCGCGCGCGCGCGCTTGCTCGGATGCCCACGTCGAAGGTTCGACGCCCCACGCTTCCCAGCCACTCGCTTGCGCCAACTCGACCATGACGCCGATGTGACAGCCGACGTCGAGCAAGCGGCGGGTGCCTGAATTCGCCGAAACCAATTTTTCAAACGGCGCAAGGTTGCGACTAAAAGTCAGTACGCGTCCCTCGCGTTCTTCGACGTACGTAGGGTCTTCGACCGCGCTATAACTTTCGCTGACGAGCGATGGGTCCCAACGTGGATTGGCATAGACGAGACCACAGCAATTGCAGCGGACAATGGGTGGATGAACGCCGTACGCTGAACTCGTGCAACGAAAATCGGCAGTGTTGGGCGATGTGCTTTTAAGCGTGCTGGGATAAAGCAACTTGACGTCTTGCGAGCCGCAACAGTTGCAAGGGATATCTTGGAGCGCAGTATTCATGAAAGATTCCGTAACGCGAGCGGCTTCGGCACCTTTAGTGCTCCGCTCGCAGATATTTTATGCGAGCGCGGCACCTTTGGTGCAAGTCCGCTCGCGCTACATTATTTCGCCGTTGGATCGACGCGATTGAGCAAGAGATTCTTGGCATTGCGCAGGCGTCGATACATCAAGCGCATGACGGTATACGTGGCTTTGTAAATTTCGGCGCGCGAAATTTTAGAGGTGCCGGCGCGACGGTCTTCATAAACGATGGGCGTTTCGCCGACGCGCCAGCCGCGCGACTGACACAGATAGAGCATTTCGATGAGAAAGGAGTAGCCGTTTGAAAAAACCGCGTCGAGATTGATCGATTCCAGAACGGCGCAGCGATAGGCGCGGAACCCCGATGTGCAATCGTGCGCTTGCAGATTCAGCATGGTGCGCGCAAAAAAATTCGCGCCCCAACTCACGAATCGAAGTTTGGTGTCGCGACCCTGCATGCCGCCGCCGGGAACATATCGCGAGCCGATCATGACATCAGATCGAGCCAGCCCCTCGATCAAATTTGGAATGTAGCTGGGGTGATGCGAAAAGTCCGCATCCATCGAAACGATGGGGTCGTAGTTGAGAAGCATGGCGCGCCTCATGCCGGCGATATGCGCCGTGCCCAAGCCCAACTTGCCCGGTCGATGGACGCATTGAACGCGCGAATCCGCTTTGGCGAATTCATCCACGAGCTGACCCGTACCGTCGGGGGAATTGTCATCGACGACGATTACGTGCGCGTCGATGGGTAGAGCAAGAATCTGACTTAGCAGATTGGGGATATTGTCACTTTCGTTATAGGTTGGAATAATTACCGCAGGTGGCATAGATGCTCCGACAAACTGCGGTTCATTTTATCTGTTTTTGCGGGGAATGCAAACAGACGGAAATGAGACACCCGTTTTCCCCGAACAAAACGTGTTTCTACTTGTCGATCATTTCGACTTGGTCGATTTCCAAACTAACGGGTGAGCCGACTGAAAACGGTTGATCGCTTTCGAAGGACAAACGCGCACCGCTGTCGGCGACGACGCGCAAACGATATTTGCCTGCGCGAAAAATACATTCTTCGATGCGTGCCGAAATACCTTTGCTATTCAGATTGACGCGAACAGCATTGGGGCGAATCAGTACCATCGACTTGTCTGCTTTGATCGCGAAAGTACCAAGGTCAGTTTTGATTTGCCCGTCGGATAATTTTTGCGCGGCGAATAGATTGGTCATGCCAAGAAACTGGGCGACGAAAGCGTTGGCGGGCTTGCGATAAATTTCTTCGGGCATGCCGATTTGCACGATGCGACCTTCGTGAATGATGGCGATGCGGTCGGCGATGGCGAACGCTTCGTCTTGATCGTGCGTCACGTACAGCGCCGTCATCTGGATGCGTTTCAAAATCGCGCGTAGATCGGCGACGAGTTGCTCGCGCAGAATGCGGTCGAGTGCGCCGAGCGGTTCATCGAACATCAGGAACTTTGGTTGCGGCGCGAGTGAACGCGCCAGTGCGACGCGCTGCTGTTCGCCGCCTGAAAGGTTGTTCACATTGCGATTTTCAAACTCGGTCAAGCCGACCAACTCCAATGTTTCGCGCACTCGTTTTTGAATTTCAGCGTGTGACGAGTTTTTCATTCGCAGACCGAACGCTACATTGTCGAACACATGCTTGTGCGGAAAGAGCGCAAGGTCTTGGAACATCATTCCGAATCCGCGCAGATGCACCGGCACCGCGCGCACATTTTGACTGTCGAAAAAAATATCGCCGTCGTCTGGTGACTCCAAGCCCGCGATAATGCGGAGCAGGGTGGTTTTGCCGCTTCCGCTCGGACCCAGCAAGCAAACGATTTCGCCGTTCGTGATGGCAAAGGAAATGTCTTGCAAGAGCGGCGCGCCTGCGAACGATTTTGTGACGCCGCGAATTTCGATTCGGGGCGAAGCATTCGGCAATGTAGACACAAGGACTCGACCTAATAACCGGGTTTCTGGTTTTTTGAATAGAAACCGATATTCTGTCCGCCAAAGTTTAGGCGAAACGGGTGGATGGTGCAACCGTTGCCGAAAGCATAATCGGCGAGGCATTGTAGCCAGTGAACGCCGTGCGGCGGGTAAACCGGTTCGTCGATAATGCAGCACGGCAGCAGGACAAAACTTTTTCCTTGTGCGATGGCAGCATCGATGATCTTGACGTTGCAACCGTGCGCGTGCATTCCGACCAACAAATCGAAATCCTTCGTCATCGATTGATCGAAAGCGAGATTTACGTGAGGCACGCGTTCACTCGTCGCAATCCGCACGCGCTTGTTCGTTGCCATATCTTTATACTTGTCTGGCAAAGCTTGATGCGTTGGATCGATGACGGTTGCTGTCCAGCCATTTTCTTGCAATAGATACGCAAGCAGTCCTTTGCCGCCGCCAATATCGGCGACGCGACATGGCGCAAAGTTTTCGGCGAGCCATTGGTGCAGCAGTTGAAAACGAAATTTGCCCATGCGCGTTAGCTCGTGCGTCGTCGATGTGGGCTGCGCATTCGCGGATATTTTGTTCAGGTCAGCAAAAAGTTGCGCCGACCGTTTTTTATCTTTGCGTTTCGCCACTGTCAAAATTCCCCGATCTCTCCGATACGGAATCGTTCCATTGCGATGATCGCCAGCGCACTGATGACCATCAGAATGGTCGAGAGTGCGAGTGCCTGACCGAGATTGATCATGCCGGGCTGACCAAGTAATCGATAAATCGCTATTGGAATGGTCGGCATCTCTGGACGCGCGATGAGTGTCGTCGCCGCGAATTCGCCCATCGACACCGTAAACGCAAACACTGCGCCAACGATCACCGCTCGCATCATAATCGGAAAATCGATTTCGCGCCAGACGTGTCCAGGCGATGCGCCGAGCAGTTGCGCCGCTTCACGCAAACGCGGTTGAATGCTTCGCAAGATCGGCAATAGACTACGAAGGACGAACGGAAAGGCGACGAGCGCGTGTGCAATCGGCAAGAGCCAGATGCTTGTGCGTAGGTTACCTAAGGTGAGAATGTAGCCAAAGCCGAGTGTCACCGCCGACGTGCCGAGCGGCAGCATGAACAGCGGGTCAAGAATGCTTGCAAAGATGGATCGGAGACCGCTGACTGCTGACCGCCGCGCTTTCGTGCGGTCTGCGGTCAGTGGTCTGCGGTCGTCTGTCATCAACGAATGTGCCGCAATCAAACCAAGTGCCACAGCCAAGATCACAGTCAGCGAAGCAAAGATGAGTGAGTTCTTCACCGCGTCAATCGGTGGCACAAATGTAATGGAACCGCGCCGATTGATAAAGAGTTCGGAATAATAATCGGTTCCACTTGCAAGTGAGGAAACGACGACGGAGATGAGCGGCGTTAGCAAAAAGGTGAGCATCGCCGCGAGATAACCCCACACAAAAATTTTTTCGGCGATGCTCGCCGGTTTGCGTTTGATGATCGCTTGCGGGCGCAGTTTGAGCGGCTGCGCCAGGTGTGCTTGCAAGCGCGTGTAGATCGCCATCAGCGCGAACGTGCAAACGAGTTGAACGAGTGATAGTGCGGCGGCGACCGGCAAATCGAAAAGGTTGACCGTCTGCCGATAAATTTCGACTTCGAGGGTGGCGAGACGCGCACCGCCAAGAATTAGCACGACGCCGAACGAAGTAAAATCGAAAATGAAGACGAGCAGGGCGGCGGCGATGAGCGCAGGTGCGATGAGCGGCAGCGTCACGTGCAAAAATGTTCGCATACGATCTGCGCCCAGCACGCGCGCCGCATTTTCGATTTGTGGATCGAGGTTTGACCAAAAGCCGCCAACGATGCGCAAGACTACGGTGAAATTGTAAAACGTATGCGCGAGCAAGATAATCCAAAGTGTGTTGAGGATTTGAATGGGTGGCGCATCGAGATGGAAGAGATCGATCAGCGCGAGGTTGATGATGCCGCGCGGACCGAACAACGCGCTAAACGCCGTCGCGACGATAATCGTCGGCATCAGAAATGGAATGGTCGTGATGGCGCGCATGATGCTTGCACCGGGAAAATCGTAGCGCGCAAAGATATACGCGGCGGGCAAACCCAGCGCCAGCGTAAGCAACGTCGAGAGCGCGGCTTGCACGAACGTGAACACCAACACGCGTGCGTAATACAGATCGGTGAATATTTCCGTCCAGCCGCTGCCTGCTGCAAAACTCGTTTGCAAAATCGCCGCGAGTGGATAGAAATAGAATGCGGCGAGGAAAGCGATGGGCAAGAGATAAAGGGCGTTGGATAGTTTCATCGTTGGTTAGTGCAAAAGTAAGATAGTTCGATAGTGCGATAGTTATCGCTGAATGTACAAGGATTGAACTATCGCACTATCGCAGTAACGCACTACCTAACTACAGCGTCAGTCCATGCCTTGATCCACGCGTCGCGATTGGCGTCGATGTCAGCGGGCGAGACCACTGCTGGCGATTTGGCTTGCTCGGCAAATTTGTAGAAATCAGGCAGCTTGGCATTCTGCAATACTGGGAACACAAACATCTGCGCGGGAATGTCTTCCTGGAATTTTTGCGAGATTATGAAATCGACGAATTTTCTCGCGGCGGCGGGATTCTTTGCACCTTTAAGCACGCCCACGAATTCAACCTGGCGGAAACACGCGCCTTCGCCGAGAACATTACCGGTCGGTGGCTCGGTGACTTTGCCGCTTGAAAAGAAAACTTCGGCGGCGGGACTTGTCGCGTAGCTCACGACGATGGGACGATCACCGCCTTTGCCGCCCCAGGTCGATTTGGCGTAGTACGCATCATCCCAGCCCTCGCTGACGAGGACATCGTTCGCGCGCAATGATTTCCAGTAATCGATATACTTGTCCTTGCCAAAGTGTCCAACGGTCGCAAGCAAAAACGCGAGTCCAGGCGATGATGTGGCAGGATTTTCGACGACGGTCAGTGATTTGTAGTTCGGCTTGGCTAAATCTTCGAGCGATTGCGGTGGCGCGATATTCTTTTTCTGGAAATAGGACTTGTCGTAGTTCAAGCAAACATCGCCGTAATCGGTGGGTGTGAGATTGTACGTTGGATCGAGGACGTACTGTGTTGGAATCTGACTCGCGTTCGTCGGCGTGTACGGCGTAAAGATGTCGGCTTGTAGCGCGCGCGACAAGAAGGTGTTATCGACTCCGTAAAACGCATCGGCAAGCGGATTGTTCTTGGCGAGAATCGCCTTGTTCAACGCTGCGCCGGCGTCGCCTGATTTGAGAATGTTGAGTTTGACGTTTGCGGACGATTCGAACGCTTTGATGACGTCTTCGCTCGCGGCGAAGGAATCGTGCGTCATCACCGTCAACTCTGTTGCCGGTGGAACCGTTGGCTTGGCAGCCGCCGTCGGTACGGTGATTGCGGTTGGCGTCACGGTGGGTACCGGCGTCACGCCGGAACAACCGACGACGACAAAGGCAAGCACGCTGATAAGAAAAAGTTTTTTCATGCTGATCTCCTCCGTTGAATTCAAGGGAACTGAGGGAACTTGGGAACTCTGGGAACTTTTCTTCAGTTCCTCCAGTTCCTCTAGTTCCCTTGTTTTGATATTGCTCGTTGATAATGACACGTTGCCTAAAAACAAAAACCGCCTTCTGATCTGGGCGGTTGATTTGAATTTGACCTCCCTACGCTGGCATTATCCAGATCAGGTTCGTTGGGTCGAAGACGTTTGGTCTTCCTCTCAGCCTGACTCTTCAAGCTCCCCATTGATATTTAATTTTGTGGTATTAATTTAGCACGATTTAGCGCATTGGTCAACTGGCTTGTGGCTGATCGCGTATGGCGAATGGCAGATAGCAGATGGTCAAGACGATCTGCCATCAGCCATCAGCTATCGGCTATCGGCGAGCAGGTGTACGACAAGTAGCAAGCCACTCTTGAACGTGACGGACGCATTTTCGACGATGAGCTCGTTGCTGACGCCGCGCGGCGATCCGAGGTAAAGCGTTTCGTTTCGCAGCGGGTAACGCAATCCATTTGTGACGATTTCATCCACGCGGTCGGTGATGGAGATGAGCGAAACGGTCTCGCCGATTTTGCCGTTGATCGGTGAGTGTTCCCACGCGAGCCACGCATCGAAATCGATGTCGACGATTCGGGCGTGGATGCGAGCGCGCGCGAGCCTGACGAGCAGAAAGGCGTTCGCCAGCATTTGATCGAAGCGGCCGCCGATCGCGCCGAGAATCGTAATATCGGTTGTGCCGCGTGCGATGGCGAGATCGATGGCGAGTTCGAGATCGGTCTCGTTTTTCTCGCGCGAATGCTTAATCAATTCCGTATGCGCTTGCATACACCACGCGTGCGTCGCTTCATCGACGGAATCGAAATCGCCGATGAGAACGTGCGGCGCGAGCGTGAGATGTTTGCGCGCGTTGGTTGCACCGCCATCTGCCGCGATGCGCAAATCGGCAGCACGCCAGATTTCGACGAGGCGCAGGTGGTCGCGCAAATCTCCATTAGCGACGATGACCGCTTTCATGCCATCAGTCTAACATCGCGCACAGGTGTTGTCAAACCGATTTTGCAAAACCATCAAAATGTGCTAGAATATGCGCGCGTTGGGAAATGGTGCAACGGTAGCACGACTGACTCTGGATCAGTTAATCCTGGTTCGAATCCAGGTTTCCCAGTATATAGAACCCTCGGATCTGCGAGGGTTTTTATATTATCGACGCATAGTTGGCGATCAAATGGAGCAAGCCATGAAGAGACCTGCCGCACCGCGAAATCGTACTCTCACTTTATCGAATAGCGAGCGCAAACGCTACAAAGAAAATTTGGTTCGCTTGTCCTCGCCGACTTTGCTTGAGACGATTCAGAATCGCACGATCCACCAGAGCATTTTCGAGATTTTGGATTGGCTGCCATCCTCATTTGTCGATCTTCTCTTTCTCGATCCGCCTTACAATTTGACCAAGACCTTTGGCTCCAACGGTTTCAAACAGCAATCGAACTTGGAGTACGCCGAATGGTTCGAGTCGTGGTTTCCGAGACTGTTGCGAATTCTGAAACCATCGGCGAGCGTCTACATATGCGGCGATTGGCGCTCTTCGGCGGCGATTCAACTCATCGCCGAGAAATATCTCAGCGTGCGAAATCGGATTACGTGGGAGCGCGAAAAAGGGCGCGGCGCGAAACGAAACTGGAAAAATTGCTCCGAGGATATTTGGTTTTGCACGCGATCAAACGATTATTACTTTGATGCCGATGCGGTGAAACTCAAGCGACGGGTGATTGCGCCGTACACCGATTTGGACGGCGATCCCAAGGATTGGGCGAAATCGCGGGAGGGGAATTTTCGCCTGACGTACCCATCGAATTTGTGGACGGACCTGACGGTTCCATTTTGGTCGATGCCAGAGAATACGGACCATCCAACTCAAAAGCCCGAAAAACTTTTGGCGAAAATTATCCTGGCGAGTTCGGCTCCCGGCGACATGATATTCGATCCGTTCTTGGGATCGGGAACGACGGCGGTGGTTGCCAAGAAACTGGGACGGTGTTACGTTGGCGTGGAGACGGAGTTAGATTATTGTCTCTATGCCGAAAAGAGATTGGCTATCGCAGCGCGAGATAAAACGATTCAGGGATTTGCAGAAGGAGTATTCTGGGAACGCAACTCGCTGCAAGCTCAGCAAGCAAATAGGCAAGAGTAGCACAACTGACTATGGAGCAGTTGAGTTTTGGTCCGCGTGGCGTCCATGGTTCTCAGTAGAATAAGAATCCTCGAAGTTATGAGGATTCTTGTTTTCTGTGCTACCAGGAAATTTTTGGACTCTGGGTGATTACGTTGTATACTTATAGTAGACAACGGAAGATGCAAAGTAAACATGAGGAGAACAATATGCCTATTACGACCATCCCGATTAGCCCAGATCGATTATTGTTGGATCCAAACAACTACCGTTTCCATGATTTAGATTCTTACAAGAAAGTAAATCCGCGTAGGTATGGCGAGCCAAGTGTCCAAGCAAAAACCTTATCAATTCTCCATTCTACAGATAAGTTCGATTTGCAGGCGCTTAAGGATTCGATTGTTACCAATGGTTTTGTTCCCCTCGAACAAATAGTAGTCGAGGAGTATGATACTGATGCTAATGGAAAGCGATATTTGGTTGTCGAAGGCAATCGTAGGGTCGCAGCAATAAAATCCCTTCTCGATGAGTATGTGCGAGCGGTTGTAACAATTTCAGAAGAAACATTGGCAACACTCAGAGATTTGCCCGTATCCGAACTCACAGGTACCGTTGATGAACGACGTGTATTTCGGCAGACCTTGATGGCAATTAGACATGTAGCGGGAACACGTGAATGGGGCGCGTATCAGCAGGCGAAGCTAATTGAGGAATTATATGAACAAGAAGATCGTGATTTTGGACAGGTTGCGCAAAGAATCGGTATTAGGTCGCGTGAAGCAGCAAGGCGTTTTCGAGCAATCAAAGCATTGCATCAAATGGAACAGGATGAAGAATTCGGCGAGTACGCTGTTCCGAGGCTATATGCGTTTTTCAATGAAGCAATCGCGGTACCAACCGTGAGAGATTGGATAGGATGGTCAGATCAAACGAACTTAGCGGAGAACGATGAGGCTAGGCGAGCTTTCTATGAGTTGGTAGTATCGCGTCCGGCTGAGAACGGCGAATATCTTCCTGCAAAAATCCAGGATATCCGCCAGGTTCGTAAACTCAAGAACATTGTCAATAAAACGTACGCTCGGACAGTCCTCCTTGATTCGGATCGCGCCTTTGAGGATGCCGAGAAAGCAGCCAATGAGTCGCCAACTGAAGACAGCTCGAGTATTGTGGAGAATGCCTTAGTTCAGGCATCTCATGCTCTTAACCAACCTGGTATAGATGCTTGGTTGAATCCAACACTCCGAGGAAAAGAACTCTTAACACGTCTCGTGACAATTGTAGATAAGATACGCACATTGATGGAACACTAACAGATGACGCCCCTGGATATTTTCCAGAGACTCGAGGAAATCATTGGTATCGATGGTTCGCCCCGGCGACTCGGTACCGTCATTGAAACAGAACTCCGAGATTATTTTGGGGTTCCGCCTGTTCAAGCTGCGGAAAAAGCGGAACAGATGGAAGGGAAAGTACGGCAGTTAATTAGCCAATCTAATTCAAACAGCGATTCAACAGGTTCTTACGTGGTGCTGTCAATGAGTTCGATAAATGATCGAGTAGTTCAGGGATCCTGTTATATTGAGCCAGATGAACCAGTCACAACTACAGTATTAAAACGCCGTCGCTTACACATTGATCCACTCCTTGATCATATTCAAAACTTAACATTCCACCAATTTGAAACTTTCGGAGCCTGTGTGTTAAAAGAATTGGGTTCAAAGAATCCTCAAGTAACTCCGCATTCAGATGACCAAGGAATCGACTTTTACGGCTTGCTTTCTCTAGGCCAATTATCCTAATACACCCATTGGTCCTAATTTAATAAGAGAACTAATTGGTGCAATTACGCTCGCCCGTTACAAGATTTTTACAACCGGTAATCCATTTAACGATCTAGAATTGCACCCATTTAATCCTTTGGTTACTATGTTCTTTACAACTGGTCGTTTTACAAGAGGCGCACTTGAATTAGCGGAAGAAGCGGGTATCATTGCAAGAAATGGTGAACAATTAGCTGTTTTTCTTGCGGATCGCGGTGTTGGAATAGAGGAAACGAACGGACAGACACGTTTCAATTCGCAGAAGTTCTTCGATTGGTTAATGCTCTGATATGATAAATATTAGCTTGTATACTTAACTTCATCTGTACCAGACCCGTAGCTTTGGAATTTTGCGTCAGTGTGATCCCTTGGTTATCGTGGGATTTTTGTTTTGCATCGCACCAGAATTATTCTGTGTCTTTCCGTGTGCTTCTGTTGCAAACACCAAATCCATTCACGCGTACTTTGCCAGAATCAAACTCGCGTTTTGCCCGCCAAAGCCAAACGAGTTCGCTACCGCAAAATCCACTTTCGCTTCGCATGTTGAAAATTATTCCCATGACTGGCTTTCAGGTTGTCGTTATTCTGGTAGCCAAATTGCCAGTGGCTCTCAAGCAAAAACTTGTTCTGATTGTGTTTCGTGAATTTGTATTGTAGTATGTTTGCAGAATCGTAGGAGGGAGAAACGATGATGTATCAATCTGATGCGCAAGTTCTCGCCGCCAGTACGATTGAGCGCCGCGGCAACCTTCGACTGGATTGCAGTTACCCAGCCCAGGTTCGATTTCACGGAATGAATGGCGCCAAGGTGGAAAAAGGCGCGATCATTTCCAACTTGAGCGCAACCGGAATGTATCTTCGTTTCGATCATCGTTTCGAATTAGGCGAAGGGCTGTTCATCGTGGCGCGTGTTTTGGAAGAGCCGTCCGAATTGTATCGACCTTTCTTGATCGCATCCCAGGGTGTTGTAGTGCGATGCGAGTCGCGTGCAGATGGCCAGTTCGGTGTGGCAATCAAGATCAATCAACGACGCTTCCTGTCCGAGCAGCTTAGACAAACGAAAGAGCAAACCACATTTCAAAATTAAAAGTCATCCTGCCGGTATTTTGCAACAATAGAAAATCCCTCGACTTGTTCGAGGGATTTTTCTTTGTGTATCTGTCTGGTGCTTTGATTAGTTGATCAATTGCTTCACACATACTTGCGCAGAATCAAGCTCGCGTTTTGCCCGCCAAAGCCAAACGAGTTCGACATCGCAATATCCACTTTCGCATTGCGCGCGACGTTGGGCACGTAATCGAGATCGCACGTCGGATCGGGAATTTCGTAATTTGCCGTCGGATGAATTTTCTGATCGCGAATAGTCAGCGCGCATGCAATCGCTTCAAATGCGCCCGCCGCACCCATCGCATGCCCCACCATCGATTTGGTGGCGCTGATCGGAATTTGATACGCGCGTTCGCCAAAAACATTTTTTACGGCAAGCGTTTCGCTCGGATCGTTGAGTTGCGTTGACGTGGCATGGGCGTTGATGTAATCGATTTGATCGACGGTGACATTCGCATCCTTGAGCACATCGCGCATAACCTGGCTTGTAGAAATCGCTTCAGGGTCGGGCGCGACAAAGTGAAACGCATCCGAGTTGGCCGCATAACCGATGATTTCGGCGTAGATGCGCGCGCCGCGTGCCAGCGCGTGTTCGAGATTTTCGAGCACGAGCATTCCCGAACCTTCGCCAATCACCAGCCCATCACGATTTTTATCGAATGGGCGACAGGCGTGCGCTGGGTTGTCGTTGCGCGTGGAGAGAGCGCGCATCGCGCCGAACGCAGTGAACACGATATCGGAAATAATCGCATCAGTCCCTCCGGCGAGCATAATGTCCGCTACGCCTCGCCGAATCGCTTCGGTCGCAGTCCCAATCGCATCAGTTCCGGCGGCGCACGTCGTGACAACCGTCGAATTGTAACCGCGAGCGCGAAAATGCTGCGCCACGTAAAATGCGGGCATGTTCGGCAGAATCACTGCGGCGAGAAATGGACTGACGCGACCCGTGCCTTGGCGCGTGTACACATCGTGTTCTTTGATCGCTTCGACGAAACCGCCCAGTCCTGTGCCGACGACGACACCCGCGCGAAAATTTTCGGCGAGTGAATCGCCCAAGCCTGCCTCGTTGAGCGCGCTCCGCGATGCAGCCAGCACGAACAGCGTCGCGCGTCCCATACGGCGCGCATCTTTGGCTTCGATGCCATGCTGCGTCGGATCGAAATTTTTTACTTCGCCGGCGATCTGCGTGCGATACTTGCTCGCATCGAACAAGGTGACGGGACCAATGCCGGATTTGGCGCTGAGCAAGTTCTGCCAAAATTCTTCGGGCGTTAGTCCAAGTGGCGTGATGGCTCCCGTGCCGGTGATGACGACGCGAGGGCGTTGAACAGAGTTTGTCATTCGGATTCTTTCTGGTGCGAAGATAAAGTGATTTGAGATAATGAATAAAGCGAGGTTATTTTACCTGACTTGTTCCATTCCGCAAATAGGAACAGAGTTTTTGGTTCTGAATTGCGACTAGATTGTGACTCGATTTTGACTGACTTACGTTAAACTGGTATCATGGTTTGGACGCGGACTGACTGTGCTGTGACTGTGACGAAGTGCGTCACAGCCATTCGCACAGCCACGCGGATGAACGCGGATAAATAAAGCATCTGTCATTGTGAGGAACGTTTTTTGTGACGAACGCTTCGCGTCTCATCGCTGCGGAATGTGAGACTCTTCGCTTCGCGCAGAGTGACAAGTGGTGAAAATATGAATCCCAAAACAATATGGGCAGAAGTTGATGAACAAGGCAGATTGGTCGTGCCGCGTGAGTTGGTCGATCAGTACGGATTAGAACCCGGCGCGCGGCTTCGCATTGATAACGAAGGAAATGCGCTGCGCCTGCATCGTCCGATTACACAACTCAACAGACTTTACATCGAGCCGACGAGTCGCTGCAACATCGCGTGTCGTACGTGTATGAGGAACACGTGGGATGAGACGATGGGTGGCATGACGGAGGAAACGTTCGAGCGCGTGTTGGATGGCTTGCGTTCGATCAATCCGAAACCGTCGGTGATGTTTGCGGGCATCGGCGAGCCAACGTCGCACCCGCGCATTGTCGAAATGGTGCGGCGTGTCAAAGAGTTGGGATGCAGCGTCGAGATCACGACGAACGGAACAATCCTCAACGCGCGGCGTTCGCGGCAATTGATCGAAGCGGGTCTCGATATGTTGTGGGTCTCGCTCGACGGCGCGACACCGGAGAGTTATGAAGATGTGCGATTAGGCGCACTGCTGCCGCTCGTGCTCGAAAATATTCGAACGTTCCGCGAATCGCGCCGAACCTGGTCGTATCATCCGAAGCCCGAAATCGGAATTGCCTTCGTCGCGATGGAACACAACGTCAACGATTTGCCAAAAGTCATCGAGTTGGGGCGCTCGCTCGGTGCGGTGCGGTTCTCGGTGAGTAACGTATTGCCGTACACGCAAGACATGCGCCGCGAAATGCTCTATGAACACACGCTCAAAGATGTGACCTACATGTCGTCGTTTTGGCTGCCGACGCTGAACATTCCAAAGATGGACATCAACGATAAAACGCGCGAGGCATTCTTCGCGGCGCTCAAGAGCGGATGCAGCGTTACGTTTGCCGGTAACAAGTTGAGCGGCGCGAACGATGTATGCGTATTCGTCGAAAGCGGCGCGATGGCAGTTGGCTGGGACGGCGGCGTGAGTCCGTGCCCACCGTTGTTGCACAACCACACGACGTTTTTGCGGAAATACGAGCGCAAGCTCAAGCGGCACGTGATCGGCAATGTGCGCGATCGTGCGCTCATCGATTTGTGGAACGACCCGGAATATTTGGCGTATCGCGAGCGCGTATCGAGCTTTGCGTTTGCGCCGTGCAGTTTTTGCGGCGGCTGCGATCTACTCGATTCGAATGAAGAAGATTGCTTGGGAAATAAATTCCCCGTATGCGGCGGATGTCTCTGGGCACAAGGCGTGATTCAGTGTCCGTAACACTGTCATTTCGACGAGCCGCGAAGCGGGTGCGAGGAGAAATCTTGCATTTGAGAAAAGAGCAGGACTTTCGCTCAAGTGTCCGTTTTCGTGTCACCCTGAGCGTTAGCGAAGGGTCTCTACCCCTGAAACCAGAGATTCTTCGCTTCGCTCAGAATGACAAGCGAAAGTCCTGAAGAGATTTCTCGCTTCGCTCGGAATGACATGCTGTCCTACGGCTTGCGCAACTTGGCACACGGGATATAATGTGAACCAGCAATTTTTAGGAGGATAAATCGGTGGGGCGCTTGAAATTGCTCTTGTCTTACAACATCGTGCCGCAACATCAAGAAGAGTATATGCAATTCGCCGTTCAGGTTTTTGTGCCAACCTTGCAGCGAATCGGACTAGAGAACCAAGGGGTGTGGCATACGGCGTGGGGCGATTATCCCAATCGCTTGATCATCTTTGTGGGCGAAGCGCAAGATGTGCGTGATGCCATGGCGAGCGATACCTGGGAGCAATTGGAATCGAGGCTAAAGGGATATGTGTCGGACTATAAGCGGCGGATTGTGCCGTTCCAACCAGGATTTCAGTTCTAAAACGTAGAGACGTTGCATGCAACGTCTCTACGTTTTATTCTGCCAACAACGCGCGCACATTATAAACAGCATCGGCGGGATCGAATATTGTGCCCAGTTCGATGCGTTGGTTCCCTTGCTTGTCGATGATGAGCGTGCGCGTCGTGTGTGCCACAGGATTCACACTGGATGCATTGCTCAATGTGCCGACATAGTACGCTTTCCAAATCGGTTCCAGTTGCTCTTTCGTTCCGATCAGATAACGCATTTTGCCGTCAAGGTTATGCACTTGCAGAAACTCTTGCACGGCGGCGGGGGTATCGTACTCTGGATCGACCGAGACGGCGACGTACGCCACTTGCTTCATCGAATCGCCTAGTTGATTCGCGACACTGCGCAGTTTCGATGCGATCAACGGACATTCGTCGAGACAGTTGGTGTAGAGAAAGCTGAGCACGACCACTTTGCCGCGATAATCCGAAAGTGCCACTGACTCGCCCCGCGCATCGTTCAGTCTAAAGTCCGGCGAGCGGTCTTTGCCGAGATCGATCCCTCTGAGTTTTGGCGCGCAAGCTGTCATAACCAAAATTAACGCGCACAGCAACAAGCTGATTTTCCCAATCCGCACGCTATCCTCGCCCTGCAAATTCATTTGCTTTTTCACCATCATCTTGCCCAAACCACTTGAAAAAGACGATGGTGAGCACGAGCAAGTATATCGTAGAACCGGGAATCCACATAATCAGCCCAGCCGCCATTTGATCGTCCAGCGCCGAAATTCCAAACACGCGCGGCGCGACTCGGTACGTCGGGTAGAGGACGGAATCGGAAAACGTGATGATCGCGCCGAGAATCGTCGGCAGAATCGCGCCGAAGAAAAGGTACAGGATTTGATGCGGGTAGGGAAGCCGAGGGAATTCTTGCATGGGGCTAAGAATAGGCAGCCATGCGACAACGGAAGTCGCCATCAGCAAAAGGTGAACAAAGATATGGAACATCTCATTTTGCAGCGCGAGATCATACAGCGTGGGTACGTGATAGGCGGTAAAGAGTACGTTGAACAACAAAAACGCTAGAATCGGTTTGGAGACCCAGCGGGCGGTGCTGTGGATCAAGCGCCATTCTAGTAGCGGACGCACGAGCCAACTGGGTGTGCCGAGCAGCAACAGAGGCGGCATCACAAGCGTGAGCAAGAGATGCTGGACCATGTGCGCGCTAAACAAATAGTAATCGCCGATTTCGTCGAGCGGCGATATGAGCGCGATGAAGATGATGAAAACGCCGGACAAGAATAACGCGATTTGGCGTTTGTCGATTTTGGCTGCCCAACCATAACGGCGGCGGAGCGGTCCCACGCCGTAGAGATAAATCGCGGAGAGCAAAATGAGACCGACCAAAACCGTTGGCTCGAAATTCCATTCGGTAAGCCAGAGATTCGTGCTAGACAACGTACGCCTCGCTTACTGCAGATGCGATGTGAGGACAATAATCAGCGATGCCACCATCGCGATTCCGCCGAGTGCGCCGATGGCGAATATGCCCGTGAAGATTCGCCGATCGACTTTGAGATGCATAAAGTACATTGCGATTAACAGTGCTTTGCACGCGCCGAACAGAATCAGAAAGAATACCGTTGCCACAGGCAAATAGACAGCGGCGACTTCTAAGAACGTAAGCACGATGAGCGCGGCACCAACGGCAATATAATTGGCTTGTGGTTGTGTATGCGTATTAGTGTTCATGCAACCCCTTTGGAAATGAGGGAAATAGAGGAACTGATGGAACTCTGGGAACTTTTCCTTATTTCCTTCATTTCCTCTATTTCCAGTTCATTTAGACGAATCTGAGCTGCTCCGTCAGATACACGACCATGAAAATCGCGACCCAGATCAAATCGACAAAGTGCCAGTACAAGCCAGCGATTTCGACCGGCAGATAATTCGTCGCCGAGAATCCACCGCGCAGCGCTTTGGCGGCGACGGCGAAAATCCAAATGATACCGACGAGCACATGCGCGGCGTGCAGACCGGTCGTCAAGAAATAGACCGAGCCGAAAATATTCGTGCTGGGCGTGACGCCCTCGCTAATGAGATGACTGTACTCGTTCGCTTTCAAGGCAAGAAACACCAGTCCCAACGCTGCCGTCGTAACCAGTAACTGCCACATGCGCGTGCGATTGCCGTTTTGAATCGCTTGCAGCGCCAAGACCATCGTAATACTGCTCGTGAGAAGAATGAGCGTCATGATGGTTGGCACGAGCAATGTCAAGACTTCGTGCGGATTGGGACCACTAGTGCTGCGGTCGCGAAAGACGACAAAGGTGGTGATGACCGCGCCAAAGAAAATTACTTCCGAAGCAAGAAAAACCCAGATGCCGAGCTTACGATGATCTTGCTCCATGTTGTATGTATCGTGTGAAGCAGTTGCGCTCATGGATAACTCCCTATGTTTGAGACCTGACAGGTTTCGCGGCTCCTTCGGAGCCGAAAAACCTGTCAGGTCTTCTTTTTCTCTACACCACCGGCTGCCTGATCCAGCCCGCGAGACCGACGACGAAAAGTACCAACCCAAGCGCGAGTGGAATGAGTCCAAAGACGAGTCCGTACATCAATACAGTTAGCCCTAGCGCAAGCACGAGGGGCCAAAAACTTGGCGGTGGTAAATGAATCGTCGCGTGTGCGTCGCCCGTTAGAGCGGCTTTTTTGCCGCCATGTTTAACGTCCCACAATGGACGAACGCTGTTCACGGTTGGCACCGTCGTAAAATTGTAGACGGGCGGCGGCGAAGCAGTTGCCCATTCGAGTGTGTCGCCATCCCAGGGATCATCGCCTGCGATTGCGCCATTGCGCAGACTGATGATGATGTTGATAAAGAAAAGCAAAAAGCCAGTAGCAATCGTAAACGCGCCAATCGTCGCAATCAGATTTGAGGTATCCCAACCCAGGTCGGAGCCGTAAGTGTAGATGCGGCGCGGCATTCCCAACACGCCGAGCAAGTGCATAGGCATGAAGGTGAGGTTCATACCGACGAATTGCAAAACGAAATGCGCGACGCCCATTTTTTCGTTCATCATGCGTCCGGTCATTTTGGGGAACCAATAATATATTCCCCCAACGATGGCGAAAATGCTGCCGCCAAATAGAACGTAATGCAGATGACCGACGACAAAGTACGTATCGGTGATTTGAAAATCGACTGGGACCGTTGCGAGGAAGATGCCACCCAGTCCGCCGATGATGAACAACGCGATGAAACCGACGGCGAAGAGCAACGGCGTTTTCAAATTGATCGATCCACCCCAGAGCGTGGCGATCCAGTTGAAAATTTTGATTGCCGTCGGCACGGCGATAATCATACTCGCGAGCGCGAATGCAGCATTAATCGCCGGTGGCATCCCCACGGCAAACATATGATGCGCCCAAACGGTAAAGCCAATAAACCCAATCGCTACGGATGAATACGCAATGGCGGCATAACCGAACAACGGCTTGCGCGAAAACACCGGCAGAATTTCCGACACGATGCCCATCGCGGGCAAGATCATGATGTAAACTTCGGGATGTCCAAAGAACCAAAACAGATGCTGCCACAAAAGTGGATCGCCACCACCGGACGCTTGAAAGAAGAATGTGCCAAAATGTCGATCGAGGTAAAGCAAGATCAACGCGGCGGCGATGCTCGGCATGGCGAACAACAGCAAGAACGAGGTCACCAGATTCGTCCACACGAAAATCGGCATGCGATTGATTCTCATGCCCGGCGCGCGCATCCAAATGATCGTCACGACAAAGTTGAGTGCGCCCGTGATCGACGAGATGCCGAGGAGCTCCAAACCCCAAATCCAAAAATCGATGCCGTAGGTCGTCGAAAATTGCATGCTCGTCAGCGGGGCGTAGCCGAACCAACCGGCCGCCGGTGCGCCGCCGAGAAAGAAACTCGAATTCAGAAACAAGCCGCCCAAGACAAAGGTCCACAACCCGAACGCATTGAGCCGGGGATACGCCATATCGCGCGCGCCAATCAGCAGCGGAACGATATAGTTGCCGAATCCTGTAAGGAATGGCATGACGGCGAGGAAGACCATCGTCGTACCATGCATCGTAAAGATTTGATTGTACAAATCAGGATTGACGACTTTGAGATTCGAATCGGCGAGTTGCGTACGGATGACGAGCGCTTCGAGTCCGCCGGCGAACAAAAAGAACAGCGATGCGGCAATGTACATCAAGCCGATGCGTTTATGATCGACGGTGGTCAACCAGCTTAGCACGCCCGCGTATTGGCGGCGGGCAACGGGTAGAGTCGCAACTTGAGTAGACATGGTGTCCTCAATCTGTAATTGTCATTCTGAGCGGAGCGGTCTTTGCGGAGCGAATAATCTCTGTCGTCCAATAATGAGATTCTTTGCTTCGCTCAGAATGACAGTGTGATGAAATTTATTTTAACGATGTGAGATACGCGACGAGCGCATCGATTTGCTCGGAGGTCAGTGGCAGGCGGGGCATCAATGCTCCGGGTTTCACGCCCGGCGGGTCGCTGAGCCAGGTGTGCAGATTGGCGGCGTTGAAATCTAGGATGCCGGATGCAATTTGCTTGCGGCTAGCTACGTGCGTGAGATTCGGTCCCACTTTGCCGACCATCGCCGAGACGCCGTTGATAGTGTGGCACGCTTGGCAGCCCACCGTCGAAATCGTTTCCACGCCTTTTTTCTGCAAATCGGTTGTCGCTACGACAGAGGATTGCTTTTGCTGCGCGACCCACGCATCAAAATCGGCTTGGGATTGGACGACGACTGCAAAGCGCATGTTCGCATGTGACGTGCCGCAAAATTCGGCGCATTGTCCATGATAGGAACCAATTTGGGTCGGACGAATCCACATGCGATTGGTATGTCCCGGAATCAAATCGGTTTTGCCGCCCAACTCGGGAACCCAAAAGCTGTGAATCACATCTTTAGCTTCGAGCGTAAACGCGGCCGCTTTCCCTACCGGCAAATGTATCTCGTTTGCGGTAACAATCCCTAGACCGGTGTATTCGACATCCCACCACCACTGATGTCCCGTCACTTTGATTTGGATGGCATCGGCGGGCGTAGTCGCAAGCGCAGACAGAGTTTGCCACGTCAAAACGAAAATGACGGCAAGGACGACTGCCGGAGCGGCGGTCCATGCGATTTCGAATTTTGTATTACCGTGGATTTGTTCTGGTGTTCCATCATTGGCGCGGCGGCGAAAGCGAATCACCGAATAGAAGAGCAAAAACTCGACGATGACGAACACGATGACCGCGATCACAAACAGAATCATGAACAGGTCCGAGATCATCGCGGCGTTTTCGGAGGCAGGCGCGACCATAGTCGGTGCGCCCGCACAGCCGGCGAGTACGAGTATGCTCAAGGATGTGATTGCAAGTAGGATTCTGGAGAAGGGAATCTTGGGTGCTGCAATCATTTTTTCCTCCCAGGTTTATCCGATGATGCGCAGCACGCTTTTATCGATGACCATGGCGAGGAAGAGGAGGGCGAGGTAGGCATTCGAGTAGATATATAATCGACGCGCGGTAGCTTTCGAACCGTCACGCATGATCTTGACGGCAAGGTAGATGAACCAACCTCCCAACAAGAGCGCAGCGGCAAGGTATAACCAGCCCAAATCGCGAATCGAGAATGGAATCAGCGTGATTGCGACCATCAACAGTGAATATAAAACGATTTGACGACGTGTTTCAGGTTCGCCCATCGCAACGGGCATCATGGGCACATTGACTTGACGATAATCTTTCGTCACCATCAGCATCAACGCCCACGTGTGGGGCGGTGTCCAGTAAAAAATAATCAGAAACAGATAGACAGCCAGCAAGTTGACCTGATTTGTTACGGCTGCCCAACCAACCAGCGGCGGAATCGCACCCGCTGCTCCCCCGATTACCACGTTTTGTGGCGTGCGGCGTTTGAGAACCATCGTGTAAAGCCCAACGTAATAAACGATCCCTGCCAATGCCAGCGCAGCACTCAGCCCGTTGACAAACACACCCAAAGCGATGACGCCCAACGCACACGTCACCCAGCCAAATATCAACGCATTGCGCGGCGAAATTTTTCCAGTTGGAATCGGCCGCCGCGAAGTACGTCCCATCGTCGGGTCAATGTCGCGGTCGATGTACGAGTTTAGCGCGCTCGAACCGGCGGACGTGAGCGCGCCGCCGAGCAGCGTGAAAAACAAAATCGATATATCCGGCAAGCCGCGCGCCGCAACCAACATCGCGGCGAGCGTGGTCGTCAACAGCAATCCGACGATCCAGGGTTTGGACAAGAGAATATAGTTAGCAATTCGTGATGACATATCGTGATCTATTGGGGCGACATCTCGCTACCGAAGGTAGCGCTGTCGCCGCTACGTTGATATTGTTGTCGGGGCAGGGTCATCCTGCCCATTCATCCCGCCCTAGTGTGTATCGATTATTTTCCAATTGCCGTTGACGCCGGCACTCGTCGATCTTTTGATGGCACTGGTTCTCTCCAGGGCACGTTCACGGCTTCCACCGTTTGAAAAGTCAGAATCGCATAGATGACGATGGATGCCCATGTAGCCGCAGAAACAGCCAAGTGCAAAATGCCAACCCAAACCGGGAAACCCATTTGAACAAAGAGCGCGCCAACGACGATTTGGGCAACCATCAAGACCAACGTAATAATCGATGCATTGAACACGGACGAAACATGTCGCTTGGTGCGCCAAGTTTCGATGAGCGTGTAGAGAATCAACAAACCAATGATGCTGGCGACATATCGATGGGTGGCGGCGATAATCGCCAACGTCCCTCCGGTGGGAATAAGTTGATCCTCGCAAAGGGGCCAGGTCGTGCAAGCGTAATGCGCGGATGTGCCCGTAACCACCGTGCCGCTAATAATCAATATGAATGTGCCAATCGTGCTTGCAACGGCGAGGCGCGGTAGTTTTTCTTTCCACGCTTTGCCAATCAGACTGGCGGTTTCAGGCCGAAAAGCGTACATCATCGCAATAATCAGCGATGCGAAAAGGATGAGTGCATTCCCAAGGTGAATGCCTACAATCGCCGGAGGAAGTTCGAGCAGAACCGTAATGCCGCCCAAAACGATTTGCAGTCCAAGCAGCGCGACGGCAAGGATGGCGGGGCGAAAAACCCATTTGAGGGTGCGATAGCGCAGCCAGGAAAAGATTGCGGTGGCGAAAATTAGAGTAGAAACGACGGTGGTAACAAGGCGATGCGAAAATTCAATGAGCGTTGCGCCTTCCAAAGTCGGAATAATCCGACCTTCGCAGAGAGGCCAATCGGGACAACCTAAACCGGAACCAGTAACCCGAACAATACCACCAACCACGACGAGCAAATACGTCATGATAATGGTCGCAACTGCGACCGTTCTAAATGCTTTGCTTGTTTGCATTGAACTGGGTTCGCTCATTTTTGATCTACTCCTGGGTGAATTTGTATAATCAGACAGGGGATCATCGCCGAACCCTACAAACCATAGTAAATAAACACGATTGCTCGAACAGTGAGGGTTAGGCGGATCATCACCTGTCGTCAGTTCCGCCGGAGTACGAAACCAACGTACGCATAAATGCGCGGGTATTATAAACTAAATGAGACGCTTGACAAGGGGGGGAGCCGGTTAAGGGGATTTGAAAATTATTAAAAATGATTTTCCAAGATGTCATTGCGAGGAGCGATGCGAACAAGGTCAGCCAATAAAAAGAAAACAGAGCGACGAAGCCGTTTCGCGTCAGTCTTGGGTTGAAATTGCTTCGCCGCTTGCAGGATATATATGCGCTGAGTGTGTTGATCGATTACGTCATCTTCACGACAATGTCGCCGATGATGTTAGCCGCTTCATCACCGCGATCTGCGGCGTTGGAGAGATGTCGATAGATTTCGCGCATCTTTAAGAGATCGACAATGTCTTCGACGGTTTTCGGTTCTTTGAACAAATCGGCGACGGCCGTGCGATAACCACTCTCCGCACGATTCTCCAAGCGTTTGGCGCGCACCGCATGATCGAGCGCGACCTGGGGATGGTCCTTGAGTTGAATCACAGCGAGGTACAACTCGTCGGCGGCTTCGCGCAGAATCGCGGCAAGCGCGAGCAGGTGTTGATTAGGCTTGACGCCAAGTGTCACCATTTCGTCGAGCGTGCTGTAGCCGTAATCGAGCACATCGTCAATCGTGCGCGACAATGCGAACAAGTCTTCACGATCAATCGGCGTAATAAAAGTCCGGTTGAGATCGTCGATCAGAATGCGGCGTAATTCGTCGGCTTCTTTTTCGAGCGAACGTAAACGCTTGGCTTGTTCTTCATCGCCATCCTTCATGTACGCTTCGAGCGCTTCTAATCCTTCGCGTGTCTTTAACGCTTGTGCGCCTAGTGCTTTGAGAAAATCACTTTCACGCGAGCGGAAAAAATTCATCAGTCCCATCGATTATCTCCTAACCTGCGAGTCAATGTGTGCGTTTTGCTCGTCTGATTTATTGTACCCCAATGTTCCAGGTATTGCAAAAAGAATGACCTTGGCTAATGTCTAAACTTGAGCGACCAAAGTGCCGTTGCTAGCATGAGCACCGCGCAGCCCACGTAAATGCTGAACAAGCCCGTGATGGGCAGCAAGGCATATGCCACGATGGGACCGATGGCGCTGCTGAGGTCGCCGGCGGTATAAAACAGTCCCAGGTTTTTTCCATGCTCGGTCGGCGTCGACAAATCGCCGATGAGCGCCGTTGTGAGCGATTGCGTTCCGCCGGATGCCAGCGACGATGCGAGGATGCCCAACATCAACGCGATCAAATTCGGCGCGGGCAAAATTCCCATGCCCATTGCGCCGAGGCAAAGACTGAGCGTGAGCCAGCCCCAGCGGTGCTTGGCGCGATCCGACAATGTGCCCGCAATCGGTGCGCCGATCACGCTGATGAGCGTTCGCGCGGCGAGCAATGTTCCCGTCATGCTCGCGACACCAATCGTAAACGAGCCAACGCTCAACTCGGTATCGAAATTCGATTGGACGACCAAGCCAAGGGTTGCCGCAACGATTCCGGCTGCCGCCAGTCGATTGATGGCTTGCGCCGTCACGGTTGCCCAAATCGCGCCGGAAATTCCGCGTAAATCTGGCATCAGCGAGGTATACCATTTCTTATTCGACGAGATGTCATTCGGTTCATAGTTGGCGTGTCGCACCGAAAGCGCTAGCGCTGCTGCGATTGCGCCCATCGCCGAAATGCCCGCGCCAATCCACAATGCGCCGCGATAGCCCACCGCGTCCGTTAGCGAGCCGCCGAAGAAAGAGCCGGTCGCCGAGCCGAGAAAGAACCAAACTTGGTAGATGCCCACCCAATGACCCCGCTGCGTTGACGGAGCCATTTGCAATACAATCGCGTTTCCGCCAACCCAAATGCCCGACCACGCCAAACCCCACAGCAAGCGCGCGATGAACAAGATTTCGACGCCGGTCGCTTGCGCGTAAATCATCGTCGAGAACACACCCAGCGCGAGCGATCCCACAAACAGAATGCGGCGCTCCGGCAATCGATCAAAGAGCCAACCGGCAGGACCATTCGTGAACAATCGAATAAAGCGATTCACGCTCAGGATGACGCCCACCGATCCAATCGCGATTCCCGCATCGGCAAAATGCGTGGGCAGTACGGCATACAGCGTCGCATCGCCCATCAACGATAATGCGGTCGCGAGTCCGAGGGGCCACAACGCCCACGCGCTAATTCGTTTCTCATGCGCAGTTTCAGCGATTGTCATTTTCGATTTGCATTGTATGCGATAAGGCGAGAAACACAAAGTAGCGCGAGCGGCTCGCTCGCAGGTAAGCACGCGAGCGAGCCGCTCGCACTACATTTGCTTTGCATTACCCAGACGTGCTATAATCTCCTCGCTCAAAAATTTCGAAAGGATTCATCATATGGCTAGCAAACAAAACACTTTTGGCGCGCGCGCGAAACTTGGCGATCATTACATCTATCGACTCGATAAACTCGCCAAGACCAACGTCGCGCCGCAACTGGACCAGCTTCCTTTTTCGATCAAGATTCTGCTCGAATCACTTTTGCGCAATGAGGACGGCTATCTTGTCACAACGCAAGACGTTGAACGATTGGCGCAATGGAACGCCCAAACTCCCACACAGAATGAGTTTCCTTTCATGCCCGCGCGCGTGGTGATGCAAGATTTCACCGGCGTCCCATGCGTTGTCGATCTGGCGGCGATGCGCGATGCGGTCAAACGACTCGGCGGCAATTCCAAGAAAATCAATCCGCTCGTCCCGGTCGATTTGGTCATCGATCACTCGGTGCTCGTCGATTTTTACGGCGATAAAAAAGCGCTAAAGCAAAACGCCAAACTGGAATTTCAACGCAATCGCGAACGCTATAAATTTTTGCGGTGGGGCGCACAGTCATTCAAGAATTTGCGTGTCGTGCCGCCCGCAACCGGAATTATTCACCAAGTCAATCTCGAATATTTGGCGCAAGGCGTACTGACGCGCAAGACCGAAAAAGGCGTCGTGCTTTATCCCGATACCGTCGTCGGTACCGATTCGCATACGACGATGATTAACGGCTTGGGCGTGCTCGGCTGGGGCGTCGGCGGCATCGAAGCGGAAGCGGTGATGCTGGGGCAGCCGCTCTACATGGTGACGCCGCAAGTGGTTGGTTTCAAATTGACCGGCGCATTGCGCGAAGGCGTGACTGCCACCGATTTGGTTTTGACGGTAACGCAGATGTTGCGCAAAAAAGGCGTCGTCGACAAATTTGTGGAATTTTACGGTGCGGGCTTGTCGTCCATTTCGCTGCCCGACCGCGCGACGATTGGCAACATGGCTCCCGATTACGGTGCGACGATGGGATTCTTCCCGACCGACGCAGAAACCTTGCGCTATCTGCGCGCCACCGGTCGATCAAAATCCGCAGCGCTCGTCGAAGCGTACGCCAAGAAGCAAGGACTCTTCCGCACCGATTCGACACCCAATCCAGTATTCACCGACACGCTCGAACTCGATCTTGCAACGGTTGAACCCAGTCTTGCAGGACCGAAAAAGCCAGAGCAGCGCGTTGGGCTGAGCGGTTTGAAAAATCGTGTACATGAAACACTCATCGCACCAGTCACCAAAGGTGGTTATGGTTTATCTGAAAGCGATGTAGCTAAACAAGTCACCATCCAATTTCCAACTTCCAATCCTTCGACTTCGCTCAGGACAGGCTTCCAATATCCAATTTCTCATGGTTCGGTTGTGCTCGCGGCGATCACATCTTGCACGAATACAAGTAATCCATCTGTTATGCTCGGCGCAGGTCTCGTCGCCAAGAAAGCGGTCGAAAAAGGATTGACTGTTCCGCCGCACGTCAAGACTTCGCTTGCACCTGGTTCCAAGGTCGTGACCGAATATCTCGACAAAGCGAAACTGACACCGTACCTCGAAAAGCTGGGATTTTTCACAACGGGTTATGGCTGCACGGTTTGTATCGGCAACAGCGGTCCGCTGCCAGAGCCAGTCTCGAAAGCGATCAACGAAGGCAATCTCGTCGCGGCGGCTGTCATCTCCGGCAATCGAAATTTTGAAGGACGTGTTCACGCCCAAGTCAAAGCAAATTTCCTCGCGTCGCCGCCGCTCGTCGTCGCGTATGCGCTCGCGGGCAAGACCGACATCGATTTAGAATCCGAGCCGCTCGGGAAAGGCAAAGACGGCGAGCCAGTTTTCCTGCGCGACATTTGGCCAACGCAGCAGGAAATCGCCGAGATGATGGCTAGCTCCGTCGATTCAAAAATGTTCAAGGAGACGTACGCCAACGTGTTCAACGGCAATCCGACTTGGAATGCGATTCCCGTGAGCGGCGGCGAAGCGTACGCCTGGGACAAGAAATCGACGTACATTCAAGAGCCGCCATTCTTCCTTGAGCTCTCGCCCGAACTAAAACCATTATCGGAAATTTGTGGCGCGCGCGTCCTGGGTCTCTTCGGCGATGGTATCACGACCGATCACATTTCGCCGGCAGGTGGTATCGCGAAAAATTCGCCAGCCGCCAAATACTTGATCGAGCGCGGCGTCAAGCCGGAGGATTTCAATCAATACGGCACGCGCCGTGGCAACCATGAGGTGATGATGCGCGGCACGTTCGCCAATATCCGTATCAAGAATCTCGTGCTGGGCGGCGAAGAAGGCGGCTATGCGCTGCATTTGCCCGACGGCGAAAAATTGTCGATGTACGATGCAGCAATGAAATACAAAGCGGAAGGCGTGCCACTCATCGTCATCGCGGGCAAAGAGTACGGCACTGGCTCGTCGCGCGACTGGGCGGCAAAGGGCACTGCGCTGCTCGGCGTACACGCCGTCATCGCGCAATCGTTCGAGCGCATTCACCGCGCGAACCTGGTCGGCATGGGCGTGCTGCCGCTTGTGTTCAAGCCGGGCGAAAGTGCCGAATTGTTGGGATTGACCGGGCGAGAAAAATTCGACATCCTGGGAATTTCCAACGACACGCTACGCGAGCCGCGTCAGGAATTGAAAGTGGTTGCGACGGGTGATGACGGAAGCAAAAAGGAATTCTCAGTCATCGCCCGCCTCGATACGCCGGTCGATGTGGATTATTACAAGAACGGCGGCATTCTGCAAACCGTACTGCGCAATCTGATGAAGAGCTAGGTCAAAATACCAATGGCTGTGCTGACTGTGCTAAAGTTCGCACAGCCAGTTCAGCACAGTCATGCCAAACGTGCCAAATCTGCCAAATTGATTTGGCACGTTTGATTATTCGACGAGTTGTTTATTCGCTGCTGTGGAGCAAATTGGAAATTTGCTCTACAACGTCAGAGGAGGTCAAGATGAAAATTGCAATTCTGGGTGTGGGAAATATCGGCGGAACGTTGGGCAAGAAGTGGGCGGATGCGGGGCATCAAGTTGTGTTTGGCACGCGCGATGCGAATAGCCGCAAAGCTCAAGCGCTGCGCCAAGCATTGCCCAATGCCAAGATCGACACGGTCGCCAATGCGTTGAGTGACGCAGAGGTGGTGGTGATTGCGACGCCACATGCGACCGTGGCGGACCTCGTCAAGCAAAATGCCGTGAGCTTGGCAGGCAAAACTGTGATCGACACGACGAACAATTTCGGTGCGCTCGTCGTCAATAACCTGGCGACGATTCAAGCGGCGATTCCAACCGCGCAAGTCTTTCGCGCGTTCAATTCGCTGGGCTGGGAACTCTTTGCGAATCCGCAAATCGACGGACAAACGATCGATCATTTTTATTGCGGTCCGGACAATGATCGTCGTCCTGCGCTTGACAAGTTGATCGCGGAGATTGGACTGCATCCGGTGTGGGTGGGCACCAACGATGTTATCAACATTGTCGATGCGCTCGGCAGTTTGTGGGTGACGCTTATTTTTCAGTGCGGTTACCCAAGAACCATTGCGCTGAAGCTGGTGCAGAGATAAAACAAGTGGAATGTAGCATAGCCCCTTGTGGGCGACGATTTAAATGAACGGCGCACGAGGCGTTATACTACCAACCATGGTTTTGGCACATTTGGTACTTTGGCACGTTTGCTTTTTATGCTTCGCTTCGCAATCGGTAGCCCACGCCCGGTTCTGTCAGAATGTATCGCGGCCGCGTCGGGTCGATCTCGATTTTGCGCCGCAAATTACTGATGTTGACGCGTAGCATGTGTGTTTCTGCTTCATAACCAACGCCCCACACTTCGCGCAGTAACTGATGATGCGTCAATACCTTGCCCGCGTTCGTGACCAGCACGCGCAGCAAATCATACTCGGTCGGCGTGATCGGCGTTTCTTGACCGGACACCATCACCACGCGTCGTGCCAGATCGACTTTTAATTCGCCCGTCGCAAAGACGGGCGAGTCATTTGTCGGTGCAATGCGCCGTAACGCGACCCGAATGCGCGCGAGCAATTCGCCGATGCCGAACGGCTTGGTGAGGTAATCATCTGCGCCAGCGTCGAGCGCGCCGATTTTTTCTTGCTCGTGTTCGCGCACGGATAAAATGATGATCGGAATCTTGGTCCACTCGCGCAGTTTTTTCGTCACCTCGATG
Source organism: Chloroflexota bacterium (assembly GCA_016215025.1). Taxonomy (GTDB): domain Bacteria; phylum Chloroflexota; class Anaerolineae; order UBA4142; family UBA4142; genus JACRMI01. The sequence goes on from JACRMI010000027.1 coordinate 79,101, forward strand.
CCGTCGAGGTCGGGCAAACCGAGATCGAGAATAATAATGTCGGGACGATGGGCGATGACGGCCGAGAGCGCATCGTGACCGGTCGCCGCTTCAAAAACTTGAAATGCATGTGCCGCCAATGCTGTTCGCAAGAATCGCCGAATGGGCGCTTCATCGTCGACGACCAGAATGCGCGGTCCTGAATCGCTCATGCTGTTTTATTCTCCTTGAGGGGCAAAGTTAACGTGATGATCGTTCCACCGCCTTGACGATTTTCGGCGCGAATTGTGCCGTGATGCGCTTCCATAATTCCTTTGCAAATGGCCAACCCCAAGCCAGTTCCGATCACGCCGCCAGGACGCTGCACGCGATAGAACTTGTCGAACACGCGCGCCAAGTCTTCGGATGGAATGCCCACGCCGCGATCCGCCACGGCGATTTCTAATTGTGAATCGATCAGGCGCGCGCTAATCTCCATCGGCGAATCCACGCTCGAATACTTGATCGCGTTATCGAACAAATTCACCAACACCTGAACCATCAATACAAAATCCATCGGCACGAGCGGGAGCGCATTTGGAATCTGCACATTCACCGTTCGATTTTTCAAAAGCGGACCCAATTGATCCAGCGCCGAGCCGATCACATCTTGCACGTCGCAGGGTTCTTGCGTGACGTGAATCGCGCCCGCTTCGACGCGCGTCATGTCGAGCAAGTTGCCGACGAGATGGTTCAATCGTTCCGCTTCGCCTGCGGCCATATCGATCAAATTCTTGCGCGTGAGATTGTCTAGCTCCACATCGTCGTCTTGCAAACTCGTCAGCGCGCCCGTGATCGATACGAGCGGCGTACGCAGATCGTGCGAGATCGAATTGAGCAACGTCGTTTGCAGTTTTTCGGCGGCTTGGAGAAGTTGATTCTGCCGCGCTTGCTCTGTCAACTCGGCGCGTTCGATGGCGAGCGCGGCTTGGTTCGCAAACGATTCGAGCAGCCGGCGTTGGCGTTGGGTGAGATAAGAGGCGGGGTTGGCCGGTTTAACACCCAGGACGCCGATCACACCCCGCGATGTTTTGAGTGGCAGACAATGAATCGGCGCGGCAGGCAAGGTATCCGTGCCGCGGCCCGCCGGTTGATCGTGTTCATACGCCCACATCGCCACCGCAAATTGATTTTCGTCGAGCGCAAAGCTGGGTGTGAGTGCGCGCGGCTTGAGCGTTTCACCTTCGGGCAACAAGATGGCAATGTCGCGGCTTAGCGTTTGGCTGAGGTGCGTGATCACCGCGCGCATAATATCTTCGATGCCGCTGGTGCCGGCGAGGTCGCGCGTAAATTCGTACAGCTCGGCCGTTTCCGATTCGCGCCGCTGTGCCGTATCGGCTTCTTCGCGCACGCGAACGGTTAGCGCACTGATGACCAAACCAACGATGAGCAAGCCAACGAACGTGAGAATGTATTGCGTGTCGGCGACGCTGAACGTGAAGGACGGCGGCACGAAGAAAAAGTCGAGCGCGAGTACGCCTAGGATCGCTGTGACAATAGAGGGGCCGCGTCCCAGGTAGGTCGCCGATGCAACGACGGCAAGCAGGTATAACATCACCAGGTTGGTGGGATCGAGGATGCCATGCGCAGGGAGACTGAAAATGGTTGCGGCGGCAACCAACACGAGCGCCCAAAGATAGCGACGCAACGGACGATGCGGTCGCCAATCGCGTTGTTCGATCACGGTCGTGGATTCGCTTTCGCCGCTGATGACATAGACATCGATCTCGCCGCTGGACCGAATGATCTGATCGACCACCGAGCCGCGCACCAATTCGATCCAGCGCGCACGCACGGGCTTGCCTGCGATGATCTTGGTGATGTTGTGCGTGCGCGCAAATTTGACGATGGTTGCGACAACGTCGATGTTGGAAATCATCATGGTCTTGCCACCCAACTGTTCGGCGAGATGCAGCATGTGTTCGATGCGACCGCGCTGTTTGTTTGGCAATTCGGAGTGACTCGGTGTTTCGACATAGAGGGCGAACCACTCGGCATCCAATTCATCTGCCAGGCGACGCGCCGTTCGAATCAAGCGTTCGCTGAGCGCGCCCGGACTGACGCAGACGAGCAGTCGTTCTTTGGCGGGCCAGGGTCCCACAATCGCGCGCGTTTCCATGTAGGCGCGCATCTGATCGTCCACACGGTCTGCCGTTCGGCGCATGGCGATCTCGCGCAGCGCGGTCAAATTGCCTTTGCGAAAGAATTGTTCGATCGCGCGGGCAGCTTGATCGGGAACATAGACCTTGCCTTCTTTTAAACGTTGCAATAATTCGTCGGGAGCCAGATCGATTAATTCGATTTCACTCGCTTCATCGATCAAACTATCGGGGATCGTTTCGCGAATCGTGACGCCGGTGATTTGCGCGACGACATCATTAAGACTTTCGAGGTGTTGAATGTTGAGCGTTGTGTATACGTCGATGCCATCGGCGAGCAGATCGAGAACATCCATATAACGCTTGGGATGACGCGAGCCAGGAACATTCGTATGCGCGAGTTCGTCGACCAGGGCAAGCTGGGGCTTGCGCGAGACGATTGCATCGACATCCATTTCGGTGAAGACTTGATTGCGATATTCGATTTTTTGGCGAGGGATGATTTCCAATCCGGCGATGAGGGCTTCGGTTTCGGCGCGCTGATGTGTTTCAACGTAACCAATCACAACGTCGACGTGTTCTGCTTGCCGCGCGCGCGCCGATTCCAACATGGCGTAGGTCTTGCCAACGCCAGCCGCATAGCCCAGGAAAATCTTGAGTTTGCCGCGCGCGAGACGAGCTTCGTCGGCTTGCACACGCGCGAGCAATTCATCGGGATTGGGGCGAGGATGTTGTTCAGTCGCGTTTGCCAAGGATGAATCTCCTACCTTCATCCCGCATTTTATCACAGCTAGCGAATTGTTGCTTGTTTTGATTCGACGAGATCGTGGATTTCATCCTGCCAATCACGAGGAGTCAAGCGGGGCGGATATTCGTGAATGCGAAATTCTTCGGGATGAATATTGCGTAATTCCTCTTGCCACAACGCCGATGAGTTGATGTGTACCCACAAGATCATGGCGGTGAAAACAAAAATGACGATTCCGAAACTCACCAGTTCATTTGCCCAGGACGGTAATCCATCTTTGCCTTCAAAGACGAACACCCCGATCATGAGAACGACAAGCGCATAGAGTAAAAACCATTTGGGTTTGGATTGTTGCTTTAACACCAGAACCTCCTACTTTGACTCTCCTACTATAAATGGAAAGGTATCAAGTCGCGGGCAAGAACAAGTCACGTGAAGTCAAGAAAGTGTCAAGATGTCCAAGCGAAGCATCCGGAGTGGAGTCGTGAGCGTAGTCGAAGGAAGCGAAGCGGAGACACGTAGCGAGTCGAAGGATGCTTTGACACTCGAAATGGTGAGGGCTATAATCAACACACAAACCGATTCATGGAGGCGACAAGATGTCTGCTGCACGCACCGTCCGCGCCCCGCACGGCACAGCGCTTACTTGCAAATCCTGGCTGACCGAAGCGCCTATGCGCATGTTGATGAACAATCTCGATCCCGACGTGGCGGAGAAACCCGACGAACTCATCATCTACGGCGGGCGCGGCAAAGCTGCACGCAACTGGGATTGTTTCGATGCGATTGTGAAATCGCTGCGCGAGCTTGAAAGCGATGAGACGCTGCTCGTGCAATCGGGCAAGCCCGTCGGCGTTTTCAAATCGCATCCGGATGCGCCGCGCGTCTTGATCGCCAATTCGAATATCGTTCCTGCTTGGGCGACCCAGGAAAATTTCGACAAGTGGGAGCGCGAAGGTCTGATCATGTATGGTCAGATGACGGCGGGCAGTTGGATTTACATCGGCACGCAAGGAATTTTGCAGGGGACATTTGAGACATTGGCGAGTCTCACTGCACAGCAAGGTTGGAAATCGCTCAAAGGCAAAATTGTTTTGACAGCTGGACTCGGCGGCATGGGCGGCGCGCAACCTCTAGCCGTGACGATGAACGAAGGCATCGCGCTCGTCGTAGAGGTTGATCCCGCGCGTGCCAAGCGTCGATTGGAGACGCGTTATCTCGACGAGCTAACCGATAATCTCGAAGATGCGATGACGCGCGTAGAGGATGCGCGAATAAAAGGCGAAGCGAAATCGGTTGGATTGATTGGCAATGCGGCGGACGTTTTGCCAGAGTTAGCCCTGCGCGGCGTCATCCCCGATGTGGTCACCGATCAAACACCCGCCCACGATCCGCTCTCCTACGTTCCCGAAATGCCGCTGGAAGAAGCAAACGAATTACGTCGGAGGAACTCGGAGGAATATCAGGGACTCTCAATGGCGGCGATGGCGAAGCATGTTCAAGCAATGCTCGATATGCAAAAGCGCGGTGCAATCGTTTTCGATTACGGAAACAATTTGCGTCAACGTGCGTTCGATGCAGGCGTCAAGAATGCGTTCGATTATCCTGGGTTTGTGCCTGCGTACATTCGTCCGCTATTTTGCGAAGGCAAGGGACCCTTTCGCTGGGTGGCGCTTTCGGGCGATCCGAATGATATTTATCGGACCGATGAAGCGATTCTGGAACTCTTCCCTGAAAATAAAAATCTCGAACGCTGGATTCACATGGCGCAAAAGCGCGTGGCGTTTCAAGGGTTGCCCGCGCGCATTTGCTGGCTCGGTTACGGTGAGCGTGCGCGCGCGGGATTGCGTTTCAACGAACTCGTCGCGCGCGGAGAAATCTCTGCGCCCATCGTCATCGGGCGCGATCATCTCGACGCCGGTTCCGTCGCATCGCCGCGCCGCGAGACGGAAGGCATGCGTGATGGGTCGGATGCGATTGCGGATTGGCCCCTGTTGAATGCGCTCATCAACGCGGTCAATGGCGCGACCTGGGTTTCGATTCATCATGGCGGCGGGGTCGGCATTGGCTATTCTATTCACGCCGGACAAGTGATCGTCGCCGATGGTACGCCGGAGGCGGCGCGGCGCTTGGAACGCGTGCTGACGAGTGATCCGGGGATGGGCGTCATCCGACATGTCGATGCGGGATACCCGCAAGCGATAGAATTCGCCGCAAAGAATCAGCTCAAAATTCCGATGAGGTAATAATTTTTATTTTTCACTGATGAAAATTTCCTCGTCGGTCTTTATTTTCACGAGTCATAAGGGAGTCTCTCTCAATCAAATCTCCGTTACAAATGGGTGTTGATAAGGATTCATGATAAAATGTTCAGGTCAAATGCGCGACAAAATATAGAATCTGAATTTAGGAGACTCTAATGAGCCAAGTCCCAGCACCTCGTGACACTAAACCATCTGCTTCCGACATGGTACTTACACTCAACCAGATTCGAGGAATTTTTGCGTCCTGTGTTATTCTCGATTCGGGACGCGATGTTAGCGAAATTCACATCGTCGCATCGACGAGCCGCAAGCCGAAACAGGTCGTCCGCGATGTAGAGACGATCCTCTTTGTCAAGCACGGTACCAAAATCGATTATCGAAAAATCAGCATGGTGCAGATCGACGATGAACAATCGTTGCGCATTCCGGTCGCGCGGCCGGAGATCCAGCAAGTGACCGAGAAGGTCATGGGCAACAAGAAACGCATTCAGGTCGAAATTCGCGGTGGTGGACGACGAGTGGTGGGCGAAGCGATTGAAAGGATTGATGCGCCGGAGCCTTTTCGCACCGCGGCGCTAGCGACGATTGATGCGATTGGCAAGCTCATCGGGCAGTCGCTCGATTTTCAACTAGAGGATGCTCAGTTATTTGGAATGGGAACACGGCAAATTGTTGTGGTGATCGTCAATAGTTTCGTGCAAGATCGCGAAGAAGTATTCAGCGGTTCTAGTTTTGTCGGAGCGCATCCAATTGAATCGGCGGCACGTGCTACGCTGGATGCGCTCAATCGACGGATTCACAATATTGCCTTGCAGGCTCCGCGACAGGAGGATATGGACGAGCCGTCAATCTAGGGAAACCGTGATCCGAATGTATCAAATATCGTTCCAAACGACTCTTTTAAATAGACTCACGAATTATGAGCGGATACGCCACTTCCGCTCTTCTCTGAGGCAGGGCAGACATCAATGTCTGCCCTATTTTTTTGACCAATTCGTTCCAAAAATCTGATGGTTTCGCCTTGATTTCTCGATAATACTATGTTAGAATGCTTGCAGCCGGCGAATCTGCAGGAGATGAAGCGAAGCGAAGGGGAACACCGATTGCTTTCGGCAATCAATTCCTCAGAGAAGGGAAGTGAGTCTCTAGTGAAGTGGCGCATCGCGCAGGCACTGCTTAGTTTGGCAGCTCTCGCGAGTACGATTTTAGCCATCGCGGCTGACATGAAATGGGACTGAACTAGGACTAATTATCTCCGCAGATTCGCCGGCAGTGTCCCCAATGCTCAATTTTCATATCAGATTTGCTCGAACCGAAGTTATCGTGCGGAATAACGTTAGATATCCCAAATGAGTAAACTCCCCTGGAAAGCGCGTACTTATATCTTCCTGCTTACCGCGCTTATGGCAAGCGCGGTTTTCATTTCTATACTACTTATTGGATCTAATTTCACCCTTTGGATTGTCTCCCTTGGCGCCGCTGGAGTTATTGCAGCCCTTGATCATTTTAGTGTCCGCCAATTTGGTGTCCAAATCGAAGTATCGGTCTCGAATGCGATCAAATTCGCAACCGTTCTTCTTTTTCCAACTCCGGTTGTCGTGATTAGTATTTTTGGCGGGACTGTCCTCGGAGAGGTTTTTCTTCATCGCGCTTGGTTCAAAAAAATATTTAATGTTTCGGCGATGACGCTTACATGGGTAATCACTGGATGGGTTTATTCCTCGTTAAGCACTCCGTCTGGAGATTACTTTGGTTCATTCATCAATGTCTTCGCTTTGATCATGTCAAGTTTGACTGCGTATGTGATCAATACTTCTCTCGTCTGTCTAGTGATTAGCTTCGCCGCACGACTTCCATTTCTCTATGTCTTGAAACAAAACTCAAAGGTTTCAGCATGGCATGAAGCAAGTTTGTTCACGCTGGGACTCTTTCTTGCCGTACTCTGGCGCTTTAATCCACTGAGTGTTGCCCTTGCTGCGTTACCTTTGCTGGTTGTGCGCAATTCATATCAGACTGCCAACTATCTGCGCAATCAGACTCAAGATGCTCTGCGCGCGCTTGTCCGCGTAGTCGATGAGCGCGATCATCATACGCTGAATCATTCCGAACTGGTATCCCAATATTCGCGCATGGTTGCAGAAAATCTTGATTTGCCTCAGGAGGACATTGAGACGATTGCTTCTGCCGCACTGCTGCACGATCTGGGTAAAGTCGGAATGGCGGATGATATTTTGTTCGGCACGAAAGGACTTACCCTAGAGCAACGCAAAAGCGCAGAGGATCACGCTCAAGTCGGTGCGATGCTCTTGTCCAAATTTCCCTTATTCGATAGAGGATCGATTTTGGTCCGCCATCACCATGAACACTTTGACGGTAATGGTTATCCTGATGGTTTGCAAGGTGAACTCATTCCGTTGGGGTCACGGATTATTTCTGTCGCCGATGCATACCAAGCAATGACGGAGAACCGTACCTATCGCCCTGCGCTTACGCCGGAACAAGCCATAGCAAGATTGAAAGAAGCCAGCGGCGCTCAATTCGATCCCCAGATCGTGGAAACTTTTATTCAAGCATTGGCAAGAACCTCGACCGACCCAACTCCGCTAGCAACACCTGCGTCTTCATCGACTTCACTTGCCGAGAGCCAATCCACATGATTATTCTATTCGCTGTTGTCGTCTCGTTCATCGTTGCATTACTGCGCGGCGGTCAGTTAACGCGCTTGGCGGATCTAAACTTCCGTTGGCGCGGCGTCATCATTTTCGGTTTTCTGCTACAGGTTTTGATTTTTTCGGGTTACTGGCAAGCGCAACTCGAAACTAAATCACTTACACCTTACATCTATGTTGCCTCAATGCTCATCTTGGTCGTCGCGCTGGCGAAAAACCTTTCTATTCCGGGTATGCCGCTGCTCATGGCTGGATTATGCTTGAATTCAATTGCGATTATTTCTAATGGTGGATACATGCCTGCATCACCGGAAGCGTTAGCACTCGCAGGAAAATCCTTTACGCTGCCGGGACAAGTCAACAACAATTCAATGGTCATGGGCCCCAGTACACAACTGTTTTTTCTCTGCGATATTTTCGCCATCCCCAAAGGATTCATCTTTCCGAATGTTTTTAGCATCGGCGATGTGTTGATTGGATTGGGCGGAGTTTATCTGATTCAGAAAGTGCTGGTTGTTGCGCCCAAGCAGCAGACTGCCCAATAAGCTAGCTTCTGTGTCGAGAAATAAAAAACTGGCGAGGATTCATTCCTCGCCAGTTTGTTTTCAGACTAGAGTTGTGATGTGCAGTTGGGGCAGCGTTTCGCCTTAATCGGAATGGATGAAGCGCAATAGGGGCATTCTTTGTTCGTCGGCGCAGCGGCAGGTGCGGGTTTTTGCAGCGAATTCACTACTTTCACAAGCAAGAAGACGACGAAAGCAATGATGACAAAGTCAACGATGTTTTGGATAAACGCACCGTACTGGACTTGAGCTTTACCCACCGTGATGGCTAATCCGGTGAAATCGAGACCGCCCAAGACCAAACCGATCAAAGGCATCAAGATGTCGTCGACGAGCGACGAGATGATCTTGCCGAACGCAGCGCCGATGATGACGGCAACCGCCAGATCAAGTACATTTCCGCGCATGATGAATTTTTTAAATTCCTCGAGCATGATGCATCCTCCTCGTTGATGATGATTGTCGGCGATTAAACTCGTGCCGCATCTAAACTATACCATAATAAAATTCTAACGTCAACGGACTTGACAAGAAAAACTGAATGTCTATAATTCCCATCATCTTAGTAGGATAAATGCGTCTTGCTTTTTGTGTCTTTATCTGGCGCCGATAATAGACATGAGAATAAAAACCAAACTCAAGGAGATTTCATTGTGAAAAGCAAGTGGCTCGTGTTGGGAATTACTGGTGTGACGTTGATCGCATTAACGCTAGGTCTCATGGGCTGTGCCAGTCAAGCGCCAGCGCCAGCATCTGGCGGACCCGTTACCGTTCGTTTTGGATACTTTCCCAACATCACGCATTCGCAAGCAGTGATCGGTATCGCCGATGGTACATTTCAACGTGCGGTCGGCAGCAACGTCAAGATTGATCCCAAGATATTCAATGCGGGCCCATCCGCGATTGAAGCCATGTTCGCCGGACAACTCGATCTGACCTACATCGGTCCGAATCCCGCCATCAATGGCTACGTCAAATCGAACGGCGAGGCGCTGCGCATCATTGCCGGTGCAACCAGCGGTGGAGCCATGTTGGTGGTGCGCTCCGATGCGGGTATCACCAAGCCATCGGATTTTGCGGGGAAGAAACTTGCCAGTCCGCAGTTGGGCAACACCCAAGATGTTGCGTTGCGCGGTTGGCTCGCAAAGCAAGGACTCAAGCTCAAAGAGCAGGGTGGCACGACGCAAGTGCTGCCGGTTGCCAATCCCGACATCCTCACTCTCTTTCAGAAAAAAGAAATCGATGGCGCGTGGGTCCCAGAACCCTGGGGCGCACGACTCGTCCGCGAAGCGGGGGGCAAGATTTTTCTCGATGAGCGCGATCTATGGCCCGACGGCAAATTTGTGACCGCACACATTATCGTCAGCACAAAATTCTTGAAAGAGCATCCCGACGTTGTTAAGAACATTTTGGCAGCGCACGTCGAATTGACGCAGCGCGTCATCGCCGATCCCGTTTTGGCAAAGCAAAAATTAAACGCCGAGATTGCCCGCCTTGCGGGTGCAGCTCTCGCCGACCAAATTCTTGACGATGCCTGGGCGCGTCAGTTGATCACGTACGACCCGATCAGCAGTTCGTTGATTGGTTCTGCCGAAGCCGCCTTTAACGCCGGTTTTCTTGGCGAAAGCAAACCCAATCTGGACAAGATTTACGATTTGACGATACTCAATCAAGTGTTAGCAGAGCAAAAGTTGACAGCAGTAAAGTAATCATGTCGCAAGCTGCAAGCCGCAAGTTGCAACCTGTGACTTGTCTGCGGCTTGCAGCTTGCAACTTGGAGCGGTAATGAAAATTGAGATTCAAAATGTAACCAAAACATTTCGCAGCAAAAATGGCACACTCACCGCGCTCAAACCGATCAATCTTAATATTCAAGCCGGTGAGTTTGTTTGTCTGCTGGGTCCATCCGGTTGCGGCAAATCGACGCTGCTCAACATCATTGCGGGCATCGATAAACCGACGACAGGCGACGTCTGTGTCGATGGTGAGAGAGTTACGGGTTCGGGGACTGACCGGGTGATGATTTTCCAAAGCGCCGCGCTCTTTCCCTGGCTCAATGTTATGGATAATGTCGAATTTGGACTACGCATGTCTGGCATGGCGAAAGCGGGACGGCAAGAGGTTGCGCGTCGATTTTTGCGGATGGTCCATCTCGGCGATTTCGAACGGTCGAACGTTCACGAGCTTTCGGGTGGAATGCAGCAACGTGTGGCGATTGCGCGCGCGCTCGCGCTGAATCCGAGTGTGTTGTTGATGGACGAGCCGTTCGGCGCGCTGGATGCGCAGACGCGCGACATTCTGCATGAAGAATTGCAAGCGATTTGGTCGGACACTGGCAAGACGATTATTTTCGTCACGCACAATGTTCGTGAAGCGATCGTGCTCGGCGACCGCGTGGTCGTGTTCTCCGCGCGTCCCGGCAAGATCAAAAAAATATTTCCAATCGAATTACCTCGCCCGCGCCAAATCGAAAGTTATGCTGTCGTCGATCTGGCGCGCGACATTATGGCGGAACTGCGCGATGATGTGATGGCCAGCACCTGGACTCTCGAAATGCAAATTATTCGCGCGATTGAAGAACGGATGGTGGGTGATGACACGCTCTAGACTCTCCTTGATTCGCAAGATCGTTTTCTTCGTAGGCTTGCTCGTGATTTGGCAAGCGTTGGTCTGGCTCGGATTCTGGCCCCAATACATTTTTCCATCGCCGCTAGGTGTCTTGCAAAAAATCGCTCGCGGCATTCAAAATCTTACTTTTGTGTTCGGCATTGTCGCGAGCATGCAGCGGATTCTCATTGGCTTTGGACTTTCTGCGGTCGCGGGCATTTTGCTGGGTCTGGCGCTGGGACGAATCAAAATCCTGGACGAAACGCTTGGCTCGCTCGTGCTGGGCTTGCAGACGCTGCCGAGCATTTGCTGGCTGCCGTTGTCGTTGCTTTGGTTCGGCTTGAGCGAAACGGCGATTCTGTTCGTCGTCATTATGGGCGCATTGTTGTCCATCACCACGGCGACGGAAGCGGGCGTGAAGAATACGCCGCCGTTGTATATGCGTGCCGCGCGGAATCTCGGCGCACGCGGATGGAAAATGTATGCGCTGGTGATCTTTCCTGCGGCATTACCTTCGATCATCACGGGAATGAAATTGGGGTGGTCGTTTGCGTGGCGCTCTTTGATGGCGGCGGAATTGTTGTACGTAAGCCTGGGGCTGGGTCAATTGCTCACGATGGGACGCGATTTGAACGATATGAATCAAGTCGTCTCCGTGATGCTCATCATCATCCTGATCGGCTTGGTCGTCGATCGTTTGGTCTTTGCGCCGGTTGAATCACGCGTGCGGGAACGATGGGGGCTGGGGTAAATCCGAATTGCAAGAAACGTCTGAGCTGGTCATCCTGAGGAGCGGCTCAAAGAATTCTTACGGAATTTGAAATCACCGAAGCGACGAAGGATCTATCATCATCCATTGAGAGATTCTTCGTCGCTGCTTTGAATTCTAGTGTCAAACGATTTCAATTGTCGCTCCTCAGAATGACAAATCCCAACAACAAGTGTCTGTTGGGATTTGAGATTTATCGTTTGTTGTCTTCGGCGACTAGATTTCTCCGCAAAACCTTGCCCACCATCGTCTTGGGCAATTGATCGCGAAACTCGACGAGCTTGGGAACTTTGTACCCCGCCAAGCGTTCGCGGCAATGTTTCACAATATCCTCTTCGGTCGCTTGCGCGCCACCTCGCAACACGATCCATGCTTTGACTACTTCGGATTGCTCTTTGGTTGGCACACCGGCGACGCTCACGTCAAACACCGCCGGATGCGCTGCGATCACTTCTTCGACCTCGCGGGGCCAAACTTGGAAACCGCTGGCCGGTTTGATCAAGTCTTTTTTGCGGTCGACGATAAACAAATAACCATCTTCGTCTAGATAACCAATGTCGCCGGTATAGCACCAACCCTCGCGCAGCATGTCGGCGGTTTCGCGCGGACGATTCCAATAGCACGACATGAGCTGCGGCGCGCGAATAATCACTTCGCCGATTTCGCATGCTGGAAGAGTTTTAGAATCGTCATTCACATCGACGATGCGCACCTCCACATCCGGCAGCGGAATTCCCGTCGAACCTTCTTTGTACGGCGCGTGAACGGGACAGACGACCGCAGCCAGCATCGTCTCGGTCATGCCATAGGCTTCCAGCAGCCATCCGCCGGTCAATGCCTCAAATCGTTTTTTCGTTTCCAACAACAGCGGCGCGGCACCTGAATAGCAAACCTTCATCGATTTGAAATCGACCTGTCCGGCTTTCACTTTGGGATGATTCAGCAGCGCGATGAACAACGTGGGGACGCCGTGCAAAACGGCGGGACGCTCTTTGCGAATTTCGGCGACCAAGTCGTCGATGTCGCGTGGGTTGGGAATCACGACCATGGGCCAGCGCGCGACAAGCGAGGTGTTGAACGCCATATTGCCGTACACATGAAACATGGGCATGACGAGTGTGATCCGATCCGTCCAATCGTCGAGGGTGGTTGCGGCGTAGGCGTGCAGTTGCCGCGCCGACATGTACAGCGCATGATGCGAACCGAGCGCGGCTTTGGGCAAACCCGTCGTGCCGCCGCTAAAGAGCAAAATCGCAGGATCGTCGATCCCAATCGAAATGTTCGGGCGCGGCGCGTTGGCAGACTGGCTCATCAAATCGCTCCACCAATAATCGCCTGGCTGGAGCGTGATGCGATGCCCTTCTTTTTTTTCTTTCGCGACGGTAAACAGGAATTTCAACAGCGGCGACAAGTAATCTTTGATGTTCGATGCGATGACGCGCTTGACGGGAGTCTTGGCTTGAACCGATTTTAGCTTGGCGTAAAAGGGTGTCAGCACGATGACCGTCTCTGCGCCAATTTCATTCAGCATCTGTTCGAGTTCGCGTTCCGTGTAAAGCGCATTCATGGGAGCCGTAATCGCGCCGGCTTTCCACACGCCCAGTTGCGCGATGATCGCTTGCGGCGAGTTGGGTAACAAAGACACTACGCGCTCGCCTTTTTTCACTCCCAGGTTCGACAGTGCCGCTGCAAATTGATCGCTCAAGCGGTCGAGTTCGGCGTAGGACATTTTTCTGCCTTTGAAAATCAGCGCCGTGTAGTCGGGCTTGTCCTTGACCGTTTCCTTGACCACATCCAGCAATGTGATTTCTGGATACGGCTTGAGCGAATGCGGCAGTTTGGGTTCGTAATGTTTAAGCCAGGGTTTGTCGTTCACAGAATCTCTCCTCATTGAAAGATGGATTGGTTTTACGGATTCATCTCGTACAGGCCGTTCAAGGCAAACACGCTATTTTTCCACACGCGATCATAGCGTGCGTTGTCGATGATGGGTTTGCGAATCATCTTCAGGCAGAAATCCATTTGCTCCTGCGTCGAACTGGGCTTGGTGTAAAGTTGCAATGCGTACTTTGAAAAGTCGCGCACCATAAAATCGAAAATCTGATCGATGGTGTCTGAATCGACGGCGTACAGTTTGGCGTTTTCCAAAATCAATTGACCATAGACGACGAGCGCAAAGAGTTCGCCGAGCGCCATCAGAAAATCGGTGTCTTTTTGTTGTGCGTCGTCGGGCGTGGCCATCGCGAGGAAATCTTTGAACACGGCGATTTGCTCGCGAAAGACATTCAGATTCGGCAGATCGTACATGCCGTAAGCGAGATTGTAGTCGTGGAACTGGATTTTGCCTAGACCTTTGGTGGGTCCTTGATTGAATAGAAAACCGTCGTTGCGTGGCGTGTCGATGGTCGGAACGTCGGGAAATTCGGCGGGGAAGAAGAAATAGTTCGCCATGAATTTCAGAATCAGTGCGATGTTCACGTGGACCGTTCCTTCAAGCTTGGGCAAGCCGCGAATGTCTCGCGCCGCCATCTCGAAATACGTATCCTTTTCAAAGCCCTTCGCCGCGATGACATCCCACAACAGATTGATGACGTCTTCGCCTTGGAGTGTCACCTTCATCTTGACCATCGGATTGAACAGCAGATAACGTCGATCTTGCGGCGAGGCGACGCGCATGTAATCGGACGCGCGCAGCGCAAAGAGTTTCATCGCGACCAGGCGCACGTACGCATCGGTGAACATTTGCTTGACGTGCGGAAAATCGGTGACGTGCATCCCGTAGAGTTTGCGATTGGCTGCGTGGTTGAGCGCCTCGTAAAAGGCGTGCGTGCAAATGCCAATCGATGCCCAGCCCAGGTTGTACTTGCCGATGTTGACCGTGTTCAGCGCGGTATCCCATGCCACTTGCCCGCGCGACAAAATGTCCGCTTCGGTGATGGGGTAATCGCGTAGCGCAAAGTTGGCGACGTACGATTGGCTGTTGCAGACGTTTTGCAGCAAATCGAAATTGCGATGGCGGTAATCGGCGGTGAAGAACACGTACTCGTTCGTGCCAGCAATCTTGCCGAACGTCGAGACCATCGGCGCGGTGTTGCCGTTGCCGATGTAATATTTTTCACCGTTGGCGCGATACGTCCCATCGGCTTGGGGTGTAAGACACATCTCGGTCGAATAAATATCCGCGCCGTGCAATCGCTCCGACAAGCCAAAGGCGAATACCTCGCCGTCGCGGAGCAGTTGCGCGGCGCGTTGTTTGAGCGATTCGTTTTGGCTCATCCAAATGGGACCGAGACCCAGGATCGACACTTGCCAGGTGTACCAGTACGCCAAGCCGTAGAACCCCAGAATTTCGTTGAACTCGCAGTTGCGATAGGTGTCCCAGCGCGTATCGCCGTTGCCGTACGCGGTGGGCGTGAGGAGAGTCGCAAAGATTTGCTCGCGTTTTTGAAAATCGAGGAGGTCGGCGTACCACGTGTGGTGACGATCATCGTCTTTGAGTTTGCGCTTGCCTTTGGTTTCAAAGAACTCAATCGTCTTGAGCATAATGTCGCGCGAACGTGCATCAGGGTAATGCCGCGTGTGGTGCTTGGGGTTGAGTAGAATCATGTGGGTCTCCTAGTAGGGCAAAATTCTATTTTGCCGTAAAGAAGGCAAATTGGAAATTTGCCCTACAAAAAATGCGCTCAAGACAGTCACCCATCTTGGGCGCGCGCTAGGCGTCCTTGCGCTTTCACAATCCATTATACCTCATTGATCGACGAAACTCAAAAATGCTTGACGCATGGTCTAAAACTGCTGTATAATCAGCCCAGACAATCGTAGAACACTTCATCGTGACATTTGTCCTGGCGACGAAAGCAGGCAACTGTCCAATGTGTGGAACCGCCACGTCGTATGACGCTTTACCGCGTCTCGACGTGGCGGTTTGTTTTTTGCGGGTTCTATCGCGCGGAAAGGAGGCGTTGGCATAATCTCTTGATTGTTCTCAAACCGGCGGATAACAACACATTTCAAGGGGGAAACGATGAACCGCAGATTGTTCGTTTTGATCGCGCTCGCCAGTTTGATTATCCTGACAAGCGCAACCAGCGCGACGGCTCAGGGTCCCACGACCGGAAGTAATCGCGCGCCCAGTGCTGCACTCGGTACCGGATTCAATTATCAGGGACAACTCAAAAAGAATGGTAACCTAGTGACAAGCACCTGTAATTTCCAATTTGGTCTGTGGGATGCGGTGAGCAACGGCACTCAGCTCGGCGCAACCCAGACGGTCTCCAGCGTCAGCGTTGCGAATGGTTTGTTTAATGTGACATTGAACGCCAGCAATCAATTCGGCGCAAACGCATTCACCGGCGAAGCGCGCTGGCTCGCAATCTCTGTACAGTGCATGGGCGACGCGAGTTACACAGCGTTCACGTCTCGTCAACCGATTTCTCCTGCGCCCTTTGCCTTGGCGCTACCTGGCTTGTACACGCAACAGAACGCGACTAGTCCAAACATCATCGGTGGTTTTAGTGGCAACAATGTGACGAGCGGAGTGTATGGCGCAACAATCGGGGGAGGCGGTGCCTGGTTTGGCTTCGACAATCGCGTGACTGACCATTTTGGTACCGTAAGTGGTGGCTCCCAAAATCTGGCGGGAGATAATGCTGGCACTATAGACGACCGATCTTACGCAACAGTCGGTGGGGGTTATAGCAATGCTGCCAGTGGCGAGGCGGGCACAGTTGGCGGAGGGTGGGCTAACGACGCCTACGCTACTTATGCCACTGTCAGCGGAGGCCGTCAAAACTGGGTTAGCGGGTATGCTTCTACCATTGGTGGAGGCATGAATAACACTATCAGTGCCGAGTCAGCCACTGTGAGTGGAGGATACGCGAACACTGCCAACAGCCATTTTTCAACCATTGGGGGAGGTCAGAGCAACACCACTGGCGGTCAACATGCCACGGTTGGTGGAGGTTATTCCAATGACGCTAGCATCGCAAGCGCTACAATAGCCGGGGGATGGGACAACACCGCCAGCAGTAACGCGGCTACAGTGGGTGGCGGAGCGAGCAACCTTGCCAGCGGTCCTTATTCGACGGTTGGGGGTGGTGGGCGCAACACGGCGAGCGGCGGCAATGCAACGGTTGCCGGAGGCGATTGGAATACCGCGGCGGGCAATCTGAGTTTTGCGGCCGGTTATCGCGCCAAAGCGAATCATGCCAGCACATTTGTGTGGGGCGATTCGACGAACGCGGATTTTGCCTCAACAGCCGACAATCAATTTCTCATCCGTGCGACTGCCGTTGGGATTGGCACGAACAATCCTGGGTCGAACAAGTTAGCCGTTGCGGGGAATGGTTATTTTGATTTTGGTGGATCTAGATCGGTTAATGTTGGGACGCCCGGCGGTTGGCCTGGCGTCATTGCGATGGTGCCAAACGGCAACCGCCGTGACATTTATTTCACCGATTCGGGAATGCACCTCAGCGTTAGCAACACCTTTGGCAGCGGAGGAATGGCGCGTGGCATCTTCATCGATCAGAATACTGCCAACGTGGGCATTGGCACGACCGGCCCAAGCGCCAAACTCGATGTGGCCGGTACGACTGCGACGAACATATTGCAGATTCGCGGAGGCGCGGATCTAGCCGAAAAATTCGACGTATCCGGTGACCAGGCAGTTGAACCCGGCACGTTGATGGTAATTGACGAAAACAATCCTGGACGACTCAAACTCAGCGAGCTGGCGTATGATACCAAGGTTGCTGGGATTGTGAGCGGCGCAGGCGGCGTGCAACCTGGGTTGACGTTGCATCAACAAGATGTGATGGATGGCAGCACTGTTGTTACCATCGCGGGTCGAGTGTATGTCAAAGCCGAATCGCTTTCGTCCCCGATCAAACCCGGCGACTTGCTGACCACTTCGACGATGCCCGGTTATGCGATGAAAGCAATCGACCGTGAACGCGCGCAAGGCGCAATCATCGGCAAGGCAATGTCGGGATTGGAAACAGGGACGGGGTTGGTGCTCGTGCTTGTGAATTTGCAATAGCATCGGAGGCAACCATGAAACACGTTCAAACACGTAAACGCATCGTCCCACTCTTGACGCTGGCGATATTCGTCGCCATGATCTTGGCGTTGAATCGGACGAATTTGGTCAGCGCGCAAGGGCCAACGCCGACACCCCTGCCCCCCAAACCACCTGTGCCGGAAGGATTTACGCTCATCGAAGGCGACATCTTGGTGCGAACAGACCTGCTCACAGGTCGCGCACCCAATGCGGTGTATGCGACCAACTTTTGGACTAATGGCATTGTGCCTTACGAGTTTGATGCTAATGTGACAGCGCCCAATCAAACGGCAATGTTGCAAGCGATGGGCGATTGGGAGAACGTTGCAAACGTCGATTTCAGACCCCGCAATGGCGAGGGAAACTATGCGCATATCCAGGATTCGACCGTAAATAGTTCTTCTGTCGGCATGCAGGGTGGAGGGCAAACCATCAACATCTTCAACTGGAATTCCGAGTTTATCATGGCGCACGAATTAGGACATGCGCTCGGTCTGTGGCATGAGCAATCAAGACCGGATCGGGATTCCTTTGTCCAGATCGAATGGGATTGTATCCAATCTGGGGAATCCCATAATTTTAATCGTCACGATGAAGCTGGTCAATATGGCGCGTACGACTTTGACTCGGTGATGCACTATGGTCAGGCAGCTTTCTTTACCCCTGCCACTCCGTACTGCGCTACGATTGGCAGAACTATCACCGTATTGTCACCCAACCAAGCCTGGCAAACCTTGATCGGCCAGCGTACTCACCTCAGCAACATGGATCAGCTTACGATGTCGTTTCTGTACCCAGAGTCTGACTGGCGGTTCGTAGACGGCGCGTACACGGGTGACACGGAGAATGGAATGTTCCTCACGCCATACAAACAATTTCCGCCCGGCTTTACGGCGACACCCTTTGGCGGCACGCTATGGGTCCAGCCCGGCACGTATTCGTCCGTAGGAACTTATAACAACGCGGTGACGATACGCGCTCCATTGGGCAATGTGACATTGCAATAGCGAGGTCAACGATGAAACGCAAAACGATTCTAATCACGGTGGCAATCGCTATGATCGTTGCCGCGTTGGCATTGGGCAACGTGCCCACATCTGCCAAGCCCGCCGACACGTATACCATCGATTGGTACACGATTAACGGCGGCGGAACGATGAGCACATCGGGTAGCCCGTACACGTTGAGTGGCACGATTGGTCAATCCGAAGCTGGAGCGATTAGCGGTGGTAATTACAAACTCAGTGGCGGATTCTGGAGTGTGATCGATTCGCTCTCCAAACTTTTCCTGCCGCTCATCCTGCGCTAAAAACCTAGAACCCGTTTTCCTCACAGAGAAGAAAACGGGTTTCTGATTTTTCTGGGACGGAGCGGCGTTCGTTTCTTACTTGGCTTCGATAATGTCGTCCAAGTTTAAAACGCGCACCAAGCGGCGATGCACATCGGATGGCACTGTTTCCAGTGGCGCTTCGCGATACAACGTGATCGTTTTTTTCATCGTATCGATGACGATGCGGCAATCTTCACACTCTGCCAAATGTTCCTCAATCGCGCGACAGATCGCTTCGCGCGCTTCGCCATCCAAATAATCCGGTAATTGCGACGACAGGTTGCCACACAAATCAGAATGAATATGTTTCATTTTCGATCCTTTGACTCACTTGACGGCTGCCCGGTCCTTAAAGTATGCCGACAAGCTCTCACGCAATAGCAAACGCGCGCGATGCAGACGCGTTTTGACATTCGGCACACTAATGGCGAGCACGTCGGCAGTTTCTTGGACGGACAAGCCCTCAATGTCGCGCAAAACGAAAACAGTGCGCAGCATTTCCGGTAATTCCGTGATGGCGGTGTCCATCTTCCCCCGGGTTTCATTGTTGAGCAGCGCCTGCTCCGGCGTAATCCCCCAATCGACGATTTCACGCGGCAGGTTATCGTTGTCTTCCGATTCAATCGGTTCGTCGAGCGACAACGCAGGTTCTTTGCGTGCGCGTAACTTCATCAAACTGGCATTGGTCGCAATGCGATAGAGCCACGTCGAGAAACTAGAATCGCCGTGAAAGTTTCCCAGGTTGCGATAGACGCTGATGAATGTCTCTTGCAAAACGTCTTCGGCATCTTGAGGATCGCGCATCATTTTGCGCGCCAAGTTGTAAACGCGCTGTTCGTATTTTTCGACTAGCTGGGCGAACGCACGCTTGTCGCCTTGCTGCGCCGCTTGGACCAGCATTCCATCGTTATCCATTGATCTCATTATAACCGAAAAAAACGAAACGTAAAACGCGGACAGTTGCGCTTTACGTTTCATTCACCAACAAAACACTCGACGGACTGGATTCCGTCAAGCTATTGCTCTAATGACGGAATAGCAACACCAAACTAAATAAGGTGAACCCAAAAGCAGGAACGAGATAAGCCAAGCGTGAAAATCGTTGCATACCCTACTCCTTTTTTGGAAAAACATAGGACAAGCCAAAACTTGTCCTACGTCATCGAGGATTCTATATTCGATTGTCGAAAAGTCAACCCTTACTTTATTCGATTAATATCAGCGGTTGGTTAAATTTGTCTTAAAATTTCGTTAGAACGAAACCGTGACCAAGAGCCGCAAGGTTTCTTGGCTAACCAATATCATGGTCACAATGTTAATGGCTAGTCGATAGTCTCATCAGACAAAGCAACCTTATGAGTTTTTCCAGTCAAAATCGGTAGCAAGTTCCGGACTCGACGCTTTAGTGGGTTTACTGGCTCAAGCAAATAACCGCCTAAACAGCCGGTCCTGAGCGAAGCCGAAGGACTCGACTCCAGAGGATTACCGAATTTGAGTTTCAAAACTCATTAGGGTCTGTTCCCATCACGCCAATTGCTCGATCGTATCTTGCGTGACCTTATTAATTTCATCGATCGTTTGTCCGCGCGCGCGTTCCAAGCGTCCCAATCGATTTGCGAATTGTTGCGACGCATAATTCGCAAATTCATCGTACTTTAATCCGAACGGAATCGGATCGTACGCCACAAACGCATCGCCGATGAGGCCGATTGCCGGCATAAGCAATTCATTCATCTTGGTTTCGATGACCGCCCAGAGGTTTGGATTTTCGGCGACGAGACGCGAGAGCAAATAAATCCCGTACGCGATGTGACGCGCTTCGTCTTGCTTGAGCAGGGCAATGCCTTTACGCAGACCTGGCATCCATCCACTTTTTTCGAGGGCGACCGAAAACGCATGATAGCCCGTTTCTGCCAACACGCCTTCGACGATCATGTTGTATGTGACGACGGCTTGTGCTTGCGCGCGCGGTGACGAATCGCGGCGAAGACGTTGCATCACTTTCGGCAGCTCTTTGTAGAAGATTGTGCGATAGTTCGGTGTATGGTAGGTTGATAAATCCTTGCACGTGCGAGTGACTTGCTTCATGAATCGATGGAAAAAATCGGTGTGCTTGGCTTCTTCCCAGAGGAATGTCGTCAAGAACATTTCTTCTTCCAAACGATTTTCGCTGGCGACGGTCATCAGCAAAGGCAGCAAGTCCAGCGTGACTGCTTCTTCACCGGCTTGAAACATCGCGATGAGACGCACGATCAAATCGCGTTCGTCACTCTTGAGCCATTCCCAGTCGAGAATATCCTGGCTCAAATTAATGTCCGATGGATTCCACACGCCCAGTCGTTTTGCTTTTTCGTACAAACGCATGGGCGGTGAATCATAGTCCAAGCCACGACTCGTCGTTACAAAGGATTCATGAGGCATGTTGCGATTCTAGCATACTTGTACACGCATGGCAATTTTAGCAAGACCTTAATGAGTTTTGACCGTCAAAATCGGTAATGGAGTTCTGGACTCGACGCTTGAGTGGGTTTCTTGCCAAGCCAATAACCGCGTAAACAGCCCGTCCTGAGCAAAGTCGAAGGACTCGACTCCAGAGGATTACCGATTATGAGTTTCAAAATTCATAAGGTTTTCTTTGCCAACCAATACTCGTGTCAACCCATGTTTCTTTCTTTACTAAGTTATGGATCAGGCAAAGAAAACCTTTTAGGGTCTTCGGGTCTCAAATGTACAACCTATCCGGATCGATTACCTCGCGCAGCAATGGGGCAACGCACCGTTCCGTACAATTCAGTTCCAAGGTAACAACCATCGGTTACAAATCGACTGACCGCTTGTTGCTCCGTCATCACCCTGTCGATGTGTTTGCGTGGTTTTTGGGTGCAATTCCATTTGCGAAACGCATCCAAATCGGGCGGCTGAATCAACTCGCCTTGTCTGCATTCCAAAACATCGAAATGAGAGTGGTGGGGCAATTCAAGTTGCTCTTGCTCAAGGTTCAACATAGGGCATGGCCTCCTGGCGGAAAATCATCAGAAAATAAAAAATGCCGTTAAGACTATGCATCTCAAAGGCATCCAACCCCCAGGCAGGACGCAGCATTGCGTCGGCTCGTTGATTCCATTGTATCACGCGCCCAACTAAAACTCAAACCGGTCAAGCGTTTTTGACGATAGAATCGAGTTGACGTACAATGTAACCAATTTCAAAATTGCTAATGATCAACAGTGTCGTTGCGAACCGCTCTCTGCCTTACAACGTTTTCCCCGCAATGCATTTGCCATAAAGGCATTCAAGTATGATACTAGTCCAACGTTCCAGTGGAGAGAGCGTGCCATGAAGCTTTCCAAATTCCGAAACTTGCCATGGCGATTGTTCTTTATCTTTTTGCTGGTCGCGGTTGGTATCGGGGTTAACGGTTATACCTACCTGCGGTCGCTGACCTATCAAGTCAAGGCGCAAAAACAAAACGAACTGGCTGCCATTGGCAAACTCAAGGTCGAACAGATCGTCAATTGGCGGACCGAGCGTTTCCAAGATGCATTTTCGCTCATGGCAGATCATTCTGCTGCGCGCACTCTGCAATCTTGGCTCATTAATCCTCAATCCGCAGACTTGAAATCCGATTTGTTCACCTGGCTTGATTCATTCCTCGCAAACCCGACGTACTCGTCTATTTTTTTTCTCGATCTTGAAGGTAAACCACTCCTGGCGTTGCCTGAATCGGCTCAACCCTCAGGAGCGGTCCACGAGTTGATCGCGCTTGCGCGGCGCGAGAACAAACCGCAGCTTTCTGATTTTTACCAGAACTCGGTCAACAGGAAAATTTCCCTGAACCTGATCGCGCCGATTCTGAATCCGCAACAAGATAACACTGCGCCAGTTGCTTTTGTTTTGCTCACAATCGACGCGCGCCAGTTTCTTGCACCATTGATCGAGACCTGGCCCACGCCGAGTGACTCCGCCGAGACGGTGTTGGTTCGGCGCGATGGCGATGCGGTGCTTTTTCTTAATGACTTGCGTCGCAAAAAGGATTCCGCGCTGACGTTGTGTCTGCCACTGAGCGATTATCAATTGCCCGCTCAACGCGCGGTCCTGGGAGAAGAGGGTGTGATCGAGGGGGTTGACTATGGCGGCGTTCCCGTGCTCGCCGCCATGCGAACGATTCCCAATTCGCCGTGGGCGCTTGTTGCCAAAGTGGACCTTGCCGAGTTGTATGCGCCTTTGGAACAGAGCAGTCGAATCGTGGGGATCGCGATCATGGCATTGATCCTAGCGGCGGGGGCAGCCATCGGAATGGTTTGGCGGCAACAGCGCATTTTGTTTTATAAAGAACAATATGTGGTCGAACATGCCCAACGCTTGCTAGCGCAACGCTACGAAATTCTGAATCGTTACGCCAACGACATTTTCTTGCTTGCCACCGTGGATGGACAAATCGTCGATGTCAACAAGCGCGCCGAAGAAGCGTACGGTTATACGCGGGATGAGTTGCTGGGGTTGAACATTTCCCAATTGCGTGCGCCGGATCTAGCCCTGTCTTCCGACGAATGGAATCGTCAAATCGAAAAACAAGGCATGTGCCTGTTTGAGACCGTTCACTTGCGCAAAGATGGCAGGTCATTCCCGGTCGAAGTGAGTGCGAATATCATTCAGGTCGATCATGACCGGCTGCTTCAAGAAATTATTCGCGACATTACCACGCGTCGGCAAGCGGAAACGGCGATTCAACAATTGAACGCGGAGTTGGAAACTCGCGTTCAACAACGGACCGCTCAACTCGAATCGATGATCCGGGAATTGGAGGCGTTTTCCTATTCTGTGTCGCATGATCTCCGCACGCCTCTGCGCTCGATTGATGGGTTTTCGCGAATTCTTGTAGACGAGTACTCGGCGAATCTTGCGCCAGATGCGATTCGCTATTTGGGAATCGTTCGCCAGAACGCGCAGCAAATGGGGCGGCTGATCGATGACTTGCTTTTATTCTCGCGTCTCAATCGTCAATCGATGCGGGTATCGCAGGTCGATATGCGGCTACTGGTGAATCAAGCGCTTGAATTGCTGCAACACGAGTGCCAAGGTCGCCAGGTCGAGATTTCGATCGGCGACTTGCCTGCCTGTGAAGGTGATGTGACGTTGTTGCGTCAGGTCTGGATCAATTTGATTTCCAACTCGCTCAAGTACACGCGTGCACGCGCGATTGCCAAAATCGAAATTGGAGTCATCCAGAAAGAGTCTTCGGGGGAACAGCCGGTCATTTACTTTATCAAGGACAACGGCACCGGATTTGATATGCTATACTCGCATAAATTGTTTGGCGTGTTTCAGCGACTGCACCGTGCCGAAGACTATGAAGGCAACGGGGTTGGCTTGGCGAATGTTCAACGTGTCTTGGCGCGCCATGGCGGTCATGCGTGGGCGGATGCACAGGTGGATCAAGGCGCGACTTTTTATTTTATGGTTCATGATTCGGTCGCGGCTTGAGAAAAGAGTCTGATGTTTGATCAAGTGGTTGAGAGCTTGCTGGTCGAAGACAATCCAAATGACTTGGAGTTGGCGCTGCATGCTCTAAAACGAAACAACTTGGCGAACCATATCCAAGTCGCCCGCGATGGTGCAGGAGCGCTCGAATTTGTTTTTTGCACGGGACCCTATGCCGATCGCAAGATTGAAGCTGGTCTGCGCGTCATTTTGCTAGATTTGAAACTGCCCAAAGTCGATGGCATCGAAGTCTTGCGCCGCATCAAAGGCGATATGCGCACGCGCAAGATTCCGGTCGTCGTGCTGACAACCTCGCAACAAGATCGGGATATAGCAGAATGTTATGCGCTGGGCGTGAATAGTTATATCACCAAGCCGGTCGATTTTGAACAATTTACCGAAGCGGTGCGGCAACTGGGTTTTTACTGGTTATTGCTCAATCAGCTTCCGACGGAATAAAAACTTTAGCGGACGTTGAGATAGATTGCAACCGTGAGGAGAACGGCATGAAAGAATCGCTCCGTGTGTTGCTCGTCGAAGATGTCACTGTTGATGCGGAATTGATTGTCATGGAACTCAAATTGGCGGGGTTTGAGCCAATTTGTCAGCGGGTCGACAACGAAAGAGATTATTTAGCCAATCTTGATCCGTCCCTTGACATTATCCTGTCCGATTATTACTTGCCCCAGTTCGATGCGATGCGTGCGCTGAGATTACTGCAAGCGCGCGAGTGGGATATTCCCTTTATCGTCGTTTCGGGTGCCATCAGCGAAGAGACGGCAGTCGAGTGCATCAAACAGGGCGCGGCTGATTATTTGCTCAAAGACCGTTTGACGCGCTTGGGTCCTTCCATCCACAACGTCTTGCAAGAAAAACGCTTGCGGGATGAGCAACTCAAGGCGATGAAAACGCTGGAATACCAGGCGTATTTGCTTGCCAATGTTTCGGATGCGATTGTTGCCACCGATAACCATTTTATGATCACGTCGTGGAACCAAGGCGCCGAGCAAGTGTTTGGCTGGACGCTGGACGAGGTCTTGGACAAATATCTGCCGGATATTACGCATCCGCATTTGGACTTGAACGCATTGCAAGAGTTGCGCCAACATCTCGCCAAACAAGGTTATTGGACCGGCGATATTGTCCAACATCACAAGAGCGGCGCGCTCATCGACGTTCACGTATCTCTCAAAACGTTGTACGACGAACAAGGAAACGTGATCGGGGCGGTCTCGGTCAACCGCGATGTGACGGAACGCAAGCGGGCGGAGCAAGCCCTGCGCGATAGCGAAAAGCGGTATCGTTTGTTGGCCGAGAATGTGGGCGATGTCGTTTGGGTGTTGAATCTTGCCCGGAAGAAGTTTACGTACATGAGTCCGTCGGTCGAACGGCTGCGAGGTTTTACGGTCGAACAAGTCATGGCGCAATCGCTCGATCAGGTATTAACGCCGGACTCGTTAGCCGAGATTAATCGTTCCTTGGACTCTAGTATTGCGCGTTTCATGGCGAATCCGAATCAACCCTTCATTGAAACGGCCATCGTCGATCAACCGCGCAAGGATGGTTCCATCGTCAGCACCGAAGTGACTGCGAGCTTTGTGCTGAATGAGCGCGGCGAGATCGAAGTGATCGGCGTCACGCGCGATATTACCGAACGCATCCAGGCGCAGCAAGCGTTGCAGCAAAGCGCTGACTATTATCGTTCGCTCATCGAAAATATTTCCGACCTTATCATTGTCGTAGACGGTTTGGGTACTTTACTCTATCTTAGTCCGTCCGTCGAGCGTTTTTTGGGATACGATACTACTGCCGCCATCAACAAATCGGGCTTTGAGTTTATTCATCCAGACGATTTGCCGCAGGCACATCACATGTTCAAATTCTTGCTGGAGGGCAAAATCGGCACTCCGACTCTTGAACTGCGATTGCTGCATCGAAACGGCACATGGTGCATTGTGGAAGCCGTTGGCAGAAGCCGCATTGACGAGACGGGCAAGCCGGTCGCCGTGCTCAACATGCGGGATATTTCCGAACGCAAGCGCGTTGAACAATCGATGCGTGAGAGTGCAGAGCAATATCGTACGCTCGTGAGCACAACCGCCGATGGGTTTTGGATCACGGATCTAGATGGAAAAATTCTGGATGTGAACGAGACGTATTGTCGCATGAGTGGCTATAGTCGAGAAGAGTTGTTGACCATGTCGATTCAAGACGTCGAAGCGAACGAAACGTCTAGTCAAGTGTTGCAGCGCAGTGAACAAATCGCAAAGACTGGTTCAACTCGATTTGAATCGCGCCATCGCGCCAAGGATGGTCGGCTGATCGATTTGGAAATTAGTGTTGCGGCTGCGCCAGGAGCGCGCCAATTATTTTCGTTCATGCACGATATTACCGAGCGCAAACATGCGGCGAGGGAGTTAGAGCATTCACATTCCTTGCTTCAAGCGACGCTGGAATCTACCGCCGATGGTATTCTCGTAGTGGATCAAACTGGCAAGATCGTGAATTTCAATCGCAAATTCGCCGAGATGTGGCGGATTCCAGCTTCCATTCTGGTTAGGCACGATGATGCAGAGGCTCTCCGTTTTGTTACAGACCAACTCATCGACCCAGATGGTTTTCTCCGCAAAGTAGAAGACTTGTACACGCAACCTGAAGCCACGAGTCTTGATTCCTTGGAATTCAAAGATGGTCGCGTGTTTGAACGATACTCCCAATCCCAGCGTCTCGACGGAAAGAGCATGGGACGGGTTTGGAGTTTTCGTGATGTTACCGAACGCAGGCGCGCAGAACAAGAGCTTCGTCAGTCCGAAATGAAGTTGAAAAAAGCGCAATCGGTTTCGCACGTTGGAAGCTGGGTGTGGGACATCCAACGCAATCTGCTTGACTGGTCCGATGAAATGTACCGCCTCTTTGGACTAACGAAAGAAACGTTTACGGGATTTCTCCCGGATGTCATCGCGCAAGCTATTCATCCAGAGGACCGCGCGAAAGTAGAACAATCGAATCTCTCGGTGATTCAAGACAAGAAACCGGTACCCTTGGAATATCGGATCGTGCTGCCCGATCAGTCGATCCGGACTGTGTGGGCAGAAGCGGGCGAGCTAATTCTCGACGATACCGGCAAGCCGCTGCGATTGACGGGAATTGTCCAAGACATCACCGACCGCAAGCGGGCGGCGGACGAAATTCGCCAACTCAAAGAATTTAACGAACGAATTGTCCAGTTGATGCAGGAAGGCATCTTGATTGAAGACGCGCGAGGCAATATTACCTTTTGTAACCCATCGGCGGAAATGATGTTCGGTTATAGTATGGACGAACTACGCGGCAAATCCTGGATGCTCTTGGTTCCGCAAGATCAACTAGCGGTTGTAGAGTCTGCCGCCGCACGACGTACTCTGGGTAAAGCGGATCGATATGAAATCGAAGTTCAGCATAAAAGTGGAGCACGTATTCCCGTTCTCGTTTCCGGCACACCAATTGTTGAAAACGGAGTTTTCGCCGGCACCCTGGCAGTCTTTAGTGATATTACTGAACGCAAGAAACACGAGCGCGAACTGGAAACACTTAACAAAATCAGCAGCGCGTTACGCGTCGCCGCCACGCGCGCCGAAATTCCATCTTTGCTTCTTGCTGAGTTGAGGTCGTTGTTCAACGCCGATAGTGCCACGTTCATTCTGGTTAATTCTCAGACGGGAGAATGTTGTCATGAACTGGCTTTGGGTGAATGGACGAGTATCACCGGAAAATCTATTCCAGCGGGGCAAGGTGTCGCCGGCCATATCGCGCGGACGGGACAACCGTACATGACCAACGATCTGCAACATGACTCGTTGTTCTATTCGAAAAATGTGATCGGCAGCTCGCGCGCGTTCGCTATGGCTCCCCTCATCGCGCAAGGCGAAACCTTTGGTATGTTAGGAATCAAAAGAGATACACCCATTCGGGATGAAGACTTGCGCTTGTTGGTTTCCATTGCAGAGATAACCTCCAGCGCAATGAATCGCGCGAGTCTGCATGAACAGACGGAACAACGGTTGGAGCAATTGACGGCGCTGCGTACTATTGACCGGGCGATCAACGCCAGTCTCGATCTCAAGATTATCTTGAACGTTCTGCTCGACCAGGTTGTTCTCCAACTCCATGCCGATGCAGCAGATATTTTGCTTTTCAATTCGTTCTTGCAGACCTTGGATTACACAGCCGGACGTGGTTTCCATACCCATGCCATCGAGCGCACCTCCATTCGTATAGGCACGGGCTATGCGGGGCGTGCCCTGTTAGAACATCGCATCGTTAGTGCCAATGATCTAGCGCAAACCAATGACCAGACGCGAGGAACGGCTTTCGCGCAGGAAGGATTTGTTTCATGTCACGCGATTCCGCTCTTTGTCAAAGGTAATCCCAAAGGCGTGCTCGAAGTATTTCACCGCACGCCCCAAAATCCCGATTCGGAATGGTTGGACTTTTTGGAATCGCTTGCCGGTCAAGCGGCAATTGCATTGGATAACGCTCAGCTTTTCGATGAGTTGCAACGGTCGAATGCAAATTTGGCGCTGGCGTACGATGCAACGATTGAAGGGTGGTCGCGCGCGCTTGATTTGCGTGATAAGGAAACGGAAGGGCACACGCTGCGGGTGACGGAAATGACCTTGCGGCTTGCTCAAGCGATGCAATTTAGCAGCGAAGAACTGGTGCATGTGCGGCGGGGCGCACTGCTGCACGATATTGGCAAAATGGGCGTGCCCGACGGGATTTTGCGAAAGCCCGGTGAGTTGACGGCGGAAGAGTGGCAAATCATGCGTTGCCATCCTATTTATGCTCACGATTTGCTCTTGCCCATCGAATACTTGCACCCCGCCATCGATATTCCCTATTGTCATCACGAAAAATGGGAAGGGACCGGTTATCCGCGCGGACTCAAGGGCGAACAAATCCCGTTGTCCGCTCGTATCTTTGCCGTGGTTGACGTATGGGATGCGATTCGTTCCGACCGCCCTTATCGTCCTGCCTGGAGCGAAGAAAAAGCGCGGCGACACATTCTGGCGGAAAGCAACAAACAATTCGACCCACATGTCGTTCAAATGTTTATGCTTATGCTCGATCAAGGGATGTAGGGCAACTGTCATTGCGAAAAGGCACATAGTATGACCGGCGCAAAGCGTAGGGTCACCTGAATCGCGTGCCGAAGAAGCAATCTCCGATTTGGATGGATACGTCCGCGGTTTCGTCGCTCTATTGACTTTTAAACCCGGTTTCTAAATTGTTCATTGTGGACTCGTTTTTTACGCATTGAGCGTTTTGTTGTATAATTCAAACAATCATGACACCTCAGCCACAAGCCGATGAAATCCAAGTGATCCTGGCAGACCCCAATATGGCTTTTTGCGTTGCCGCCCGTCGCGCACTCGAAAAGCAAGGATTTGGTGTCACTCTCGCGCATGATGGCGCAGATTTGCTCAGCCGCTTTACTCCCGACCAATTCGATGTTGTGTTGGCGGGAGTTAATCTGCGTCGTCCCACTGGACTGGATATTCTACGCCATGTTAAAAAACATGCCCCGTCAATCCCAGTCATTTTGTTGTGCGATGAAGACTCGGTCGAGTTAGCAGAGAAGGGCATCAGCGAAGGCGCGTTCACGTATGCGCAAACTTCTGAAGATGAACTGGATGAATTAGCTGATTTGATCGTCGAGGCGATTGATTCTCCGGAAGACGACGACAAGCTAGAATCGTCAGACGACGAAAATGCAGAAAGCGGGCCAGAGGAACCCAAACGCGAGAACACGCGCGCAGTTCCTTTGCGTTTGATTCATCAAATTACGCAAGCCATTCCCGCTAAACCACTTGCCGATGTGCTTCAACTCATCGCGAATGCAAGCTGCCAAGTCCTGGACGCCGGACATGCCGTCGTGCTTCTTCTGCATGCCACCACTGGTTTTCAAATTGTCACTGCTTACGAATCGGACCATTCCGGCGATTCCATCCGCGAATTTATCGAACGACCGCGTGAAGGTTTTGCGCAACGCGTGGCAAACGCCGGCAAAACTTTGATCGACGCCATGACCGGTCCTGACCCCGATGAACCGCCGGTGCAGTTTATCGGCACGCCCATGTTCAATCAAAAACAATTGATTGGTATTCTGGTCGCATACGATTTGCCACAAGAACAACTCATCGATTTAGAACGGATTGCTTGGTTTGAGTTTTTGGCTGAACAAGGCGTGCTGGCGATAGAGTTTGCGCGTCTCAAGGAAGAGAATGAACACCTCGTGCCCGACGATCCCACCACGGGCGCACTCAAACGCGAGGTGTTTTTGGAAATGGCAGACCGCGAATTTCGACGGAGCTGGCGTTACAATCACTCGCTTACGTCCATCGTCGTCGATATCGATGGCATGAGTATTCTCAATTTGCGCCACGGTCATGAATTTGGCGACGTGGTATTGCGTGAAGTAACCAACGTGTGCCGTAACATCATTCGTTCAGTGGATATGCTGGGGCGTTATGATGGCGATTCAATAGCGTTGCTCTTGCTCATGACCGGCGCTGAGGGCGCGCGTACAGTTGCCGAGCGCTTGCGGATCGGAATCAATTCGATTCGCTTGGGCAGTTCGCATGGATTAGTTCAGATTACGGCGACGATCGGCGTGTGTGTGTATCCACGCAACGGCTGTGCTTCTATTTTCGATTTGTTGGCGATGACGCAACAGGCACAGCAAGCGGCTCGGCGTCTAGGTCCGAACCAAATTGCGTACGGTTAGTTCTTGCGTTTGATCGATATTTATGGACATCAAGTGGCGTCTTTCTCACACAAGCAAGCCTGCGCTCAAAGCTAGTCTCCCGCCTCCAAGTTCTTTCCCCGAACCTACCTTTGGTCCAGAATCTCTCTTACCGATGCGTACCCCAGATTTGGAAAGTTTGTTTGCAGCAAGCGCCGACCTGGGTTCTTCGCCCGACTGGGAAACGCTGTATCCAAAAATATTGAAAATGGCGCTAGCTCTTGTGAATGCTACCAGTGGATCGGTGATGCTCGTGGAAGAATCCAGCCAGCGCTTGGCAATTGCGGCAAGCGAAAATCTGCCACCGGCAGTTGTGAATGAGACTCAGACGCGAATCGGCGAAGGCGTGGCGGGCTGGGTGGCGTTGCATCGCCAACCGTTGCTCTTGATCGGACCGATTGATAGCAAACAATACCCCAAGTCTTTCCCCAAGCCCGATCAAATTGCGTCGTCGTTGTGCGTGCCCATCTTGGATCATAGCAATCCCAATGTACCAGAGTTGCTCGGTATTATCAACTTGGCTCGTTCGATTGGTATGCCGCCATTGACCGCAAACGATTTGCGCTTGATCACTGCCTTTGCGACTCATGCTGCCATTGCAATTGAGAATGCACGCGCGTATAATCAAATTAGGCGGCGGGCGACCCAGTCCCAGCATCTCATCGAAGTCAGTCGCGACATCGCCAAGAGTCTCGACGTGGACGACGTGCTCACGTCGATTATGGAGCGCGCGGTTGAACTGCTCAGCGCCGAATCGGGATCGCTCTTTCTCGTCGACGAACAAACTGGCGAGTTGGAATTCCAAGTCGTCGTTGGACCGGCGAGCCAGAAATTATTGCACACACGCTTGCCAGCGGGCGTTGGCATCGTAGGGCTTACGGCTCAAGAAGGCAAACCGTACATCGTCAACAATGCCCAAACGGACCCGCGCCATTACAACCAGGTCGATAACGATACGACATTAGTCACACACTCGCTTTTGTCGGTCCCGTTGATCGACAAGGAACGTGTGATTGGCGTGATCGAAGTGCTAAACAAAAAAGACGGCACTCTATTCGATGGCGCTGATTGTGACATTTTGACCGCGTTCGCCATTCAAAGCGCGATTGTTCTGAATAACGCCAAGCTGTATTCTGAATTGCGGCGCTCATTCGCCGAGACGGTCCGCATCATCGCGAATGCCGTGGAAGCGCGCGATCCGTACACCGCGGGTCATACCAATCGCGTAACGCAGATTGCGCTGGCGATTGCATCCGAATTGAATTGGACGCGCGAGCAGATGGAGATTTTGGAAATCGGTGCGTACTTGCACGACATTGGCAAGATCGGCGTGTCCGATGCAATTCTGCGCAAACCCGATCATTTGACCTTGGAAGAATACAACGAAATGAAAAAGCATCCGGTGCTCGGCGCGCAAATGTTGCGCGGCATTTCCGCATTGAAACCGATGCTGCCGTATGTGTTGTATCATCAAGAGCGGTACGATGGTAAGGGTTATCCGTTTGGACTCAAGTCAGACGAGATTCCAATCGAAGGACGTTTGCTTGCCGTCGCCGACACCTTCGATGCGATGACGTCCAATCGACCTTATCGCGCTGGACTTTCGCAAGCTCAAGCCATCGAAGAAATTGTCAGCCGCCGTGGAACTCAATTCGATCCAGACATTGTCGATTCCTTGTTGTCCGCTTGTTCCAAAGGCATCATCCAGCCAATTATTGAATAAGATCAAGAGAGACTAGTTCGATTCAACCATGCCAAATTCAACTTTATCCGCGTCCAATTCAACCGAAACGACCGTCAAAACGGATGCTCAACACCCCTGGGAAGATTTCGATACCCTCTTGCGTCACGCCGAGCGCGCCCGATCGACAAATGACAAGGCGCGCGCGCGCACGCTGTATGCGCGTGTGGTGGAACTGAATCCAAATGATCCGCGTGGCTGGACCGGTCTCGCGGAAACAGCCGTCAGCACGGATGAAGCGATCATAAGCTGGGCGTACACGTTGGCGCTTGCGCCGAATAGTTGGGAAGCGCGCATCCAAATGGATGCATATATCGAAGAGCGTATCAACAAGAGCGGTGTGGCAGACGCGGCAGTGCTGCTTGCGCTTGCGCGGACGCTCGCCGAGGTGGGGCAAAAGCCGAGCGCGTATCGTCTAGTTACTCACTCAACCGAACTCGATCCAACGAATGTGGAAGCATGGCTCTGGCGCGCGGGCATTACCGAAGATCGTGCGGATGCGGTCGATTGCTTGCGACATGTTCTATCGCTTGATCCCAATAACGCTCAAGCGCGCGCAGGCTTGGAATGGGAAATTTCCAGGCAACATCAGCCCACTTTCAAGCCACCGGTCGATGCCTCAGGCGCGATCAATCTTTATGAGAAAGGCAAGACGGCTTTGCACAATGGCAACCTTGCCGATGCACACGCTCTGTTCGTCCAAGCTACTGAGCTTGACCCGAACAATGAATCGGTGTGGTTCATGCGGGGCAGCACTGCGCCCAACACGGACGAAGGTTTGCAGTGTATGGAGCAAACGCTGCGTCTCAATCCGCGTCATCAAGCGGCTAAAGATGCCATGTGGTATTTGCGCGTCAAAAAATATCGCGAGTCATTTGCCATTCGCACGTCGCCGCCGCTGGCGCTCGATGAGCCAGCGAGCGCAGTCCCCAGCACGCCACAGTCGAAACGACAATTTCCCATGGTGTGGCTTGGGGGGCTTGCGATTTTGATTCTCGTCGTAGCGTTGCTCTTTTTATTTTGGCGCTAGTAACAAAACGAACTGGCAGCCGCGTTTCCTCTTCCGATTTTTCGATACCCCTCTTGACACTGAAAATTGTCTGTGCTAGTATCCGCTCGCTCGACGGTTGTCGAAAGACAGCGTCGTTTTTTCCTCTCTTGTGTTTTCCCAGTTTTTGCACATGTGATGATTGGTGTGACCTTAGCGTGATGATGCGTTAGGGTAATTGCTCATGACGGGCGCGATGAAACCTGGGTTTATATGTGGACGCCATAAACCAGGTGGAGCGAGTGGCGTAACCGACCGTGACTAGGGCCTTTTTGCCCTGGTCGCGGTTTCTTTTTGTGAGCGCCAGTTCAATGTCCCGCCCCGGAACCAGTTCAGCCAAACGTTATGGGAAGGAGGTGGTCGATTTGACGTGATTCACATGCACGCTGCACTGCAATCCAGCACGTAAACCTCAGGAGGGAAACCAACATGAAGTACAGAATTCTTGCGCTCGTCAGCATGATGGTCCTATTGGCAATCACGCCAACTTTTGCGCAGGGACCCGATAAATTCAAAGCCACTCCGCTTTCGCCCATCTCTGTCCAAGGTGGAGCCAAGTCCGTTCAGCCCCAGTCACTCCAACCCAACGCTCAAAACGCAGTGAATGTGATTGTCAAGCTCAAAGGCGAAGCGCTGGCCGATTATCGCGGTAGTGTCCCAGGGCTACCAGCCACCAGCCCATCGGTAACCGGAGCCGCTCGACTTGATACCGAGTCGCCGAATAGCAAGTCCTATCTCAACTACTTGAGTAAAAAGCACAGCGACTTGGAGAAAAATCTCGCCAAGTTCGTGCCGGAAGCAAAAACCGGACAACGTTTTGATGTCGTTCTGAATGCCGTGTCCGTCCGCGTGCCAGCCGATAAAGTGAAAGCATTGGCGGCCATGCCCGATGTCGAAGCGGTATACCCGGACGAATTGTTGAAACTCGATACGGAAAACAGCCCGCAGTTCATCGGCGCGACCGCGATTTGGAATCAACTGGGTGGGCAGCAGAATGCCGGCGAGAATGTGATCGTCGGCGTGCTCGATACCGGTATCTGGCCCGAGCATCCATCGTTTTCCAACCCCGACCCAGCCGGGAAAGCGTATGGCGCGCCTCCGCCTCCTCCCTCGAACGTTCCCCGCCAGTGTAAATTCACCGGCGGCGCAAACCCCGGCCCAGCGTTCACCTGCAATAACAAATTGATCGGCGCCTATCGCTTCATGTCCACGTACGAAGCCGTAATCGGACTGAATCCTGGCGAGTACACAACCGCGCGAGATGACGATGGTCATGGAACGCACACGTCCAGTACTGCGGCCGGAAATGGCAAGGTCGAGGCGAGTATCTTTGGGATTCCGCGCGGCACGATTTCCGGCATTGCGCCACGCGCGCGCGTTATCATGTACAAAGTCTGCGGAGCACAAGGTTGCTTTAGCAGTGACTCGGCGGCCGCCGTCCAGCAAGCGATCAAAGACGGTGTCAACGTCATCAACTTTTCGATCAGTGGCGGTACGAATCCCTATGCCGACGCAGTTGAGCAAGCGTTCTTGCAAGCATACAGTGCTGGCGTCTTTGTCGCCGCTTCAGCTGGCAATGCGGGACCAACCGCCGAAACCGTGGCGCATCGCGGACCTTGGGTGACCACTGTTGCGGCAAGCACAGAAAATCGCGCATTTCAAAATACAGCGACGATCACAGCTGATGGTGGCGCTAGTCTTGTGCTAAAAGGCACTTCGATTACCAAGGGTGTAGGTCCGGCGGCAATCTTTGTGCCACCGACCGATGTGCGTTGCGATACGCCATTCGCGGCGGGGAGTGTAGCAGGCAAAGTCGTCGTGTGCCAGCGCGGTAATACCGGTCGCGCACAAAAAGGTTACAATGTCCTTCAGGGCGGCGCTGTCGGTATGATTCTCTACAACCAATCGACTGCCGTGACGGATGTCGAAACCGACAATCACTATTTGCCGACCACTCACATCCAATTCACCGATGGTCAAGCGTTGCTCAGTTTCATTGGCTCGCATGCGAATGTCAAAGCGACTCTTACTCAAGGAGCCAAAGTATCTGCCAAAGGTGACGTGATGGCGTCGTTCAGCTCGCGCGGCGGGCCTGCTCAGACCATCGGCATCAGCAAACCAGACATCACTGCGCCCGGCGTGCAGATCCTTGCCGGAGCGAGTCCGCAACACCTTAGCCCAGCGAACGGCGGTGTAGCTCTTGGCCCGCAAGGCGAATTGTTCCAAGCGATTGCCGGTACGTCCATGTCCAGCCCGCATATTGCCGGGGCGGGCGCGCTCATCAAAGCGCTGCATCCGAACTGGACACCGGGCCAGATCAAATCGGCTTTGATGACGACCGCGTGGACCCAGGTGGTCAAAGAAGACGGCACCACGCCAGCCAACGCATTCGACGATGGTTCGGGGCGAGTCGATCTCAACGTTGCGGGTGATCCTGGGTTGACCTTTGATGTGAGTGCCGCGGACTATGTGGCTCATGCAGCCGATCTATGGAACGTGAACTATCCCAGTGTGTATGTGCCCGTCATGCCAGGCGTGATTACGGTTCAACGCACGGCCAAGAGTTTGCTCGGAAGCGACAGCCATTGGAAGCTGAAGGTCGTCGCACCTGCGGATGTCAAGATCAAAGTGCCAGACGAACTCGAAGTCAAGCCCGGCGGCAGCAAGACATTCGACATTACAGTTGACGCGCGAGATGTTCCACTCGGACAAACGCGCTTTGCGACGCTTTACCTCGACCAAAACGAAGGCAAGAACAAGCGCTCGCTGCATATCCCGATCACCATCGTTCGCAAGCAACCCATTGTCAACCTCACCAGTTCTTGCAACCCAGCTTCGTTCCCCAAGGACGGCACGTCGAATTGTGTGATTACGTTCAACAACACCAGCTTTAGTAATGCCAACGTCGAAGTGAACAACAAATTGCCGGAGCAGCTCAAGCTAGTCAAGGGCAGCGTGGTTGGCGGAACCTCGAACGACGAAAATAAAATCAGCTTCAAAGGTACGTTGCAGGGACAACAACCACCGAATGTACAAATCGGAACGACGACAACCACTCCCGCGGGTGGTTACTTGCCCTTGTCGGCGTTCGGAATAACACCCATTGCGGGTATGGGCGATGAGACTATCGCGAACTTTAATGTCCCAGCGTTCAGCTTTGGCGGCGAGAGCTTTACGCGCGTGGGTGTCGTAAGCAATGGCTACGTCATCGTGGGCGGCGGAACTTCGGCGGATGTCCAGTTCATCAATCAAAATCTACCGAATGCTACTCCACCCAACAACGTCCTAGCTCCCTTCTGGACGGACCTGAATCCAGCATTCGGCGGTGCGATCCGGATCGGCACACTGACTGACGGTGTCAACACCTGGCTTGTCGTGGACTTTGCGGGCGTGCGAGAATACAGCGCGGCCAAAACCGACACGTTTGAAGTGTGGATTCGATTGGGCACCACCGAAGATGTCACCTTTGTCTATGGTACGTTACAGGGCAATGGTGATGCTGGTTTCTTGACGGTGGGCGCAGAAAATCGATTTGGCAACCGGGGTCAGAACTATTACTATAACGGCACCGGCACCTTGCCGACGACAACCACGCAACTGCGGGTTACGACGACGCCCGGCACCCCCGGCGAAACGCGCACGATCAAATTCTCCGTCAAGGGAGAAAAGACCGGCGCATGGGTCAATTACACCGAATTGACTAGCAACTTGTTCCAGGGAATCAACATCGCTCGCTTTGCCGGAAGTGTCACCAAGTAAATCGGCAGAACTCGCTAGACCCAAGCCGATTCTTTAAAAGAACGAACAACGGCGGATCAGATCGAATGGTCCGCCGTTGTATTTCAGAGTGAGTGAATTTTTCTACCCGATTAAGAAGGTTTGCAAAGGAACGGTGCGCGGTTGCCGCCGCTGTGATACTCGTAGACATCGCCCTTGGCGCGTAACTGAATCAACAGTCCGTCCACCAAGACTTGGGGATACATCATGCCCGGCTGAGGACAGCCCAGACTCCCGTCGGGCCACGTGACCGTTTGCACTTGAACGAGCGTAATCTGATCTACGCTAATGCCCGACCGTTTAGCCAGGTCGTCCTTGGCTTGCGCCACGATTTTTTCCAAAATAGGGTCCAGGGGTAGAGGAACAGGTACGCCAGTCATACTTGGTTTATCCTTTCCGATTATGGGTTCGGTTGGCGAAATTGGGCTGACCGTCCAGACTGGAGTGGTTGCCGGCGTGGGCAACAATATCGCAGTGGGTAAGCTAGTAGGCAGGGCAGGCAATCCTCCGGCTGGAGATGGGGTGACTGCGCTATCGGTTCTGCTCGGAATTGGAGTGCCTGGAGAAGTTGGAGTGACGTTGTTCGATGAAGATGCGACCGGACTACAGCCGACCAGAGCCATTATCATCAACAATCCAATGAAAAACTGGAATGGTATGTTTTTCACCAATGTCTCCTCTCTTTCTAATCCTAATAGAATGACGCCATTTGAGTCAAAAGTGTTCCAGCGTCGACCGAATGGTGGACAGATCAACTCTACCACAAATTGAGTCCCTTGTGTAGTATAATTCCTTGTAGAGGATTCTATGTCAGCATCTCTTGGTTTTGATCGTGCCGTTTCGTACTACGACAAGTCGCGCGCCATTCCCGATTGGGTGTCTAGCGCCGTGACCGATTCGATCATCGAATTGGGGAAACTGACGCCACGCTCTCGTGTTTTGGAAATTGGAATCGGTACGGGGCGCATTGCGCTGCCGGTGCTCAAGCGCGGCCTGCCCGTTTGGGGAATCGATTTGTCGCTGGGGATGATGGCGGAGTTGCAAACCAAAATCGCGAATCGCGATTTGTGCGTGACGCTCGCGCAAGCCGATGCGAACGCGCTGCCCTTCCCGGACGCATCGTTCGATTGTGTGTATGCGGTGCATGTTTATCATCTCGTTGCGAATTGGCAGAAGGCGGTGCGCGACGCTTGGCGCACCGTCAAGCGCGGTGGATGCTTTCTCGTCACGTATCACAAACGCGATCCACAATCGCCTAACGCGAAATTGCGACGGCGCTTGTTCGAACTGGCGAAAGAACATGGAATCGATGCGCGGCGACCTGGTTCGCAATCGTACGACGAATTGCGAAGCGAATTGGACAAGTTGAGTCCAACGCAATTGGTCGAGATTGCGCGTTGGCTCGAGCGGACAGTGACCGTATCGCAAATATTAGGCGAAATCAGCAAGCGGCTGTTTTCGGATACCTGGATGATTCCAGAAAACGTATTGCCGCAGTTAATGCCGTCGCTCCGGGATTGGGCGCAAAGAGAATTTGGACGATTGGATTATGCCGTGCGCGAGGAAGAAGAATTCTCGTGGATGGTGCTGCGGAAGGCGTGAAAACGTGCGACGCACCTCCAAAGGTGCGTCGCACGTTTTCACGCTGCTCACTTTACAATCAACGGCAAATAAATTTTCGATAAAGAAATCGGCGGCGTGCCTGCGCGCAGGTACGTGCCGCGTCCTGTGCCCCACAAGATGCGCGCTTGGGATGTATTCGGCAGATCGTACGCAACGATTCCGGTGTGCGCTGTGCCAATGACAACTTCCAAATCGGTATCCGCATCGATGTTGGCGATGGTTGGCGCGGCGAGTGTGCCATCCCAGGTTTGACTACCAGCGCGCGGCAAATCGGTTGCCGAAAGCAAAGAACCATTCCAACTCAAAATGATGAGTTGACCTCCGGCGTTACTCCCCTTTTGGGTCCATGTTGTAAAAATCACTTCGGCTTTGCCATCGTTATCTAAATCGACAATCGCTGGCTCTGAGCCAAAGCGAATGAAACTCTCGCTCGCTTGCTTGACGCGATAGGGCCAACTGCCGTGTTCGGTGCGGTCGAGCCAGTACGCGTGCAGCCGACCATCGTACGATTGATACAGAATCTCGCGGTAGCCGTCGCCGTCGATGTCTGCGACGACTGGATTCGGCATCACGGTTTCGATCACGTTATAATCTTCGGATAATGGCGCGGCAAATGCA
Organism: Chloroflexota bacterium; assembly: GCA_016215025.1. Classification (GTDB taxonomy): domain Bacteria; phylum Chloroflexota; class Anaerolineae; order UBA4142; family UBA4142; genus JACRMI01. Next base: position 119,301 of record JACRMI010000027.1, read on the forward strand.
TCCGGTGTCGGCAGATTTGTCCAGTCGAATCCATTACCCGCCCAGCGCGTCCGATCAGCGTGCAGGATGTACGGCGAATGAAATAGATCGGTGTACGGAGATGTGCGGCAATCGTACTGATTCCCGATGATGATGATTTCGAGAACGCCGTCGTTGTTTACATCGGCGATGGTTGGCGCACTATCGGCAAAATTCGGACGCGGTTCAAGCGGCGGTTGTCCCGCCTCGCAATTCGCGTACCCGCGCAAATCGACCGCGTGATCGTAATGAAATCCTACGCGCGCCCACGTTTTGTTCAATCCGCCGATTTGTCCGTACAGGACATTCGCGCGCAGCGGGGTTGCATCGTCGTTATACCCGGTGACGTAATGCACGTCGCTGGGACCGATCATCTCCGCGCGACCATCCCCGTCCAAATCGGCGAGCGACACATTTTCGTTAAAGCATCCGGCAGCATAACCGGTTGAGTTGGAATCGGTTTGGACAGGCCAGCCCGTTCGTACAACGCCGGTATGATCGTACAGAAACCATTGATTGTCGGAACGCGTCGAGCAAACGAGGATTTCCAGGTCACCGTTGGCGTCCACATCGGCGACGGCAAGACTCCGCAATTCATTCCCCGATGTGGGTTGCTGCGGCCAGCCCGCCAGAGTTGTCCCATCGAATTTGGTAATGGTGACCCAGCCACCACCGTGCGCCGTGACGATTTCCAAGTTGCCATCGTTGTTCACATCGGCGACGACCACACTAGGCCAGCCACGCTGAATCCCAGGATTATTTATGACCCACTGATCGGTCCCATCCTCGCCGTTCGCGACGACGATGCGATAATCGGTCCAGATGACTTCGGGTTTGCCGTCGCTATCCAAATCGGCGACGGCAGGCGAGGCGTACCAACCGGTGCGACACCAGGTCGTTTTGCATCCGCCGTTTTGCCATTTGAGCACCGGCGGACTGATCGCGGTGGCGGCTGAATTAGTTTGGTTCGGACTGAGCAGAATGAGGCAGACGCATGCAAATAGAATCGCGCGAAATTTCATGCCTCGATTCTAGCAAGGCGAGCGCGCCGCGTAAATAGGAAATAAAGCGGCGATGACAAGCTATTTGGTGACGAGCGGCAAGTTGGTCATGTAATAGAAGTAGAGTGCGGTCTGCGCCGCCGTCGGTCCTCCGATTTGTTGGTTGAAGGTCGCAGAAACCAACACACGCACAGTTCCGGTGGCGCTATAGCTGCGTCCCAAGAAATCCGTGTGCGTCAAGCTCAATGTGTACGTCCCAGGAGTGTTCATGGTTTTGATGAGATCCGGCGTGGTGCTTTCGGTCACTCCGTTAAGCTGCCAGACGAAATTGCTGGCTGCATAGCTCATGTTCGCGCCGCGCGCTTTCCACGCCGACTGAAGACGCAGCACGCTGCCTGCGGGGATGACGGTTGTGCCAACGTACTCTGCAACTCTCACATCTTCTGGATACATGATGTGCAAAGCCAGCTTGTCATAGTTGGTGAACCCCGCATCGCTATAGTTGCTGCCGGTTTGAACGCACAAAGGTGTGGATGCCGACGTGAACTGATAGTGCATCACCGAGTCTTTATCGTACGGCGTGATAAAGCCGCCTGACGCCGTGTGATATGCTCCATCGGTGGAAGGCACACAGCTAGCATTCTCATCAGTGCGAGCGTGTTCGTGCGATAGTCCCAGCGCATGTCCGAATTCGTGCAAGGTATGATTGAGCCACGGGCTGGAGTTCGGCGGACCGCCTCGCAAGTTGCCATTGTCGTCGCCCAACCGCAAATTGTACACACAGGGTCGATTGGCAGCCAAGTCGTCCGGCGCATTCGACCAACTGCTGTTGGGCTGGGACGTCATGGGACAACCAATGCCTGGCACGGCGTTCGATCCCAGGGTATAACCTACGTTCGAGAGAACAACGCGAATGTCGCCATCAAAATAGTCGTTCCCGTTCTGTTGCGGTACCGAACTGGGACACGCGCCGAGATAGTTGAAGCGAATGTTTGCCGCGTATTCAAATTCCTTGAGGTCGGTCAGAATTTCCTGCACGCGATTCAGGCGTGTGGTGACGGCGGTGCCGACGAAACAGACGCTAATCGTTTTCGACCGGACGCCATGAAACCAATACAGCGCGGCATCGGCGGGCTGGGCCAATCGCAGGAACAAGACCGCGCCCAACGTGATGAACACGCCGGTCAGGGTCAGGCGCGCGTTCATTGTCCAAATCCGACGGCCTGCATCAAGCGACAATCGCTCGACTGGCAGCCAATCGACGTGCCACTTGTGTCGGCAGGATCGTAGAGAATGCTGAGGGTGCGTCCCGCGACCTGGGCGGTGCTGATGACGCTCAAAAACCGTGCGGCCTTCGATGCGTCTGAGGTTGATACGACAAAGTAACTAATTCCGCCAACGGCAGTTTGGCATTGCACATGTACCCGTGAAGAGTACGTGACGATTTGTACTGGCGTGCAGAAAATCCAAGTGGCTGCCTCAGGAGCTTGGCTTACATTGCTCAACGTCTGCGATTCATCGCGCCCGATCTGCGCGGTGGCAGTAGGAACTCGCATGGGTTGGATCAGGAGCGTGAGCAGCATACCACTCAGAACGAGAGCTGCATTTCGCATGATTGATCGAACAGACAGGTGGACGGTGAACATGGTTTGGTTTCCCCCTTGAAAGATTTTTTCGTGTGGATGAGTATACGATCCCTGCATCAATCGATGGATGACGCGGATCATGTTTTCGGTTTGGATTCGGTGAGATCAAGAGAGCAGAAAAGAACCAGGGCGCAGAAGCACGCAAAAGACCGAAGGAGAGGCGTATAGTGCAAAGACGAAATTCTTCTGAGTAGCGAATTCGCAACATAGCCATCCATGTCCAGAACGGCAATCAGGATTGGACGCCAGCGATGTGGGGGAAACATTGCTCGCCTTCAGCAGCGTCGACGAAAGAATAACAGGAATCTGTGCTAGTGTCAATGACAAATGTTCGATGAGCGGTCTTCCCCCTTGACAACCTGTGGTATAATTGTACTAGTTAGATTAATACAATTTAGAAAGGCACACAATGGAGCTCCGATTAGATCCCGACAGCGCGGTGCCCATTTATCTGCAAATCGTTCATACGATCAAGCATCAGGTCGCAACGGGACGACTCAAGCCGGGTGAACAGTTGCCGACCGTGCGCGAATTGGCGACCAATCTACGAATCAATCCAAACACGGTGGCAAGGGCATACGATCAACTGGATGGTGACAACGTGATTACAACTCAACAAGGGCGCGGCACGTACGTGCGCGAGCATCCTGACGAAGCGCATCTTTCGCGTGTGCGTCAGGAACAACTCAAAGCAATGATGGACGGCGTCGTCGGCAAAGCATTTAGCATGGGCTATAGCGTCGACGAAGTGCGTGAAGCATTCGATGCGCAATTGGCGCGCTGGACGCGCATGAAGAAATCGTAAGCGTAGGGCAAGTCTCCAACTTGCCTGATATTTCTGCAAGTTGGAAGCTTGCGCTACTTTGCGAAGGAGGATAGAGCATGAAAACCGGACTTTTTCGACCCAAGACGTTGAATGAACTGAAACAAACGAATCCCATTGGCATCGCGTTATTCATTGTTATTTTGTTGTTGGGCATGTTGGCGAGTGGGCTCACTGGGGAGTTCCAGCGAAATGCGTTTCCTTGGTTTACGTTCCTTGGTTTTGCGATTGGCTTGACCGTCTTGTTCTCTTTGAAGATTGCGAATCAATGGGAGAAGGCAATCGTTTTGCGGTTTGGCAAGTTCAATCGACTATCTGGTCCGGGCATGTTCTGGATTTTGCCGCTGATCGATACGATTCCATCCTGGATCGATCATCGTGTCATGGTGACGCCGTTCAAAGCGGAGCGCACGTTGACGCGCGATACCGTTCCTGTCGATGTGGATGCGGTGTTGTTTTGGGTTGTGTGGGACGCGCAAAAAGCCGCGCTCGAAGTGGAAAATTATCGCGATGCGATTGCCTGGGCAGCGCAGACCGCGTTGCGCGATGTGATCGGCAAGATGATGCTCGCCGACATTTTAGTTGGGCGCGACAAAATCGATGCCGAACTGCAAAAGATCATCGATCAGCGCACGACGCCATGGGGCGTGACGGTGCAATCGGTCGAAATCCGCGATGTCGTCATTCCGCAACTGCTCGAAGATGCGATGAGTCGCCAAGCGCAAGCCGAACGCGAACGCCAAGCGCGCGTCATCCTGGGTGAATCGGAAAAGCAGATCGCGGCAAGCTTTGCGGAGGCGGCGGCGCAGTATGCGAACAATCCGACGGCGCTGCATTTGCGCGCGATGAATATGCTGTTTGAAGGTCTAAAAGAAAAGGGCGCGCTCGTCATCGTGCCGAGCAGCGCCGTCGATACGATGAACCTGGGGGCGCTAACCGGCATCACAGCGTTGGCGAAACAAGTCGATAATAATCCGAAGGCAAGTTGAGGTGATCGATGGTTGAGCCAATTCAATGGGAATATCGCGTTAGAACGATTGGGTCGTCAATTATGGGCACGAAGGACGAAGCTATTGAAGAGACGTTGAACGAATGGGGCGAAGAAGGTTGGGAAGCGACTATGGTCTATACACCCGAAGGCAGTGGCAAGGTAACGATTGTTGCCAAGCGCCCGCTGACCGATGCGGTGCGTCGTGAACGTTCGATGCCAGGATTGAGGCGCTGAAATGAGAACGCGACTTGGCGTTGCAGTTATCGTCGTTGCGCTGGTTTGGGCGGTGGTGATTCTGGCTGTATCAAATGTGATAGGCGATGTGCCACAATCTTCCCGTGTGTTATCGATCTTGGGTGGCGGCGCGGCGGCGTGTATTATCTTGCTGGGTGGCATGATTGCGCAGGAACGAAGGGCAAAATGATCTCGCACAAGAAATTCAACTGGAAAGTGTTTATTACGATTTGGCTTGCCACGATTTTTGGCGTGATTGCGATTATTCCATACTCGTTGGCAGTGCAAGGCGCATCGCTGGAAAAAATTGCGACTCAAATTCCGATTCCGCTGTTGCTTGCAATTCAAATCGGGCAGAATGCTATCATGTTCGGCGTGGCGACGATGTTGGGCTTGTTTCTTGCGAATCGCATTGGCTTGGGCGCGCCGATTCTCGAAGGATTCTTCGCGCGGCAAAGGGTGCGTGAGCAAATAAGATCGATCATTCTGCCATCGGTGATATTGGGCGTGGTGGCAGCGCTCATCATTATCGCTCTGGATGTTTTCTTGTTTTCGCCTGCGCTAAAGGCTGAACTTGGCGTACTGGCAGGCGAGCAGGGAGCGCAGAGTATTGCCAAACCTGCTGCATGGCAAGGATTTTTCGCATCGTTCTATGGCGGCATCAACGAAGAAGTTTTGCTGCGCTTGTTCTTGCTTACGTCGTTGGCATGGCTCGGCAAGTTTGTGAGCCACACGGCAGAGGGACGCCCAACGCTCGCGGTGCTTTGGATTGCGAATATTCTTACCGCAATTTTGTTCGGGCTGGGGCATTTGCCTGTCACGGCGATGGTGATTCCGCTGACACCGCTCGTCATCACGCGTGCGATTGTATTGAATGGCTTGGCGGGGCTGGCGTTCGGTTATCTCTATTGGAGGCGCGGCATCGAGTCCGCAATGCTTTCGCATTTCTCGGCGGACATAGTGCTGCATGTGTTGTTGGCAATGTAGTGAACAAACAGTGGAACAGCAAAGCAGCGGCACAGTAGGGAACGCTCGTCGTAGCGTTCCAACATCGAGACAGGGAAACATGAAAATCAATCGAATCGTTTCAATCGTCAGTTTGGTATTGGTCGTTTTGCTCGGCGCATGTTCGGCGGTGTCGCTGCCGCTCTCTGGTTCCGATCGAGATGCCGTGTTGGCGTACAGCGAAGCCAAGGTCGATAATTTGATGCAGTCGATGAATAACAACGACTTGGCTGCATTCTCGCGCGATCTCGACGACAAGATGAAGGGCGCGTTCACCGCTGACTCTTTTGCCAAGATGCAGTCTCAGATCGGCGGCAAGATCGGCAAGTACGTCTCGCGTCAAGTATCGACTGTTCTGCGGACCGGCGATTATGTGACCATCATTTACGCCGCGCGCTTTGAGAACGAAGACGCCGTAACCATGCGCGTCTCATTGGAAACCGCGGAGCCGCATCGCGTCAGCGGCTTGTGGTTCGACTCGGCGAAATTGCGCCAGCAATAATTATCGCAGGAGAGAACGATGTTGGGATATGCTTTACTTGTTGGTGGAATATTATTCGCGGCTGGAATTGCCACATACGTTTTTGCGCCCATCGTCGGCCCCAATCCGATTTTCGGCGTGCGCATTGGCTATGCGTACGCGAGCCGCGAAACCTGGGACAAGACGAATCGATTTGGCGGCGCGTTGATGGCGTTGGTTGGCACCGGCATTTTGATACTCGGCTTGCTGATGCAGACGATGAATTTTGCCGCACGCGATGGCATCACGATCATGACGGTTATCATGCTTGTGACACTAGGTGCAGCTTTAGTGTGGATGTACCTCTACGCGCGCAACCTCGCGCAAGCGACGCCCATTGCGCGCGAATTGGTCTCGGTCCGATTTCATTGGTATTACCTTGCGCCCGTTCTCGCGACATTTGCATTGTTGGTTGCATCCATGCTGGTGATTTATCCGACACTGCCAGCTGACCGTGTGCCATCGCATTTCAATTTTTACGATCAAGCCGATGGCTGGCAAACCCGCAATGAATTTCTTCTGACGTTCCTTGGAATGGCATTTCTGTTCGTCGCGCTCAACGCTTTCATTGTGTTGGTTGCGACACGCGAGCCGTTGATTGCGTTTAGTCGGTGGGGCAGCGGCTGGCGACTCGATCCCGAAAAAGGATTGGTTTTTGTCGGCGTTGTGTTTGCCATCGTCAATTTGATTTTCATCGCGTTGTTGTGGAACATTGGGTGGTTCACGGCCCAAGGCGCATTGGCGTTTTCGTTCTCGGTTATTCTCTGGATGCTCATTCCCCTAATCGGATTTATCATCGCATTGTTTTTTGTGCTAGGGCGGCGCGAACCGTGACGTGTTGCCTGGATCAAGGAGGCAGCTGTGCAACAAACCCCGACGGATGTTCTTGTTGCCTACTTGATCTTCATGGTGTTTTGGTTTGCGTTGGTTGCGGTTATTCTGATTCTTGGACAAGGGTCGTCGCGCGTGCGCGATTTTCGAACTCGGATGCTTGCGCAATGAAAGCCAGCTTTCGCGGTTGCTATTCTCGCTTGGATTAGCAATACGTTAAGCGGAAAAGGATTGCTCAATTCATTGGCCTTGACGATTTTCTTTCAAGCGTTGATCGGATTGCGCTGGCGCGCAGCATCGCCACGTTCGAACCGGTTCTCGTTGCGAAATCGATTGTGCGACGAGAGCGCAAAGCAATTCTCAATGTTGCGCTGATGTTGTTGATCGCCGTCGTTTTGATCGTTCCTGCTTTGTTCGCCGGTTCGTTAGGCATGACCATTGGTCAACAGGTCTTCCAGGAAACGACTCGCACACGTGAGGCGCAGAGCACATTCAACTACGATGTGTGGCAACTGTTCTTTGCCTTGCTGTTTGGCGCGGGAATTGCCGAAGAGACGGTCTATCGCCTGGTCGCCGTTTTGAATTTCCATTCGATCTAATCGATATGAACAGACCCTATCCGCCAGTTACGGCACAATTGACGCTGCTCTATTTTCTGCCGCTATTTCTCGTCGAGTTTACGAGTTTCGCGCTGTTGACGCTGTCACCTTCGATGAAATTGTCCAGGTACACTTGTTTTGCTTTAGCAGGCGTGTTTTTGGCATTTGCGATTTGGGCTTGCTTTGGTTTCTCGTATCCTTCCAATCCAACATCCTTCGCCCTCAATGTGACATCCAAGATTCTGGGTTTCATTACGGCTGTAACTCTTTTCCTTCCGCTGCGTATATAAGCGAGAAGACAGGAGGTCAATATGTTGAACGAAAATTCCATTTCAAAAGATGAACGAATGAATGCGACACTAGCCCACGCGAGCATTCTGCTCGGCGTTTTCAGTCGTGGGATGCTGGGCATTGTGTTAGCGTTTCTCATCTGGGTGACGCAGCGTGGTAAATCGAACTTTGCGGCGCGCCAAGCATTGCAGGCGATGCTCTATCAACTGCTCGGCATCGTCGTCGCGCTTGTGTTTTGGTTGGGCTGGGGCATCACCTTCGCCGGTTCGATCTTTGTGCCGGTGATTATCAATCCGCAAAACCCAGAACCCATGATGCCGTACACGATGATTCCAGCCGCGTTCCTGGTCGTCGTTCCGTTCGTCGTAATGATCGGCTGGACGATTTATGGTCTCTTCGCTGCCTGGCAGGTGTGGCACGGCAAAGATTTTAACTACCCATTGATCGGCAAGGCGATCAAATAAGGTCGACGCAGGGTAGTACTACCCTGCACGATTTCATTGTCGCGGATATCGCAATGGCGCGAAGAAACGTATTCCTCATTCCTTGGTTGATTACAACGCTTGGCGCAGGATGGTTCGTGATGCAAGGGCAGCGAACTTTTTCTGCGCCTTGGATTGTTGCCGTCATTCTCGCCTTAACATTTTATACGACGGTCGCGTTTCTGAGATGGTTGCCCAAACCGGCATTCGACGATCTGTCTCAGGAATCTCAAACTCGACCAGGTCTGTTCCTTTGCACGCTCATTGGTGTTGGAGGGATTCTTTTTCTGGCTTACTGGCTTTGGGGTCTCACCGTACTGTTTGCGTTGCCATTAATCGGATTGATTGTGTTGGTCGTTCTGCGCCGACAAATGGACAAGCGTGAGATAATCTATGCGCTAGGATTGGGTGCGATTGCTGGCATAGCGGCTTTGGCTGCAGGAATAAATTTTATTTCGCCAGCCGTTTGGGCGATTCTACAACTCTGCCTCGTTCTCGTTGGCTTGCCGGCTGGATGGAGCATTCTCCGACAGTACGGACTGTTGCAAACGGGCGTAGGTCGTAGTCGGCTCATTTCCGATGGGCTTGTATCAGCTTTGATTAGTTTTGGGCAAGGCATCGTTCTCTGTTTTCCATGGATGCTAAGTGCCGTTGTCTTAGGATCAAGCACGAGCGGAACCTGGGTTCAAGCGTGGTGGCAACCATTGACCGCGCTTCAGCCCGCCATCGCCGAAGAAGCGTGGGGACGTATGCTTCTCATCCCGCTTGTCTACATCGTCTTGCGTCGCTTTGCGAAAACGCAAACGGTTTTGACCGCCGCGATTATCGTTGTTAGCTATGCTTTTGCATACTGGCATACGTCTAGTAATCTGGATTGGTTCACGACGATCATGATGGGCACGCTGCTCGTCTTGCCGCTTTCTTTCTTGTGCCTCTATCGCGATCTGGAATCGGCGATAGGCTTTCATTTTGGTTACGACTTTGGCACAGCGCTCATTCCATTTTTGCTGTTCCAGGGATTTTGATCGATGCAAACGCAAAGACGTGCTGCGGTCACTGCACTGCTAGAAATCGCGGTCATGTTTTTGCCGGGAATTCCCGCATATCTCTGGTTTTGGCACAACGTATCGGAAACGACAGCCGAAATCGCACAAGTCGTCGTTTACTTTTATTTTCTTGCGGGCTGTTTGTTCATCGGCTCGCGACGGTGGAATCTCGATCAACTCGGATTGAATCGACGCGGGATGGCGTTGAGCTTGATCTGTGGCTCGTCGCTCTTCGCCGTCTTGTTCCTGGGTCGATGGGCGCTCAATCTGCCGATTGAATTTCAGCCGATAACGATCGAGCGATTCGTATTCGATCTCGTTTTCTACTTTGCGCTCGTTGCGTTTGTCGAAGAATTGCTCTTTCGCGGCTTGCTTTATCGCGCGCTTGCCGATTTTCGCGGCACGCGCCTCGCGATTTGGGGGACTGCCGTTGCGTTCGGCATTTATCACATCGGCGGGCAGGGCATCCTCGGCGGATTCGGTACTGCGCTAATTGGGTTGCTCTTTGCAGCGATTCGGTGGCGCGCTGGTGGCATCGGCGGCTTGGTTGTCATTCACGGATTGTATGATATTATTGCAGTGGAAGGCTGGCGAAATCTTGAAACGATTCAAGTTGTGGACCAATTGCAAACGATCAATCGACCGCTGGCAATCATCTGCGATATAATTCTCTTGAGCGTATTTCTGTATTTGTGGAAACTTCATCCGATGATAATGAGTCGATGGAATAAGGTGGTATTGAATGATTGAAACTCATGGACTAGCGAAAAGTTTTGATGGTAATCAAGCTGTGCAGGATTTGAATCTCCAAGTCAAGCCAGGCGAAATCTTTGCGTTCCTCGGTCCCAACGGCGCAGGTAAAACGACGACGACCCGAATGCTCGCCTGTCTCATCGCGCCGACGAGCGGCGAGGCACGCGTCGCGGGTTATCAAGTCGGACGGGAGAACGATGAGATTCGCGCGCGCATCGGCATTCTCACCGAATCGCCTGGGCTGTACGAAAAATTGAGCGCCGCGCAAAATCTCGCTTTCTTTGCGCGGTTGTACGGCTTGTCGAATTCAGAATCTGCCGATGCGGTCAAGAAACATTTGGGCATGTTGAGCTTGTGGGAACGACGCGACGAAGCGGTCGCGGGATTTTCGAAAGGGATGAAACAAAAGCTAGCAATTGCGCGTGCGCTGTTGCATAATCCCAAAGTGATTTTTCTCGACGAGCCGACGAGCGCACTCGACCCTGAAGCGGCAAAGATTGTGCGCGATTTTATCGCCGAACTCAAGAACGAAGGTCGGACGATTTTTCTTTGCACGCATAATCTCGACGAAGCCGACCGCTTGGCGGATCGCATCGGCGTCATGAAGCAGCGATTAGTTCAAGTCGATACGGCGGAGAATTTGCGCCGCAAGCTCTACGGTCGCAGCATCGTTATTCGAATGCGGCAGGTGAGTGAGACGCATGTCAAGAGCGTCAAAGCGTTTGATTTCGTCAAGGGTATCGAACGCGAAGAAAATCAATTATCGGTGGTGCTAGATGACCCTGATGCGATGACGCCTGCAATTGTGCGCGCGCTCGTCAACGCCGGCGGCGAGATTCAGTCGGTCGGCGAAGAAAAACATTCGTTGGAAGAAGTGTATTTGAATTTGGTGGGAAATAATAAAGGATGAAGGATGAATAAAAAGTATTTCCATCTTTTGAAAATACTCGGAGCTATGCAATGAACCTGACTTGCTTACAAGCCATTGTCTCACGCGAATTGCTGGAGATTCGAAAGAATCGAATGCTCCTCTTTACGATTTTCTTTCCGCCGCTTTTGCTCACCGTGCTTCCGATCATCATGTTTGCGGCGTTGGGCAGCGAGATGAATAATTCTAATATGTCGGGGAACGAAATCACGCGTTACTATAGTCTCTCGCCCGAATTTGCCCAATACGCGCCCAGCGAATTGATGCAGTTGATCGTGTTTCAACAATTCCTGGTGATGTATCTCATTATGCCGCTCATCATTCCGATGACGGTCGCCGCCTACAGCATCATCGGCGAAAAGCAGTCGCGCAGCTTAGAGCCGCTGCTCGCGACCCCGATTCGTACAGGGGAACTCTTGCTTGGCAAATCGATTGCCGCGGTAATTCCCGCTGTAGTTGCAACCTGGCTCGCGTATGCATTATTTTTCGCGGGCGCATATTTTATCGCGACGCCGCGCGTCTTTGCTGGACTGCTCAATCCAATGTGGATCATCGCGATGATTTTGCTTACGCCATTACTGGCTTTGCTCGCGGTGAGCATCGCGGTTGTGATTTCGTCGAAGGTGAACGACACCCGCGTGGCACAGCAAATCGGCGGCATGTTGGTCATTCCCGCGGTCGGGTTAGGGATTGCGCAAACGGCTGGGTTCATTTTGCTCAACGCGTTTACGTTCGTCGCGGGTGCAGTTATTATCGCGCTGATCGATGTGGGCGTATTGTACCTGGCGACCAAGCTTTTTCAGCGCGAAAAAATCCTTACCGAGTGGAAATGAACTAGATGAAACCCGTTTTCTTGCGGAAAACGGGTTTCTGATTTATGATGCTCAACGCGAAAGAAATCAACTGCGAGTATCAATCTCATGTCGGAAATTCTCATCTCTGTCGATATCGAAGCGTCGGGACCGATTCCCGGCGAGTTTAGCATGTTGTCGCTCGGCGCTTGCGTAGTGGGCGCGACCGAGCAAAGATTCTACGTCGAGTTGAAACCGATCACGCGCAACTTTGAACCCGAAGCCATGTCGATTGCGGGCTTTGATCTCGCCGATTTGGAAAAGAGTGGCGTCGAACCGAAAATCGCCATGCTCGATTTTGAACGCTGGATTGCGAACGTTACTCCGCCTGACCATCGCCCAATTTTTGTCGCATATCCCATTGCCTTCGATTGGATGTTTGTCGCGTACTATTTTCATCGATTCTTGAAGCGAAATCCTTTCGGCATCGCGGGTCTCGACGTGAAATCGTTTTACATGGGCATGACGGGCAAGCCGTACCTCGCATCGAGCAAAGAAGGCATGGAACCGCAATTCACAGCCGATTTGGAATTGACCCACAACGCCGTCGAAGATGCCATCGCGCAAGCTAAACTATTCGAGCGAATGCTCGCGGCTAAACAACGAGAGGCAAAAAAATGATCGATTCAAACCCGCCATCGATCGATCCCCAATCGGCGAAAAATAAAATCGACGAAATCGTACAAGCCGCAAATCGATTGGGCGTTGAACTCGACGCACAGGAAGCGCTGCAATGGATTGTGGCTGTGTCGGCTGCCGAGCGCGAGAGTCCATTTATGCAAGATACCAAGACGGGCATCTTTGGCAATCGCATTTCGCTGCTCGATTTCGACGCGGCTGAGTTGGAATATTTTCGCCGCTTGGCGCAAAAGGTGCGCGTCGTGCAGCATCCCCAGGTTGAGTCGGCGATTGCGATTGCGGGCAGCGCGGCGCAGGGCAAAGTGCAATTATTTCCCGGCGACAATGATTTTTTTGAACGCGTCAATATCAAAGCGGAAACAATCGATGCCGCGCGCCAAATCTTGCGCGATGTTTTGCGCCAGACAGCAATGCGTGCATTTGTGCAATCCGACATCGTACTCGTAGAAGTGAATTTTGGAATTTATCCGCAGCCGGTGTTTGAACGCGGCGTGCCACGCGCAGCGGGCGACTCGATCACGTGGACACCGCACGATGTCGCCGCTGGTTTTATCCAAGTGGAAGATGAGGCCCATCGACCGTTCGAGATTCGCTGGAACGAGGCGCAAGCGGGATTGGGCTGGACTTATCTCGGCTGGATTGTGGCGGACCGAGACAGTAACAACATCGCCCAAGCGAGCAACATGATGGATGTGACGTGGGAATCGCCCAGTGGTGAAATCGTCGCACTCGATGGTTCGATTGATCCGTTTTTCCAAGAAATCTATCTTGAGCCAGAGTCGGTCCCGGTGTTTACCAAAATCGTCAAGCACGTCGATTCAGGCGCGATGAATGCGTACATCACCGCGATGCGTTGGCAGGCGTTTCATTATACGCACGAAGACCCGAATTTCGGCAAAGCGAGCAAGCGTCTCTACAATCTGTTTCGATTGACCGATGAGCTGGAGGCAGCGGCATACGTTCGCGAATTATTCGACGAACCAGGGGCAAGGATGTACCAAGTCCCAGGTTTGTTAGAAGCTGCCGATGTCGCACTGCACGCTGATGCTCAAATTGATCGTGAGACAGTGGTGCGTCAAATCGATCATGTGATTCGAGCCGTGGTCGAAGCAGCAGAGGGACCGTTGGAAGCCGACCTCGTGATGGAATTGATTCGCTTGCGAGATGTCGTGATCGGACGCCTGCCCGCGGGTAGAGAGTGGAGCCAGGTCATGCACGATGTTCGCAAGCGTTGCAGCGAAATGGTGAGCGAATATTTTCGCGTACGCTTGCTTGGCTTGCCGCGCATCGCCGAGTACGTGGAAAAGCTTAGGGGTCAGTGAGTGGCGAACGGCAAACGGTTGAGGGGAGTTCTTTGTGAAGAGTAAGGTCGTCATGGTCACCGGTGCCACCGCCGGCATCGGACTAGAAACCGCAAAACAACTGGCGCAGATGGGCGCATCGGTAATTGTCGTTGGGCGCAATGAACGCAAGTGTATTACGACGGTGGCGAAAATTCGTCAGCAGACCGGCAACGCCCAAGTCGAATCGATGGTCGCGGATTTATCGTCGCAGAAAGAGATTCGCGGGCTGGCGGAGCAGTTCAAAAAGAACTACACGCGGCTCGACGTGTTGGTGAACAACGCCGGCGTCGTGAGCATGATGCGCCAGGAAAGCGTCGATAAAATCGAAATGACGTTTGCCGTGAATCATCTCGGCTATTTTCTGCTAACGCATCTTTTGCTTGATTCGCTCAAGGCGAGCGCGCCATCTCGGATCGTCAACGTATCATCGGGCATCCACCCGCGAGGAAAAATCGACTTTAACGATTTGCAGGCAAAGCGATTTTACAACCCGTTGACTGCTTATAGTCAATCAAAATTGGCGAATGTGATGTTCACCTACGCTCTCGTGCGACGACTTGAAGGAACGCGAGTCACTGTCAATGCGCTGCACCCCGGCGAAGTTCGTACAAATTTGGTTGGGAGTAATGGGTGGCTCTTCAAATGGATTGCGCAACCACTTTGGGATTTGCAAGCGATCAGCGTTCAAGAAGGCGCAAAGACGAGCGTCTATCTCGCATCGTCGCCAGAAGTGGAAGGTGTGACGGGAAAATATTTTTCTCGATGCAAGCCGCGTTCGTCATCACCAGAATCGTATGATGAGCAGGCGCAGGAACGGCTGTGGAAGGTGAGCGAGGAATTGGTGGGGATCTAGACCTTCCAGGTTTTTAAAACCTGGAAGGTCTGGGAAACGAGGCGCAATGCAGAAACTACCATCGCTCGAACTTGGATACTGCTATCACATCTATAATCGTGGCATCAACCATGAGGAAATTTTCTTTGAAGAGCGCAATTATCGGTATTTTTTGGAATTGTACGCCAAATATATCGAGCCAATTGCAGATACATATACTTATTGCTTGCTGAAAAATCATTTTCACTTGCTGAATCGGATCAAAACGGAAGAAGAACAGAGGGAGACCTTCCAGGTTTCGTCGGCTCCGAAAGAGCCGCATAACCTGGAAGGTCCTGGCTCGCAAATCTTCAAGCTCTTGAACCCCACGCAACAGTTCTCGAATTTTTTCAATGCCTATGCCAAAGCTATCAACAAGGCGTATAATCGCACAGGCGGCTTGTTTCAAGAGCGATTTGGCAGAGTACTTGTTACTTTGGATGAGTATTTTGCAACACTAGTTACATACATCCATCGCTATCCTCAAAAGCATGGATTTGTTGACGATTATCGCGAGTATCCATATTCTTCGTTCGCAGCATTTTGCTCCAACAAGCCGACTAGAATCAAACGTGATCTAGTGCTTGACTGGTTCAATGGAAAAGATTGGTTCATGCAAGTACATCAAGAATCGGTCAATGAAAGCAAAATTAAGAGATTGATCGTAGATGACGATTAGACCTAGACTTTCCAGGTCTCCGAGACCTGGAAGGTCTGGCATGGGAGCTATCATGACAACCTTCATAACCGGTGGGACAAGTTCGATTGGACGTGTGTTGGTCAAAGAGTTGGCAAGCAGTGGCGAAACCGTTCGCGTGTTGGCGCGGTCATCCAGCAATCGCACAGGTTTGGAATTACCCGGCGTTGATTTCGTGTCGGGCGATGTGACGGACAAGGATGCGGTGCATCGCGGCATGGAGGATTGCGAGCGAGTGTGTCATCTCGCCGCGGTCGTCGGGCAGCATGTGTCAGAGTCGGAATGGTGGAGCGTGAACCGCGATGGCAGTCGCAACGTTTTGCAAGCCGCGCACGATTTGGGCGTCAAAAGCATGGTGCAAGTGAGTTCGATTTCGGTGCTGGGGTCTACAGCGCCGGGTGAGATCGCCGACGAGACTCGCCCGATCGATCCGACCAAGCATCTGAACATGTATCAGAAAACAAAATTTGCAGCGGACCAAGTCGCGCGTGAGTATGCAGGAAAAGGTCTGCGCGTCATGATCGTTTATCCGGGTTTTGGATACGGCTATTCCTGGGCGTCCAGTCATCCCAGCATGCAAGAGACGACGCTTTTGCGCTTGGCGGTAAACAAGCCGGTTGCTATTTTGGGCACTGGAAAAAACAAATTGTGTCCGACTTATTACAACGATACTGTCCAAGGAATTCGTCTCGCGTTTGAGCATGGCAAAGCCGGCGACGATTATATTTTGTGCGGTGAGACGCTGACGTTTGTAGAAATCTGGGATCGTATCGCAAAGGTGTTGCACAAAGCGCCGCCACGTCGTCGGATTCCCGCCGGCTTGATTCGCTTTGTGATGCAAGCAAGCATCAAGTTAACCGGCAAATCGGTCGTGCCGTCTGAGATCATTGAGATGATCGATATGAACTGGGATTTCTGTGCAGACAAAGCCAAACGCGATATAGGTTGGCGACCGCATACGTTTCTCGATGGAATCGCCGAAACGTGGGCTGCGTATCAAGCGGGTTCGCCCAAAGGATAAATTGAGGCCACTATGGCACATCAGACGCTTCATCCCGGCTATCACAATCTCGTCGAGCGGCTGAATCGTTTTCCGCAGGGTGCGCCGCCATCCGATTTGCTTTATCGCATTCTCGAAATGTTGTTCACCGAGCGCGAAGCCGAACTCGTCGCGCAGGTGCCGGTCAAGCCGTTCACAGCACAGCAAGCGGCAACGATTTGGAAGATGGAGGGGATTGCCGCGCGCCAAGTGCTCGACGAACTCGCGAGCCGCGCCATACTGCTCGACATAGAGACGCCGAGCGGCGAGATGAATTACGTGTTGCCGCCGCCGATGGCTGGCTTTTTTGAATTTTCGATGATGCGCTTGCGCGGCGACATCGATCAAAAAGTGTTGGGCGAATTATTTTATCAATACATCACGGTCGAAGACGATTTTATTCGCGCGCTGTTCGTCAACGGCGAAACGCAGCTCGGACGTGCGTTTGTCAACGAGCCGATGTTGCCTGCCGACAGCGTGCTGCATGTGCTCGATTATGAGCGCGCGAGCTACGTCATCGACAGCGCGACGGTGATGGGCGTCGGCATTTGCTATTGCCGCCACAAGATGCAGCACGTCGGAAAAGACTGCGCTGCGCCGAAAGATATTTGCATGACGTTCAACGCGTCGGCGGAATCGCTTGTGCGGCACGGCTTCGCGCGCCGGGTCGATAAAGCCGAAGGCATGGACTTGCTGGCGCAGGCATACGCGCATAATCTCGTGCAGTTCGGCGAGAATGTGCGCGAGGGTGTCAACTTTATTTGCAATTGCTGCGGCTGTTGCTGCGAAGCGATGATCGCGGCGCGCAAATTTGGAATGCTCAATCCCGTCCACACGACGAATTTTATTCCGTCGATTGAATTGGAGAAATGCAATGGTTGCGGCAAGTGCGCCAACATTTGCCCGGTCGAAGCAATGACGATTGTATCGGCGCATGATCCGCATCATGCGTACAAACGCAAAGCGAAACTCAATGCCGATGTCTGCCTTGGTTGTGGCGTGTGCGCGCGGGTGTGTCCTACGTATGGCATCCAACTCGAAGCGCGCGCCGAGCGTGTCATCACACCGGTCAATTCGACGGCGCGTATCGTGATGATGGCAATCGAGCGCGGCAATTTGCAAGATTTGATTTTCGATAATCGCGCGTTGTTCAGTCATCGCGCGATGGCAGCCATTCTCGGCGTGATTCTAAAAGCATCGCGGGTCAAACGTGCGCTCGCGAGCAAGCAAATGCAATCGCGTTATCTCGAAGCGATTTTGGCGCGAGTGCAGGTATAAATGATCGTTGCGATTGTTGTTTTCTTCACCGGTCTTGCAATTGCAGGCGGCACCATTTTGTCGGCAGTCCGAAATTTCGTCGTGCCGCGCAGTCAACAGGACCGTTTGTCGCGTGTGGTTTTTGGGGTGACGCGTCTTTTGTTTCGCGCATTGACCCAAGTCGCTGCGGCGAACTTGTATCGACGGCGTGACAACATCCTCGCATTTTACGCACCGATAAGTTTGCTCATGCTTTTGCCTGTTTGGTATTCGTTAGTTGTATTGGGTTACACCTGTATGTTCTGGGCAGTCGGCGTATCAGATTGGCTAGATGCATTGCGCCAGAGCGGTTCATCCCTGTTGACGCTGGGGTTTGCGCCCGTCGACGGATTGGCGCAAACGATTCTCGCATTCACCGAAGCAACCCTTGGCTTGATGCTGGTCGCGTTGTTGATCGCGTACTTGCCGTCGATGTATAACGCGTTTCAGCGGCGCGAGTTGGCGGTAACGATGCTGGAAGTGCGCGCAGGTTCGCCGCCCTGGGCCATCAACATGCTCGAACGTTATCATCGGATTCATGGATTTGATCGACTCGGCGAGGTATGGGAAAGCTGGGAACAATGGTTCGCCGAAATCGAAGAAAGTCATACGTCATTGCCTGCGCTCAACTTTTTTCGTTCACCAGTGTCGGACCGATCCTGGGTTACGGCGGCGGGCGCAGTGCTGGATGCGGCTGCGCTGACGCGTTCGACGTTGGATCTGCCTGCCGATCCGCGCGCCGATTTGTGTGTTCGCGCGGGCTATCTCGCGCTGCGCCGTATCGCCGATTTTTTCGGCTTTCCGTACAATCCGAATCCTCATTTTCCCGATGCTCCGATCAGTATCTCGCGCGCGGAGTATGATGCTGTCTGGGATCGATTGGCGAGCGAAGGCATTCCGCTTAAAGCGGACCGTGAGCAAGCGTGGTGTGATTTTGCAGGCTGGCGCGTGAATTACGATACAGTGCTCTTGGCGCTCGCAGAATTGACGCAAGCGCCGATTGCGCCTTGGTCGTCGGATCGCGCGCCGATTCAATTTCGAAATTACTTTAACACGCATCGACGATGAAACTGACGAACACACGTGTATTGATTACGGGCGCAAACGGATTTATCGGCGGGCGATTGGCGGAACGGCTGACGCACGAAGAAAATACGACAGTCCGAGGGCTGGTCCGAAACGGAACATCCTTCGACTTTGCTCGGGACAAGCTTCTCACGCATCACGATTTTGAAATCGCAACTGGTGATGTTTGCGATGAAGCCGTTGTCCATAACGCTGTCGCAGGTTGCGCCATCGTCGTTCACTGCGCGGCAATGCAAGGTGGTCGCGCCAAGATTGACGATTATCGGCGCGTGAACGTTGGCGGCACGTTGAACCTTTTGCGTGCCGCACGCGCTGCCAACGTCCAGCGATTCGTCCACATCAGTACGATCAACGTGCATGGATTTCCGCCGCCGCGGGATGCCAACGCCGACTCGCCGCTCGATTTCGGCGATGGATTCTACTCCGTCACGAAAGCGGAAGGCGAACGCGCAGTTTCAGACTTGGCGAGCAATTACCACTTTCCAATTACTATTGTTCGCCCCGGTTGCACGTACGGTCCGCGTTCAGTTGCCTGGACATTGACACCGCTTGCGCGCGTGAAACGCGGCGCACCGGTTTTGATCGGCGATGGGAGTGGAATTTGCAACGCAGTCTATATCGACAACCTAATCGATTTGATTTTGCTTGCGCTCAAGAATGATGCGGCGATTGGGCAGTCGTTCATTGGCACGGAAGGACGCGGCGTGACGTGGCGAGAATTTTACGGCGCGTATGCGCGGATGGCGGGCGTGTCGAAAATCAATTCCATGCCGCGATGGTTTGCGCTGTTGGCGGCAACAGGTTTTGGCGCGCTTGCGCGATGGGAAGGTTATCCGCCGCGCGTTGACCGCGCCAGTGTCGAATTTTATTCACATCGTGTCGTGTATGACATTGAGAAATCGAAACGGCTGCTGGGCTATGCGCCGAAAATCTCTTTTGAAGAAGGAATGCGTCGGACGGAAGAATGGCTCAGAAATGAGCAAATGCTAAAATGACAAATGACAAATGACAAATGACAGATGACAAAACATAAATCCCCAATCCAAATTCCCAAGTTTCAAGTTCCAAGTCGCACGTCGCACGTCGCACGTCCCAAATCGAAAGTCGCAGGTCGCAAATCGCAAATCGCAAATCCCAAATCTAAAATTCCGTTGATCGTAGTTGTAAATGATGATGGCGTGCGGTCGCCGGGGATACGCGCGATGGCGCGTGCGTTGATGGAATTGGGCGAGGTGTTGATCGTCGCACCGCGCGATCAGCAAACGTCGATGGGGCGCGCTTTTCGCGGCGGCGGTGTTGCGGAGCGGATTCATTACGAAGTCGATGGAAAAAATGTGCGTGCGTTTGCCGTCGCAGCGACACCAGCGGTCGCTGTGCGTTATGCGATCTTGCTCTTGGCCGATCGCCCGCCGGCGCTCGTCGTTTCGGGTATCAACTATGGCGAAAATGTTGGCAATGGTGTGACCATCTCTGGCACGATTGGCGCGGCGTTGGAAGCGGCGGCGATGCGATTTCCAACCCTCGCGGTTTCGCTATCGGTTGACAAAATCTATCATCATTCGCACAGCGAAGCGGTCGATTTTGCAGTGGCGGCGGATTGGGGCAAACGTTTTGCGCGGAAAATCATCAAGCTAGGTATGCCGGTGAGCGCGGACATTGTCAACGTGAATGTGCCCGATGAGGCAACCTTGCGAACGCCGGTGCGTTGGGCGACGGTTTCGCGGATGAATTATTATCGTTCGGTGATTAAAGAAACGCCGGAGGGTTCGATCATCGATGGTTACGATCAAATGCTAGACCCGCGCGATATTGAATCCGATTCCGACATTCACGCCGTTCTGGTCGATCGGGTCGTCTCGGTCTCATTTCTCACACTCGACTTGACCGCACCGGTATCGGAACAAGAAAAAAAACGTTGGCTCAAATAAGTTAGATCGATTCAACCCTGGGCTAATCGAACCTGCACGGGCGCAAAACGCTGGAGCAGGAGGAACACAAAAGCGGAGAGAAAACCGGAGGTTGCCGTAATCATCCAGATTGCGCTCGCACCTAATTGATCGCCGATCAATCCACCGATGATGGGACCGACGCCAAAACCAATGCTCCACGTGAGTCCGAGCATTCCCATGTATCGACCACGCATATCGGCAGGTGCGAGGTCAGCGGTGACGGCGTTCGAAGTTGGCACGAGTAACATTTCGCCGAAGGTGTAAACGATCATTGCAGCGACAAAGTGGGGAAATTCGCTGGCATATGCCACGCTGAAAACTCCCAATCCGAAAAGGAGCGCGCCAGCCGTCGTCAAATAAAGTCGTGGAATGCGTTGCGTCATGCGCATGATTGGCAATTGAAGCAAGACGACCATGCCCGCATTCGTCGTCATGACCCAGCCGTAAAAAGTTTCGCCAAGACCGAATTGGTCTTTCATGTAAATAGGCAGCACCGCCATCATCTGCCCGGCGAGAATCGTGCACAGCGCAATCGCGCTGCAGAAAATCAAAAAGCGCGTGTCGCGCAACAACGTGAGAAAATTCCCAGGCGCAGTTTCGTTCGTGTGATGAGCGGCAACGAGCATGGGTTTCGTTTCGTGCATAAAGAAAATCGTCAGCAAGCAAAACGAAAACGCCGTGGACGCATTGGCGAGAAAAATAAACGTGTACGATTGTGCGGCGAGAAATCCGCCAATCGCGGGACCGATGGCGATGCCGAGATTTGCCACAACGCGCAATAGACTATATGCTTGAGTGCGCTTGTCTGCGGGGACCATATCGGCGATCATCGCATCGCGCGCCGGCTGGAACAATGCGCCGATAAAGCCGCTCAGCATGGCGACGATGGCACCGAACAGAAATGTATCGGCAAAGGCAAAGCCCACCAGCACAAGCGCATTCGCGCCAAGACTGAACGACATCAAGCGTTTGCGTCCCAACTTGTCGGTGAGCGCACCGCCGACGATTTGACCGACGAGCGAACTGCTCGACCAGATGAGCAAAATAACGCCTACCATCGTCATCGAAATGTTGAGCTTTTGATGCAGGTAGAGCGTCAGGAATGGAAAAACCATTCCGTTGCCCGTTGCGTTGATGAGCGTGCCGCCGAAGAGAATCCAAAACTGGCGTGGGAAATCGGTGATGAGAGTGTTTAATCGTTGTGTCATTTTCGCTCCACAGGGTTGCGACTATACTCTCGATTGAAATGGATGTCAAAAACGCGCTGTCATTCTGAGCGGAGCGAAGAATCTTTCAACGTTCGATGTGAGATTCTTCGACGCTTCGTTGTAACTGATTCAGTAGATGGTTTGTTGCCTCGCTCCTCAGAATGACATTTCGGTTTGCCTGAGATAATAGCATTGTCACTTGTTAGCGAAAACGAATTCACAGAACTTGTCACAAGCTACGGTGAACCGCTGCGTTGGCTGCACACTCTGGATGTGTCGCACAACCAAACGCGCGTGCCTTTTCGCGACCGCTCCGCCGAAATCGTACTGGCGATTCCGCGTCCGAATCGGCGCGTACTCTTGCATATCAAAGATTTCTATCCGCCCACGGCATATCGTTTGTTGACCGGTGGCGTTGAAGATGGCGAACCGATCATCGATGCGGCGCGGCGCGAGATTCGCGAAGAGACAAGCTTGCCAATCGATCTTGCGCGCTGGCTCGGCATCGTCGAGTACGAATTTATCGAACGAGCGGGGCGCACGAAATTCACGTCGTACATTTTTCTCACAGAGCCATCCACTGGGACGCCGCATACACTCGATGCGAGCGAACAGATCAGTGAATTTCGCGAGGTTGCATGGAGCGAGTTGGCAAACGTTGCCGAAGCACTCGATCATTTGCCGGGTGATTGGGGCGATTGGGGACGCTTCCGCGCGATTCCCCATCGATTGGTGCTAGAAGCCATTTCAGATTTCAAATTTCAGATTTCAGAATGAAATCCGACGTTGCAAGTCAAAACCAAATTATCATCCGCGAATCTCGCGAATCTTGCGAATTGGGGTTGTTTCTAGAAGACCGGTTTGGCTTTTGCAAATCTGAAATCTGAAATCGGAAACTATTCACGGAGGACAACATGGATTACGGAAAGATTTTGGCACGTGCGTTTGAAATCACGTACAAGTACCGCGCGTTGTGGTTGTTTGGTTTTTTGCTCTCATTGTTTGGCGGCAGCAACAGTTTTAATCCAAGTAATTTTACTTCAGGTACCAGTTCACGCCGCGACACTCCATTTGATCGTGATGTCTTGCCAAATTTGCCACCCAACTTTGAACAATACATTGCCGTCATCGTCATCGCGTTGATCTGTGTTGCTTTGATTTGGATGTTGCTCGGCATCATCGCGCGTTTCTTGAGTCGCGGCGCAGTCATTGGTCTGGTGCAGGAATTGGAAGCGAACGGAACCACGCCCACCGTGCGCCGCGGATTCAACATCGGCTCTAGCCGATTCTGGCAATTGCTGGGCATTTCGATCGTCATTAATCTTCCGTTAATGGTTTTTTCCTTTGCGGTCATTTTGCTGGCAATACTGCCCATCGCCGTATCGGTTATTCCGATGCTGTCTCGCGGTTCGCGGGATGTGGCGGGCGGACTCTTGGCCGGTGGCATCATCACATCGATTGGATTTTTTTGCTGCGCGATATTATGCTTGATGGCAGTCACGTTGGTCATTCGACCGTTCTTTGAGTTTATCGTCCGCGTCTGCGTGATTGAAAAACGCGGTGTGTTCGATTCGATTCGCGATGGCTATCACATTGTGCGCAAGAATTTAGGCAACGTCGTTATTCTATACCTTCTCCTCATCGGCGTTGGCATCGGTTTTGGACTGCTCATGATTCCGGTCAGTCTCTTGCTCGTTGCTATTCCATTGGGTGTTGGCGTCGTCGCATATGTCGCATCGCAATCAATAGTGACGGCGTTTATTGTTGGTGGAATCATCGCTATTCCGTTTGTACTGATATTGATTTTTATCGATGGCTTGTACCAAGTTTTCGACTCGGCTGTGTGGACGGAAGGATATTTGAGTTTGACCAAGCCCAATGCGCTAGTTGCACCCGTTGTGACACCAGCGACTGCAAGCTAGAAGCTTGCGCTACGATAAGGACGTGGGATGAACGATTGTGCCATAAGAGTAAGTGGGTTACACAAGACGTATGGAAAAGTCACCGCCGTCGATCATTTGAGTTTCCAAGTGAATCGCGGTGAAATCTTTGGGCTGCTCGGACCGAACGGTGCGGGCAAGACGACGACGATTCGCATGTTGATCGACATCATCAAGCCCGATGCCGGGGATGTGCGTGTGCTGAACCAATCACCCGCCGAGGTGCGGGCGCGCGTTGGCTATTTGCCCGAAGAGCGCGGTCTCTATCGCGGATTGCGCGTGGGCGAAACGTTGACGTACCTGGGACGCCTGAAGGGCATGACGAAATCATCCGCGCAAAAGCGCGCGCAAGAATTGCTTGATCGCGTCGAATTGGGAGAGTGGCGCAAACACAAGGTCCAGGAACTCTCCCGCGGAATGCAGCAAAAGGTGCAACTCATTGCCAGCATCATCCACGATCCTGAGCTTGTCATTCTCGACGAGCCATTTCAAGGACTCGATCCGGTCAACGTCGGCATGGTCAAGGACTTGATTCGCGATCTGCGCGCGCAAGGCAAGACGATCGTGCTGTCGGCGCACGAAATGAGCCAGGTCGAAGTGTTGTGCGAGCGCATCGCCTTGATCGATCATGGGCGCGCGGTGCTTTATGGCGCGCTCGACGAACTCAAGAAACAATTTTCGCCGAACGCGTTGGAGATTTCACCGCAAGTCGATTTGACCGGATGGAGCCAGGTCTTGCGGGTCGTACCCTGCGACCATCGGCAGATGGTCTATCTCAAGCCAGGTGTCACCCCGCATGATTTTCTGAAAAGCATTCTCGATGCTGGCTTGCCCATCGAGCAGTTTCAAGTAGCGACCATGTCGCTGGAGCAAATTTTTGTAGCAGTGGTCAAGGGGGATGGCAATGGACGTACGTAAAATTTCCACCATCGCCTGGCACGAGTACCTCACAAACGTTCGCCGCATCAGTTTCATTTTGATCACGCTGCTTTTTCCCGCGATGGGACTGATCAGCATCATCATCGCCGGGTATTTTTCGGGCGAGGCGGCCAGTTTTCTGACGAGTCAATTTGTGCCCGAAGCAAAACCATCGGGCATTGTCGATCAATCGGGCTTGTTTACGCCGATCGAACCCAAGTTCGCCAAGACCTTCGTTGCATATTCTGATGAAGCGACGGCACGGGCGGCGCTCGTCGGCGACACGATTGCTTCATATGCTGTGATACCAAACGATTATTTGGAAACAGGGCGGGTCATGTGGTACGCCAAGAGTATTTTCGGTAATGCTTCTGCGCCCGATGGAAACGATCTGCGCGCATTTCTCGTCAATCGATTGCTGACCGGCAAAGTCGATGACGCGACGCTCAAGCGCACGACCACGCCCGCTAAAATCGATATGATTACGCTCGATTCGAAAGGTGAGTCGCAGACGGGCGGCATACTCTCGCTGATTTCGGGGTTTGTCGCGCCGTACATTTTTTCGATCATGTTGTTCGCGGCTGTATTTTCCTCGTCGGGTTATCTGCTGCGGAGCGTGAGCGAAGAAAAGGAAACGCGCGTAATCGAAATCATCTTGTCGTCCGTTTCGCCGATGGAATTGTTGTCCGGCAAAGTGATCGGCTTGGGTGCGCTTGGCTTGACGCAAGTGGGCGTATGGATTGGGTCGGCAATCGTGCTGAGCGGTGGCCTGGGTGCGCTTTTTGCGGGAGCCGTTTTCATTTTGAATCCCGGTTCGTTTCTCTTTGCGACGATTTATTTTTTCCTCGGCTATTTGCTCTACGGCGCGCTTATGGCGACCGCCGGTTCGCTTGGCACGAGTTTGCGCGAGAGTCAACAGCTTGCGGGGCTATTTACATTTTGGGCTTCGCTGCCATGGTTCCTCGTCAGCGTGGTGCTCGCCAATCCGAATGCGGGCATCGCACGAGCGCTGTCATTCTTTCCGCTGACTGCACCGACGATGATGATGTTGCGTTTGCCGATGGCTGACGTTCCGATAATAGACATTATTGGAAGCATTATCTCGCTGGTCATTTCGATCCCGGTTGCGCTGTGGGCAGGCGGCAAGATTTTCCGTATCGGCTTGCTAATGTACGGCAAGCGGCCGACGGTGAAAGAGATTTGGGCGGCATTGCGTAAGGCATGAGTTTCAGGTTGGAAGTTTCAGGTTTCAGGTTCCGAGTTGCAAGCAGATGGCAATCTAAGGACACTTGGTGACACGCTATTACTTGACTAGAATGTGCTCTAGGAGGTGTCTGGAGCACGCTGTCTCCGGCAAATCGCTTGTTCTCAGTGTAAACCATCGAAAGGTTACAAAACCTTTACCTGGCCACGACGGAACGTTAAAAAACCTTAACGCGCACAAGTATTGAAATCCTTATCATTTTCTAATTTACTCTTGGTCAATGTGCCATGCGTTGTCTGCATGTGCCCAGTCCTCACAATCTAGATCACGACCCAGAACGAAATCATAACATCATTCCCTGGAGGTCGCCATGAAGCACTCGTATCGAGCAGCGTTCGCCCGTTTGTTGGACTGGATTCTTCTTATCGCGTTGATCTTTAATTCCGTTGCCCCGGTCAGCGCAACAAAAATCCCTCCTATCGATAATTCGGCATCTTTACTTGCAGCCGCACCTGGAACAACGACTCCAACGGCGACGAAAACCTTCACGCCCACATCGACTAAAACAACATCGGCAGCAGCTACGGCAACCTTTACCAAAGTTGCTTCACCAACTCGCACGATCACTCCAACAAATACGATTGCGCCTACTGCGACCAAGACCAAAACGGCGGTTCCTCCAACCGCGACCAAGACCAAAACAGCGGTTCCTCCAACCGCAACGTCAACCAAGACCTCTCCAACTCCTTCCGCTACGGCGACAGCTACTCGTGCACCAGGACGGTCGTCGCCAACTTTTACACCAACGGCAACGGCGACAATCACGCGTACCGCAACGATTACGCGCACCGCGACCATTACGGCGACAGCAACACTTACTCGAACGCCGATCATCACGGCGACGAAATCTGTCACGAACGAAATGGGTGTGAGCGAGAAGGATATTGATCCGGATAGCGACGGTGAATTGTCTGCGGAGAATGGCAAAGTACGCGTTCAATTCCCGGCGAAATCCGCAAACTATAATGGACCCAAGAATTCGGACACAAAATGCAGGTGAAATAGGGTGGTAAAATGCCACCATGCGAAAACATTATTCTGACACGTTCAAAGCCGAAGTGGTGCTCGAACTTCTGAAAGAAGAAAAGTCCGTTGCTCAGA
>JACRMI010000028.1 GCA_016215025.1 Chloroflexota bacterium
GCCTCCTTACAGAAGCAGTATGAACGAAAAGATTCGATTATGCGATTGTTAATCCGATGTGCGGATGTGACGACTCAGCAACAATGTGTACGATGTCTCTGGACTTTTTTGTGTACGATGTCCTTGGACACGACAATTAGGCGTTAACAGGCACAGAATTTTCAAAATAAAGAAATCCAGCATTTCGTTCAAATTGGATTTGCCGATACGACGCGATTTCGTCCGCTGGATTTAGCCTGATAGAGTGCCACGTCCGACGCGCGCAAAACCTTTTCCGCCGTTTCGCCGTGTTGGGGAAAGATGGCAACGCCGAACGACGCCGTGATATTCACAAAAGGTTGTCCGAGATTCGACAGCGTAACTGTTTGGACGTGTTGCCGCAACTGTTCCGCCCGCTCAACCGAGTCCGCCAGCGAAGCATCGGGTAAGATCACGGCAAATTCCTCGCCCCCATAACGACAGACCACATCTTCTTTCCGCACTTGGCTTTCTAACTCCTCGGCTAACGAGCGCAAGACCATGTCGCCTACATCATGTCCATAGGTATCATTAAACGCCTTAAAATGATCGACATCGATCATCAGAATGCCCACTTGCCTCTTATGCCGTTTCGCGCGATGCAGTTCGCGTTCCAAGGATTGCGCGAAATAGCGTCGATTAAACAACCCCGTGAGCGGATCGCGGATTGCCATTTCCTGGAGCGTCTCCCGCAATTGAATAGAGGCAAGCACCAAAGCCAAATGTTCGGCGACGGTCTCGGCGAGCTGTTGTTTCTCGACCGCGATGCCATTTATTTGACTTTGCAACTGGAGCAATCCGACCACTTCACCTTGGGCAAGCATCGGAATACAAAGGGCACTGCCCACCACGCCCAGTTCCACATTTCTCAACACATGTTGACAGACAAGACCCGTTTCCACATTCTGAACGAGATGGACCTGCCCCCGGCGGAGGGCCCAACACTGGTCCGGGTGGAACATGTTGTCGGTCAGACAAACCGGCGGATTTCCCCATGCCGTCACGGTTTCGGTTTGATCGTGTAAATTAGAAATCCTGTACACGACGCCACAATCACCGTCGAACAATAGAGTCCCAAATTCGGCGATCACACGGTACGCCTCCTGAAGCGTTTGACAGGACTCTAAGAGTCCACCCATCTTGTTGAGTAACGCAAATTTGGAGTTGCGGTCTTCCAATTGCTTCGCTCGTTCTGCCAATTGCTCATTCACGCGCGCGAGTTCACTTTCGGCACGCTTGAGGTCGGTAATATCAATGCCGTAGACATTGACATAGTCGCCTGGCATCACAGGGACAAGCGTAAAGTGATACGTCCGATCTTCGGCTTGCTCCACTAACTCCTTGGGCATGGAACTGGCAAGCGTCCGGTCGATGAGCGCACGCCAAAAATCGGGAACCGGCTGACCGGCTACCAACTGCCAAATACGCATGACCGGCGCAGCGGCGGCGTTGGCATAGCGGATTAGCCCATTGGAACTTATTCGGAGAATGGGATAAGGATTCTCATCGGGGAAACGAGCAAGTTGTGCGATTTGCGCTTGGGCGGTCTTGAAATCGGTGATGTCGCGTACAATCGCCACTGAGCCGGTGATTTTGCCCTCCGCATCGCGCATGGGCGCAGAACTGTACTCGCGATACCGCAGCCTCCCCGTCTCGCGATGCCGCATGATCTCTTCCCCCCGCACAATCTTGCCCTGGACTGATCGCAAGAGTGGCGCGTCTTCGACAGGGCGGAGTGTCCCATCGAGATTCAAGATGTCAACCTCTTGATAGAGTTCTTCAATCGTCTTGTTCTCGAATTCCTCCAAACCCATGGGCGTCACCGAGGGCAGATTGATTAAACTTATTTTGCCATCGGGAGTGCAAATCCAGACTTCGTCGGCGATTCCTTCGACGACACCCTGCCAGCGCATTCGCTCGGCTTCCAGTTCCTGAATTCGCTTTTCGAGAGCTTGGTTGAGTTGCTTGAGTTGGGTTTCTGTGCGAGTGCGCTCCGTGATGTTAATCGCGTAGATCGCAATCCCTTCCGATGAGGGATGTACTCGAATTTCATATTTCGCTTCGGTCATAACACCTTTGGCTTCAAAACGCACAGGGATACGCTGGGTCATAACAGCGCGATAGTGCGTCTCAATAGGTGTACCGAGTAGAGCGGGGAATTGTTCCCAGAGGTTCCGTCCAATTAATTCTCCCGGCAGAACGCCAATGAATTGGGCAGCCGGTAAATTAGCATACGTAATGCGCCACGCACAATCCAGCGTAATCAATCCATCCTCAATGGTACCAATAAGTTCTAACATACGTTGGTTGGTTTGATGGAGTCGATGTGCACCGTCTTCGCCTTGCCCTTGCTGGACAGAGACCGCGAGACGGATCACCTCTGCCAATTCTGACTCGTGGATTTCGTCCGACAGCAGAATAACAGGTACGTCGGGACACTCTCGCTCGGCGATTTGCATTGCGTTCCATTCATCGCTGGCAGAGAAGGAATCATCCACCAAGACTAGGTCGGGCTGAAACGTCTGGCACTCCTCCAATAGCGACTGGTCGTTATTCACAAGTCTGAATTCAAAAGGCAAGCCGTTTTTTTCTAACGCGCGCGCGACGTGGTCGGCATCGCTTGAAAAAGTATGTAAATAGAGAATCTTGGTATTTTTCATCGTTCGCCTTTCGCTCAGGACGAGCACCCCTCATCAGGATTCATGCACTTGCGATAAACAAAAAGGGCATCGACTGCATGTGTCAAGTGCACTGCAATTGATGCCCTGAATTGGCGGGATATATTTAACCCTCGCTCCGCTGGAGAATCAAGGGGACGAAGCGGGCACTAATTCTAATCAAGTGACGAAAAAATTATAGTAAGTCCGTTGACGGTTGTCAAGGGGACGCAGTTGATTTCAGTCAATCGGAAATCTCCCGGTTTCTTTGGCGGCACAAAGCATTTGATGACACCCGCTCTTTATGGGTGCTCACCTATCATATCGACAAAGGTTTCCAAGAGCGAAGGATCAAAGCAATGGCGATTTTCCTGAAGCACTTTTAAGGCTTCCGCCGAACCATAGACCATCTTGGGTCTGTAAGCACGGTGACTCGTAAGAGCGTCATAGAAATCAGTGATCCTGATAATACGTGCCACCAGAGGAATCGCATTGCCTTTCAAACCTTCGGGATAACCACTCCCATCGTAGTTTTCATGATGGCTACGAATCGCCATCATAATCATGAAGTGCATCTTCAATGGTTGAATGAGTTTATAGCCCAATAACGTGTGTTGTTGGACCATTAGAAATTCAGCGCGTGTCAAGCGGGCCGGTTTATTGATCACCGATTCATTGATAGCGACTTTGCCCACATCATGTAAGGTGGCAGCGTGGTGCAACGCATCACGCTTGTCGGAATCCATGTGGATTCGCTCGGCGAGTTTTCTGCTGAGATGGGCTACGCCTGCGGAGTGTTTTTCGGCATTCGGGTCGCGCAAATCGACTATACGGACAAGAAGCTGGGTAAGGTCATTGAGAGACGCCTCGTCCAGCCAGTGCTTCTTTGTGCTTTTCATCTTATCTTCTCCTAAAGACTATCCTTTTTATTATACGCAGCCCTCAACTCGTAATCAGACGGAAGACTGGAAACCGAGACCTTCCCAAGTGGGTATTGGAAATATACTGATCGGGAAGGCTCGCAATTCTCCAATTTACATTTTGCTCGACCGCTACCTCATCAAACACTGAACCCGCACTCGTCATCTCCTAGTGCGGGCGCATCGGGTACAAGATCATTGTTCGAGAAGATCACCATTTTGCGATGACATTCCCGGGCTTGGCAACGTCACAGTGTTTTTATTGGTGTTGGGAAAGATTATAGCGCGTGCCGTATGCAGCGTCAATCACTTGTATCTAGAGTTCAGACAGGAGTTCGGACAGGAGATTGAACTAACCTCGTAAATGGCAAAACCTGACGATAAATTTTACGACGACGATGGGGTGGCAGATCCAATTTTTGTTTCAACAAAATGATCTTTCAGAAATAGGAAAACAAAATCCAAACGAGTTAAAATACAGTGCGTGACCGAAATTGGATAGTGCCAACTTCGGTCACGCACTGTATTTTTGTCTCTTTTTATCACGTGACCATGTCAAAAAAAACTTGATTTACTAGGCATCAATGGAAAAAATTAACACAGCGGGAGCGACGGGCGTCGGTTACTCAGCGGCAACTTTTCATTCGTAATTCTGACCGCTACTTGATTGCAGATCGCCGGTCAGCTTTCCACTTGGCTTGCACCGCGCAGCCGGTCCACGGGTGGCAAATTTGAGACGGTGCGTGTAGTGCCTGATCCCTCAATGGCTTTGACCGCAATCTCCTGCACTTGGCCGTAGGATTTTTCAATCTGGGTCGAAAGCCTAACGATCTGCTGCTGCTGTTCTTTCACCGTCTGCTGCAGTGACTCGATGCGAGACTGAAGCACTTTTTGCTCACCCTCAAATTCTTTCTTCACGAGCGCTTCGTGTGTCTCTGATTCTCGGCTCAGGCGGGCAGTGGTTTCTTTGACGGACTTGTCGACAGCGGCAGCCAGTTCCGCGGGGAAGGCAGCTGTCGTTTCGCGGAGCTTGACGAGTTCGGCTTCTTTCGCGGCCAGAGCTTGCTCGCGCACCTTCAGGTCTCGCTCCAACTCCTCGCGATGGAGTTGGGTTTCACGCTCCATCCGAGCCTTTTCATATTCGAATTGCTCTTGCGCCAATCGTTTTTGCCTCTCAAAAGCGTAGGTATATTCTTCCGCCTCGCGTTCGCGCTTTCGCTTCTCCGCTGATTCTCGGGTCTGGACTTCGCCGTCATGCACCTTCTGCTCTTCCTTCCAAGCCAGACGGGTAGAAGCGATCTCGGCTTCGAGCGATTGCTTCTTCTCAGCCATCTCGTTTTCGAACCGCTCCCGTTTTTCCTTCTGCGCTTCTAAAAGCGCAGCCAGCGACAACGCTTCTTTTTCAATGGTCGAAAGCTCCGTAAGTTCTTTCTCGCGGGCCTCCACAGCTCGTTTGAGATGCAGGTATTTCTCGATTTCTTCTTCCATGCGGTCCGAAAGCTCAATCAAGACCTTGCTGATTTCTGACCGCAAATTACTTACTTCGCGTGCGATTCCCTCCGTGGACAAGGACTCGGCAACCTGCATAGCTTCTTCTCTTTGCTTTTCCTCCGCTCTTTGCTGCGGTTTGAGCTCGGTTTCCCGTTTTTCCTTTAGCCGTTTCACCATCTCTTTGTAAGCGGTCAGCATTTCCTGTTTTGTGCTGGACGCGGTAATTTGAGGGATTGGGGAATCCGAGGGTTGTTCGTCTGGCATCGTTGTCTCCTTCCTTTTTGTTTCAGTCACAACGGCGTCGGCTTAGATTCTTTTCGACAACTGAAAGTGTCGAAAGAGCAATAGTTCCGCTTGTAGTATAGGCGATTCCCCGTGCCTGTCAACAGTGTTAGGCATCACCACATCAAAGCGTAGAGTGACTTGTTGAAATCGAAGGCACGAAGAAACGCGAATCGCAAGTGGCAACTCCGTTACTATGTGACCAACTCATCGAATCCTTTGCCGTGGCATTCAATGCCATCATTTCTTCTGCGGATTGGCGCGCGACATCCAGCTTGCCTGCGCGCAACTAGGCGAGCGTGAGATCGTACAAGTCCGTTCCCAAATCGGCGGGCTGTCCCAGCGGACGACGAAGCGCAAGCCCAGCTTGCCTGTGCTCGATGGCTTGAGGCAACTCGCCCAACTCGCGTTCTGCTGCCCCCAGGTTTGCGAGCGCGTTTGCTTCCATCACCGGACTGTTTATCGCATGCGCCAGTGTCAAACCGCATTCGCCCGCCGCTTTGGCTTCTGCAAAGTTTCCGACAAAAAACGCGGTCATTCCCAGGTTGAGCACACTGATGAGTTGTCCACGCACATTGTTCATCGCTTTGAATAATGCCTGCGCACGCCAAGATTTTTCCAATCCCTCCGTGTAACGCCCAGTCAATTTGCCGCGAGCAATTCGGAATTGATCAACACTGCCGCTTGTCCCTGACGTTTGCCCATTGGTAGGGCTGGGGTTCTAAGGTTGCGCCACCCCACAAGACGCGACCGCCTTGAGTTTGGGCGTTGAGCGCAAGTTCAGAAAATCGTCGGCAATTTGGATCAGCGGTACTTTGGTCGTCAAGCGCGCATGGCGCACTATGCTTTCGTACAGCGCAGTTGTGGCATCGGCTCGACCGCAAGTTCTTGGCGCAACCGGCGGGCGAACTATTCGAACTCGAATAACGCTCCCGAGCGGTCGCCGGTTTCGTAACGCAGCGCAATCAGTTGGCGCATCGTATCTTCGCGCAAGGGAGCGCGCGCGCGCAATTGACGTGCGTATTCCAAGGCGCGAACGTAATCGCGCTCAACGCGGTAGTGCAAAATGAGTTGATTCAAATCAGTGAAGTAAAGCGCACGGAGTTGTTCACGGGGATAAAAGAGCCAATCGGCGTAGACACTTTTGAGAAGATCGCCAGAGTAGAGCGCAACTGTATCTGCCAATCGATCGGAGTTTGCACTCTGTTGTTTGAACTCAGCGACATCGAACCAATAATTCGACCCAGGATTCCATTGTGCATTCTCAGCGTCCACGATCAACCACGGTCCATCTTCACACGCGGGTGGCAGAGCGTGCGCAAGTTGATGGAGATGGCGACACACATTCGCGCGCGTTCGCCTCAGTTTCGTCGGGCCACATGGAGCCGCAACATATCCATCCTCACGGGTAAATCATTCTGGTCTGCCGCTAACCCACAGCCAGCGAACCGCACCTCTGAGATTGGTTGAATGGTACAAACGTCTTTGCACCGGCAATCTCATTCTCCGGATCAGCCATCATCGCGTGCGTAGGTTCAATCAGAGGATAATCAGAAGGCAAGTCTATGTCAAGAGCTAAAAATCACTTTGCACATTGGAAAATTGACAGAACTTCATAGTCGATGCTACAATGTTGCTAGAGGTATAGGTGTCTAATGATGGGCATTTGGTCGTGCCATGTTCATCTCTGATGGAGGGCGATGAATGCCGCGATTCAGTTAATCTCCAAGAACTCCCTCATCCTCACCAAACTTCAACCGCCTTTGTTACGCCGCACGACGTTGCTGCGTGAACGGCTTGCCACCATTGTACGCGCTGCCATCGACCGTCGTCTGACGCTGGTTTGCGCCGGAGCGGGTTATGGCAAGACGACCCTCATCGCCAATAGTTTCGACGATGCGCCTCATCCGATAGTTTGGTATAGTCTCGGTCGCAGCGATAACGATCTCATCACTTTTTTCTCCTATTTGACTACGGGGTTGGACGCCGAGTTCCCTGGTATTGCTCAAGCCATCCGTGAGGCGCTCGACCAAGTTTCCGAGTCTCCGACGCGGGCTTTGATCAGCGCATGTGTGAACGAACTGGTCGCGTACGCTCAGCGCGACTTTGTCCTCGTCCTCGACGATTTCCAATTGGTCGAACAAACTGCGGCAGTTGTAGAGATGCTCGATCAATTGATTTGTCACGCACCTCCCCAAGTCCATTTCGTCATCGCTACCCGCGCCGCACCGACGTTCGCCTGCTTGCCTCGACTGCGTGCAGAGGGGCAAGCGATCGAAATCGGCGAGCAAGATTTACGTTTCCAGTCGGAAGAAGCCGATGCGCTGTTCGATCAATGTCTCCAGTTGCAACCGCTCGATGTGCAGATGCGCGCGCTCATCGAACAGATCGAAGGATGGGCATTGGGTCTCTTGATGGCAGGACAGTCCCTCAAAAGCAATAGTCACTCTCCCGTGACGTCGCTGGAAAATGTGACTGACCGACGTGTTCTATTCGGTTATCTGAGTGAAGAAGTCATGCGCCAACAGCCCTCCGATCTCGTCGATTTCTTGACGAGCTCGGCAATTCTTTCGTGGCTGGAATCGTCGGTGTGCGACGCCGCGCTCGGTCGAGTGGATTCGGCGAAACATCTCAAACGGCTTGAACAGCAATGCCTCTTTGTGATTCCGACCTCGGACGGCTATCTGCGCTATCATCGTCTCTTCCGCGAATTTTTGCTGCAACAACTCGCGAACGACCCAGCCCGTGCCGAGGCCCTGCATCGACGAGCAGCAGTCTATTTTGAAGAGCATCAAGATTTCGAAACGGCGATCTTTCACTGGTTCGAGTCGGGGGATCATCGCCAAGCCGCGCGCCTCATCTCAGCGATCTCGGAAGAGATGCTGCGGGCAGCACGCTTCGACACGTTAAGCTTTTGGTTTGGACGATTGTCGGAAGCCGAGTTCGCGGAATTTCCAGAACTCATCGTTCGCCAGGGGCAATTGTGCGAAGCGCGCGATGAGTGGGATCATGCCTTGGAATACTATGAACGCGCCGTGCAAGCGTACACCGCGCGCGGAGATTTGATTGGATTGAGCCAGGTTCTCCGGAGTAAGGGGTA
The DNA here is from genome assembly GCA_016215025.1 of Chloroflexota bacterium. GTDB lineage: Bacteria > Chloroflexota > Anaerolineae > UBA4142 > UBA4142 > JACRMI01. The sequence continues at coordinate 8,469 of JACRMI010000028.1, forward strand.
TGTGCTCGATTGGCGCAAAGGCGAACATATCGAAGCCGAGCGATTGCATCGGGAGGCGCTCAGCTATGTGGGCGATGAGTATCGGCGACAGCGCGCGGCACTCATTGCCAGTCTCGCCCGCGATCAACTTTCGGCGGGCAACACGGCGGCGGCGCAAACCCTTTATCAAGAAGCGCTCGCTCTCCACGGCTCGGACCGTCAGGGACAACTGGATACGCTGCTCAATCCTGGGTCTTGGCTCTTTCATAGTCTGGGCGATTTCACGCAAGCGATTTCGGTCTTGCGCCGCGCCGAGCGGTTGGCGTACGAGTTGAACAATTCGTGCCAACTAGCGGAAACCTACAACAACCTCAGCGTGAATCTTTATTTTCTCGGACGCTATGCTGAATCGCTCGACTATGCCGAAAAGGCGCTCGCGCTCGGTCGCGCGTTGGGCGATCCGCACCAAGAAGCCTATGCGTTAATGAACCAGGCGAATGCATTCGAGATGACGTGCCGCATGAGCTATACTGATCTGTATCAGCAATACGAGCACACGTTGCGTATCGAACAGGCACTGGGCGATCGTCGTTTTAGCATTGCGATCCTCGTCTTTATGATGATCCTGTCGCGGCGCGGCGGCGATCCCGCGCAAGCCGCACAGTACGGCGCGCAAGCGCTCACACTCGCGCGGGAACGGGGTCTGCGCTGGCTGACCGGCTTTGTGCTAGTTCAATTAGGCGCGGCGCGAATTTGGTTGGACAGCGACGATGCCTCGACCGCATTGGAACAAGCCCTGCAAATCTTTGTCGATTGCGGCGACCAATTCCATTCGATGGTCGCGCATTTCTGGTTGGCGACCCTTTATCACTCTGAAAGCAACTCTGCCTTTCTTCCACATTTGCGCGAGTGCCTGCAGATCGCGGTCGCGCATCAGTACGATTATTTCTTTCGCACGGAAATCCAGGCAAGCATTCCGCTTTTGGTCTCGGCGCTGGAAAACGATTTGTGGTCGGCGTACGTCGTTCCGATTTTGGTCAAGCTCGGACCTGCCGTGGCCGATTCGTTACGCCCGCTTCTCTCTCACTCGAACAAGTCAGTCCGCGATCATGCTCAAGTTGCACTGAAAGAGATGGGAATCACTCTGCCGACCTCGCGCCGCACGCAGGCATTTGTTCCTCAGTTGACAATTCGCGTGTTTGGAAATTTTTGCGTATGGCGAGGCGAGCAGCTCATTGAGGAACGTGAGTGGGGACGCCGCAAGTCCAAGCGCCTGCTCAAGATTCTCGCGCTCAGCCCCGGACATGCTCTGCCCAAAGATATGATCGTCGAACTGATGTGGGGTGATGCCGATCCGCAGGCAGCGAATGCGAATTTCTATCGCACGTTGTACAATCTGCGCCGGGTGCTCGAACCCCTTGCGCCGCACTCAGGCGCAAACTATATTACGCTCGACGGCGGCGTGGTGGCGTTGACGAACGAGTTGATCGCCAGGATCGATGTCGATGAATTTGTTTTTGGGGTGGAAGAGGCGCGCAAATTTGCGCGCCTGGGGAATCGAACTATGGCATTGAACACGTTCGTCTCGGTCGCCGAATTATACAAAGACGATCTCTCGACGGACGATCTTTACGACGATTGGGTGCAGCCAAAGCGCGAGCAATTATTGCAACTCTATCTCGGCGCGCTCAAGGAGATGGGCAAGCTCGCGCAGGCGACCGGGGATGTTGAGCGCGCGATAGAATATTTGCGGCTGGCGTTTCAGCGCGATAGCACTTCCGAACAACTTTGTCTTACCCTGCTGCAATGCCTGGTCCAAGTCGGCAGGCGTTCCGATGCGCTACAATACTACGCCACCTGCGAAAAAGCCCTCGCCGATCTTGACCTGACACCTTCGGCAGAATTACGAGCGGCAAAGCGCGCCCTCTTCGATACGCGCGCGCCCGCCTAACCTCCCGGAATCGGCGAGCGTTCTCTACGCGCTCCCTCGCCCTGCAAGGGAGAGGGTTGGGGTGAGGGTCGATCATCCTCCCGCAATCGGCGACCACAGCGCGATCCTATCCCCATCACTCAATCGATCCGCGTCCTGGCGCTGGACTCCGTTGACCAGCACGATGGCAACCTCTGCGCGCGGCAAGCCCAACCTCTCGTCGATCAAACCTGCGATGGTGGTGTCCTCCGGAATCTCACACGCGAACGACTCGCCGATTCCCAACTCCGGACGGTACCGCCGCAAATCGGCGAACAGTTTCACCTGAACTCGAATCATCGATTACCAATTTCCACTCTCTAGTCTCTACTCCACGACTCCCCACAAATCCTCCAGCCCCAACTCGTCTAACTTTTGTCGCGTTGGCACTCCGCGTTCATCCCAACCCCGTAGTTGATAATAAGTCTGGAGATTTTCGTGCAATTGCGCCCGGCTGCCCGCACGCGGTCCGCCGGTCACCGGTTCCAACATGCGCGCAGGCAAGGTATCGTCCGCCACTGTGAAACCGGCGCGCAAGTTAAAGAGTCGTTCCAAATTCCAAATGCGGTCGCCCTGCGCAATCGACTTGTCGAACGTGAAATCGATGCCCGTCGCAGGCGCCATCATCGCCACAATCTCACGGTGCGTGATCGCGAATTTCGAGAAAAGACAAATGCCGGTCGAATCGACAAAACCGGTGGAATTTTGGAACGGACGGCGCACCAATTCTTCTTTGCCTTCGAGCGTGTCGGGCGGCACATATTTTGGAATGCCGTACAATTCCGCGGCGACGGTGTTCCCTCGCACGTGACACGCACCGCGATTCGACGTCGCGTAATGCAGCGCCATGCCCTGGAACACACGCGGACTATACGCCGCCATCTCCAATTTCTTGACGCCCATAAAAAGTTCCGGATGCCCATAATGCTGCGCCAATCGATAGCTGCCATCCGCGAGCAAAGCGCCGAACTCGCCATCGCGTTCGCCCATCATCGTCACCGCGCGCAGCATCGCATCGTGATCGCCAAAAACAAGTGGAAAACCAATGTCGCTCTTTGGCACGTACCCTTTTTCGTACAGCTCCATCGCGCACGCCACGGTCGAGCCAGCCGACATTGCATCGAGTCCATAATCACCACAGAGATAATGTGCCTTCGCAATCGCATCTAGATTCGACACGCCGCACAATGCGCCAAACGACCAGGTCGTTTCGTACTCCGGTCCTTCGCCATGACTTTTATACGGACCATCCTTGACCTCGGTCACGCGCGTACATGCAATCGGGCAGGCAAAGCAAGCACGGTTTTTGATGAGTATTTGTTCACTCATCGCTTCGCCGCTGGTCGCCGCTGCACCCTGAAAGACCTCTTCCAAAAAGTTGCGCGTCGGATACGCGCCCATTTCGTTGATCAGATTCACAAGATTCGCCGTGCCGTACGCGCGAAAACTGCCAAACGACACCGGATCGCTCACGATTTTTTTGAGCACGTCGAGCGCCGCGTACCAAAAGCGCTCCGCGTCCGCTAACTTGATCGACCCCGTGCCGTGAATGGCGACCGCTTTCAAATTCTTGCTGCCCATGACCGCGCCCACGCCGGAACGCGCCGCAAAACGATAGCGGTCGTTGACGATGCCGGCCAAGAGTGAAAGTTTTTCGCCGCCGGGACCGATGCACGCGACTTTGGCGTGAGGACTCGTTTCCGCTCGAACCAGTTCATCTGTTTCTGGCGGCGTCTTGCCCCACAATCTTTCCGCAGAACGAAATTCGATCTTGTCGTCTTCGATCCAGAGATAGGTCGGCTGGTCTGCCTTGCCCTCGATAATGATCACATCATACCCGGCGAATTTCATCTCAGGTCCAAAGAATCCGCCGGAATTGGAACACGCGATGGTTCCGGTCAGCGGCGCTTTGCACACGACCACATAACGCGACGCAGCAACTGCTCCCGTGCCAGTCAATGGTCCCGTGCCGAACATCAATTTGTTTTCGACGCTCAACGGATCGATTGCCGGATCGATTTCGCGATAAAGCAGATACGACGTTAGCCCGCGTCCGCCAACAAACTTTTCCGCCAATTCCAGATCGAGTGGCTCGCGTGTCGCCCGTCGATTCGTCAAATTTATTCTGAGTATTGTTCCCGTGTAGCCAAAAGTTGTCATTGGTTCGCCCAGTCGAGTTGCGTGGTGTGTGTTCCGACTCACAAATCACGTTTCACGCATCGTGCATCACGATTCACTTGATCCCCTGCACCAGCAATTTTGATTTTTCACTCGCATTCGTCTTCATCCGTTCCATCATCGAACCGGTAGGAACACGAAAACGAATCGCGCCCGGCGCGCAATACGCCGCGCACGCTGGCTCGCCGTTGCACAAGTCGCATTTGATCACGCAACTCTTGTCGTCCGCGTACGTGATGCCGCCATATGAACACGCCTCGATGCACAACATGCACGACGTACAATTCTCATCGATGACGCGAATGATGCCCAACGCTTCATCGCGCACGAGCGCATCGAACGCGCACGCCGCCAGGCAGTGCGCTTCCGGACAATGAATGCAGGGCACGGGCGAGAAAGAATGATCGCTTTCGTACGCGACCTTGATTCGCAATTGCGTGGGTCGCGCAAGTTGATAGTGATGGATCGAGCATGCCATCTCGCACATGCGGCATCCCGTACACAACTCTGCGTCAATTACCAATAACCGATTACCAACGGCCTCTTCTTCTGATTCGATTTGAATCGATGCAGTTTTTGATGCGCCGACCACTTGTTTCGATTCGACGGCGAGTGCCGCTTCAAATGAACCGGACGGCGTCCACTTGGTTTGCAGCAGCGCGCCAAATCGATTGCGGCGAAACGCATCGAACGCTTGCGGCTTGTCGCCGGAGACAACCCACTCGGCGAGATGGCGACCGATCACGGGACCAAGCGCAAAGCCGTGTCCGCAAAATCCGCTGGCGACCAAAACATTCTCGTTGAGCCGGTCGATGATTGGAATACCGTCCGGGGTCGATGGATCGAGTCCGCCCCAGGTTCGCACAAGATTCACGTTTTCCAAAAATGGAACGAGCCGAACAAGGTGCTCAGCAGCAAGCTGCAGGTTTTTGCTCGTCGTCGCTTCATTCTCGGCTTGCTCGATCAGCCCACCGCCGAAATGCACGCCGCCATGCTTCGTCTGTCGAAAAAATAAATCCGCCGCACCCACGCCGAACATTTGCTGGAACAGCGGCGCCGTCGCTTCGGTGACGAGCGACTCGTAGCGCATGTTGGCGAGCGGCAAATCGAAACCGAGATTGAGACAGAGCGCGCGTGTGCCTGCGCCCGCGGCGATAATCACCGTTCGCGCTTGCATTTCACCGCGCGTCGTTTCGATCACGGCGCTACCGGAATCCGTCTGACGAATGTTGCGAACTTGACAGCCAGTTATAAATCGCGCACCCAGCTTGCTTGCAGCTTGCGCAAAACCGGAGGTGAGCTTGAGCGGATTCGAGTGCCCGTCGGTCGGACAAAAACTTGCACCGAAAACACTTTCGCGACGCAGTGCAGGGACCATTTCGCAGGTTTCCGCTTGACCCAGCCAACACACGTCGAGACCCTGGGACTGTTGGCGCTTGATGTCAACTTGCATCGGGCGAATATGATCTACGGTTTCGACAAGGCGTAGATTACCGCGCTGAACGTATTCGATGTCAACGCCGAGTTCATCGGACAACGTCGGAAATAGCACCACACTTTCCACGGCAAGCGAAATCTCAGCCGACACGCGCGCCGATTGTCGCACTCCGCCGCCCGACCGTCCCGATGCGCCGCTGCCAATTCCGTTCCGTTCGAGCAACATCACATCGACGCGGTGTTTCGCCAAAAAATATGCTGCCGCGCAGCCGACGATTCCGCCGCCGACAATCACTACATCTGTCACACTCAACTCCGGATTGGAGGTTGGAAGTTGGAAGTTGGAAAGTAATCGACAGTTCGTGTCCAACCTCCAACTTTTAACTTTTAATTTCCAACTTCCAACTTCTAACGTCTAGCATATCCATATCCAACATGATCTTCCATCGCCACAGCGGCTAAGCCAGTCGCCCCAACGATGCTGAGCGGTACCGGCTTGACTGGCGTACGCGCGGTGAATATGCCAACCGATTCGACGCTCGTGTTTGTTTCTGCCGCGATGATTTGCGCCGCGACCGGTCCGCAGATGCGCCCCTGGCAGCGTCCCATGCCGCAGCGATTGTACGTCTTGAGCGCATTGAGTTGCATCACGCCAGCGCGCGCGGCCTCGCGAATTGCGCCCGCGGTGATTCCTTCGCAGCGACAAACGATCACATCGCTCGCGATGGAAGAGAACAAGCCGGACTTGATTGTAAACATCGCGCTCAACGATTCAACATCCGCGCGCGTTTTTTTCCACTCGCGACGCTGCGTGAAATCGTGTCCATTCTCTGTGCGCCGCGATGCGTAACCTAACTGCCGCGCCGCCGCCAATCCCGCAATGCGCCCTTCGAGCAACGCAACCTCAACGCCGCCGATACCGCGCACTTCACCCGCCGCAAAAATCCCTTCTCGACTCGTCTCAAGGTCGTCGTTCGTTTTCGTCGCCAGTCCGCCAAAATGCGGATCGAAATATTGATCGCAGCCAGCCAGGCGTGTCAACTCCGTCGCGGGGATGAAACCATAGTTGATGCAAATCGTATCGACGGCGAGTCGTTCCTGGGTGCGTGAAGCCGGTCGCCCGCTTGAATCGACTTGAGCGATGATGGCTTCTTCGACTTGATCTTTGCCCGATACTCCGATCACTGCATAGCCGTACTTGATCGACACGCCCGTTTGCATCAGGCGCTTTTGATGCGCCATGCCCTGTCCGATCTTGCCCCACTGCCCGAACAATTTCGATGCGTGCGAAAAAAATTCGGTGCGCGATTGCAATTCCAAGATCGCGACGATGTCCGCGCCCGCGTCGAGCAGTTGCACAGCAGCAAGTTGCAACAGTGGTCCCGTCCCTGCGATCAACACGCGCTGTCCAACGACCAGTCCTTGCCCTTTGAGCAACAACTGCGCCGCGCCAACCGTTGTTACGCCCGGCAGGGTCCATCCCGCAAAGGGCACGATGCGCTCGTACGCGCCGCTCGCGATGATTATTTTTTTGGCCTGAAGACGTTGCGCGCCGTCAGGACCGTAGAGATCGAGCACGCGGTCAGAGGTGATGTTCCAAACGAGGGTGTTGCATTTGAGGTGAATCTGGGGGTGATTTAGTTTGTCGAGCAGTTCGCGTCCATGCTCGGTATTCTCGGCGAGCGAGTTGGGGAGTTGTCGCGAATTAAATGATGCCGCAGGTTGCTTGAAATATTGCCCGCCCGGTCGCGCGTACTCATCGATGAGCGTAACATCCGTGCCTGCTTCTGCCGCCGCGACCGCTGCGGCGACACCCGCGGGGCCTGCGCCCACAATCGCGATCTCGGTCACAGTGTTTCTCTCAATTCGATCTTGTTTCCATCGCGCGCTTCGGTCATGCACGCGCGCACGTTCGGCACACCATCCACCGTGACGAGACAATCGAAACAAATGCCCATGCCGCAAAATAATCCGCGCGGCGCGCCGCTCACATTCGTTCGAAACGCACGTCGTCCGCTTGCCATGAGCGCCGCGGCAATACTCTCGCCTGCGAATGCGGACACCGGTTCTCCATCCACTTGAATCGTAATCCGCGTTCCACGTTCAACTGTTTCCAATCGTCTCGCTACTGCCATTATCTCTCCAAAACTGTCCGCGAATCAAAGCCCTTGTCATTCTGAGGAGCGATACAAAAGAGTGAATCTCGAAATGAATCCGATTAAGCGACGAAGAATCTTCTTCTTCCGATATTGGAGATTCTTCGCTTCGCATCCTTCGACGCCACTCCGTTTCGCTCCGTTCCGCTCACGCTCCGCATGCTCCGCTCAGAATGACACTTTAGCGGACATTCGCGTGATTCGCGGATAAAAGTCTTATCCAAAAAATCCGAACGGCTCGGTGAAAGTGTAATCGCTGCCGACGAACGGGATGCCGGTCATGGCACACGCTTCGAGCGATACGGCGCGCAGGTCTTCGCGCTCCAAGTTGTGAACGTTGCTCTTGCCACACGCTTTTGCCATGATCACCAACTCGTTCGTCATTGCCGTTATCAGATTCGCAACGCGCTGCGCGGCGAGTTTCACCTGCAATCGCTCGCGCAGTTCCGGCTTTTGCGTCCCGATGCCAAACTCACATTCGCCTTTTTCGCACTGCAAACAAACGGTGCAGCCCATCGCTACGAGCGCCGCCGTTCCGATATACACCGCATCCGCGCCAAGTGCAATCGCCTTCGCCACATCTGCACCATCGTGAATGCCGCCCGCGATGATGAGATTCACTTCGTCCTTCACGCCCATGTCTTCGAGCGCGCGTGTGGACTGCACCACCGCCGCGAGCGTGGGCATACCCAGATGATCGATGGCGATTTTCGGCCCCGCGCCAGTGCCACCTTGCATTCCATCGATCACGATCCCATCGACACCCACTTTCGCCGCAATTTTCACATCCTCGTAAACACGACCTGCGCCGACCTTAAGAAAAATTGGTTTTTCGTAATTGGTGATTTCGCGCAGCTCCGCGAGTTTTACCGGCAGATCGTCCGCGCCGAAAATATCGCCGTGCCGTGGATGCGATGCGAGATCAATGCCGACGGGCAACTGTCGAAACGCCGCAATTTCGGGCGTGACTTTTTCCGCCATCAAGTGACCCGATAAACCGGGCTTGGCTCCGATGCCAAACACCAACTCGATGGCGTCGGCTTGTTCGAGCGTGTGGAGCGAAAAACCAAATCGACTGGGACAGACTTGAATGATTTGGCGATACGAGTTGGCGCGCTCTTCGGGGAGCAAGCCGCCCTCGCCATTGTTCATTGCTGTCCCGACACGCGCGCTGCCCACCGACAAGGCGATCTTGGCCTCTTTGCTGATCGCGCCGTACGACATCGGCGCGATCATGATCGGCGTTTCGAGCACGAGCGGATTTTTGGCGAAGCGCTTGCCCAACACAGTGCGCGTGATGGCATCTTCACGATACGTATCGACGGGCATCCGCGAGAGACCGGCCGAGAGCAAGATCAAATCGTCGAAGGTTGGAAGTTTGCGAGTGGTGCCGCAGCCGCGCACGCGATGCTTGCCCGACCGCGCCTTCTCCTGAATCTCTTGCACAGTTGACGAATTCCAACCACCGCCGGTCAGCCGCGTACCGGTCGATCCTGCACCATTTCCACCTACGGTCGCGACGGCATTATCAATCGCATTGGCAACGCGCAGCGCTTTGCTGGGACAGACGTTGATGCACTTTTGGCAATCGTTACAAAGATTGGGATCGCAAAGAATCATGGCGACACACTTTCACGCGGCGTGAATTCCGGTTTGAACAAATGAAACGTATGCTTGCCCAATCGCGGAACCAAACACTCGAATTCATTCGGGTCGGCTTGAATGTCATTCTCCTGGAAAAGTGAATTCAACGCTTGTACATCCGCTGGTTCGAGCGGTCGCACGCGAATATTGTTGCCGATGCTCGCGACTGCGCCGCGGCGATAGATGATCATGCCGCCGTACATCGATTCGCCGGTGCGCTCGCCCACTCGGCCGAGCAACACGACCCGTCCGCCTAGCATTTGCTGCCCGGTCAACATTCCGACATTGCCGCAAACGATCACCGCCCCGCCTTTGAGTCCATAGCCCACGCGACTCCCCGCCGATCCGCGCACGATCACCGTGCCGCCAATCATCGACGGCGCGAGATTGCTGCCCGCGTTGTTCTGCACAATCAGTTTTCCGCCAAGCATATTATCGGCGGCGTACCAACCGACGTTGCCTGTGACCAACAGGCGCGGACCGTTCATAAAACCACCGCAGTAAAAACCTGCGCTCCCTTGGACTTGAATCTCCAATTCACCGCTCACATTCACTGCGATATTGTGTCGCGCGTGTGTGTTGCAGAGAACCACCTTGTTGCCGTTGCCAGTGAGTGCTTGCAATCGCGCGTTCAATTCGCGCTCGCCGATCTTTTCGAGGTCTAGCTCTTCGACCATACCCGCACCTCCCCTGGTGTCAATTCGGACGCAAAGATATCAGGATCGACCGCTTCAAACGAAACTTGCTCTGAGCCAAGCAGCAACAAATCGTCATTTTGATAGTACAGCACCGGCTTGATGCCGAGGCGATCACGCACCGCACCAATCTCCGATCCAGTCGCGACCAGACAACTGAACACGCCATCGAAATCGTCGAGCGTCGAGCGCAGGGCTTGCTCCAACGTTCGCCCCTCGCGTTTGATTTTGTACGCGAGATAGTGCGCGATGATCTCCGAATCATTAAAGGTCTTGCATTGAATGCCCTTGCCTTGCATTCGACGGCGCAGCGTAAAGTAATTCGTGAGTTGTCCGTTGTGAACGACCGTGAGTTCCGGATAAAGCTCGGAGGCAAAAGGATGAGCAAAATTGATGTTGTCGATGCTTTCAGTTGCCAGGCGGGTATGCCCAATCGCGTGACGCGCTTTGAGATCGCGCAGATGAGCGAACTCGTTCAAGTATTCCGCCGTGCCAACATCCTTCATAATGTCCATGCGATCACTCATGCTATGAACACACAACGATGGCTCGGCGTTGATATGGCGGTACAGCCGGTCGAGGTCTGGCTTGTCGGCTTGGAGCGTGAGGCGTGCCATCGTGTACGGCGAGTTGGTCCGCTGTAAATCGCATTCCCCCAACTCGGCGTGTTCGCTGACAATGCGTCGCAACAGCGGCAAGTCTTCATTCGGATGCCGCAGCGACACACGTGCGACGACATGATCGCGCGGATGATCAAGATAGAGCGCGGTGCCCGTCGCATCGCAACCGCGATGCCGAATTTCGTACAGCATTCGGTACATCGCATCGCCTACGTTATTCTCATGCTTGACCATGATCCCAGCAATACCGCACATAATTTCTCCTCAAGACCTTCCAGGTCACCTTGGCTCTGCAAGGAGCCGTGACCTGGAAGGACTAAAACTCTCTAGTTCGTCGGCGCGTTCGGATCGTAATTGAACCGCATGTCGACCGGCTCGGCGACATCCAACGTACTCAAGTCGCGTCCGATCTGAGCGACGACGCCGGGCTTGGTCGATTTCAAAAAGACGATGTACAATAGACCCAGGACGATCCATGCCAGGGCGACGTACGGCATTGTCTGCATGAGTGGATCGGGCGCGGGCTGAAGCGAACCGTAGAGTGCTGCGCCTGCGCCGATGATCGCGACGATTGGGATAACCAAGTGCTTGAGAATTGAGTACTCATTTTTCAATTCGCGGCGGAACCACACAATCGCAGCCAACGAAACGAACGTGTAGATCACTTCGATGGTAATGGCGCCAATGCCCGCCAGAAATCCGAATTCGGTATCTGAACCGGAAGTAGCTCCCGTCGGCAAGACAGCCGCAAAAACTATCGCGACAATTGCGGCAAGCACGAGGACTGCGCCATTGGCAATGTAGGGCGTCTTGTAAGTCGTATGGGTACGACCAAGCGCACGGGGCAGCGCACCATCGCGCGCAATGGCGAAAGCGACACGTGCCGATGTGGTCAGACAACCCAACGCAACTGCAAACCCATCGACAATCGCTGCGAGAAAGACAAGCGCGACGAGCCAATCGCCGCCATAAATGCCGGCGATGCTGAAGAGTGCGGGCTTGGTCGGGTCTGCCCAGTCTTTCGTGTCGTTCACGCCAAAGCCGATTGAATAAGCGTACGTCACTATGGTGTAGATCAGCACGGCCGCCGCAACCGTGCCGACAATCGCAATCGGCATCGAGCGTTTGGGATCTTGGGTTTCTTCCGCAAGCACGGCCGAGGATTCAAAGCCAGTGTACATGAGAATGGCGAAGATCATTCCGTACGTAAGACCTTGAAGACCGCCAGCGGCATCGAGCGAGAATGGCACGGCGCTGTGTCCTGCGGCGCCGCCGCGAATGATGACGTAGAGCGCGAGCAGGACCACCAAGGCAAGCGAAATGAATACGAGCCATAACTGAGTACGAGTCGAGATGCGCACGTCAAAGTACGTAAGAAGGAATAGAGCAATGCACTCGACCACGACCAAGGCGATCCACAAGTACGGGACCGGCTCGGCGAGAAAGCCAGCCATGGCAAGAAATTGTGTGATCCATCCCGCCACTCCACCAATAATTGCAATCGTGAGCAAGAGCGTCGCGAACAAATAGATCCAGCCACCCATGAAACCAATTTCTGGCCCGAACGCCTTGGCCGCATAATTGTAGATCGCTCCGGCGGCATGAACGCGACTCGCAAATTGTGAAACGACGTAACCGAGCGCGACCATGGTCAAGCCGCCGAGAAACACGGCGAGCGGCGTCGCTGCGCCTGCCGCAATGGCAACGTACCCGGTCAAGAATGCCATGCTCATCACCGGACCCAGGAACGCCAACGATTGCGAGATAACGTCCCAGGTGTTGAGAGCATTTTTCTTCAGTTGAGTGTGCGTCTCAACTGCAGTGCCCACTGCTTGTTTCCCCACTGCTTGAGGAATGCTTTCGACTGACATAGTCCCTCCTTTGGACAAAATTCCAAACTCTAGAAACCAGGTTTTTCAAAAAACCTGGTTTCTGGTTTATAGATGGAACGCGTACTCGTTGAATTCCCAGTCGGTCACGTGTGCGCGGAAACGTTGCGACTCGAGCCGCTTGACCGCACAGAATGCTTTGACAAAGTCCGATCCCATTGCTTCACAGATGACCGCATCCTCTTCGAGTGCAGTAACCGCTTCGTGCAAATATTGTGGAATGATCGGAGTATCTGAGCTAGCAGTCGAGTAAGCATCGCCAGAAAATGGCACGCCGGGATTGAGATGATTTTCAATTCCATCGAGACCGGCGGTGAGCGCAGCGGCGAACACAAGGTAGGGATTGGCAACCCCGTCCGCGGTGCGATTTTCGACCCGCGTGCCGCCTTTGCGTTCAGGAGGGATGCGGATGTAGCAGGTGCGATTATCGAATCCCCAGACGACAAAGTACGGTGCGAATGCGCCGGGCACAAAGCGCTTGTACGAATTGACGGTCGGCGCTAACACCGCCGTGATGGCGCGCGCATGTGCGATCTGTCCGCCGATAAAACCGCACGCTAAATCCGAAAGTTGACCGTCGCCGCGTGGATCGTAAAACAGGTTTTCGCGCGTCTCGGGATGGGCGATACTCATGTGTGTGTGATAGCCGCTGCCGCCCAGATCGGTGCGCGGTTTTGCCATGAACGTCGCCATCAATCCATTCTGCCACGCGATTTCCTTGACAGCTTGCTTGTAGAAAAACGTGCGATCCGCCATATTCAACGCTTCGCCATGATCGAGATTGATTTCGAACTGACCGGGGAAAAATTCGTGACTGACCGCAAGCGCGCGGTGTCCCATCTCTTCGACCGCGTCGCAAATCTTGCGTGTGATGCCGTCGGGATCGATAGTTGCATTCCACGTGTAGACCATGCTGGGCCTTTGGGCGTAAGTGCGCCATGTACCGTTATCGCACTTGAGCAAATAAAATTCTAATTCGCTGCCGACAATCGGCATGAGGTGGTGTTGGGCGTATTGATCGAGCACGCGCTTTAAAATATTGCGCGGCGCAAGCGGAATCGGTTTGCCCTCGTAGTACAAATCGGCGATGACGGCGGCGGTGTGCGGCTCCCACGGCAAGACGGTGAACGTGCTGAGATCAGGAATCGCGGTCATATCGGGAAAGCCCACTTCTTCGGCGGTACCGGTTCCTGCAGCGCCATTGCCGGCTAGATCGAGTGAGAACGTAGGCAGAGCAAATTGAATGCCGTGTTCGAGCACATGGGGAAATTGGCGCGCGGGAACGGCCTTTGTGCGCGCCACACCATAAAAATCGGGGAACTGGACCTTGATCGTGCGAATATGCGCTGAATCGATTTGGCGGAGGATGGCTTCTTGATTGCTGTCTGTCTGAGACTTGATCGTCATCGCTTGTCTTCCTCTCTTTTGCTCTGTTTGAAATATCACAAGCGCGGATGCGCTGCGTGTCAACCGCAGATATTTTACAAGATGCATCTCCCAAATTTCTCCCTTTGCCATGACACGACACACCGCCCTGTCCTAGACAAATCCCCCCTGTGCCTCTGTCCGTCCCGGATTGGACTCTCATGTAGGGCAAGATACACTCCCAAGACAATTTGTGACCGCTCGAGTCCAGTCACATCCTCAACATCAACTCGGGCGAAAAGCTTGGTTCTTACTTGTGTATCGACTGTCATCCATCTCGGAGTAATATTCTGAACATTAACAATTATTTGATGAAGTTTTATGATTTTCTAACTTGCACGATGTATCAATCCCTATAATGATTTTGCTCTTATAAAATTAGAGACAATCATAGACACGGTCGCTCGTTCGTGCTACAGAATCAAAGGCGCACCTAGCTCATGTTGAATCCACACACAACCAATTCAACTGCGCGACCTGGTAGCCAGCTTATGAGGCAGGATGAGATACGTCTGCCTCATTCTGTTTTCACCCTCTTTAGGATCTTTCCGAAAAATACCGCTGCATAGCCCCTGACCGGCGAGACGCGGCGCTACTTTTCACACAACATGCAATACCATTGTGACCGGTTTTGTCATCGCGTGACATCGCGATGTCAAGATTTAGCGAGATCAAGTATGGACCTTTTACAAATCACTGCCTTCTTACTTGACATTCTCTTGGTCTTTGCCGCCATTGTGGCTTTTCAGACCCGCCCCCGAATCGGCGGTGAATTGGCCAAGGGCTTGAGCATTCTCTTGATCGGGGTCGTGATTCTTGGGTTCGCGCACTTTATCGAAAGTGTCCTGTTCGCCTTTCTCGACGTAGACCTCGAAATCAACGAAGTAATCCATCGCTTGCTGGTTGGGTTCGGATTTCTTTGGGTGATTTTTGGCTTTGTCACCATGAATCGCGCCTTTCGCGAGTAATACAGCTGAATCACGGATTTCTTCGTGCTAGATAGCATCCATCAATGGAAGATGTTGCATATTCCAAGGTTCTCACGGCAATCGTTCAACGATTTGTTCGCCTAGTGGGCGTCCCTGCCGCCTTGAATATCGCACGGCGAGTGCCAAACCTAAAGGTAGATAGCGATGGCAATGTCGTCGATTACGATCGCGCCAATCCTTTGGCTACCGTCGTGCTATTGATCGATCAATACGGAACTGTGTTTGGCGATGTTGCCGATACCCTTGCTCAACAAGCTACCCAATCGCTGCGACCATTGCCCCTGCGCGCTCCGCTACCCCCAAAGACCGATGGCGCTGCATCGTCCCGACCAATTACGCTCCTCATTGTGGACGATCATATTCTGTTCCGCGAAGGTCTGGCAAGTTTGCTCTCCTCTCAGCCGGATTTTCAGATTGTAGGCCAGAGCGCAACTCTCGAAGATGCGGTCAGTCTGAGCTGCGCTCTTAGGCCGAACGTGCTTTTGTTGGATTTTGATTTACCTGCCGACGATGGCGCAGACGCGACGCGCGCGATCCTGGACGAATCCCCCGAAACGCAAATCGTGTTCCTCGGCGTCCACGAAGACACCAATCGGCTGTTTCAAGCCATTCAAGCCGGCGCCGTTGGATTTTTGTACAAGACCGTGCGCTCCGCCGAATTGTTTGGCACGGTCCGCGGGGTCACGCGTGGCGAAGCCGGAATCTCGCGCACGATTGCCCGCCGCCTCCTGCAAGAATTTTCCCAGTCACCAGTCCTAGCTTACGACAACCTAACCTCTGACGATTCCAAGCAACTTACTGCGCGTGAGATCGAAATCCTCCGCGAATTGGCACGCGGAGCCAGCAACCGCGAAATCGCCAAACGGCTGGTGATCAGCGAGAATACCGTCAAGAATCATGTACGGAATGTGCTTGTCAAACTGCACTTGCATAGCCGACGTGATGTTGCGGGCTATGTTCGTCGCAACGGTATCCAACCCTGGCGTTCCTCCAAACGCTCCGCCAATTAACCTCCCAACTTGATTCCGGCGCATCCATTGGCTCATCCGAAAATCCAGTCCTCATCCAGTTCCTGGGTCACGGGCCTGCTGAATCTATCCGGTCGCTCGAGTTATAAAATTGTCCCAGGCGCCGAGCGGTCGCCCCGTAACATTTCTTCAAGACCTTAGGTACTTTTCCACTAGAAAATAAAATAGTCCTCTTCTAGTTCCTGGAACTAGTCCATTAACTATAGACACAACGACTAAAACAAAATATATTTTTATATAAATCGCTCTCGCATGCAGACCAGCTTTGCAGCCAGAGAGTATTTGTTTTCCTCTGTGCCTTTGCACAAATTGCCCCACCCAAATCTGAGAGGTGTGCAGTGGCAGTATTCACTCTGCTCGTCGTTTACACAATCTTTATCGGACTGACTCTGATGATTACCCTCTGTGCTATTGGATTTGTCCAAGGCAACAAAAGCTAGCCCATCGGATAAAGAAAAATCTAAACCACTTACGCACGCAAGAAATTATCTAGCCGTCTGTCATAGAAAGTGTCGAGCGATTCTCTCCGACCGGCAGCTAGTGGGGGGACTTGCCTGCGTACAGAAAACATTTCACCAAAGAGGAGGAGGAGACATGCTACATCGAAAACGGATGCTGGTGGCTCCGTTTCGCATTTCTACGATACTCGTCATTCTGTTAGTCATTATGGGGGCCGTTTCGCAGAGCGCCGTAATCTCTGCCAGCGGATTAGATTCCAATCCATCCCGTCGATCATCAACCTCGGCAATCCCGGCCATGGTCACAAACACCCTACGCCTGCGGGTGGTCAGCGCACGCACAGCAGGTTCGGTCACTCAAGGGCAAGTTGTGTCCGACTATGATTACATCATCGTCCGCGACGACACCGGCAATTCCACGCAACCACGCACTCCCAATTGTTCGCCCGCTACAGACGCAAACTATCCGGCGAATTGTGAGTGGCCCTCGATTCACGCGATGTCAGGCGGGTCGGCCGGCCAAGTCGTCACCCAGGGCTCCCAGGGCAACCTCAACGAAACGACGGGTATCAATCTTCCGAACGGTCGATACATGATCTCCGTCATGGCAGAAGGTTTCAAGATCGATGGTCAGTGGTTTACCGTCCCTCTCGCCGACCCAGGCCTAGTCACCGTTTCGATGCAGCCATTCCCCATGCCGCTCGGAACGCTCCGCATCCAAGTGTTTGAAGACAGCATGACCAACGGTCAATACGATCCCAACTCCGGCGAACGCGGTCTCGCCGGTTTCGTCGCACACCTCGACGATGTGCTGGGCGAGGTGACCACCGATTGGTTCGGCAATCCGCTCTGCACGCGCTATGACACCAATCAGAATCCCATTCCCGGTTCCGGTGGGCAATGCGTGAGCGATGCCACCGGTCAAATCGCCATTCCCAATTTGGGTCCAAATCGGTATGCCGTGAGCGTTGTGCCGCCGAATGGGCAAACGTGGATTCAAACCACCACGCTCGAAGGCGGCCACGATTGGGATGTGTGGCTGCACGAAAACTATACCGGCTACGATCCAGAATTGATCGTCGGCGGCGCGCAAGTGCCGGAGGCAACCTTTGGATACGTCGCGCCCAAGTCGATGCCAGCAAGCGCCGCAACCGCACACATCACCGGACGCGCGGTTGGAATTCGCGAGTACGTTCAACAAGCTGGCGGATCCATGCCCGAAGGACCGCTCCCGCGTCCCTGGGTCGCCTTAACCGATCTCCTCAATGGCGATCTGCTTGTCTATGCCGCACAAGGCAACGCCGATGGCACGTTCGATATTCCCAATGTGCCGAATGGCGATTATCAAATTGCGGTGTGGGATGCGCCGCAAAATTATTTGCTATCGATCAAAAACGTTACCGTTCAAAATAATCAGATCGCGTCGACAGGTGACATCCTGCTGGCGCATTGGTTTGGCATGCTTGAGGGTTATGTTTTCATCGATACTAATGAAAATGGCATCCGCGATCCGGGCGAAGCCGGTTTGCCCAACCAAGGCGTCGTCTTGAAATCGCGCGAAAACTCTTTGCTCGATCAGGGCAACAACAGCACGACCACCAACAATCAGGGTTATTACACTCTCCCGCTCACATACGAATATGGTTGGTGGACGGTGCTGGAAGTTTACAACGATCGTTTCTACACAACAGGTGTGACCTGGCAAACCGATAATCAACCTACTCCAACCACCGTACTTGGTGCGGGTGTGGATGTGGCCGTATTCCATCTGGCCGGTTTACGCACCCGTGTAGACTGGGGCGTACTGCCGTACAAACCCGGCACCAACGGCGGCATCGTCGGCACCGTCGTTTATAACGCGACCCGCAACGAACTCGACGCACGCTTTGCCGCCACCGAAGATTACGAAGGTGGCATCCCAGGTCTCACCGTCAATCTTTATGCGCCGATCCCTTGCACGCTCGATCCCAATGATGCGACCTGTGTCCAAAATCCGAACGGCTTGGGCGGCTATCGTACCAACGTCGATGGCTCGCTTGCGAAAGGTCCCCTGCTCAACACGTACCTCACCGAAACGTTTGAGCGCCCCAAAAACTGTGCCGCCCGTACGAGCAGCGGTACTCCACTCTCTCAAGCATTCCTGCCGCCCACGACCGGCGATCACGATTGCATCGAAGCGCCCGTGATGGGCAATCAAGTCCAAACTGGATTTTCGACGGTCAACGGCAACTATGGTTTCACAACCATTTTGGCCGATCCCGTCACCGGCGCGCAGATTCCGGAAACCCCGATGCCGCCCGGTGATTATCTGGTCGAGGTCGTGTCGCCGAACGACACATCTGGCAGACCACTGTTTCAAGTGACCAAAGAAGAAGATGTCAACGTGTTCGGCGGCGATCAGTTTGTGCCACAGGTTCCGCCGCCCGCGTGCGTCGGACCCTTGCATACAGTCCACGTCGTCGCCAATCGCACCCTGGCCTTGTTCTCGCTCAACAATCCTTCGACGACGAGCGGCGTGTACAATCCCAGTTTTGCGGATGCCGGGGGTAGTTCGTACCAAGGACAACGCAAGCCCATGTGCAATGTGCGTTTGGTAACTGTCCAAAATGGTCGCTCGATTGCGCCGATCTTTTCGTACTTTACCGATGTGCCGTTGCCGGGGCGCTTGTTCGGCACCGTGTTCGACGATCTTGCGCTGTCCGTCGATCCACAATCGTTGTGGTACGGCGAAAAAGCTGGCATCCCAAACATTCCGGTCGGCGTGTACGACTATAGCGGTCGCTACATTACGACGCTAACCTCGGACGCGAACGGCGTCTTTGAAATTCTTCTGCCTTCGACTTCGACGTACAACTGTCCATTGCCCGCAGGGCCCTGTCCGGGAATGTATCGACTCGTCGGCAACGACCCAGGACAGCCCAATCGTCCCAATGCCAACTACAATCCACGCTATCGAACGCTCGTAACGAATTGGCAGATTTGGCCCAATCTAACTCTGCTCGCAGACGTTGCCCTAGTCTCGTCTGCAACCGTCATCGAATTTCCAGGCACCCAGCAAGTTCGCGCGGCCCAATGCCAACTCGATCCGGCGACCACACCGCAAATCTTTGCGGTCTCGCGACCCTATGTGAATCTACCCAACAATCAAGCCGGGCGCTCGTTTACGATTAACGGTCAAGGTTTCGGCGCGACCCAGGGCGATAGTCGTCTGACGCTAGACACGGTCGTGTTGGATATAACGTCGTGGAATGATCGACAGATTGTGGCGCGGGTGCCAGAAACCATGGAACCCGGCGCGTACCAGTTACGCATCAGCCGCAGCAACGGACAAAATACCGTGAATAGTTTGACGTTCCATGTGCGCGGCGCTGGTTATAATCCCACCTTGTTTGAAGTTGGCCCCGGCAAACCGTATGCCACGATTCAGTCCGCACTTGAAGCGGCGGCAGGTACGGCGCGCGCTTTGGTCGTCGTCTATCCGAACACACCGGGACCGTTCACCCCGCTCGGTGATTATTACGAAAACATTGTCATCCATTCGCCGGTCAGACTGCAAGGCGTTGGACCCGGCGGCACACGGAGTGACGGAACGTTTGTCCCCGGCTCGATCATCAATGGCTTGGGCTTTACGACGAACCGCGCTGCCGCGTGGCAAACACTCATCGCGGGACTGCAAAACAATCCGGCGACGCAATGGAGCGGCAATCAAAACGTGTACGAAGGCCAAGTAATCTATGTCCTCGCACGCAATGGGCAATTCACGCCCGCGTATCGCGCCGCCATTGACGGATTTACGATTCTCAACGGCGAAGAATTTGGCACACCCGGACCCACCCCCGCCTTTCCGGCCGGGGTTGCAACGCAAGGCGGCGGCATAATGCTCAACGCCTTTGCGCGCAATATGAACATTACGAACAATGTCATTTGGGGAAATGGCGGCGGCTACGGCGGCGCGATCCGCGTCGGCACGCCGTATGTCGGCAGCAACAATAACGGCAATCTTCGCATCGCGAACAATCGCATTCTGGACAATGGCGGTACCAATCTCGCCGGAGCGATTGCGATTTTTGCTGGCGCGAATAATTACGAAATCGCCTACAACGATATTTGCGGGAACTTTTCCGCTGAATACGGCGGCGGCATCAGTCACTTTGGTCTCAGCCCAAATGGCGCGATTCATCACAACCGCATCTACTTTAACGAATCGTACGACGAAGGCGCGGGCATCATGATCGCCGGCGAATTGCCGCAAAATCCTGCCAACCCATCGCCCGGTTCCGGTGCCGTGGACATTTACGACAATGTCATCGAGGCGAACTTGGCGAACGATGATGGCGGCGGCATTCGCTTTTTGATGGCGGGCAATTTCCCGATCAACGTGTACAACAATCTGATCGTGAACAACGTTTCGACGCACGAAGGCGGTGGCATCGCGATTGACGACACGCCCAATCTCCGCATCTACAACAACACGATCATGAAGAATATCACGACGGCAACCGCGGTGACCAGCTTGGGTCAGCCGATGCCGGCGGGTCTCTCGACGATGCGGAACAGTGCGCCTTTGCAAGCGACCTTGCCTGCCGATTCGCCGATCTTTAGCAACCCTGTGCTGTTCAACAATATCTTTTGGGACAATCGCGCCGGTAGTTGGAATGGCGCGCTGATCGCCGGCATCGGTCAAGCCGGAGATGCGACACCGATCAACTCCTGGGACCTAGGCGTGCCCGATGGCTCCGGCACACTCAGTCCGACGAATTCAATTCTGCAAGCAGCGCCCAGCGGCGCCCACCCCTATGTGGCAGATGCATCCAACATCGTCGGCGTTGATCCGCAAGCGGTGAATCCATACAATCTCACGATTGCCGCCTTGCCCTGGCGCGGCGAACCCAACTTTGTGGACAATATCCTCGTCGCGTTGGACGTGCCGCCCAATCAGATGGGCAACTATCACATCGCGCTCACTTCACCGGCGCAAAACACAGGCGCGCAACAAAAAGCCGGTGTCTATGCTCCGATCTCGGACATTGACGGCAATTATCGCCCATCGTTCGGCGGCTTTGAAATTGGCGCGGACGAAAGACAAGGACCGATACCCTTGCTCGATACCTTCAATCGCGCGAATGGCAGCGTGAACAGTGGCAGCATTACGCTGTGGCGCGGCAGCACAAATCAAAACATCTTCCGCGTATTCGTCACTGCCTTGCAAGCTCGCGCGAGCGGCTATCTCTTCTGGGATCCGGGTTTTGGCGTTGACCAAGAAGTGTTCTATACGTTCCGTCGCGTCTCGCCAACTGCAACCAAACAAGGTCTCTTGCTCAAAGCGGCCAACCTGTCTCCGAGCGGCGGCAGCATCGGCGCAACCACGCACTTTATCGAAGTCAGCTATCGCACGGGGCCGAATACGGTGACAATCGAAACCGTTGCGCCGGCGCCTCAAAACCGAGTCTTGCGCGCGACGATCAATGGCGTAACGTTTGACCGAGGTGACGAGTTCGCGGCGCGCACCTACTCGAATGGAACGGTGAATGTGTACAAGAACGGAATCCTCATCGGCAGCACGAATGTGACGAGCGGTCCCAATCCGTGGCCCTCAGCCTACGTGACCGGTGGGGGGCAGATTGGTATCTGGATGCAAGGCAATCTCGCAGCACCCAACGATACGCGGTTGGATCGCTTTGGCGGCAGCACGTTGCCCGCCATCAGCCCGGCAGTGATTACGTTAGGGATAAATCCGACGGCGACCATCACTCCAACTGCGACGCGCACGATTACACCAACGGTCGCGCCATCGGCGACGCTCACGGCAACCCAAACACTTACGCCGACCAAGACGATAACCCCAACGATTGCGCCGACCAAAACCATCACGCCAACGGTCACGCCGATCAAGACCACTTTGCCAAGGCGTACGCCAACGGCGACGCCATCACCCACGGCCACACCGATCAAAAAACCGGCGACAACCTCTAGTCCACAACCGGACAAGTAAGCGTTGAACTAGGTTGGTGCAGGAACAAAACTCCTGCACCAACGATCACGACACAAAGGAGCAACGGTATGAATCGATCTTCGACTTGGGGCCATCTCACGCGGCGGAATTTTCTGAAATTGGGAACCAGTCTAACGCTCGCGGCAGTTGGCACGCATCTCATTCCACGCTGGGCGGATCCGTCCCAGACATTGATCGAAGCTGCCAATCCGCAAGTTAACATTCATCTTGCGGCAACCGATGGATTTATTTATCTTCCGGGAACCGTGCCCACGTTTCATCCCGATCCGCTTGCGCCTGCGCCTTTTACCAACTGGGGCTTTGGGTTTCGCAACGTGACCGGGCTGACCGCGCAACAGGTACAGGATCAACGCAACAAGTTTCAAACCTCGGCGCCCATGCTCGCCGTGGACGAACTCGATGACGTACGGATCACCCTGACCAACCTGGGTCTCGCCGTTCGACCTGATCTCACCGATGGACACACGATCCACTTTCACGGTTTTCGTAACGCGATTCCCTTGTTCGACGGTGTGCCGGAATTGTCCATCGCGGTTCCGACCGGACGCGATTTCACCTACTTTTATCACCCGCGCGATCCCGGCACGTACATGTATCATTGTCACTTTGAGGATGTCGAACATGTTTCGATGGGCATGACCGGCATTATCTTTGTGCGCCCAGCGCAAAACAAAACCGGCGCAAGCGGCGGGCCGGTCGCGCGCCTGGGCGGCAATGCAAGTTCGCCGGTCCTGGGTTATGTGTACAACGATGGCGTCGCGCCGAGTAGTCCGTACTCGACCGCGTATGATCGCGAATACGGAATGTTTCTGAGCGAGGTGTGGGCCGAAGAACGCTATCGCGGCGCGCACATTCAGGAACACGATTGGAGCGAATACAACCCGGACATTTGGTTGTTGAACGGTCGCTCGTATCCGGACACGCTTGCGCCAAACGGCGGCGGCACCGATACGATGACGGGCGATTTGATTCCGCCGCCCGGACGACCCGAGTTGCAATACCAGCCCCTCTCGTCGCTGGTCGAATGCAATTCCAACGATCGCGTTTTACTGCGTTTTGTGAACCTGGGTTATCAACAACACGCGATGCGGCTCGACGGCATTCCGATGAAAATCGTCGGCAAGGATGCCACCCTATTGCGCGGCCGCGATGGCACGTTCAACTATCAAATGACAGACACCATCTACGTCGGACCCGGCGAAAGTGTAGACGCGCTCTTTGTTGCGCCGGTCGTTTCGACACAAACCACTTTTCTGCTCTACAACCGGAACTATAACTATCTCCACAATCCCGGCATACCGGGCTTGGGTGGACAAATGACCGAGATTCGCGTTTCACCCTCCGGCATCGCGCCGCAACGCATCAATCGGACGATGCAGGTACGTTAAGGCCGTTCAAGGAGAAATCAATCATGCGACCCCAAATTCTCAAATTGAGCACGCGGCTGACGCTGTTTATCTGTCTTGCCTTCCTGATCGTCCCGCTGCCGTTCGCGCACGAGGCGGTCATTGCCGCGCCGCCGCAATCGGGCTTGGTTTGCACGACAGGCGCCAGTCCCAACCCAAACTTTACGCTGACCACGCGCGCCGATTACATCACGCTGCCTGACGGCAACACAGTCTTGATGTGGAGTTTTGCGCCGGGCAATGGCTCATTCCAATATCCTGGTCCGAACCTGTGCGTGCAACAAGGCGACACGGTAACGATCACGTTGAACAATACGCTCTCCGAACCGGTCTCGCTGATGTTTCCTGGAATGGAAAATGTGCAGGCGAACGGTGTGCCATCGCAACCGCAATTTAACGCTGGGACGCTGGCCTCGCTCGCGCCCACGGCGCCGACGGGCGGAAGCGCGACGTACTCGTTTGTCGCGAGCCAGCCCGGCACCTATCTGTATGAAAGTGGCACATCGATGGGCAAGCAGGTTCAGATGGGTTTGTTCGGCGCATTGATCGTGCGCCCCAGCATCGGCGCGCAGTACGCGTACGATGCCAGCACGCGTTTTAATCCCGCCGCTGAATTCATCATGCTCTTTTCCGAAATCGATCCTGCGCTACACCAAGCCGTCGAACGGAATCAGCCATACAACGTAACGACGTATCACCCGCGCTATTGGATGATCAACGGGCGCGCCTTTCCGGACACGATTGCGCCCAACAACGCTGCCTGGTTGATCGGACAACCGTACGGCGCGCTCGTCCACATTCGCCCGCGCGACGCCTCAAATCCAGACCCTGCGCTCGTGCGCTATCTCAACGTCGGCAATTTGAATCATCCTTTTCACCCGCACGGTAATCATGGCCGCGTGATTGCTCGCGACGCGCGCGTGCTGCGCGGTCCAGCAGCCCAGGACCTGTCGTACGAAAAATTCGCCGTAACGATTGGCGCGGGACAAACCTGGGATGCGCTGTACGATTGGGCGGACGCGGAAGGATGGAAACCCAACACCAATCCGATTCCGGTCGTCATCCCGCAGTTGCAGAATCTGCAATTCAAAGATAACGCGACCTGGTATAGTGGCAGTCCCTACCTGGGTTATCAAGATGACCTTCCGTCCGGTGTGGTGTCGTACAACGAATGTGGCGAGTATTATATGGTGTGGCATAGTCACGCGTTGAACGAAGCCGCCAACTTTGATGCCGGGTTTGGCGGGATGATGACGTTGCAACGGATCGATCCGCCGTTGCCCAATGCGTGTCCATAAGGAGACGAACATGGAAACCAATATCCAGCGTACCCGCAACGGACGATCCGTCAAGCTATTAATTATTGTCGCCATGGTTTTGATTTTCGGCACGACGAGCCGGTTCTCACCAGCCGTAGCCGCGCCGCGAGGCAGTGGTCTCGCCGCCACCTTGCCGGCCGCCACTTGTGCGCTCGTTTCTGGAACGCGCACTTGTGATGTGTGGGCCAAGACCGGCACACTCACCTTGCCCGGCGCTGTCACCGTCCCGATTTGGGGCTATGCGGACTCGTCGGGTGGAGCCGCATCGTTGCCAGGTCCGACACTCATCGTCAATCAAGGCGAGTCAGTCAATATCGTTTTGCACAACGTCAACCTTCCCAATGCGACGGCATTGACCTTTCCGGGACAGACCCAGGTTCCCGATATCACCGGCGTGACGGCAGGCAACAGCAAAACATACAGCTTTGGCGCTGGCGCATTGTCCCCCGGCACCTACTTGTACGAAGCCGGCTTGACCTCTACCGGTCCAATTCAAACCGCGATGGGTTTGTTCGGCGCGCTCATCGTGCGACCAACCGGCTGCGTTAACTGTGCATACAACGCCGCCACAACCTTTGACGATGAAGCCGTGGTTGTGCTTAGCGAAATCGATCCCGCGTTCAATGCCGCACCGACGACCTTCAACATGCGGAATTTTGCGCCCAAGTATTGGCTAATCAATGGCAAATCGTTTCCCGATACTGGCACGATCAACACCACGGCTGGCAATCGCGTGTTGTTGCGCTATGCCAACGCCGGCGTAACCCAGCATTCGATGGGCGTGCTGGGTCTGCGGCAAACGGTTCTGGCAAACGACGGCAAACCTCTCAACTATTCGTATCAAACGGTCGCGGAAACAATTCCGGCGGGCGCAACCCTAGATGCGTTGACCACCATTCCCGCATCCGCGCCAACCGATTCGCGCTATACGCTCTACGAAGCTGGGAATCATTTGGATAATAATGGGACGCGCACCGGCAACATGATCAACTTTGGCGGAATGTTAACCTTCTTGACAATCCCAGCGTCCGCGCCGATTCCGACGCCAACGAACACCCCGACCACCGCACCCATCAATACCCCCACCAACACACCCATCAATACGCCCACCAACACGCCGACGAACACGCCCACCAATACGCCGACGAACACGCCCACGAACACGCCCACCAATACGCCGACGAACACGCCAATCAACACGCCCACCAATACGCCCACCAACACACCCACCGCGGCTCCCAATCAAATCTTTACGAATGGATTTGAATCCGGCAATTTTGCGGCTTGGTCTTCCGCAGTGAACTCGCCAAGCCGGATCACGGTTACCACGACTGCCGGCATCAGCAGCACATTCGGAATGCGCGCGTTGATTAGCGGCGGCACCTCCGGTTATGTGCAAGACACCTCGCCTACCAGCGAGACGCAATACCACGCGCGATTCTACTTTAATCCAAATGGCGCGACCATCCAGACCGGCAATCCGCAAAATATTCTGGTTGCGCTCAATGCCTCTAACCAAAATGTCTTCCAAGTGCAAACGCGCCGCAACAATGGACAATATCAAATTCGCGCATCCGTCGCGCGTGTTGGCGGTACGACGATCACCAATTGGTACACCATCAGCAACGCGTATCACTCGATTGAAGTCGCATGGCAAGCTGGAACGAGCGCCTCGATCTCGCTCTACATTGATGGCACACTCCGGCAGACCCTGACCGGTTTGAACACCAACGCATTGCGCGTTGACACCGTGCGGCTGGGTCCGCAATCCAATCTTGGCGGCGTGACCGGGGCAGAGTACTTTGACAATTTCGCATCGACCCGCACGACATACATCGGGCCATAGCCAAAGCAAGAACCGTGCGGAGGCGAATAACCTTCGCACGGTTCTCGGAGTAGCACACTATGAATCAGACCGTAGCCAAAATCAAATCGCTCGGCCGGTTTGCGCCAATCCTTTTGATTGTTTTGCCGCTCGTGGTATTGATCGCCCTGCTCGGACTTTATTTCGCGAGTCACGTCTTTACCGCTTCGTCGCCGACCGCTCTCACGCCGCCGACCAATCCGGTAATCGAAGAGCGCTGGGGTGTGCGCGTAACCCAGATCGGCGTGACGGCGGATGGCGGTTTGGTAGACGTGCGCTTTGTCGTAATCGACCCTGACAAGGCGCTGGCGATGATGCAAGAAGAAAAGAATCTACCGGTATTGGTCGCAGAAGAGAGCAACGCTTTAGTCAACTCGGCAGCGATGATGTCGGCGCGCCACACGTTGCAACCTGGGCGAACGTACTTTTTGCTCTATCGCAACACGCGCAGCGCGATCAAACCGGGCGCGCAAGTGTCTGTCTTTTTTCGCGACCCTCTTTCGAATGACGGCAAGACCATTCGGCTCGAACATTTCATCGCACAGTGACCTTGATGGCGCAAAGCGTGATGAAACGAATTTTTCTGGCTGGCTTGCTTGGATTTGTCGCCGCGATTGGTTTGCTCTCGCCTGTTGATGCCCACGCCATCGTCGTTCGCACCGAACCTGCCGATGGGGCCGTGTTAGATCGCGCGCCGTCCGAGATCAAGCTGTGGTTCACCGAAGCGATCCTGCTCGATTTCACCACCATCGAGATCGTGGATGGCGAGGGCAAGCACATGCCGGCGCTAGTCACACGCGCGCTGCCCGATCAATCCTCCGATCGAACCTGGTTCGGCGTTCTTATTCGGCTGCCCGAACTCGCACCCAACGCGTATCGCCTGAGTTGGCGCGCGATTGCGAATGATGATCTGCACGCCAGTTCCGGCGCGATAGTGTTTGGCGTGCAACATGCGGTTGAACGCTCGGCAGATACACTGATGGTTCCCACACCGTCGCCGCTTGAAGTGGGACTGCGCTGGCTGAATTTGGGCGCGCTGGCCGGAGTAATCGGCGCGCTTGCATCGCTTGGGTTAATTTTTCCGACCTTGCCCTTGACCGATGCGCATGAGACGTTCGCGATGTTGCGCCGTCGCGTAATCACCATCGCGCTCATGGCAACGGCGATTGCGTTTTTTGCCGGGATCGGAATGCTGTTGACGCAAGCGGCCACGGCCGGAGATGCGTGGTGGTCAATCGTCACTCAAACCGGTTACGGCTGGCGCACGATGGCGCGCGCCGGTGTGATCGTTGTGCTTTTTGGTTTCCTCGTGCGCCTTGCCCAACCATCGGCCGCCGTTGCGCAATCCTCCGATTCGACGGTCAATCGAATCGCCGCGTTCGCGTGCCTTGGCATACTCGCAATCCTCGAATCGTTGAACAGTCATGTTACGACTGGCAACTCATTCGTCTCAGTCCTCGCCAACACCGCGCACCTGCTCGCGGCAGGTGTTTGGGGCGGCGGACTGTTGATTTTTGCGCTGACGCTTGTGCCTTTGCTGCGCGGCAATTCGGCAGAGCATGCGCTCGCGCGTTCGGTGCTGCGCAGGTTTGGCGCACTTGCGGCAACCAGTCTTGGCGTGCTCGTCGTCACCGGCATTTATATCAGTGGCATCCAAGTTGCCTCGGTGGACGCGTTGCTCGTCACACTGTACGGCCAAACGTTGCTCATCAAAGTGGGATTGGCGCTGACCATCGCATCGATCGGATTGGGCAATGCAATGACGCTGCATCCACGGGTGGCCGAAATTCTCCGCGCCGTTTTGCATCGTCCGGCAAATAAATCAGAGCGTGAATCTCGTCGGCTTGGTGGAATGGTATTGCTCGAATCCATCGGCGCGTTAGGCATTATCTTGTTGGCTGCGTGCTTGGGTGCAACAGCGCCCGCGCGGGGTCCGGAGTTTGATCCGCCTGGCGGACAAGCCGCGCTCATTCCGAGTTTATCCACACACGTCGCCGATTTGTTTGTGACATTCTCGATCAAGCCCAATCGGCCGGGCCAAAATTTTATCGATGTCGGAGTCTTCGATACGCGCCGCCCCGCGCCCGCGCCGATCGAGCGCGTAACATTGCAACTCCGCGCGCCCGGTGCCCTGAACGATACGATCACACTTGATGCTACGCGGCGCGATAATGCGCATTATGAATTTAGCGGCGACGCGATCAACATTTCCGGCGCATGGAATGTGGACCTCGTCATCGTACGTCGCGGGTTGCCCGCTGTGACGAAAACAATTCCTTGGACTGTGTACGAATCGCCCGCGTCGAACCAGACGCGCCCAGTGTGGATTTCGAACCAGCCGCTTGCGCCGATTCTGACCTGGCTCGCGTCAGCCATACTGTTTTTGTTGAGTGGTGTTTTTGTCGTTTGGGGATTGCGACGACCAACGCTGTTGCCGCGATCAGTACTGGGGTTTACCTTCAAATTCGCAGAGCGCGAAAAGGATCAACGATGAAGAAAATTGCAATTGCCCTGTTATTCACCCTCTTTGCCATTTTGTTGCTTGGGAATAGCGCCACCATCGCGCGCGTGGACGCACGCGTTCATTCGCCGCTTGATCCAGCGCTGGCCGAGTTGCTCGCCGCGCAACCGGCCGGGCAAACGCGAGTGATCGTCGTATTGAAGGATCAACTTGCCCCGCGCACGATCGGCGGACGGGATCGCGCCGAGCGACGACGACTTGTCGTGCAGAATTTACGCGCGCATTCGGATCGAACACAGGCCAATGTACGTGCGCTGCTCAATGCGCGGTCGAATCAAGGACGCGCGCGCGGGGTCACGCCGCTGTGGGTGCTCAACGCCATTGCGCTGACCGCCGACAACGCAGTGATCGCCGAACTCGCGCGATTGCCGGAGGTGAGCCGTATCATTGCCGATGCAACGATTGCCGCACCACGTCCGATGGCTCAAACGTCCGCGGCGGCCGAACCGAACATCAACCTGATCGACGCGCCAGCTTTATGGAACCTGGGTTATCGCGGGCAAGGCGTCGTCGTCGCGAATATGGACACGGGCGCGGATTACGCACATCCCGATCTTGCCGCGCAGTGGCGAGGCGGGAGCAATAGTTGGTATGATCCGTATGGTCAGCATCCTACGACACCCACCGACATGAACGGACATGGAACGTGGACGATGAGTGTGATGGTCGGGCGCGACAACGGCGGCAGTTCAATCGGCGTTGCGCCGGATGCAAAATGGATCGCGGTAAAAATATTCGATGACAGCGGCAATGCGACGTTGAGCGGAATTCACCTCGGATTCCAATGGCTCCTCGATCCGGACGGCAACTCGCTGACGGCCGATGCGCCTGATGTGGTAAACAATTCGTGGTCGTTCAACAGTATCGGCTGCTTTCTCGATTTCGAACCAGACTTGCAGGCGTTGATTGCAGCGGACATTACGCCGGTTTTTTCCGCCGGTAATTTTGGACCGAATAGTTCGACGAGCGCGAGTCCGGGCAACAACCCCAGCGCTTTCGCCGTCGGCGCGACAGGCAATAACGATGCGATTGCCAGCTTTAGCAGTCGTGGTCCCACCAATTGTGGACGAAGTACGAATGTTACTTTTCCGGCAGTCGTTGCGCCCGGCGTGAACGTTCGCACCGCCGATTTGTATGGCTTGTATACATATGTCTCAGGCACATCCTTTTCCGCGCCGCACACCACTGGAACCTTGGCGTTGTTGCTGAGCGCATTTCCGAATCTTACAGTCGCGCAACAAGAGAACGCACTCGTCTCGACTGCGACGGACCTGGGTTCCGCTGGCTCCGACAACACATTTGGCGCCGGACGCATCAACGCACTTGCCGCGTACAACGCGCTTGCCAATGGCAACGGGAATAACGCAACGCCAACTCCCAGCGTTGCGCCAACGAATACGCCAACCCCGCTTGCGACCTGGACGCCGACTCGCACGCCAACTGCAACCCCGTTACCAACTCAAACTGCGACGCCGTTACCCACCGCAACCGCAACGCCCAGTCCGACACCTACATCAGCGCCCAATGCAATTTTTTCCGATGGATTCGAATCGGGTAATTTGAGCGCATGGTCAAGTGCGACGACTGGGGGCGGTCGCCTCAGCGTAACAGCCAACGCGACGCTGAACGGCGCATTCGGTATGCAGGCGGTCATCACCAGTACGACCGCGATCTATGTAACGGATAATTCGCCGACCAATGAAGCATCGTATCATGCGCGATTTTATTTCTCGCCCAACGGCATCACAATGGCGAATGGGACCACTCACGAACTTTTGGTTGGACGTTCCACTGCGGGGACAACCCTCTTTAGCGTGCAGATGCGGCGTTCGTCCGGGAATTATCAAGTGCGCGCGCTAGTACGCAATAACAGCGGCTCAAACCTCGCGACCAATTGGTACACGATCAGCAACGCGAGTCACGCGATTGAAATCGCTTGGCAAGCCAGCGCGAGTGGCTCACTTGCTTTGTGGCTCGACGGTGCGCTCAAGCAAACGCGCAATGGCATCGCGAATGGCAACCACCGGCTAGACCAAATCCGATTGGGCGCAATGAATCTGCCTTCGGGTATCTCCGGCACCGAACATTTTGACGGATTTGTTTCGACGCGAACGACGTATATCGGACCCTAGCCAATTTCTTTAAGGGGAAACGCAAATGGAACGCCAACGATTGATGATTTTAGCGCTCTTGATATTATGCTTTGGATTCGGTTGTCAATTTGCGAATATGTTCGCTGCGACTGCTGAAGATGAACCCATCAGCGAAGAAGAAGCTTTTGAGATCGAACCGGTGGCCCCCGCCGAGCCAACCGAGCTGTTTGAGACGCCAACCCTGGCCGCCAAAGTGCCGACGGTTGTATCGATTTTGCCTGTCAAGACGCCAACGCGTCAGGTGGCGACACCGGCAAAAACACCCACCAAGAATACAAGTTCAACCCGTGTGGCCGTTGGTCCTACGCTCCCTGTATTAAAAACTCCGGTTCGAACCGTGGTGGCGACTACCATACCGTTTGCCCCTGTCGCCGGTAGTTCGTTCGTGCCGCCTCCGCCACCCTGTCGCAGCCCCAACGCCAAGATTACGTTCCCCACGTCCGACCGCAGTGTGTCCGGCACCATTGAAATTCTCGGGACCGCCAATCGCTCCGATTTGAAATTGTGGAAGGTAGAATATCGTCCGGCTTCAACAAGCGCATTCACCGAGTTGAATAAATCGGACAAAGGTATTTCGAACGGTGTGCTGGGACGCTTGGCGACCAAGAATTTGCCCAATGGAACCTATTGGCTTCGGCTCAGCGTCCTAGGCAAAGAACATATCTTTCTTGCGCCCTGCCAAGCGCGATTCAAGATAACCAATTGACCCTTCTCGATTTGCATGTTCCTGCTTTTCTCGGCAAAGGACTCGCGCTGGCAATCTCATTGGTCGGCACCCTCCTGACGCTCAACACGGTTAGTGACTTTTTGATCCATCCCGCGATCGATTCAGTTGGCGACCGTACATCATCTGCAAAACACGCAAAACTCCCACCGGCAATGCCGGTGGGAGTTTGCAATTCAGTCTCCCGTTTCTGTACTGCTCGAAACCGGTAGAGGATTCGTCTGGAGCCGCAAGGTCTCCGGCATGTTGATCAGCAATGGCAAACGAACTACCAAGTCGAGCGCGATAAAGAAGAGAAACACATATTGAGGTCCGACCTTGTCCCAGATAATGCCTGCTAGAAAAGTGGCTGTTGCATTGAATACCATTTTAGTGAATCGAGCAATGCCCAGCCACCGCCCCATCTGCTGCGCGACCACGAGTTCGCGTTCCATCGCTGCTGCAATTGGGCCGCCGATATAGAAAAAACCTTGCAGCATTCCAGCGACGAGCAGTACGGCGGGATGTGGCGAAACGATGAGTAGAATCAGGGACAGCCAAAATAACGGAATGGACAAATAGAGAATACGTTTGCGCCCGACCTTGTCTGCAAGACGCCCCAGGGGAATTGCAAAAATTATAGAGGTGAGGGCGGCACTCGTCACGACCGCGCCCAAGACAAGTTCGTCTGCGCCCTTAATCTCATGCGCGAAAACCGGCACAAAGGGAAAGATCATCCCCAGAGGCAAACTGCCAATCGAGGCAATCACGAGCCAGCGTTTCAAGTTCTTTCCTTCGCGCAGCACCTCGGAGAGATCACGGATCAGATTGGGCGTATACACCCCAGGCGCATGCCACCGTCGATTGGACAACTGCGTTGCAACGATGCCGAAAGTGAGTCCTGAGAACAGAAACGCCACAAAGAAAAGCGGACGGATCCCAGCCGTCGTGACGCCGCCGAACAGCGTCACAAGCCAAGCGCCGATGAGTGGACCGGCCATCCCCAAGAGTCCCGCGCCGAAGGTTTCGCAGATCATCATGCCGGTGGCGCGGTCTTCATTCACCAGACAATTTCCGCAGATGGTCGCGCAGCTGTGAGTGCTGATCGAGTAGCCGAGCCAATAGGTCGCCATGGCGATAAAGGCAAACATCCAATCATTGACCAAGCCATACGTCAGATAGGAACACGCCACCAACCCAATGCCAAGCAAGTAGATCTTGCGAGGACCAATGCGATCAATGTACCAACCGGTGAACGGTCCGATCACGCCGGCGAGAAACATCCCCAGACTAATGACCATGCCCAACTGCGTTGCCGTTGCGCCAAGCGAAACAATGTAGAGAGAAAGATACGGAAAAACAATCTGGTACGCTAAACGATCAAGGGAGGTGCGCATTACTGTAACGCGCCAATCGCGCGCCTGCCGAACGAGGAAAGCCATCCAGCTTGAGACAAAGAGTGTGTTCACTTTCATCGTAAACATTATATCCCAAGCCGCAAGTTGTCTCAAATAATGACCTAGTGCCGTGCCTCCGGTCCGTTCCAACGCCTGAATAAATCGGGATGCGCGACACCCAATAAATCCAGCACGCGCCCGACGGTCTGATTCACAATGTCGTCAATCGTCTTGGGCTTGTGATAGAACGCCGGCATCGGCGGCGTAATGATCGCGCCTATCTCGGCTGCCTGGGTCATCAAGCGCAAATGCCCCACGTGCAACGGAGTTTCGCGCACGACGAGAACGAGGCGGCGTCGTTCCTTGAGCGTCACATCGGCGGCGCGCACCAATAAATTATCGTTGAACGAATTAGCAATGCCGGACAAGGTCTTGATCGAGCAAGGGACCACGACCATTCCATCCGTGTGAAACGAACCGCTCGCAATCGAGATAGTAAATATAGGCAAGCCTTCAAGCGGGTCGCCGTGGGTTCGTCTATCTAAGTCTTGAAGACCCTCTATCGTGCGCCCAAGGCAAATGCAATTTATGAACGGTTTTTGGGTGGCGTACGAAGAAAATGTCTCGACCGCATCCTGGTCTTGGGAGAGCAACATTTGTATCGCGTGATCCGGGACGCGAAGTGCGTGGAGTATTTTAACCACGCGCGGCCACACCTGGGGATTGAGCAAAGAATTGCGGAGGGGCTTGGATCAGAGAGAAAAGAGGAACGAAAGGGAAAGATTATCGCGTTTCCAGTGCTCAATAGGCTGCATCACGATTACCGGCTCACCGCGTAAGACACCCAGGGCCGATAAATGGGAACGGACAGGGTTTTCAGCCAACACAGGTTAAATCTTATGGGTGTGCAGAGTCTATTAAGGTTGTCCCCCAACAGTCCAGTGATAAGCGTGCCCCTAAAACGCGAGGGAAAGTTGGACCGGTTGCTGGTCAACCGGAATTGGCGTGCCTAGTCCAATAATGGTGGACACATCCAGCCCACGTGCTGGATAGCGTCTCACCGCTCGGGTAGTCTGCGCATCACCGAAAATAAAATCGCGCGTCTTGGGAGCGAAACGAACATCGATTGTTTTGCCTGCTTAGGTCGTACCGACACCACATTGATAATCCTAAATCGGAAGATGCTACGTCTTACGCTTGAAAGACGAGCGCATGGACCCGAGACCGTTTTCACAAGGAACCTAAGGGGAGCTGCCCAGCTTTGAGAGCTGTGGTTTGGTCGAGGGTGAACGGTGGTTCGAAGAGGTCTGCGGTTTCTCCATAACAACGGAATAGATCCGCAATAAAGTGAAGCCGCTCCGCCAAGTTAGACCAATCGACCGCTCCGGTCTCACTCAGACTGTCCGGCGTGGGATCGATCTCTTTGAGCAAAACCAATAAATCCGGGTTGGCGACCTGCTTGATCAAGGCAGGAAATTCGGCATGCAGATCCTCGCCTAATCGGAGGCAGACGCCGTGCGGGAGCGTCAGGACCATCATATGCTCAGTGACGAGCGATCGGAGCTGCTGGCGTATATCCACGCGCAATTGGTTCATGGCGAGATCGAACAACGTCGGTCGCCGAAACACATGCCGGACGAGCAGGGTGAGATAGAGAAACCAGCCGCGCCCTGGAAACAAGGCTTGGAGTAGACGAAGCGTAAACAGACGGGGCTTGACCCAGCCGGCTTCGAGCGCCGCGGTAATTTCGGGTTGCAAGCGGGTCTGCTCGTGCAGACCAATTTCGAGGTTGGCGAGTAGCATCGCTTCCGCACGCACCTTGGGATCCCGCTCGAAAAGGGCTTGATAGTAGCGTGCAAAGGCTTGCCGCAATAAGCGCTGCCCTTCGGGCGGCTCGCCCGGTCGCAAGGATGCGCAAAAGTGTGCTAGGTGATCGGCGTTGAAGGACGGATCATCGAGACAGGTTGCAGCAAAACGTGCGAACTCGCGTCCAATCTCCGCAAACACTTTCAAGTTTCCCCGCGCAACGGAATCGCTCGCTCGCTCCATCGCACCCAAAGGATTCAGCACCGCCCACGCTTGTTGGCGAATCTCGTTGGGTTCGCGTGGACTATCCAGGGCTTGAGCAAGTGCAACCACGTTGTCCGTCGTTGGCTCGGTCCGCGATTCGCTTGTCAAGAAACGCTCCAAGGTGCGGCGCATATCTTCTTTGCGAATGGTCTGTCCAGCTTGTTTGGATGCCCAAGTCGCAAAGGTGCACCAATTGGCAGCCGGAGCAGTACGCGCCGCGACCACGAGTGAAAGCTCGTGATAGCATTGTGTGATTTGCAGGTTGCGCAGAACGGGATCGCGGAGAGCCGCGATGCGCTCTACATCGGTCGGGGAAGGTCTGTCGGTGCGCTCGGTTTGAAGGTACATGGTCAATCCTCAATCACATGTGCCGTTGTCGCTATGCCACCTCGGTGCCATCGGCTTGGCGAAACCCGATGCGTTAGCCGGTTTGCTGTTCGCGTGATGGATTCCCGATCTATCCCAAATGGGTGTGCGGGAAGGCCTCGCAATGCTTTAGCCCGTCTCCGAAAAACCCGATCGAGGCTGGCATGGGCGAACGGAATCACTCCCACCCAAGACACGCTGCACAGATGCATCAGCATCCGTTCTAGTTCGCGCGCGCCAGAACCAAAAATCTCACGGCACTTTCCAAGGTCTGACGTGGTCCACCCGCTGTCCTTGCCCATTTCAAATCGTGTTGTGGGGATCGAGTATAGAGTGCCTCCAAAATCAAGTCAATAGGGGGGCGACATAGTGTTTGATGACACCCGGTCTTTATATGTGCTCGTCTATCATTTCGACAAAGGTCTCCAATAGCGAAAGGGCAAAGCAGTGGCGATTTTCCCGAAGCACTTCTAGGGCATGCTGGGACTGGACGAATTTGCCCTGAAAAAGAGGCATCGCGATTTTGTCGTGATTGTCACGGCGCGGCTGCCGAACGACCGCCTTGCGATTTTGGCCGTGTTGTCCGACCGCGACAAAGTGACGGTCAAAGCGTTCTTGCAAAGTATTCCTCCGGCTTTGGCGGCGATGCTCCATACCGCGTGCGTGGATATGTACGAGAGTTACATCCAAGCAGTGCGCGAAGCCTTGCCCTGGGTCCAAATCGTTATTGACCGATTTCACGTCGCTCAGAAGTATCGCGCAGCGGCGGACAACGTGCGCAGACAGGAACTCAAACGTCTCAAACACGAACTGCCCAAGCCGGAATACCAGCAACTCAAAGGGAGTATGTGGCCGCCGACTTGACCCCCGAAGAACAAGCCTGCTTGGCGCGACTCTTCACCTATTCGCCCGAGTTGGAAGCCGCCCATCTCTTGCGGGACGAGTTGACGGCGATCTTTGAACACGTGCCTAGCCCGCCCCAAGCTCAAGAGCGGATTCGCGCGTGGCAAGAGCGGGTGCGACACAGCGGCTTGAGTTGCTTCGATGATTTTCTGAACACGCTGGATCACGGGTGGAACGAATCCTCAACTACTTTGTCCGGCGGAACTCCAGCGGCTTTCTCGAAGGATTGAACAATAAACTCAAGGTCCTGAAGCGGCGTTGCTATGGTCAATTCAATGTGGGGCATCTGTTCCAGCGCATTTTTCTGGATTTGGAGGGCTATCGTTTGTTCGCTCGACGCACCACTATATGTGCCGTCTATCACAGCTATGCCCAATGAACCAGAATCGTTACGCGTGTTTCGCGATTTTCGGAAGGTGTGGGAAGAGGGTGATCTCTATCAGCGCAAGCATTTGTTGGGGCTTGTAGTCGAAAAAGTGTGGGTGAAGGGATACGAAATTTCGGCAATCACTTTGCGACCATCGTATCATCTTGTGGTTACGGGATTGAAGAAAGCAGTTGAGGACAGTGGCATCTCGGCTGAAGGGACTCAGGACGGTAATGATAATGAAAAAGAAAAAACCATCCAGAAAGATAGCACAATTTCCAGATGGATAAACGGGAGCGACGGGCATCCAGCCCTTATAACCCTCTGGAAACTACTTGTCGCTCCAGCAACATTAATCGCCAATCCATTTCAAGGCTGTGTAGAAGATTAGAGCATGTCCCTGAAATGATGGCAAATCGAATTTCGACTTATCAAAAACGCACGCGCGTGATCAAGAATCGCACGCGCGCGTTTATTTGCCTCATCCGCGCGTTTTTTCAACACGCTCGTCGTATGTGCCTCGATCATTACCGACCCGTTTCAACAAACCGCGCTCGGACATACCCTTGAGCAAGCGGAAGGCCTGTGATTCGGATAGGTGACATAGTTCAGCCGCTTCGGCACGAGTGATTTTGCCATGTGCCTGAACGAACTGGTTCACCATCGCTTCAACCTACATCGGATCACATCTGCGCACGAACGTACGCTGACGAGAGACCTCATGCGCGATAAACCGCCAGCGAGAAACGACCGAGGTCAGCTTGGTGATAGATGCGTCGTTTTTTTCTCTCCCCACGCTTCAAGCAATGCGAGTTCTACCATATCTTCCATGCTGACACGTACCTTTGCTGTAAGTTTCTGCGTTGATTCGAGATGATGGCGCTATTCGTGCGCTCTGCCCATCTTGGAGTATAATTGACCT
This sequence comes from Chloroflexota bacterium, assembly GCA_016215025.1. GTDB lineage: Bacteria > Chloroflexota > Anaerolineae > UBA4142 > UBA4142 > JACRMI01. The sequence continues at coordinate 46,940 of JACRMI010000028.1, forward strand.
CGCTGATTCTCGAAACGAAAGGAGCGCTTATGCCTCGCTCATCCGCACACGGTTTGTCTCAACTGCCGCGCTTGTCTGAGACCTGGTTCATTGCGACAGCACAACTGCGGACCTGGATCGCTCCGCATGAGGAAGCGCCGTATCGTCCCTATCTCATTCTAATCGTGAGTGCGGAGCAAGGTTCTATGCGCGGTTCGAATATCGTCCCGAAGCCGCCAACGCCGCGCCAAATGTGGGATACGCTCACGCAAGCGATGCAACACCCCGCACCCAAAAGCGGCAAGCGCGGTGTGCCGCAGAGAATCGTCATAGCGGACCCCTCGCTCGCCGAAGGCGTCATGCCTTTCTTTGGGGATGCCAAACTCGAAATGGACGTTTACGAACAACCCTTGCCCGATGAGGTCAATGAGATTATTCGCGATCTCGAAAATCATCTGCGCGGCGACAAGCCCGAACATCCTGGGTTGCTCTCCGTATCTGGCGTCACGCCCGAACTCTTGCGCGGTTTCTATTCTGCGGCAGCAGAATATTATCGCGCCGCGCCCTGGGTGCATCTGAACAATTACCAGGTAATCGCGCTCCGTCATCCCATGGAGAAAGAATATCGTTACGCGATGAGCATGGGACAGGCGGGCGTCGAGTATGGGCTAGCGAGCTATTTGCGCTGGTCCGACGTCGTGCGCCAGTTCACCGAAGACGAAAATCCCATGACGATGTTGCCTGCGGGTGGCTTGCACTCGCTTTTTTTCGATGACATCACCAAACCGCCCTTTGACGAACTCGAGGCGATTCAACAATACGGTTTTGAGATCGCGTCGCCCCAGGCATACCCGATTCCGTACATCGTTGCAAGTCCCGAAAAAATTCGGCGACCCTCGCGCCAAGACCTGTTGTGGTACGAAGCCGCGCTGCGCGCAATTCCGATTCTTGTGCGCGATTACTTAAAGCCCAATGGACGCGGCGATTACGAACCATTCGAAACGACGCTCGATGTGCCGACGCACGCAGGAACGATTGCGGTCGCGGTCAAATATCCTGCGGGCGAAATCCCGCTCGCCGCGCAACCTGCGCAGCGACTTGATTGGTCGGAAAAAGATGACGATGAATTGCCCGCGTTCGACCGCCGCGCCATGGAAGGTCCGATGCAGGAACTCGCGCGGCAGCTCGGAGCAGAGGAAGAATGGGGCGATCCCAACTTGCAACGTGCTCAAGAATTGATGTATCGCGCGTTCGAGACGACGAATCCCGCAAAGCGGATCGCGCTCGCGCACGACGCGCTGGCGATTTCGCCAAATTGCGCGGATGCGTACGTGTTGCTGGCGGAAGAAGAAGCCGATACGGTTCAGCGTGCGATGGAATACTATCAGCAAGGCGTCGCCGCGGGCGAGCGCGCCTTAGGCAAAGAATTCTTTGAGGAGAACGCGGGACACTTTTGGGGCATTCTCGAAACGCGTCCGTACATGCGCGCGCGCCAGGGACTTGCGGACACATTGTGGCGCTTGAAGCGCAAAGAGGAAGCGCGCGATCATTTCCGCGAGATGCTACGTCTGAATCCAAATGATAACCAGGGCATCCGCGATCTGCTCCTGGCTTTGTTGTTGGAAATGGAACGCGACGACGAGGCGCGAGGACTGCTCAAGCAATATCCCGATGACTGGACGGCGACGTGGTTGTACACGCGGGCGCTTTTGGAGTTTCGGCAAAGCGGCGCGTCCCCCTCCACGAGCAAGTCACTCGCCGATGCGCTCGAAGAAAATCCGTATGTGCCTGCGTACTTGACGGGACGCAAACGCATTCCAAATCGTTTGCCGTCACTCGTCGGCTGGGGCGAGGAAAGCGAAGCGATTGCATACGTGTCGGATCATCTCAATCATTGGCGACGCACACCCGGCGCGATTGAGTGGTTGAACGAAGCGAAACCGCCGAAACCCAAAGCGCGCAAACGCAAACACTCACGATAGAAGGATACTCATCATGTCCAAACCCAAATCGAGACCTTCAGGAAAAAACTATCGCTCTGAAGAGTATGTGATGTTCATTCTCAACGCAGAGATCGCCATTCAAGAAGCCACTTTGATCGCGCCCTCTATCCGCGACGGCGATGTGACGAACGCGCTGAATCGTTTGTTGCGATGGTTGGAAACGAACTCTGAGTTGCCACACATTCCCGTCGGCGAAGTGAAGGACAATGTGTTGACGATTGACGCGGACAAGGTGAATCTCAACGATCTCATCGCCGCGCGAATCGTCAACAATTGGCATATTGCGATGGACGAGCACGGCGAACGGAGTAACACCGAGCTAGCGGGTTGTTTGCGCGTGATCCTCGATTCGATCCATACCTGGACGCGTGGTCCGAAATCGCGCGGCTATCTTGCTTATGCCGCCGAGTTCTTGAAAAAAGGCGGCGTCGAAACGAAACTCGTCGCGTCCGACGAACACGGCAAACCCATGCCCAATGCCCCGGTGGAAATGCCTGAATCATCGCCGACACTCGACGATCTTTCACTCGAAGATTTGACAGCGCGTTGGCTCGCACGACCCGACGACGAAGATGTGTTCAACGCGTTTCTGCATCGCGCGCTGAAATATCTCGTCACCGCGCGCGGCGAGGAATTGATCGCGCATCTGACGCCACTTGTCTCGCAAGCAAAAAACGATACGCAGCGCGCACGAGTGTTGTGGGTGCTCGGACGCGCCCATTTGAAACTCGAACATGGACTCGCCGCGGTAGAGCCACTCCGCCGCGCGGTCAATCTGGATGCGCGTTTCATCGAGGCATGGATCGCGCTCGCCGAGGCATATCAAACAATTGGCAGCCATCGCGCCGCCGCGCTGGCGTGGGAGCAAGCGCGCACACTCGACCGCAAACGCATCGAAATCTATCCGCCGCTCGCGGAAACGTATCGCGCGCTCGGCGATATGACATCCGAAATCGCAACCTGGGAACGATTCGTTGCGGCGGCAGGGCGCAGTCTTTTCGCTCACTATCAACTCGCACAGGCATACCGCCGCGCGAAACGCGATGCCGATGCCGCGCGTGAATTGGCGCGTTTGCACAAGATGGAACCCGCCGCGCGCGGCGCATCGCCCGCGGATTGGGCGGTGTGGCTGCGCATGCAAATCGAAGCGGGACGCACTCAGCAAACCGCTTCTACTTTGGAACGCGCGCATCGCCGTGAACCAGAAACGAATTGGTTCATTCCATTGCTCCTCCTTATCGTTGCCGAAGTGCGCGGTGATGCGAATGCCGTCCAGGTCGCACTGGACGAAATCATGAGCCAGAACCAACCCTGGGACGCGCCGCGGCGCGAGATCGAAAAAATTTTGCGCGACATTTTGCCGCCGACGAGTCGCATCCTGCAACCTTTGCGCGCCGATGTGCCCGTTGAACCAACATTAGAATTATCGCCGCGCAGGTCCAAGCAGACTGACGAGCCGACGCTCGATCGTTTGGAAGAAATCACGCAAGAGGGTTTTGCTTTCATTCAACGCAAAGATTTCGCCGCCGCCGAGCGTTCTTTTCGTCGCGTTCTCGCCGTGGCGGAGGGAGACGCGGCGGTGTACGGGTTGGGCATCGTCTGCGCGATGACGAATCGCACGGAGGAGGCATTTCATCTCTTTAATCTCGCGGTCGAGATTTATGGGGAAGATGCGGACTATTGGTGTAACCTGGGAATGGCGGCGGAGCATACGTGGCGAGTGAGTCGCGCGCTACAAGCTTTTGAACGATGTTTGGAGCTGGGACTGAAAGAACGCGATCTGAAGCGCGAAGTCGAAGAACACATCCGCCTCTTGCGGCAAGGCGTTGCCGACTTGCAAAAAGAATGGGGCAAGCCATTGTCGCGCGAGGAGATGATTCGGCACGAAGACTTGTTCGCACGCGGCGTACAAGCGATGGAACAGGGCAAGACCACACGCGCAATCGAATTGTTCCGCGAAGCCGTGACCGTCAACGAGCGACACCATCAGAGTTGGGGCAACCTGGGTGCGTGTCTCTTGCAGATCGGTGAACTGGACGAAGGGGAACAGGCGTTGCGCCAGGCGCTCGCCGTCAAGCCCGATTATGAATTCGCGCAATTCAATCTCAAGGCACTTGCCGAGGTCAGAGCCAGCGGGACTCTATCCAAACTTCCAATGCTCATTTCTAACAAACCGATCTTGAAGCAACCTGGGTTGCGCTTTCGCGATCAGAACAAATCGAATTGACTTTACAATTCCTTCAATGGCAAGATCAGCCCCTGTTCGACATCCGCTGGGATTGGAACGTGCGCGATGATTTGGGGCCACAGCACGATCGGCGGCGCGGCGATCAATTCCTTCGCGAGGCGAATTGTTTCGAGGTCATCGTGCAAGTAGTGACGCCTGCCGCAGTGCAGCGCATCGCACCTCATTCGAATGCCTGGAGCACATTGCTTCCATGGACAAGTGCGACCCAGATAGTTATCCTGGGGGTCTGCCAAAAAGACCTCGCCACCCCGATTGAACCCTTGAGCATGTCCTTGCAATTTCCGTCCCAGTGTCGCCAGGGGCGCAAGATCAGCATCGTCAGTCACTGTAACAAGCAGGTCGGCATCCTTCGGTTCTGGCTCATCGGTGGTCAATGAACCAATGAGTGCAATGCGCGTCACGCCAGGAACTCGGCGAGCTGCGCGCACGAAAGTGAGCACCTCGGCGATGAGACGTGTGCGAGCAGGCGGAGTTGGCGTAGAGGATGGTGGTGGAGATAGTGGCTCAATGATCGGCTCGATACCTTCTCCCGCCAACCAATCGAGCACGCGCTGGCGCACTTGGGCATCCTTGAACTCGAACCAGCGTTCGCGCTCGTGCCAGTTCTCGTCTAGCACATCCTTGAAATGCCGAAACGCGCCGCGACCGCTGATCGCGCGCCTGAGGTAATCTCGCAAACGCTGATCCTGCACGGTCGCGATGAAATCCTCCATGTCGCGATAGCCCGCGTGCGGGTCAAGCGATTCGACGCGGATATAGCGCGTGCCATAACCTGTTTCCACCTGATCGGCGAGGAGTAGGTCTTCCTTTTCCCAGTCCTGCATCTCCCGCTGCTGGATTGCCTCTGCCGTATTTGCGTCTTCAGGTAATTCGGCATAAAGGTCTTCCAATTCGCGGTTTGTGTCGTCGGTGATCAAGACGACCTTGCCTGTTTCGAGATCCAGGAAATAGCGACGCTCTGGGAATGCGTTGTCGAATGCCGTCTCCAACTCTCCCAGGTCTACTTTGAGTTTGCGCATCGGTGTTTCTCCTTTGCTGAACTCGACTACCTCATCTACCGTGACAATGCTTGTATTTCTTGCCGCTTCCGCAAGGGCACGGATCGTTGCGCCCAACTTTGGAAGTTGCCCGCGGCGCACGTGGAGATGGAACGAGTGTGCCTGGCTCCGACGCAGTACTCCACGATGGCATGATGTGGTCATGGGGTTTGGATTCTCCCAGGTGGCGTTCTTCTTCGGCGCGATAGATTGGATCGCGCGCAATCCGATCCAGGTGCGCCAATGCTGCGCGCGCGTTCTGCACGAATTCGGCGCGCATCTTCGCGGAACCGCGTCCTTGTGCGGCAAGCGCGAGCACACGCTCGAACAACGGGCGACTCTCTGCCCAATGCCCCAATCGCTCTTCAATCGTCGCCAGGTTGTAGACGGCTTCGAGGTCATCAGGTGCAAGTGCAACGGCTTGCGCGTATTCTTCGCGCGCTTCTTCAAAGCGTTCCATAAAGCGCAAGACGTTGCCGAGGCGAACGCGGCGCGAGACATCCTGGGGCGCGGCTTCTGCCTCTTGCTGCAACACCTCCAGCGCGCGACGCGGCGGCATTTGTCTGCCATCGGTCAACCCGAAACGATAGAATTTCAAGCGCGGAGTGCCCTGCTGGGTATCAATTGTTTCTTTGGATGCCAAGTGCATCTTCATCTGCTCGGCGAGTAAGGCGATGTTTGCTTCGCCCGTCAAGGCGTATTCGTCCACCGCCCCGCACTTTTTGCACACAACGCGTTTCTGAAACCAGAATTCGTCACCACTGGACTTGTCTCTACGAGACCTTTGGTCTTTGGATTGATCCAGGGCGTTGAGATCGTAGTAGACCGTGCCGACATCGTAAGTGTATTCGCGCCGACAGCGTGTGCAACGCAACTTGAGCAACATGCCTTCGGACGATTCGGCTTCGCGCTGCAAAATCTCGTCCCATCCGCCTGCGCTTTCCATCAACTGCATACGCTCGGCGGTGCGAGCTTGTTGCTGTTCGTACGACGCGCGCAGTTCGGGCAGTTCAGGAATTTGCACGTCGTTGAGTTCGCACAACAATAAAAGCGTTTCGTCCAGCACCACTTCTCCCGACACGCGCTCTGCACGCAGCGGCTCAATTGCCGACGCACATCCCAGGTCGCGCAACGCATTGAACGTCAGTTCATCATGCGCGATGAGCAGTGACTCTAGATGATCGAGAATGAGTTGCGCCGAACCTGCGTACGGGATGTCGCCCAATGCGCCCAAGAGATAAATCTGTTGCCTGGAATTCTGTCCAGGCATCACCGCCGCGATTGCATCCAGACTTGTCTCGCCGAGCGCAACCAAAATATCGCGTCCTGCTTCCAAGATCATATCAATCGCGTCGTGTGCGAGCCATTCGACCGCAATCGGCGCGAGCATAGCAGCATCTTGGGGTGTGGCACGCGCAATCTTCGCAAGCGTTGTCGCCGCGCGCTCTCCGCCCCAGGTGAAATGCTCGGGCTGCACCATGGCGGCGAGACGCGGGATCGCCGCTGCGCCCAGCGCGGCAATTTCATCGCCGAGATCATCGGGCACGAACGGATCGTCCGCGAGCCAGAGTTTCCAGAGTGCCACGACGCGATCTGACACCGATTGTATTTCGGTGTGATAATCGCGCGAGCCACCTGCGAGCGTCGCAGTCACAATCAAAAACGTTTCCAGCTCTCGTGCGCCCGCGTCATCCAGCTTTGTAAGCTGGTCGCGAGACACCTGCACTTGCGTGCGGTGCAAGTGTTGCGCAAAAGCATCAAGGGCGGCGAGCCACCGCATACTCTGTCGGGCAAACTTCGACGATGCTGTTTCGAGTCCCCGTCGTCCCACCGCCTCACGCGCGACTTGCGCGTAAATTGCCGCACGCTCTGCTAGCCCGCGTGGTTTACTCCAATCGCGCGCCAGTTGAGCGCGTGCCTCTTCGCTGAATATCTCTTCCATCGGCAGATGATACTCTTCGCGCAACTCCGTGCACACCGCGTCCAAGTCACGTTTGACAGCATCCGATAGGTTTTCGCAAATCCAATCGATCTGAAGCGTGTGGCGCAGGTCTTTCAGCAATCGGTTGTATTGCGGAGGCGCTTGCAAATACTTAGCCACAATGAGCGCGATCACAGTGTCATCGTCGAGCGTGAGCAGTGCGCCCGCTACCGCAGATACTGCCATTTCATTCTCTGGTGCGTTGGTCCACTCTTTCAGGAGTATCGCGCGAACTCGATCGCCGCCGAACTGTGCAAGCGCAATCACGTTACCCAGGTACTCGGAAAAATCTTGCGGCTGTTGAAGGCGTTCCAATAACATGGGCAGTGAGGGCGCATAGCGCAGGCGACCAAGCGCCATCATCAGATTGCCCGCTGTGTTGCCATGATAACGCGGCAGCACGTCAAGCAGCGCCGGTCCGGTGTGTGCATCGCCAGTTTCGCGCACATGCACGGCGCTGAGACTGACGATCTTTTCGTCTGGGTCATTGAGCAATCGGAGCAGGATGCGCGAAGCATCCGGCCCCAAAGGCAGATGTTCCACGCGGTCGCGCACCCAATCCCGCACGAGATCCGAGGGATGCGTGGTCAAATGTTCCAGGTCTTGCAAACGCCATAATGGTTCACTCATTCTTTTCCTCGAATACGCCTTCTTGGTTTTCTTCAGCCAATTCACCATGGCAGAATAGTTCTTGCTCTTGATTTGCCATCACCAAGGTGACCTCGGTCAGCCGTTTGCTTAGCGGTCAATCCAAATCGTCTTGAATGTTCCGCCCGGCGCTTTGGGCGGCGCACCGACTAGGCGGCGATATTCACGATACTCGGCGATAGGCATCCAATTCGGAGAAGCCAGATCAACGGGGAGGACATTCGCTACGCCCGTCACCGCAAAGCCCAACAAGCCCGACATTGCCATGTAAACGCCCAAATCACGACCGACTCCTGGGTTGCTGTATAAGAGAGCGGTTAGTTTCACCGGTACAAGTTTTTTCGTTATGGGATGTGCGGTCAGCGCGCGGAACGGGAATTGCAGACGGTCAGCCAGCCAAGCATTCCAATCGCGCTGATACCACTCACGCAGATACCTCTGCTGCGCGACGGAGGTCGTCTTCCACGGTAGTGGTGTGACGACCAACGCTGGCAGATGCAGGTTCAAGAGGAGTTCGAATGCTTCCGCCTCCTTGATCTTGGGCATGACGCAATAGCCCATCGAGCAATACAAATTCTCGGCGGGCTTCCACGGAGCAATGTATCCAATGTGAATGTCACCGCGCAGATCGCGAAACGGTTGGACGCCGCCCATCCCAAGCGAGATGACTCTGAAAGGTTCGCCAATAACCACGCGCTGCTCGGTGTCCCATTCTTCGAGTAGCATCGAGTCACCCTGCACAGAGCCGATCCGAAAGGCGCCGACCCGCGCTTGCTTCCATTGGCGCAATTGCGCCTTGCCCGTCTCCGACAGACGCTCCCCAACAAACTCGAGATAGGCTTCCAGCGGGTCCCAGTCATCACCAGGGACGCCGTGCCAAAAGTATTCTTCGAGTGCCCAATGGCGAATATCCGGAATCTCATGGAGTGGACCGCGTTCGGCGTCGCGTTCCATGCGGTCGGCTTTGCTCTTGCCCGGTTCAAAGTCGGTGATGTAGGTGCAATACTGAAACTTGATCTGATCTGGCCGGGCAAGATCAGCATCCGTGCATTTGAGACGATGGATGTCGCCGCCGAAATAGGCACTGGCAAGCGTGTTCCAGCGCGCTGAGTTTCGTTGGAGTTTGTGTTTGCCCATGGCCTATCGATGTTTCCGTCTTGGTTTCCCAAGTATCAATCTGAAGGCAGACTCACCAAAGCTGTCGTATTCCTCGACAATGATATTACGCGGCTTCCCAACAAGTATCCAGTTCATCACTCCGCGAGATTTGTTTTCAAGCTTCGCCCGGTCAATAATCAGTCCGATGATTTCACGTGCCAGCATACGATCATCTAGCACATTGCCAATCCCTGTACTGCCAACCAGCGTAGATATTTCGAGTCCCTCTGGTGCGTATTCCAGTTCGATAGAATCTGCCCCACCTTCTGCCGCTTCTTCCAGAATCTGTTGTAACTTTTCACGCGCCGCATCTTTCCGACCATGGTTAGTTGTCATTAGCAATGCCTCCCATCTCTTAAAGCTGCTTGCCATTTGATCACATGAAAGATTAACTAACGTCCCAGCCATGTCCAGATGCCGGGCTTGTACGGTGGCACGTTCGATATGTCGCCTCCCACACTTCGCAACGCCCCTTCCATTTCCCGCACAATCTCGTCGTCGATGCAATCGGGCCACTGGTGCAGTTGCCAGTATGCTTTCTGCAGCGCCAATCCGTACTGCTCGCGCGCCTCATTTTCCTGCCCACGCTTTTGGAGGAGTGTCCCCAGGCAATAGTGTCCCCAGTGATCGTCGTGGAACCGGCGAATCGCTTGGCGGTACAGTCCCTCAGCCTCATCCCCTCGTTCCAACCGCGTCAACAACTGTGCCTGGTTAAAGTACGCATCCGAGTCGTCGGGATCATGCTGGATCATGCGGCGATAGATCGCGATGGCTTGATCGTATTTGTGCTGACTTTCCAAAGTCAAGACCAAGTGGGAGTCGATGCTCTCGCCGCGTGGCCCAGTCAAGTCGGGAGCAACTGACTGTGCCAGACACAATCGCCGTTCCATCTCCTCCAGATCGTGCGGAGCGAGCAGGCCGAAGTAAAAGTTCACGATTGGGTTGAATGGCTCTTGCTCCAACATTGGGCGAAGTAGTTCCAGTGCGCGTGCCCATCCATTCCGTCCCCGTTGATACAATGCGATCACCTGCTCCAGATGACGCGGGTTACTGGTTTGAAGATAGGCGCTGCGGCGGGCGCGCTCCAATGCTGGCACATAGCGAACGTTCCCAGGTCCGGATCCTCGTTGGTCAAGTTCATTGATGTAGCCTGGGATGAACTCCTTGAGCTTCGACGGCCAAGGTGCGAGCGCTCCGGTGAAGCGCCAGCCCTCCGGCAGCGGTAGGATATGTGCAGAGATGATGAATCCGACTTGCAGTTGGTGAGTAGCGCGTCGCTCAGTTACTTCATAGACCTGTTCACTGGACAAGTCACGTATGGTCACGGACTGATCGCGTTGAACCTGATTCACTTGGAAAACACCAAACACCGACTGTTCCAATTTGCGATAGGCGGCAGCTTCCTCAGGGGTTAGGCGACCTTGGTAAGCACTGAGGAAAGTCTGGAGTGGAGTAAGACCGGTCTTGAGGGGTCGGCAATACATGAACCAATCAGCCCAAAAGACCATGCTGGGATCGATCCCTTGAGTTAGTTGGGGAATGTTGGCTCCCCAGAACTGTCGCTTGGATTTCTCTGTTTCGACGTTGAATCGACCACTCTCGAGTGCAAAGGCAATCAGAGACTGGTTATAATCTTTCGATAGCGGCGGCAGAGGTGCTTCGGTTGGACGGATCGGTCGGGTTCTTTTGCTCTTGGGCATCAATTGATATTCCTAATCGGGTCATCGCTGCAGTTGGCTCCTGGCTCACCGATTTGTGCTGTTGCGTTGAGCGTGACCTGCATTTTGGGGGACAGTCTGAAGAGCGTGATGGTTGTGATTATATTCGTATTCGCGTGATCTGCCAATTGCCTGCGCTGCTCTTTTCCCATTCGTTCGAGCTGATGAGAAACGTAACTTCTCGCCAAACCTATTCCATGCGGAGACAAGAGCGAGAAGAAGCTCTTGTTGAACCAAATATTGGAGAGCTCGAGTATTCGGGCATGCGATCAGTGCAATCAATTTGCAGTCAGCGTACAATTCCCTGGTGGGGCTAGCGAGGAACGTGGCAGTGAATGCGAAGGGACGAGTTGTCGCCCAACATCGCCGATCAAGCGGAAAAGCGCGGCGAGGACCGATGAGCAGTTTGTGTTGCGGGGTCGAAGGTGGTACTATCCAACTTTATCCTATCAACAGAGCTGGTCGAAAAATGCAGAAAACGACCGATGTTTTACCGAAAATCGGTCGTTTTCACTTGTGATGGTTCAGCGGGAGCGACGGGCGTGGGGCGTCCAGCGGTAATTTTTTCCTCGTGTTCCTGCTGATTCCCGCAACTAATTCTCAGTGACATCAGCGCCGCATTACCACGCCCGCTGAACTACCCCAAATATACCACAGCCCCGAGCAAGTGGCAAATCGCTTCGTTCAAGAAAACAGTATAGCAAAACGAGATTGCATAAACATTGACTTACGACTTGACCTTTCCAGGATTGCATTCGGCACAATGCAACACACCAAAGTGATTCACCTGCAATTCAAACGTCGGACGTTGGCAATTGGGACAAGCCAGTGCGTCCGTTTTTTCAGTGAACGGATCCCAGGTCAAGGTGAGCGATCCAGGGCGAATTACTGGCACGCTACGCGGTTTCGCGGCGACGTGCGTGCGAATGAACAAGCGTGGAATTTTGATATGCAACAAATTGACGAGTTTGATCTGCACGCGAATTTTTGCTTTGCGACCCAGGTCGTCAAGCCGCAGTTGCTCTTCGCGATTGAGTGCGTCTTGGCGCAAACGCAATGATTCTGTTTCATCCCCGCGCGCATTCGCTTTCTTGATACGCTCGTCGAGTTCCGCGCGCAAATCGGCATAGTATTTTTTCATCCGCGCGGTCTGCTCAGCCAAATGTGTTTGCGTTTGATGTTGCCGCGTATTGATTTCGGCGCGCACGGTACGCACAATCCCCTCGCGCGCGGCGACATACGCTTGATCGGGCGGCAATGCTTTCGCGTCGGCAAACGACCAGCGGCGCGTGTCGTTCAAGCGTTCGCCGTTCAACAACTCATTGAGGTAACGTACCGGGCGAACGTAGTAGCGATCAATCGCTAATGGAAACAACGCTTGTTCTTTCTCTTCACCCAAGTACGTGACCTCGAACCAAAAAACGGAATGCGTCACGTAGAGCGGACGAATGTTTTCGATTCGCAACGTGATCGCTTCGGGCAAAACCAGGTCGCGTGTGATGCGTTGCGCGAGCGCGTGCGGTTGCAAATGCGCGTCGTCGAGAAACGCCAAGCCGATTTGTCCGCGCTGTTGCGCGCGCGCCAACAACTCGTCGAGCAAGGCACTGCCGAACGTGAGCAGTTGTGCTGACGGGTGTTCGGGTAAGGCATCCGGATCGAACGCGATGCGTTGGGGCGTCGCCGCGTCAGGCATCAACACGTCGTACACCTGCGGCTCGATCTCGTCTGCCAGCCCGCCGACGGCGTCCACATATTCGATTAGGAATTGTTCCAACGGATCAGGCATATAGTCGTGTGGTCGAATAGTCTTGGGGTCAAATCGTCGTCGGACAATGCGACTATCCGACTACGAGATCACAAGACTATTCAGGTGCAAACTTTTCGCCAAACAATTTTTCTTCCTGTGCGCGCTGACGTAGATAATTTTCTTTTGCCGCGAGCAATTGATCACCAAGACGGTCAAGCGCGGAATGAAAATCGGCATCGTCGCGCGACTGCGCCCACAGATCGGTAACGACCTCTTCAAATTCTTTTTCTTCGTCGAGGTTTCCCAGGATCATATCGATCTCGCCGATCACAAGTTCGAACATTGCGATTTTTGCTTCGAGCAAATGTAACACGGCAGCTTCGAGCGTATCTGCCGCCGCAAGGTTGAACACGAACACATCGCGCGCTTGCCCGATGCGGCTCAAGCGTCCGACACGCTGTTCGATCTTCATCGGATTCCAGGGCAAATCGAAATTGCAAATGGCGTTGCAAAATTGCAGATTACGCCCTTCACTGCCCGCATCGGTGCTGAGTAAAATGCGCGCGTCTTTTTGAAAGTGGCGAATCGCCTCTTCTTTTTCCAAGCGCAACATGCCACCATGGAAGGCGACGACGCTTTCGCCCGCGTCGCGCAAACATTTCTGCAACCATTCCTGAGTCGCACGAAATTGGGTGAACACCACCATCTTGTCAGGAAAATCTTTGAGCAACGCAAGCAAGTGGTCGGCTTTGCTGTTGGTGGTCAGCGCACGCGCCGTATCCGCGAATTGTGCGAGCATCGCGCGTTCGGTTTCGGGCAAGCGTTCATCCATTGCGATTCGCTCAAGCGTCGGTGCGGCGGCTTGGCTCGCGCTGCCCAGTTCTTTTTGCAAGGTGATGAGCGACATCCGCGATAAGGCGCGTTTCGTGCGGGGCGGGGCGTCGCTCGACGTGTTCAACTGTTGGCGCACGAATCGCGAAATGGCAACGTACAGTGCACGCTCGTTTTCATTCAGCGTGACCAGATGCGTCTTGGCAATGCGGCGCGTGAGTGCAATCCCCACGGTCGAGCGGCGATTGCGGACCATCACTTCGGCAAGCAGGCGATGCAATTCGTCCACATTGCGCGGCATCAGTTTGTCGCGGCGATCCACAAATTGTTTTTGAAACGAACGCGCAGTGCTGAGCAACCCAGGTTGCAACAGCGTGACGAGGTTGAACAATTCTTCGAGATCGTTTTGCACGGGCGTCGCAGTAAGCAGGAGAATATATTGACGACGCAACTCGGATGCCATTTGCCACAAGAGCGTGGCGCGATTGCGAAAGTGATGCACTTCGTCGACGATCACCAAGTCCCAGTCTTGCTTGAGAATCGCGGTGCGGTGCGGCTCTCGCTTTGCCGTGTGGTACGACGCGATGATGCGATCGTGCGTTGCCCACGCTTGCGCGCCTTGCTCGCGAAAACCAGGGTCGTCGTGGACGATGAAATCCAGGTTGAACTTACGGCGCATCTCGCCCTGCCATTGTTCGACCAGCGACGGCGGCGTGAGGATCAACACGCGCCGCGCGAGTCCGCGCACGACGAGTTCTTCGAGAATGATGCCGGCTTCAATCGTCTTGCCTAAGCCAACTTCGTCGCACAAGAGCGCGCGTCCACGCAAACGACGAAGGACCGTGCGCGCTGTCCGCAATTGGTGTTCGAGCAATTCGACATCGCGCAGCCAGGGCAGACACAAGAGTTGATCGAACCCGGCGACCATCGCGAGGCGCGTCGCTTGCAACGCCAAGCGAAAATCGCGCCATCGCGCAAGCGCGCCGCGATTTTCCAAGAGCGCGGCATCGTCCGCGCTAAACGCGATCGCCTCGTTTGATGTAACTGGAATTTGAATGGGCGTCGGCGGTTCGACGCGAAGATAAAAACGCGCGGGAGATGTGCTGACACATTCGAGGAAGATCGAACTGGGATGTTTCGCGAGCGGGCGGAGATGTTTGACGCTCTTGAACGCGCCTTGTGCGGCATTGAACTTGAGCGCGGCTGACTCATCATTATCGACGACGAGAATCTCCGCTTGACTGAGCGTGCCCGCGAGGACAGGATCGAGCGGCAACAATCCTTGACGCAACGTGTTTGCATCGACATTCATTTCGATGCGATCGCCAATTTCAAACCCAGGTTCGGTGATCGAAGCAATACTCACAGAGGAAATTATAGCGGTATTCGAGTATTCTGCCAATTCGCAGAACGCGAGTTGATGATATTGGCTGAGCGCAGTTAGTCGATGATGCAACCCTTGCCCAGTTAAAAAATGGCCGTGCCTGGTGGCATGCGTCTCGCCGACTTGATAGGTGATCACGTCACGTTGGATGAATTGCCAGCCCATCAACTGATGTTTCCGTTTGGGTAATGAGCGGTTCCCAAATAACATTTGGGAGGGGCACGACTTTCTGCCATGGTCGGAGAAACCCGTTTTCTGCGCTTTTTCAACGCGTTTCCCGCCGAATTTGCAAGAAAACGGGTTTCTGAGACGCCTCTCCGACAAGCTGCTAGAAGGCATGAGTTAATGATAAGGCTCAGCTCCAATTCCACGCATACCAGATCGTGACCCCATTGAACCCCATGCTGACCGCCAGCAGGAATTTGTCATATAAGGATGCGTAGGTGGGCAGTCCAACCAAGTTGAAGAGGAAAAAGAAGGCGGCCACGATGACATTCACCCAGCGACTCACAGACTGGGGCAATACCAGGGCCAGGAAAACCATCAGGATGGGCGTCAACATCAGAACCGCGATTCCCAGCCAAACGAACTGGTTGAGATTCATGTTGGCCATAGGTTTTCTTGCCAAGTCGCCGCTGCAGATGCGCAAGACATCGCCATAAAGATAAATCAGCGTGACGACCACCCAGGTTGCGGAAAGAATAATTTTCGTATCCATGTTTTGATTACTCCTGCGCCGCGATTGTAATGACCACTTTGCCTCGGGCGTGTCCTTTTTCAAAATACCGAAAAGCTTCAGCGGTTTTACTTAACGGGTAGCATTCATCAATAACCGGCCTGATCTTTCCGTCTTCCAAAAGGTCTCTCATGAAAAGCAAATCTTTTTGATTTGCTTTTTTCATTACGCTTGTCATCTTCCTGCCATCGCTTTTTGACATTAAGGGTCCCAGGAACAGTGACTGGAACGTTTGCGCTGGCAAGCCTCCCGTGAAGACGTAAATGCCCTGGGGAGTTAAAGCACGCTTATACGCGGAAAGCGGTTGATATCCATTCACGGCAAGGATGAGATCATACTGCCGTCCATTTTGGGTGAAATCCTCTTTGGTGTAGTCAATGACGTGGTCTGCGCCGATCGAGCGCACCATCTCCAAATTTCGCGTGCTGCACACGGCAGTCACTTCCGCTCCAAACGCCTTGGCAATCTGTACCGCAAACGTCCCCACACCGCCGGACGCCCCGTTGATCAGAACTTTTAGCCCGGGCTGGATATGCCCTTGATCGCGCAAGCCTTGCAGGGCAGTGACGGCTGCCACGGGTACAGCCGCAGCTTGCTCAAATGAAACATTGGACGGCTTTAGCGCCAAAGCGCTTTCAGGGACAGAAACATATTCGGCAAAACTGCCACTGCCAAGCCCAAAAATATCTCCAAACACCGCATCCCCTGGCCGAAACTGCTTGACGTTTCTGCCAACTGCTTCCACGCACCCCGCAATGTCAGCGCCGAGGATGGTGTTTTTAGGTTTGAACAACCCAGCGCCTATCAGACGCATTGGGAAGGGGTCAGCAGTCAGGAAATGCCAGTCGCTCGCATTGATGGATGCGGCATAGACTTTTACCAGCACTTGATTTTCATTGAGGGCAGACTTTTTCACTTCTTCGAGATGAAGAACATCTGGCGGTCCATATTTTGTGTATACAATCGCTTTCATTTTTGTCTCCTTGAGTAACACAATACCTTCGCCAATCCATTCCTGAGCGAAGGTATTGTGTTCATAAGACTTTATTTTCAGGGCTAACCTTCAGGGTTAGTCCATTTCCAAGCGTACCAGACAACCAGTAAGGTAAACACGAGTTGTGCCGTTGCCCAAACGAACTCATAGCTCGCAGATCGCAATACAAAACATAAAACCAAAAAAGCAAAAGTAATCAGAGCATAGAGTATGCCTATGATACGGTTTGCCCAACGACTCACGGAAGACTTCAATATCAGGGTTAAGGCACTCATAAGTATGGGAACTACAAATATCATTGACATTGTCAACAATAATCCGGGGGTTGTTACGATAGATCCTGTATTCTCAAGCATAGACTTTAGTGTAATCGGATCACTTAAGCGGTACGTATCCCCGTTTAAAGAACTTAACACTTCAGCTATCCATAGTGCTGCAAGGACTATCCTCACATCAAGCAGATTTCTTGCAGTCTCTTTGTTTGTGTTCATTTTTGATCTCCTTTTTTTGAACTATGTGGATGTGTTTCATTGAATTGGACTTGAATAAAATTGTGGTCGCCACCCGGTTACCGGGGGTTGAAATGGGCTAGAAATGTTATCAAAGGCAAACCTCCTTTCCAAGGCACCAGTATCCATTTGCTAGTTGACATCTGACTGATCCGTCTGGTCAGTCCCGCCTGTCCCGAGCGAAGCCGAGGGAAGCGTAGTCGGAGGGCTTGTCCCGAGCGCAGCCGAGGGGCCGGGTTCAACAGGACTGACCGAGACCAATGGTATTCCCAAATCACGCACTTTTTTGAGCAAGCCATGCAACGCGGCCTGGTCAATCACCGGACCAGTTAAAAGCGTGTCGCCGTCCTCTTCCAGCGTGATGGTCAGGCCCTCAAACCAGTCTGTCCATTGACTACCCAGATGACCCTTGAGGCGAATTTCATATAATCCAGGCTCGTAATGATCTTTAGTTGATGCATGTGTCTTACACATTCCGCGCCTCGTGATTTCTTGTGTACGAACGTCCACTCATTGCATTCATTCTTATCTTCGCCAAATATATCAATTAATATGGGGAGATGTCTTCCCCACGTGTGGGGATTTATGGGGGGATGTATAGGGGGATATGTGGGAAAGAATGCCTGGGAGACAAAAGCCCTGCCAGGCCGGCATTAAAATGCTGGTTTATCTGGCAGGGCTAAATGGATGCCTGCTGGGGCAACGCTTTCGCGTGGCTAGATCAAATGCAGCTCTTCGGCTCGTTTAACTGCGGCCCGGCGATTAGTGACGTTGAGTTTACTGTAGAT
This sequence comes from Chloroflexota bacterium, assembly GCA_016215025.1. Taxonomy (GTDB): domain Bacteria; phylum Chloroflexota; class Anaerolineae; order UBA4142; family UBA4142; genus JACRMI01. Next base: position 64,701 of record JACRMI010000028.1, read on the forward strand.
ACTCTTGGTATGTGTGCGGACAGTGCTCAAGGCGATCACGAGTTCACGGGCGATCTCCGGCCCAGACAGCTCGGTTTTGAACAATCGGAGAACTTCAAGCTCACGCTGGCTTATCGGCTCGATGGGGGGCTGCGCAGCGGGGGTGGTGAGGAGAGGAGATTCGCCCGCGTTCCTCAGTTGCTCCGCTTCAAATGCTGCCAGCAGCTTGCCTGTATAGTCTGGCATGATCCCGGAAACGGCAGCTTGGAGAAGCAGTTGCGCCATGCTTGAGCCTTCGTCAAGGAACATTCGGACATAGCCCTCCGGCTCGGCCAGGGATAGGGCACGTTTGAGCGCGGTGAGAGCCTGGGGGCGATTGCCCTGCGCCTCGTGGGCCAGCGCCTGCACCAGCAGGATGTCGAGCGCGCTGCCCCGGCGCTTTTGCGCTTCGGCGGCTTGCAACAGGCGTGCGAGCAGGGCGTTGACCTGCGGGTTGGCGATTTCCAGCCGGGCCAGGGTGAGGTGCTCGAACTCGTGCAAGTAGCTGACTTGATCTGCTAGCGAAAGCCCGCGTTCTGCCGCCCACGCCCGGGCCTTATCGGGCCGCCCCTGTTTGAGATGGATGCGCGCTTTCAGGACCGCAATGGGGCGCAGGTCAGGCACGAGGGTTTGGACATAGACCCGTTTGGCCTCGTCGAGCAGGGTCAGGGCGGTTTCCAGATCGCCTGCGGCCTCTTTCAGTTGGGCCTGGGCGACATGCCAGCGGTACTGCCAATCCACCAGGGTGGTCTGCAGACCCAATTCGGCGGCTCGGTTCAAGTGATGAGCGGCGAGGGTGTCATCTACCCGCTGACGGTAGATCATGGACAGGCCGAGATGATGGTGGGCAGTGATGTGTTCAGCCTCCGGGCCGTGTTGGGCGGCCAGTTGCAAGGCTTCCTGATAGGTCCGCTCGGCCTCGCTCAGGCGCCCCAAGCCCACCAGCAGGTCGGCTACAGCAAAGGCGCTAGCAACCACGAAGACGTGATTGCCCACCTTAGTCATTCTCTCCATCCAATCGCCAATCCCCCGGATGGCTGACTCCAGGTTGCCGCTGGCCCAGTGGGTGATCTCCAATGTACTGATGGCCTTGGCGCGTCGGACAAAGTCATCTTCGGGGATGATTTGGAGCGCCAGTTCGGCATATTTCACCGTTGCGGCGGGATTACCCTGCACCTGGGCGTTGTAGGCGCGCGCCAAGGCGATCATCGCTGGCAGGGGCTTGAGCTGTGCTTCGTTTGCTACGTCCGAACCCTCCATGCATCGTTCAGCGTCCTGCAGGCGCAACTCGCTGGCCTCCGGTTCGCCTGCATTTGCGAATGCCCAACCAAGCAAGGTGCAAAGCACGGGGCGGACGCGAATGACCTCTCCTGGCAGCTTCTTCACCCAACCCAGCCAGGCGGCTGTCTGGAAACTTGACTCCATCCCCTGCCAGGCCGCTTCAGCCAACCCCGCCGCCCGGACAAAATCCCCGGCTGCGATGGCGTGGTGAAACGCCGCGCCCAGGTCGCCGTTCTCTTCATGCCACCGGCTGGCGCGCAGATTGAATTCGGCGAATTCTTTGGGTTTGCCCAGGCGCTGACGTAGCAAATCGCAAAAGAGATGGTGATAGCGGTACCAGCGCCGCTCGTTGTCCAAGGGGACAATGAACAGGTTGGCGCGTTCGAGATATTCCAGAGTTTCTTGCCCAGACACAGAAGACGCGAGTAGAACGGCATCACAAAGAGGTCCGCACATGCGATCCAGGATGGACGTGCGCAACAAGAAAGTCTGAACGCTTTCGGGTTGTTGTTGCAGGACTTCTTCAACCAAATAGTCCAGCACGAAATGGTGGCTACCGGTAAAGGATTGGATAAAGCTGGTGGCGTCTTGATGTCCTTGCATTGAGATCGCGGCTAATTGCAGTCCAGCAATCCAACCTTCGGTGCGGGTCTCCAATGCGGAGATGTCTTCCACTGGGAGATTCAGGCCCATCATCTGGTTGAGAAACTCGGCTGCTTCGGAAGGGGTAAAGCGCAAGTCGGCGGCGCGCAGTTCAGTCAATTGGCCGCGGGCGCGCAGGCGGGCTAGGGGAAACTGGGGATCCTCACGAGTAGCAATGACGAGATGCATTTGCGGCGGCTGGTGCTCGAGCAGAAAAGCGAGAGCATCGTCAATCGATTTGTTATCCACGACATGATAATCGTCGAGGATAAGGGTGAAATCAAACGGGAGGGTGACGATCTCATTGAGCAAGGTAGTCAGGATCGATTCGGTAGACGGTGGCTCTTGGGAATTGAGGAGCGCCAATACTCCTGCTCCAATATTTGCCGCCATCTCTTTGACTCCGCTTTGCGCAGAATTTTTACGTGGCAAGGCAAGCGTTTGCAGTGCTGAAACGAGGTACGCAAGAAAGCGCGTGGGGGCGTTATCCCCTTCGTCCAGCGACAGCCAAGCAATCGGTCGCTCGCAACCGGCAACCCATTCGCTGATCAGCGTGGTCTTGCCAAAACCAGCAGGGGCAGAAACGAGAGTGAGTTTGCGTCCCGCAGTGAGTCCTTCGTTCAGCCGCTCGATCAGGCGTGAACGAAAGACAACTTTAGATCGAGGTGGAGGAATATAAAGTTTAGTGGCTAAGATTGGCGTGGACATTACGCCACATATTATACAACAATTCATCCCGTGGAGTTACATTCTCTAATTCCTTTCTGTCGTTTTGATTGCGACCACGGTACATTGTTTATCAGACTGAACGCGCAATTTGAATTCCGGTTAGTGTCATCCAATTTTCGCAAAATCAACTCGATCATGCTTGGCATGTTCTCGCACCAGGATCAGATAAAACAGAGTGAGGCAACTGGTTTCATTCGGAAACGCATCAATCTCATCCGACTCGTTGCGAAATCCGCGAAAGAACCGTTCCAGCAAATTGCTTGAGCGAATCAAGGGATGCAGGCTCTTTTCAAACTGATAAAAGGTGAAACATCGCTGGATACCCCAGCGAAAATCGTGAACCGCATGGGCTTCCTGCGCTTCCCACTTGGCGTGCAACGCCGCCAGGCAGGTTTCCGCTTCGGCACACGTGTCCGCCTCAAAGATTTCTAACGCTTCGGTTTTCATGGCGTGCCGTCGTTGTTGCCGTGCCGTTTCGAGCGTCAGCGGTTGTCCCGTCTGAACATCCTGGGTCGGCAAGTCGGCATAACTGAGATACCGTTCAAAACCACGGACTTGATGCACGGTGCAACGTTGGAGTTGGGTGTGCGGGAGTGCGGTCTTGAGAGACTCCCGAAGTCCATTGCTCCCATCACTCACGACCATTCGTACTACAGCTAGGTCAAGCCGCCGGGCGAACAGGTGTTGCCAAAACTCCTTCCAGGTGTCGGCACTCACGGTCGTAGCGACTTCGTAATGAAGCACATAATGTCGTCCGTCGGGCCAAACGCCGAGCCCGGCGAGAATCACACACTCTTGATGGCGCACCTTGTGGCGTTGACGGCCTGTAGTGGCTATTACCTCACACGTTCTCATAAACACTGTCAAAAACTATCATGAAATTGATAGAAAGAATCTGATGTCACCGATGCCAAAATGGATCAAGTTTTTGGCAATGACAACCTCCGTTTAGATTTTTTGAAAAATTGACCGTTCCCTTTGTCTTTCATATGTTACTTCTCGTTGAGAGGTATATAGCTTCTCATCAATATTATTCCACGAGGAGGAAATTATGCGGTACGTCGGGTATGTGCGAATCAGTTCGGAGGAACAACGCGGTAATTATTCCCTGGCCGCGCAGAAGCACGCCATCCAATCCTGGGTGGTCAAACAACAAGGTCTACGCGCTGGAATCTTGCTCCAGGTCTACGAAGACGAATGCTTCACCGGTTTAATTGACAGCCGTCCGGCCTTTCAGCAAATGATGCAGGATGCTCGCCAAGGCAAGTTCGATGCCCTTGTCGTTCACAAGTGGGATCGGCTCAACCGGTCCCGTTGCGATGCCATTCATTACAAAGCCATGTTGCGCCGAGAATATCAACTCAAATTGTTTGTCGTCGAAGGTATTTCCGAGGATGAGGATGAACTCGTCGGTATGGTTTTCGAAGCCATGACCGAAGTTTGGAGTGAATTGTATTCGCGCAACCTTTCACGCGAAACGCAGAAAGGAAAACAGCAAAAAGCGCGCGAGGGCAAACACAATAATCGCGCTCCTTTCGGTGTCGACAAAGCCAAAAACGGCATCCTACACGCTAACCCCAAGGAACTCCCGGGATTGCTCCTGGCTATGGAATCTTATTCGACGGGCCGTCAAAGCGACAATAGCGTTGCCCAGATCGTAAATCAAGCTGGGTATGTCACCAAACAAGGCAAACCCTTTACCGGCGAGAGCGTCCGTGAGATGCTCCAGAATCGCATTTACATCGGTCAGGTTCGTTATCAGCGCTATCGCCAACGCTGCGATGGTTCGCGTGATACTTCCACTCCAGTCGAATGGTTTACCGGGCAACACCCGCCGCTGGTTCCGATTGAATTGTTCGAGCGTTGCCAAGAAATACGGCGTTTGTTACGACGCCGACCGAATCGAGCAGAAAATGCTCAATTTTATCTACTGGGTGGTTTGCTCTATTGTGAACAGTGTGGACATCGCTTGCGTGCTCAAAAATCTCCCTGCGGGAAAAGCTACTATCACTGTGTCCACTTGGTCGAGGGGAAACCCTGTCAACGGCGCATGCTTCGTACTGACCTCATCGAACCACAGGTGCTCGCGGCAGTTTCGCGGGTTGGGCTTTCAAGCGAGAATCTCCCAGGTTCGAATATCGAGAATACCCGGCTTGAGAAACAATCCCAGGATTTGGAACAAGCCATCACGCGGTTAGATTGGCAATGGCAACAAGGATTGATAGCACAGGAACCGTACTTGGCTCAACGAACCCAGTTGCAACAACAATTGACTCAACTGTGTCCATTCAGCAAGCTTGAGCGAGAGGGCGCGTTAGAATTGTTGAAGAATGTCGGAACGCAGTGGACGAGCGGTGATAGGGTAGAACAGAAGAGATTACTGCATCGCTTGCTGGAATGTATCTGGGTCGATGGAAATCAGGCGACCAAACTAAAGCTTCGACCAGCAATTACTTACTGGGCACAGCAGATCCCAGGTTTGGAAATCAAAGAAGGAGTAATGGCTATCACAGGTTTTTGACAGATTCACACAGAAAAGTTGCCGCTTATCCGAAGTTCGGATAAGCGGCAACTTTTTTAGGAGTCAGATGGTGAAAAACAATCAAAAACAGGGCAATAATGCCCTGTTTTTGATGGAAACGACATCTTTTATGTGAAGTTGTCGCAACGGGAGCGACGGGCGTCGGGCGTCGGTTACTCAGCGGCAACTTTTTCTGCGTGTTCCTGCTGATTCCCGCTACTTATTAGTGACATCAGCGCCGCATTACCACGCCCGCTGAATTGTCTCAAGTATAGCACATCATTCTGCAGCTCGCAAATCAGTTTACATCATTTGGGTCCATATATGCGCCCGAAGAAATCATCGATCAAACCAGGGTCGGTCGGGGCGATGACCTGGGATGATAACGCACACTGCGGATTTTCATTCGCTTGGCTTTGTGATCGACTGAATCGACAGTTCACCGCATCAGTTTGGCAATCTGGGGACGTGCCATTCCACGACGGGTCAACTGCTTGAGTTGAGCGATTTCCTCTTTCGTCCAACGGCTTGGTTCGTATTGAAATCGACTTGGGCATGGGGGTTCCCCTTTGAGGCCTAGGAAATCCATGGCCTTTCTGAACGAGACGCGAACAACGGTCTTCGCTGTTGATGTCGGTCATCATGAATAGAAATCCATTTGACAAATAGCGTGCGCGTTGACACTGGCTAAATTCTGAGATATAGTTACAAGCGATGAAGCCCCAAACTTAACAATGGCTGGATATGGCTCACAATGATTTGCGCGCGGCGAAGCATAACTTTGATACTCGCACGTATCTGTATGTCATTTTTCTATGCCACCTGACGATTGAAAAACTGCTCAAGGGTTGCATCACCGAATTTACTGAGGATTTTCCGCCGCCGATTCACGACCTAAATAAACTCGCCCGTCTTGCCAAGCTTACGTTGCCCGATGAGTGGGCTCGCTTTGTTTCGGAAATGTCCCAGAAAAGCGTTCCAGCGCGTTACCCGCAAACTCTGAATGCCTACAACCGTAAGGACGCGGAAGACTGCCTGAAACAAACACGCCGAGTCGCAAAATGGTTAGAAGCAAAACTGAAATCAACCGCCTAGTTCGCGAATATGTGAACACGCTTGAACCGACCATTAACGTGGATCGGATTATTCTCTATGGTTCGTATGCGAATGGACGCCCCCATCGCTGGAGCGATATTGATCTTACGATTGTCTCGCGCGACTTTGCCAAGAAATCCTTGTGGCAACGCCAAGGTATCTTGGGCCATGCGCTGAAAAATAGCGACGCCATGATCGAGGCGCTGGGATATAGCCTTGCCGAATACAATCACGCCATCCCACAGACATTTCTCGGCGAAATTAAACGCACGGGCAAGGTCATTTACACACGGCGCAAACGCCGCACCGCGACACCACGCCGATCATAGTCTTGAGACCTTCCAGGCGCTTGCGCGAAAACTGGAAGGTCTTTTTATTCATTCACACGGCAATCTCTCCGTTCATCAGGCGCGGAAGCAAGAGGTCGCGCGCAGTTTGGAGTTTCTGATTTTGAAAAGTTAATGTTCTCAATTGTTCAGTCTTGCATTGGCTTGTATGTCACTCTATAGTCTGGCTCACTCTTCCAAATCGTACAAAAGATCCGTTAATTCTTCCATCAATCGTTCTTGGTCATCCGCGCGTTGTTCACGCACTGCATCTTCCAGTTCCACGACGACTTGTCCGACGCGATCTAACCCCTCGCCGCGTTCCGCCAACGCGCGCCGCGCCCGCGCCAGCAATGCCGCCGTATGCTCTTCCACCTCTTCGTCCAATCCAGCGATCAGCGCGCGCGCCGATTCTTTTTGCGCTGGACTGAGCGGCACATGTTCCGCTTTAACCGTGACGCCCGCCTGGCGATTGCTCCCCCGATCCACTGCCGACACGCGCAGGATGCCGTTCACGTCCAGATCGAATTGCACGGTCACACGCGGCGGCAATCCTGGGGCTTCAGGTTTCAATCCTTCGAACCTGAATTCCCCCAGCAACGTGTTCTGGGACGCGATGGGATCCTCGCCTTGATAGACCTTGAGATCGACGATGGTTTGCTCGGGTGTCAGCGCCGAATAAACCTGGGCGCGCGTCGTCGGGATCGTCGTGTTGCGATGCAGAATAACGCCGTAACGATCGGGGATGAATTGTCCGAAACGAAGTTCGGCGACCTCAATGCCGAGCGAGTGCGCCGTCACGTCCACCAGGATTGCGTCGAGCGGCTGGCCCGCAATGATCGCCGCTTGCACGCCTGCGCCAAGCGCAACGGCTTCATCGGGATTTATCTCCGAGTGTGGCTCCAAGCCGACGTGATTCGCCACTAACTCCCACACGCGCGGGATGCGCGTCGAGCCGCCGACGAACAGCACCTTGTCGAGATCGCGCGCTTGGAGATTTGCATCCTTCAGCGCTTGATCTACCGACGCGAGCGTTCCTTCCAACAACGGCTCGATCAGTTCCTCGAATTCATTGCGCGCGACTTCGACGTCCAAATGCAGTGGTGTGCCCTCGCGCTCCATTAGATATTCTTCGCGCACGCGCACGAAGGGCTGAGACGAGAGCGTAATCTTGGCTTGCTCCGCCGCGCGCGTCAAACGCGCCAATGCTTTGCGCTCAATTCGTGGATCCACGCCGTGTTCATCCTGGAATCGCTCCGCGAGATGATTCATCAAGAGTTCGTCGAAATCGTCGCCGCCCAACTGGGTGTTGCCGTGACTCGCATGCACTTCGACCACGCCGCTATTCAGTTCCACGATGGACACGTCGAACGTGCCGCCGCCGAGATCGAACACCGCCACCATTTGGCGTTCAGCGCTCTTGTCCAAGCCATATGCCAACGCCGCCGCGGTCGGCTCGTTGATGATGCGCTCGACGGCAAAGCCCGCGATCTCACCCGCGTCTTTGGTCGCCTGACGCGCTGCGTCAGAAAAATACGCGGGGACGGTAATGACCGCGCGCGTCACCTCGCTTTGCAAATTCGCTTCGGCGATGCGTTTCATCTCGCGCAGAATGATCGCCGAAATTTCCTGGGGCGAATACGCGCGACCATTCAACGCAACCTTTTCATCCGTGCCCATCTTGCGTTTAATCGAGCGCACCGTGTGTTCGGGATAAAGCACATATTGATTGCGCGCGGGTGTGCCAACGAGCAGTGCGCCTTGCGGAGAAAAACCGACCACCGACGGGACGATGCGCTCTACGCCGTTCGCCAAGATGCGCGGCTTGCCCTCGCTCACAAATCCCACCGCGGAAAACGTTGTGCCTAAATCAATGCCGATAATTTGATCGCCCATTCTACCATCTCCAAACTACGTGTTGCGTATTGCGTATTCCGCGATGTGTAACTATCGCACTGTCGCACTATTGCACTATCGCACTATTTCGCGACCACCACTTCCGACGCGCGCAAGATGCGGTCGCCAACCTGGTAGCCCTGCCGATATTCTTCCACAATCGTTCCTGGCGCGATGCCGTCCGTCGCGGGTGCGGTCTCGACGGCAATGTGGCGATGCGGATCGAACATTTCGCCCAGCGCGTTAATCGGCTGAACATTTTCGGCGGACAGCGCTTGGAGCAAACGCGCGCGCACCAACTCGATGCCTTGCAGCCATGCAGTGACCGATTCACGCCATGCGCCGTTTTGCTGGACGACGAGTTGGGGCAGTTCGCGGCGACCCAGGACGAACTCGATGCGTTGGCGCAACGTGAACTGCGCGCTGGGCGCGGCTGGCTCCAGCGCGGGCTTGACCGCGAGCAAGCGCTGCCCAGCGACAAGTGCTTCATCCAAGCCATCGAGCGCGGGGAGCAATTGCTGGATCACGGTCAAGCGTTCCGCGGAGTGATCGGCGCGCAGTTGATCGCGCAGCACCGCGAGGTCGGCTTCGCGGCGTGCGCTCAGGTCGCGCAGTTGTTCGAGCGCGGCTTGCGCCTGCCGCTGCTGCGCTTCTTCCAGCGTGTTCGCTTTGAACTGTTCGCGTCCCACGCGCCCCAGTTGTTTGTCGAGCGCGGCGACGCCTTCGCGCAGCGCGGCGGCGGTTTCGTGCAACTCGTGCAACTCCGCAGCGAAGGGCGCCGCGCGTTCTGCTTCGATGGTTGGTTCTTCGATCGTTTCTTCTGCTTCGACTGGCTCTTCGATCATTTCTTCCGCGTTGCTGGGCGCCAACGCGCGCCGCGCGCGCATGAACCAGCCCGCGATAAATCCGCCGAGTCCAAAAAGAATGCGAGTCACCATAGTCATTTCAGATTTCACCCTTCGACTTTCAGGGCAATGATTTAGGATTTTGATCGGATGGCGCGCGCAGATCGGACAACTGAATCTTGCGAAAATCCTCGCGGAAATCCGTGCGCTCCAAATCGCTCAATGCGCGCACCGCGCTCAACAAATCCTCACGATGCACGCCCAAGTCCAAAGACGGCGCACACCATTCGTTCGGCAAGGCAAGTTGTTCTTGCAGCAAAAGCAAATCGGTTTCGACGCGGCGCTCGGGCGTGCGAATGCGTTCGTATGCGGCGCGAATCGCCTTGAATGCTTCAGGGTCGCGTTCGGGCGGATGCTCGCGCACTAATTTGAAATACGCATCCTTGATCGCGTCAATCGTCGCATCGCGTGAAACGCCGAGCGCGGCGTAAGGATCGCTACGCTCTGCGGGTTGTAGCGGTAGTGTGGCTGGCTCGGTCATCATCGCCTCTTGCGTCGGCGCGGCAGCGAGAACAGATCCGCGTCCGCGTCTTCGTCGGCAAATTCATCTGCCTCATCCATCCCGCTGAACAAATCACCCAACGGGAATCCCATTTTGAGCGCCATCGACAACAGGGGATTACTCAACTCCCGGCGCATTTGCTCTGCCATCTGCTCGATCTCGTGATTGCCTTGTTGGTGCGCGAATCGCGCGGCTTGCTTAAAGTTAGCTTTTGCCTTGTCCAAATCCTGGGTCAACGTTTGCATCGTCGCCAAAATGAGCCACGCCATGGGATCGGTGGCCGTCAATTGGGTCAGCCGCTCCGCGTACGGCAGACCAAAACGCGAGTGCGCCTCGGCAAAATCCATGACGATGTGACGAATCAACTCGACATCGTTGGGATTGCGCGCCGCGCCACGCTCCACCAGTTCGATGCCGAGTTTTTCCCAGGTTTGATTAGCGGCGGTCGGCAGTGTATACGGACTGGACAATGCCGCGCCGGTGTCGAGACACGCCAACCCGACGTGAACGTAAAAGAGCGGATTCGGCTCGTTCTCCCGTTCGGCGCGTGCAATCGCCTTTTTCACTTCGTCGAGATTTTGCGCAATAGCCCAACATTGCGCGATTTGTTCGTGCGTGTGAATCTGTTTCGCTCCGTGCTGGTACGCCAGTTCAAAATCCTGGCGCGCCAAATCGAATTGGCGCAAATCCAAATCCGCGCGTCCTAGATCGATGTACAGATCGGCGTTGTGCGGCGCGTACTTGATCGCCTGCTCGATCACGTCGCGCCCGGCGGCAACTCGGCCGTCGGCGTGCAGCGAACGACCGCGCTCCGCCATCAAGATCGCAATTTGCTTGCGCGCGTTTTCGTCCGTGGGGTCTTGCTCCAGAAGCAGACGCATTTCTGTCTCAGCGGCGAACCACTCTTGGCGCGCCGCGTGCCATTCGGCGAGTTTGAGGCGCGCCTCGCGGTGGTGAGCATCGATGTGCAGGATGCGTTGCAATTCGTTCCGCGCTGCCGTGTCCTGCTGATTCGCGATGAGCGCATCCACCAATTCCATACGCGTGGTGAGATCGTTCGGCGTCGATTTGATTTTTTGTTTTATCAAGGCAATGGCTTCGCCCAGACGCCCCGCCTTTTGCAAATCCTGGGTTGCGCGTTTGCGAATCCAACTCCAATGCGAGTCGGTGAAAGCGTCCTTCTTTTTGCCGCGCGGTTTGAAGCGTAACAGTTCGCGCCACGCTGTCGCCGCTTGCGCCCATTGTTCACTCATCTCTGACGCAATCGCGAGGTTGTGCCAGATCGTCCGCGCTTCTGCGCCGCGGGCGACCTGGCTCCCTTCGTTCCAATGCGCGGCGGCTTGCGCCCATTGACCCGCGCTCACTGCCGCGTGCGCCAAGCGATCCAATGCGATCACGGCGATCGACGCGGCATCGGCGCTGTCGGCGTTGGCTTGCAGCGCGGTGCGTGCGTGCTCGATTGCCGCTTGCCAATTTTCTGATTGCGCGGCGGCGATTGCATTGGGCAGATGAACCGCGGCGAGATTCTCGCGCAACCAGGGCGTCGCCAAGCCGCGCGCTTGCGCCTGCCGCCAACTAATCATCGCCGCGCTCCAATCGCCGCGCCGCGCCGCCAGCGTGCCGAGGTAATAGTGTTTGAGCGCTTCGCCGTGCGGCGTGAGCCGATTCGCCGCGCTCAACGCGTTCTGCGCGGTGGCATCGTCATTCGCCAAGAGATAACCCACCCCGCGCCACAACGCCAGCGACGCGTCGACGCCGCTGAATTTGGCAAGGAGCGATTTAACCCAGGAAGCGACGGCGCGGGGAGGGCGCGTCGTATCACCACGTAAAAAGCGCGCCAGCAGGTCGATAATCTCGCGTTCGAGTTCGCTCAAACCGGAGATCGCACTCACGTCGGCGTGAGAATCGGATTCGAGTTTGGCGAGCGCAAAAGTAAAGGCAAGACCACGTGGCGGCGGATTCGCAGCGGCGGCGATTTCATACGCCGTCAATGCCGTGCCGAGGTCGCCGCGGCGGTGATGCGTCAAGCCAAGGTGATAATAGTACCGCGCGTCGTTAGGGACGAGCGCGGTCGCGCGCTGAAGATCGAGGAGTTGTTGCTCGGGTGGAGTCGTCGGCGCGAGGGCGCGGCGAAAATACGTTTCGGCGAGCGCGGAGACGACGGCGGGGTTGTGCCGCGCAGCACGTTCCCACAGTTTGATCGCATCGCTGAAACGTCCGGCGTTGAAGGAGTCCCAGCCGCGTTCGACCGCCGCATCAGGCGAAACGAATTCTTTCTCGGCGTGCGACGCGACATGCGGCAGATGTTTGTGGGTGCGCGTGTGCTTGCTCATAACGCATGCCACTATATCACGAATAAACCTTGCACGCAATTGACTTGATCAGAGTGCTTCGCTGGGAAGGGCTGGCAAAGCTTGACTGCATGCGAAAGGGTAATGGCATGTCGAAGTCGATCTTAAACAATTCTTCGCTGACGGTCGCCCATAAGCCCTTGTGCTTTGCTCTACTGGACAGATACTTTAGTCTTGCTAATCTTCCTTCACATGCGGGAAACATCCCGTATGAATTTTTCAATTTCAGGACGCCTGCGGCGATTAAAATGAAAGCGGTAGGGTATGTTCGCGTTTCATCCGAGATGCAAGTCAAGCAAGGACACAGTCTCGACATGCAACACCAGATGATCGCCGACTACGTCCACAGTAGAGGCTGGGGGTTGTCGGATCTCTTTTGCGAAATCGGCCGTACGGGAAGGTTGACCGATCGACCAGCACTGCGAATGATGCTCGCTCGTGCCAAACGTGGCGAGTTCGATGTGATCGTCGTCACCTCGTTTGACCGATTCCATCGCCATCTCCTGCACCTCTTGCTCGCACTCGACCAACTTCGTCAATGGAATGTGTCGTTCGTTTCGACCACAGAGAATATTGACTTCACTACACCCTGGGGCAAAGTCGCCTTGGCGGTCCTGGGTTCACTCGCTGAAATCTACTGTGACAGGCTCAGCATCGACACCAAACGCGGCAAGCAAGGACGCGTGCTCAAAGGATTGTGGAACGGCAGTATTCCCTTGGGCTACTGCAATGGACTCTGTTCCACGTGTACCGATGTCAATGGAGTGAACTATTGTCCGCATTACGGCGAATCCAATGGGGGCGATGGTAAGACCTTGATCCTTCATCCCATCGAAAGCCTCGCCGTCCAACTGTCCTTTGAGTGGCATCAAACGGGAAAATACAGTGACGGTCTCATTGCCGAGAAGTTGAATAGCTATGTCGTGACTTTACCCGATGGCACCACGCGTCACTTTCGCATGAAACGATGCTTAGCTCGCGGCGGACCTCAACCTTTCACGCGAGATAGCGTGCGCGAACTCTTGATGCGGATCTTCTATACGGGACGCGTTCCGTACTTTGGCACAACCACTCGTGGTGCCAAGTTGAAGCGACACACCCCAACCTTGTTGCAAGACGGGAGTCACCCGGTCTTGGTCACGACGGAAGTGTTTGAGCGTAGTCAGGAAATTCGCAAGCGGATGCAACGAAAACCACATACTTGGACTACCAGAACTCGAACGCATTTTTCCCTGACCGGCATCTTGTTCTGTGCTGAATGTGGCAGCCATATGATCGGTTCGCATTGTCGCGGCGAGCGGCGGTACGTTTGTAACGCGCGCATTCAGCATCGCCTTCGCTGTATGCAACCCAGTGTTGATGCAGGAGAGGTCGAGTCCGCCATCATTCGGTTACTTTCCAAACTCAAATGGTCCGATGACTGGCGCGAGCAATGGCAGCAAGCCCTGGAATCCGCGCAGGATGAAATCGCATTCCTATCTGACGAGACCCTGAGAGGTCTGGCGGCAGAAAGGCGACACGCCACATATGAGGGATGCGGAGCAGAGAACCTCAACCCACTGACACCCGAACAAATTGCGCGACAACGCATCTTTGAAATTGATCGCTTGATCGAAACGTTGGAACCGTTGAGTGCGTTTAGCGCATGGTGGGAAATTGCGGCAAGCACGCGCGATGGTCTTTCACAAAGACGCTTGATGCGTCTCGCACTCTCGCGGGTGGTCGTGTGCGGACCGAAGATTGAGAAAATCGAAGCATCTCGTTCCTTCGCCCATCTCTTGCGAAACACCCAGGTTGGGAGAGATGTTAAAGGCGATGAACCTGGGAATGATCTGATGGGTCAGTTACTCGGGTGAACCCCAAGCTTATCATGAGAGTATGCGGTGGGTAGAAACACAAAAACCAGGTGTGAAGCGCGGATCGCTCCACACCTGGTTTTCAAAATTGTCATCTCAGGCTTGACGGCGCCACAGAATCCGCACTGCAATATGTCATGCGGGTGCGATGGTAGGGGGAGATTCAAGATTTTGCTCGCAAAACAACCAAAAAATTCTGAGGAAAACCAAACCTTTCAGTTTAGTTTCAGTTTTCTTTCAGAATTTTTTCAGGCGGGGACGACGGGTATGACGCCATACTCTACCACATTTGGCATCACAGCCACATGCACACAACGCCAACCCACTGCTCGTTTATAGTACGGGAGTATATGTTTATATTATTCAGGACTGTTCAAGTGCAAGTGGACGCTAAAACACGCGCCAACTTCATTTACGAGAATTATTATAGCACAAATCCCAGCCAGATGCAAATTATTTTTTGCTTTTTCGTTAATGGCTTGACAAGCACTTGCTTTGGTTTATACTTGTTACAGATCAGTGCAGTAGATTTTGCGATGGAAGGAAAGAATGATGAAACAATCGCACAAAGTACATTCGCGCGTCAAGACAATTAGCGCGCATGATTGGCGCGCATGCCCTTCGGTTGAACGCGTACCAGGCAAAGTTAGCGGAGACTGGGTATTCCGTGGCACGCGAGTGCCTTTGCGCGCCTTGTTCGAGAACCTGCGCGACGGTGCATCGATTGAAGAATTCTTGAATTGGTTTCCAGGCGTTCAGCGGGAACAAGTAGAAACCCTCCTCGATTTTGAACTTGAAACATTATCGTTGCCGATAGCGCGATGAAGATACTCTTTGATCAAGGAACGCCGGTACCTCTCCGCGCCTATCTCGCTGGGCATACCATTGACACCGCTTTTGAATTGGGATGGTCGGTTCTGCGAAACGGCGAATTGCTCGCCGCGGCAGAAAAATCGGGCTACCAGCTTTTGGTAACGACTGATCAAAATCTCAAGCATCAGCAAAATTTGCGCGACAGAAAATTAGCAGTTCTGGTTCTGCTTTCCACTTCGTGGCGCCGTCTAAGCACACACGCGAAAGAGAGGTGCACCCGTTGGACGCGGTGGATAATTCGCCGTCCCATCGTGGCGTGAAAAGAACGGCTTCGTCGTCACCCTTGACAAATCCGCTCTGGCGATTATGCTGGTACTCTATGTTCCAATGGATTGTAGGAGCCAGATCATCGCATGACCGTCCTTCCTGGGATTCCACTTTTACTTCGTGTCGCTATTTGCCTCGCGCTGTTTTACCTCACCTTGGCGTGGTGGCGAGTTTGGGGTTCGCCCTTTAGCACCAAAACCACTCCCGCTAAAGCCAAACGCCCACCTCAACCCCTCAAGCCGCGCACCCCAGACGATTGTCTGGCGTGCGTGCGCTCTGCCGCGATGCCATCTATGTCCGCTCCTTCCACGTCGGTGCGTCCGTGGCGCGAAGTCAAAAGCACCCGCGGACGCCCCAAACAGATTAACACCGCAGGGTATGCCTGTGACTACAAAGATTGTAAATATCGCGGCGTCACCGACTCCCGGATTCATGCCTTGGTCGGGTATGGACATCATGGAAAGGATCAATCGATTCAGGATTTCTGTTGTGAGGCGTGTGGACACAAATTCAGTGCGCGCCGCCATACGGTGTTGTACCGGCTGGTATACTTGTACCGACTGAACCTTAATAACTTCGCACCAGGTTTCGACTTTCCGAGGAATCGCGTACACTGAGCTTGGGACGGTTTATGGAGTTGGCTTTGACTCGCTGGCTGAGGAGCCGTAGGCTGCCTCTGTTTTCAGATTGCCATCCGTCACCCAAGCAGACCCGATTGGGAACATTGAGGTCCTGTGTGTAGGTTGCCTCTCATCACTGGCCAGCGTGGGTAAAGCGTCACGCGATGAGCCTCTGGGCTTGGGACCATGCCACTCCGCTGCCGTCACCAGTTATTCTGACAGGAGGTGTCGCATGCGGTACATTGGTTTGGATCTGGCCCTGACCACCGCTCACAAAGCCGTGGTTATCGATGAGCGGGCCTGTTCACTCACGCCGGTTCTCCAAGTGACCACTTCAGCCCAGAGCCTGGACCTGCTCTTTCAGCACGCGCGTGAGGGTGCTGCCTTGGACGAACCGTTAGTCGTCGTGATGGAGCCCACCGGCATGGCGTGGTTTCCAATCGCTGTCTACTGTCAACGCCTCGGCGTGGAGGTCTTCTTGGTAAACAGTCAGCAAGTCGCTGATTTGCGTCGATACTACCGCAAACATGCCAAGAGTGATCGGATTGATGCCCGAGTGTTGGCGAAGCTTCCCATCGTCAGTCCAGAGAAATTGCACCCACTCCATTTGAGCAATGCCTTACACTTGGTGTGCCAGCGAGGCTGCAAGGAACTCGATCGCCTGAGTGTACTCATTACGGCAATGCAGAATCGTCTCCGGGCGATTGATCGCTTCGCGTGGCCTGGGTTGGAGCATGTGTTCCCAGAACTCATTGCTCCTATCACGCGCTGGTTTCGCGAACAGTGGTATGATCCGCGACAAGTTGTGACGATGGGCGCTGAGGGGCTACAGCACGCGTGGGAGAAAACTGCGCTAAAATCAGCTGATTTTCCTGCGTTTGCAGAATGGCCGGCGGCACTGGTGCGACTGGCGGAAGATGTGTTGGCTTTGTATGGCGCTGACTCGCCGTTCTTGAACTACACCTATTTGCAAGCGGAGGTCACGCGTGAGCAAGCATTGTTGACCTGGGTCGAAGCCACACGCCATGATTTGCAACTGCGAACCGTTCGTCCGCTCTATCGTCAGTTCCATCCCAGTCGAAACCTGGAAACCTTGTATGGGGTCGGGCAAGATGGTGCGGCCGTCTACGTCAGTTTCATCGGCGACCCGCAACGCTTTCCAGGCCATGCCGATTTTCGAGGATGGAGTGGGATGATTCCGCGCAGCAGCCAGAGTGGTGCGAGTGAGACCAAGGGCTTGCCGATCTCGCAAGCAGGCCCTGATCTGGTGAAGAAGTTTGCGTTCATGGGTGCCGAGACCGCGCGTTTGAGAGATCCCCAGATTGCCGCGATCGATTACGACCAAGTGGTTCGATTTGGCAAACACCATACCCAGGCGGTGTGTACCTGTGCGACGCATCTGCTGGATCGCATCTGGACCATCCTGAAAGAAGATCGACCGTATGAACTTCGTGATGTGGATGGCACACCCGTGACGGCAGAGCAAGCGCAACAGATTATTGCTGAACGTTACGTCGTAACGAAAGAACTGCGACAGCGCAATAATCAGCGTACGCGACGCGAACGCCAAGCACATCTAGCTGAAAAGAAGTGGAAGAAGGAAAGTGCTCCATCAAGGTAAGAGCCAAGTCATAAACTCCTCACCTGAGAAGACGGCACCCTCTTTCCCTCAACTGAAATTCAATACTCATGGGGACGGCACGTGAAATCGCGCGCTTGTGATAGGTTGCGCCCAATGCCCAGACGGACTCAACTTGGTTGATCTAAAATCTTAAGGTTCAGATCTTGACACGACTTAGAACTTCTGAAAACGCAGGCGCAGCGGGTCGGTGAAGTGCTCGCGGCGCTCGCGGAAGGTCTGACGGTCGGGGCCGCGGTACGAGTCTTTGGACACGCCGAAGCCACCCTCACGACGTGGCTCACCCGCGCCGGGCTGCACAGCGCGCGCTTGCATGCCCATAAGCTACGCGGGTTACATCGGGAGCATGTGCAACTCGATGAACTGCGGACCACCCTGCGAAACAAAGGGCACGAAGTCTGGCTGTGGCTCGCGCTCGATGCCCGCACCAAACTAATTGCCGCCGCCAAACTCGGACCCCGCACCCAGGCGACCGCACACGCTTTA
>JACRMI010000110.1 GCA_016215025.1 Chloroflexota bacterium
CTCTGGCCGATAGTAACGCTTGGGAACTTCGGAATTGTCTTTGGCTCGTCTCATCCACACACCTTTGCGTCGTAGGGTTCTTGAGAACCCATTATACCGCATCAGAGGCGTGTAGGTGGAATTTTGCGGTTACTGTTTTTTATTGCCACTTATTTCAGCGCCACCGATAGACCAACAAACCCGCCGTACTTATTCGCAGATTGAACGACCGCTTGCTCTTCGGATTTGCTCAACGATTTAAACAAGCGAGTTTCGATTACGACGGCGTCTCTCTTTAGCGTACGTCTCCAAGAACCCACGATCCGACCATCGATAACGATGATGTACGAAATAGCATTGCCTTCTTCACGCATCTCGGACGAGTATTCAGGATCAAGGATTGCCGCATGATCCTTATAGCCGGAGATATACTCGTCATAGATCGACAAGAGATACGCTTGCGGCGACTCGATTTTCTCTGAGTGTGTGTTTTTTGCAAGCCAATAATCTTGACCATCGACCACTTGATGACGAAGCAAGCCGCGAACCGCTTCGAGTCCATTCTTCGCGTCGACAATTGTTAAACCCGACCATTTACTAAAATCCTGAACAGTTGCAGGTCCTCGGCTGAGAAAGAAGCGACGAGCGAGTTCGGTCAATGCCTCATCCCGACTCACGGTCTTGACCGGCGGAACTCGTTCGGCGAGCAACGCATAGGTGAATTGTTTTCCACGCCGCGCACCACTGCAAACGATTCCGTCCAATTCGGCGCACATCATGATGTAGCTCATTCGCAAATTGCTTTGAACCGCAATCCCAGCTTTCTCAATCGCAGCTCGCAATTCGTCCCGCGTGAGTTGCTTACCGCCGCGTAAGACTTTGGTCAAGACACTACTCGTACGCTTGAAAATTGCGCTGTCCAATTCCAGCTTGCGATACATGAATGTATTGACTGCATGAACACGTGGCGCGGTTAACATCAGCAGCCAGCGAATGTCGGCAGGCGCAACAAAATGCCAAGTCGGGCGGAGCACATGCGTGCGAAGTATTCTGCCATCCGTAAATGCTTGCTCGATGTCGGCATCCACGGCATTTTGTAGCCGGAGTCCGAGCGACCATTTTGCTCCAGCGTAATCCTGCGCTTGGACAGCAGCCAGCCATCGGACCTCATCCACTGGCTTGACCAATTTCGCCGCTGCGATGTGTTGGTTTATCAAGCGGCGACAGGCAATATCAAAACTTGGCATTCACTAGTCAAGCGACTGCATCGCGATGGATGGGCTATCTTTGGCTTTGACATGAACCTGGGCGTCCACAACCTTGCCATGCTCATCGATGACGAAATGGCTGCGGATGACGCCGATCGATTTGACGCCAAACGTTTTCTTTTCACCCCACGCGCCGTATTTTTCTGCGACCTTATGATCCTCGTCACTCAACAAAATGAATGGCAAGTTGTATTTCGTCCGAAACCTTTGATGCGATTTGGCGCTGTCCGGGCTGATGCCGATCACGACACCATTCTTTTCTTGAATGTCAACATAGTTATCGCGAAAACCGCACGCTTGCGCGGTGCAACCGGGCGTATTGTCTTTGGGATAAAAGTACACCACGACTTTTTTCCCGCGAAAGTCGGACAGTTTGACGGTCTTGCCGTTCTCGTCGGGCAAGGCAAACGCAGGCGCGGCATTGCCGATTTTGATTTTATCGGGCATGGGTATCACGGCCTTTCATTTCGCTTTCGCTTTTGCTTTCGCCAAGTTTTCCTTCGCACGGAATTTTACGATGCGCGTTATGAGTTTTAGCGGAAGCGGTTCGTCGAGTGGAAATTGGACGGAACCTTTGGCCATCTTGTAAACGGACAACTCCTTCTTGAACGCCTCAATTCCCGTTGGCACTGGGTAAAACCCAATATGGTTTTTGAACGCGGCAAAGTGAACCAAGTTGCCTTTCAACCTAAAAGTCGGCATTTGATAACTGATCGCCTCTTCCGCATCCGGTGCGGCTTGATGAATCGTCGCGCGCATTTGTTGTAAACGTTCTTGAATGTCTTGCGGGAAATCGGCAATATATTCGTCGATGTTCTTTGGCGCTGTTTTTTTGGTTTCCATGCGATTGGACTCCTGTTTTCAGTTGATCGTCGAAAGCTAGTAGTGCATCCACAAAATCTTGCATACTTTGCCAAGCGCGATTTATGCGCAGTTGAGTCCCCAGCATTATTTTGTGGCTGCACTAGTATAGCGATTCGGACGCCTTGTTGTCAATGGCTCCTAGCTGGTGATTACCCACAACTGTCATGCTGAGCCGTTTTCCCGCAAGGGAGGCTACGCTCTGCGAAGCATCTCGTTTTCAGGGAATGAGATTCTTCGCTCCGCAAAGTTCGCTCCGCTCAGAATGACAAACCGACTTGTGGGTAATCACCAGCTCCTAGTTGTCGATTACCCACAAGTCAGGGCTGTCATTTCGACGTGTGTCTTTTGCGAGGAGAAATCTCCCGCGCGGTCAAGCGAGATTTCTCGAAGTCCGGCTCGAAATGACAGTTCAGGACTTTCGCTCAAGTGTCCGTTTTCGTGTCACCCTGAGCGTTAGCGAATGGTCTCAACCCCTGAAACCAGAGATTCTTCGCTTCGCTCAGAATGACAAGCGAAAGTCCTGCAGTTATAGGTAATCACCAGATCCTGATTGCCGATTCCGCGGCATTCTATTTCAGTTGCTCAAGAATCTGGATCACACTCTCGACACATGGTCGGCAAACACGATTCAGAAGATCATTTTCCTTGAATGTTTTCTGACCTTCAGCCTTGGTCAGCTCGCAGCCATTCAATAACCGACGGCAAGTCAAATTTCCATTTCGTTGTTGGAATTTCTCAATCAACTCTCTCGTCTTGGCGTAGGTGAGTTCCGTCGCGGCGCGGTCGTCCTGCTCGCCCCGGCCGTGAACTAGCCCAAGCACAAAGATGCCGCCGCTCACAGCACCGCACACATCTTGCTTCCTGCCCATGCCCGCTCCAAATCCGCAGGCAATTCGCAAGGCGGCGTCCTTGTCGAGTCCTAGGTCATCGCTGTATGCGTAGACCACAGACTGCGCGCAATTGTAACCATCCAGGAATTTCCCGATCGCAACTTCGGTTCTTGTCTTCATGATTCTCCTATGCCAAACTCTTATTGGAATGGCGTGAAACGCTTCAGCACACTGCAACGCGTCCTGGTTTGAGACCGCGTGCAAAATGAACCCACGAAGCGTTGACAGTGTGCGTGTGTTTCCAGACGTTCAATCTTCTACTGGGCGACGTCAGTAGAACCAGACGAAGCTTGGGGAGAGATCAGAGCGCACGCATTCGGTTGTTCTTCGCGCTGTGCTCGACCTCTGCTAATCCCAATGCTTCCATCAAGGGTGGGACGTACATCGCGAACCTTCCCCGCAGACCTTTCTTCAATCCGTACCACCTCCCACCGGGTTCTTCGGTGAGCGCGCCCATGCCTCCACGGTTCCTTCCGTGGCGGGTTTTTGTTCGTCGGCACTGCCGAGCAACATCCAGTCGCCGTGCTTCTTGAGCATCGCGTGCAAGTCTTCTAAGCAACGTAGATGGTAGCTGAGCTTTGTTGTCCCCACGATGCAGACCAAAGCAGGAGGATCAGATGCCTCATCGCGATACATCTTGTATTCCGATGTGCCGGGCGGTGTTTTCAGAACCCACGGACTATCTACCGTGCCTTTGCCCTTAACGGATGGTTTTGCCATTTTATGCCTCCTTGAATCTCTCGAACGTGTTTATTTCGTCGGCCAAAAACAGCTACTTGCCTCATAGCCGCTGACCAATCACGTGATTAAGCGGAATGTCTGGTAAACTTACGTTACCCGCACTCTTGCATCTACCGGTAGATGCAAGCATCTGAATATATATGCCTTGTAAGCATCTACAGCTAGATACCTCCCGGAACAATGCGCGCTTGCAATCCTAACCTGACCACTTGATCGTAGCGCAGTTCCCACACTTTTTTCTGCGGATTCCACTTTCCTCCCGCCTGCTTAACTTGTCGCCTAACATCCACTTCGCCTAACGCGACCCGTATCGCCATCAATTCATCGCCACTCGGTCCCTTGGGTTTGGGCAACCAAGCCATCTCTTCGACAATAATCTCCACGGTCTTGTACCGTTTTTTCTTTTGCGCATCGTAGCGATACCGCACGCACACCAACCGCTCTCCATACTGAGCGCACAATCGCTTGGTTCCCTTCTGTCCCGCTTTCAACGGCAATCGAGTTTCCATGCAGCGTGACACCCTTCCGCTCAATCCCTAATCGCTATTCTCCAATCTCTATTCTCCAACCTCTCACTTTTGTGCTCTTTCGTGTCCTTTCGCGCGCGAAGCGTTTCGCGTCTAGTGTAGTATTTGCGACAGAAACAATTTCGTTCTATCGTGCTGGGGATTTTCAAAAATCTGGTTGGGCGTCCCTTCCTCGATCAACTCGCCGCCATCGAAGAAAATCATACGATTCGCTACACCGCGCGCAAAGCCCATCTCGTGCGTGACACAAATCATGGTCATGCCGGATCTCGCCAACTGCGTCATTACGTCCAGCACTTCTTTAATCATCTCCGGATCCAACGCGCTCGTCGGCTCGTCGAACAGCATGATCTTGGGTTGCATCGCTAACGCGCGCGCGATGGCAACGCGCTGCTGTTGTCCACCGGATAACTGCGCGGGAAATTTATGCGCCTGCTCCGGAATGCCCACGCGCTTGAGCAAATCCATCGCAATCTGTTCCGCCTTGTCCTGCGACCAGCGGCGCACCCACACCGGCGCAAGCGTAATATTTTGCATGACTGTGAGATGTGGAAAAAGATTGAACGATTGAAACACCATGCCGATTTCTTGACGGATCGCCGCGATGTTCCGAATATCATTCGTCATCTCGATTCCATCGACGATGATCGTGCCACGCTGATGTTCTTCCAATCGATTGATCGTCCGGATGAACGTCGATTTACCGGAACCCGAAGGACCAAAGATGACGACGACTTCGCCAGATTTCACAGTTATATTGATACCTTTAAGCACGTGCAGTCGATCATACCACTTGTGCACATCCTTAGCGACGATCATCTCGCGCGTACCACTGACCATTCCAATGTTGCTCATTCCATTCCTCCAAAGAGACCACCGACCGTCAACCCAATCCTGCGGCCTGCCGTCTGCGGTCTGCGGTCGATTTATCTCTTTCCCACGCCCAGCGCTCTTTCCAATTGATAACTGGCGTACGACATCACGTAACTGAACACAAAGAACACGGCGGCGATGAACAGGTACACTTCGGTTTGCAAACCCAGGAACTCGGGTTGCGCCAACACGCTGCGACCGACGCCGAGCAATTCCAACAGCGCGACAATGGTCGCGAGTGTTGTGTCCTTGAACAAACTGATGAACAAACCGACCGTCGCCGGAATAACTAAACGCAACGCTTGCGGTAAAACGATAAACAACGTCGTCAAGGGACTGTTCAACCCCAGCGCGTGCGCCGCTTCGATTTGCCCGGAAGGAATCGCCTGCAGACCGCCGCGCACATTCTCCGCCATGTACGCTGCCGTAAATAACGTGAACGCCGCCATCGCGCGGACCACATTATCGACGCGAAATTCGCCCGGCAAAAAGAGCGGCAGCATGATTTGCGTCATGTACAGCACGGTGACGAGCGGAACGCCGCGCACGATTTCGATGTACGCTATGCTAAACCATTTCACCGCCGGTAAGGCACTCCGCCGACCCAGCGCGAGCAAAACGCCCAGTGGAAACGAAAGTACGATGCTGACAATCGCCAGCATAAATGTCAACAATAAACCGCCCCAGCGACCAGTGCTTACATCCGGCAACAGACTATTACCTTCGATGCCGCCTAACAAGATGATGGTCGCCACAAATGACAACAACCAGAGAATCAAAAGATAGCGACCCAAGCCCTTGCGGGTGCGTCCTAAAAAGTAACCGGCAATCACCAGCGCCAAATCGCCGACGAGCCAAATGCGTCCCTCGCCGTCAAAGGTCTGAATCGGCAATACGGCAAACGTCGCGAGTGCCGCCGCGAGCCAAATGCCAAACGTGCGAATCGTTCCGCCCCATACGCCCGCCGACACGCCAAACAATCCAGCAACCATCGCAACGATGATATGGACGCGGCGAGCTTGATCGGGCGGATAGGGACCGATCATGAACAATCGCCAGTTTGCCGTGACGACGGACCAGTGGGCGGATGTAAACATCCAGACGATGAGCTGGCTCAAGACGACATAGAGAATCCATGCGGCGATGATCGTCAACAACGAATTGTACCACGTACTAAATAGATTTCGCTTTAGCCAACCCAGCACACCCACAGATGTGCGCGGCGGTTCGATGCTATCGACAGTTACATTTGCAGCCATTGAATGATTCCTCGAAAGATGCTCGCCTAGTCTGAATACTGACGACTGGCGACTGTCTACTTTTCTATGATTTGCACGCTGCGATTGTAGATGTTCATTAACAGTGACGTGAACAAGCTCATGGCCAGATACGTGAGCATCACCAGCATAATGACTGGCACAGGAGCGCCCGTCTGATTCATAATCGTCGCACCGACATTGAACAAATCGGGATAGCCAATCGCAATGGCCAGACTCGAATTCTTCGCTAGGTTAAGATACTGACTCGTCAGCGGCGGAACGATGACGCGCATCGCTTGCGGAAAAGTGATGAGGCGCAAGATTTGCATTTCGCCCAAGCCCAACGCGTGTGCCGCTTCGATTTGGCCCTTGCGCACCGCTTGAATTCCGCCACGCACGACTTCGGCGATGAAAGCGGCGGTGTAGATCACGAGACCGGTCAAGAGCGCGCTAAACTCTGGCGAGAGCGCTAACCCGCCACTGAAATTAAATCGACCCGGCACCGGAAAATCGAGCGTAAGCGGTGCAGTGCTGGAAATCATCCAGCCCAAAATTCCAGCCAACCCAAAGACAATCAACGCTGCGAAATAGGGCGACACCGCGCGCCGAGTTTTAATCGTCAGAACGCGTATCAGGATAATGCCAGCGATTAATCCAATAAAGAGAAAGAGCAGCCATGAGGGAAAAGTTTCGGAGGGAATTGGCCGCGGCACAAACACGCCGCGTTGATTCGCAAACAAGGCCTCGCCGACGTTGATACTTTCGCGGACCGGAGGCAGCTTTACAAAGACACCAAAATAGATAAAGACGAGTTGAACCAATAGCGGCGTATTGCGAATGATTTCAATGTAGACGGCGGCAATTTTGGCTAAGAGCCAGTTGCTCGACAAGCGTGCTACGCCGGTGATAATTCCGAGGATCGTCGCTAGAATAATGCCGACGATACTTACCGAGAGCGAATTGAGCACGCCGACCATGAACGCGCGACCGTACGTGTCGGACGGTTTATAATCGATCAGCGATTCGCCAATTTCAAACCCGGACTCGCGATTGAGAAACTCGAAACCGGCGACGAGACCGCGTTGGCGCATGGCAGTCGAAAGATTATTGTAGAAAAAACCAGCAGCAAATGCGAGGATAATCACAAAAACAATTTGGCTGATAACCGTGAGGACACGCACATCACGCCAAAACGGAACGGCAGTCTGAGGATGTTCCACCATTGGAGCTCCGACTAAAAGTAAACCCTCACCCAACTTGTTTCCGCTCGGCTATCATTTCGAGCGAAGCGAGAAATCTCTCAAATCGTTCGACGAAATGACAACCAGAAGCGAACAAGCACGGGTGAGGGTTACATGAGATTTAGCGATACGGCGGCGCGTAGAGCAGTCCGCCTTGCGTCCATTGCTTGTTCAAACCGCGTGGTAACTTGAGCGGCGTTGTGGGTCCTAGGTTACGATCATAGATTTCGCCATAGTTGCCTACGGCTTTGACAACCTTGACCACCCAATCGGGGTTCAATCCCAAAGCGCCGGCCAAGTCCTTGTCGGACAGCAAACGCTTGATGACCGGATCGGCGCTGTTCACCATTGAATCGACGTTCTTGGAAGTGACGCCGGACTCTTCCGCCTGAATGATTCCATACACCGTCCACTTGACGACGTTGAACCATTGATCGTCGCCTAGCGGAACGGCGGGACCGAGCGGTTCTTTCGACAAGGTCACGTCCATGATTTCGTAATCATCCGGTTTCGCAAACACGATGCGGCGCGACGCGAGCTGTGACTTGTGTAGGTCGGATCGATGTCGGCGAACACGACAGGTTTGAAATCGACACCAGCGGCACGCATTTGATCGGTGAGATTCAGTTCCGTCGTCGTACCACTTTGAACGCAAATCGTTGCGCCTTTTAAATCTTTGAGGGTCTTGGCTCCAACTTTCTTCGCAATCATGATACCTTGACCATCAAAGAAAGTAGTTGGTGCAAAGAGACCCCATGCTGTGTCGCGGCTCGATGTCCAGGTAGTGTTGCGAATCAGCAAGTCCACTTCGCCCGTTTGAAGTGCAGGACCACGTTGACCAGTATTCAGTGGACGAAATTCGACTTTGGTCGCATCGCCAAGAACGGCCGCTGCGATAGCGCGACAAAAGTCAGCGTCGAACCCAGCGAATTGACCGGTCGTTTTGTCGAGCGCGCTAAAACCTGGGAGCGCATCGTTCACGCCGCAAATCACTTTGCCGCGATTCTTGACCGTCGCCAAGCGATTACCGGCTGGCTTGGGCGCGCTGCTAGCTACAGACGATGAGGCACTGCTCGATACGGGCGGCTTGGTGGCTTCGGGAGCCTTGGTCGGTTCCGGAGCTTTCGTCGGTGCAGCTGATGACGCAACCGACGATGATGCCGATGACGAGACCGGCGGTTTAGTGGCTGGGACTGCAGTAGGCGCAGCGGTCGGCGGCAAAGGCGTCGGCGCAGGCACGCACGCCGCGACGAGAGCCACGACGAACAGTAACGCAAAAACAAATCCGAGTTTCTTCATGTCCTCTCCCCCTTTAACGATACGGCGGCGCGTAGAGCAAGCCACCCTCAGTCCATTGCTTGTTCAAGCCGCGCGGCAGCTTGAGCGGCGTGCTCAATCCCAGGTTGCGTTCGTAGATTTCGCCATAGTTGCCTACGGCTTTGGTGACCCTGACCACCCAATCCGGATTGAGACCCAAACCAGCCGCCAAGTCTTTGTCAGACAACAAACGCTTGATGACTGGATCGGCGCTGCTCACCATCGAATCGACATTCTTGGATGTGATACCTGATTCTTCGGCTTGGAACGTCGCGAAGATGGTCCACTTGACGACGTTGAACCATTGATCGTCGCCTAGCGGAACGGCGGGACCGAGCGGTTCTTTCGACAAGGTCACGTCCATGATTTCGTAATCATCCGGTTTCGCAAACACGATGCGGCGCGACGCGAGCTGTGACTTGGGCGAACACGACAGGTTTGAAATCGACACCAGCGGCACGCATTTGATCGGTGAGATTCAGTTCCGTCGTCGTACCACTTTGAACGCAAATCGTTGCGCCCTTGAGGTCAGCCAATTTTTTCGCGCCAACTTTTTTTGCGATCATCATGCCTTGACCATCGAAGAACGTAGTAGGCGCGAACAAACCCCATGCTGTGTCGCGGCTGGATGTCCAAGTGGTATTGCGGATCAGTACATCGATTTCGCCCGTTTGAAGCGCGGGACCACGTTGACCGGTGTTGAGTGGACGAAATTCGACTTTGGTTGCATCGCCCAGGACTGCAGCAGCAATCGCGCGACAATAATCGGCGTCAAAACCGGCAAATTGACCGGACGTTTTGTCGAGCGCGCTGAAACCGGGGAGCGCATCGTTGACGCCGCAAATCACTTTGCCGCGATTCTTGACGAGCGCGAGTCGACCACCGGGGGTTTGAGCGGGTGGAACGGCTGTGGCTTGCGCGGGAGGCGCGTCATACGAGACGGCAACCGGTGCGGTCGATGGTCCTGGCACAAATGCCGCCACAGCGACGAGGACAAACATGGCTAATAGCATCAGCCCAAATTTCTTCATTTCCCTTCTCCTCCAGAATAAATGAACTGCGAAACGAAGACAAAAAAAGAATGCTGATGGGTTATCCTACCACCTCCTCCCTGTGAAATTGTTGCTGGGATTTTAACACGAGTACGAACGAAAAGCAAGAAAAGGAAAAGGGAACTGATAGAACTGACGGAACTCTGAGAGCTTTTCTTCTTTTCCCCTCCTTTCATCAGGTCCCTTTCACTTGCTCGATTATGGCTTTCGACTAGAATACGCACAATGATTCGCCGAAAGCTTTCCATTCATCGCTGGCTCGTTCTGATCGTCGTCGTCTTCCTCGCGCTTGGGACTTACTACAGCATCACCACTCCGATCTTTGAAACACCGGACGAAGTCTGGCACTATGCCTACATCCGAGAATTCGCGCTCTATCATCGTCTCCCGATAGTTGATGCTGACGGTCAAGCGCCGTACCGCCACGAAGGATTGCAGCCACCGCTCTATTACGCCCTCGGCTCAATTTTCATATCGTGGATGAGCGAAAGCGATTTGACGATGCCGACGCCGAATCCGTACGCGCGCATCGGCGATCCGCGTGCGAACAGCAATGACAATCGCAACGCGTTCCTTCATTCCGCCGACGAAGAATTTCCATTTCGCAGGACCTCGCTCGCCGTCCACCTCATTCGCTGGTATTCGCTCTTGCTCGGCGCAGCGACTATTGTTTTGACGTACGCACTGGCAAAAGAGATTTTTTCTGAATCGCTAGCTAACTTGGACAAGCAAAATCAGTTGGACGCGGACGAACGCAGACAAACGCGGAAAAATCACTTTATCAGCGTTCATCCGCGTTTGTCCGCGTCCAATAAACTTATCGCTCTCTGCGCCACCGCCTTCGTCGCCTTTCTTCCCCAATTTATTTTCATCAGTAGCGCAATCAGCAACGACAACCTCGCGACGCTTTTGACAGTTGCAACCCTCTGGCAAATTGCGCGCATCATGCGCTGTGGATTCTCTCGTCGCCAAGTCGTCTTGGTCGGAATTTTAACCGGCGCAGCTTTACTTACCAAACTCAACACGATTGCACTTGGGCCGCTCGTCGTCATCGCGCTGGCGTACCCCACGCTCAAAAGTCGCAATTGGCGCGACGCCATCCTCAGCACAATCATCATCGGCACGATTGTCGCGTTGTGCGCAGGGTGGTGGTACATTCGCAACCTGCTCACCTACGGCGACTTGACCACGTTCGGACGATTAGCGATTCTGGTTGGCGAACGCGCGCGCCCGCTAAATTTTTTCCGCTGGGTGAGTTCGGAAGGCGAAGGATTGCGCTTGTCGATGTGGGGGGTTTTCGGTTGGTTCAACATTCGCGCATCGCAGTTGTTTTACTTGTTCTTCGATACGCTCGCGGCGATTGGTTTAATCGGAATGATGATCGCACTCGTGCGTCGCACGCAACTCTCGATACGATTGGCGATTCTGCCGTTATGGTGCGCGATGATTTTCATTTCGTTCTGGGGCTATGCATCCATCATTGTCACATCCCAAGGACGCTTGCTTTTTCCGGCTCTGCCCGCTTTTGCGATCCTGTGGAGCTGGGGCATTGCAACACTTGTGCCATCGCGATGGCATTCATTCGCGCCAGCCGCTATCACAACCGCGTTCATCCTTATTGCCGCGCTTGTGCCATCATCGTTTATCGCGCCCGCATACACACCAGCCATCATCGCAGAAAATCAGATTCCGCAAAACACATCGCGACTCAACGCGCAATTCGATAACGGCGTCGAATGGCTCGCCACATCGGTTGATCGTTCAAGCACGCGTCCTGGCGAAACGTTGGCGGTGACGATTTACCAGCGCGTGCCTGCGGGCGACATTACGCAGAATGCGATTTACATTCACGTCGTCAATTCTGCTGATGTCATCATCGCTCAGCGCGACAGCTTTATCGGTGCTGGAAATTTGACGGCGCGCGCAAATCCAACCATTATCGCCGACACATACAACATCGCAATTCCCATCACCGCGCCCGCGCCTGACGAATGGAAGATTCAAGCCGGAATGTATGACCCAGCGACGAGCGAACGCGCCCGCGCAAATCAAGCCGACACATTGACGCTGGATAAAGTCCACGCGGAGAAATCTAGCGACTGGGGATTTGACTTCGACGGTCACGCTACACTCGACGGCGTCGATTATCATGAGATGTCCGCCGTGCCTGGCGGCACCATATCGCTCACGTTGCATTGGCGCAACACGCAAATCAACATGCGTGGCTATAACGTTTTCGTTCACGCGCTCGGCACCGGCGACCAGACCTGGGCAACCACCGATGTCGCGCTCGACACGACGCGCCCGACGCAAATCGATTTGCGTTTCAAGCGTGACACTCCGCCGGGAATCTATCCCCTTGAGCTAGGTGTCTATCCTCTGCCAGACGGCGACCGTGTTGGCGTGTTTGATCGCAATGGGCAAGAAAGCGGCGATAGAATATTCCTCGGACCGGCGCATGTCGCACCTTAAGAAAACCTGCCAGGTCGCGGCTCCGAAGGAGCCGACAAGACCTGGCAGGTTTTTCTTCTCCACACAATCTTCATTACCTTTTTACAACCCAGTTACAGCAAACTCATTTGCGCTTTAGCTAACAGCGCGATGATGAGAGCAAATCAAAGTACATTCAGGAGGAAACCATGAAACACACTTTCTTGATTCTCGTACTCGCCCTTGCTCTCGTCTCTATCGCATGCAGTGCGCCAATCGCTACGGCGCAATCCCAAGCAGATCAGCCAGCTCAACCAGCCGTGCTCCTGTTCGACATCGGTATGCACATTGAGCCGTTTGGCGCGACACCGAGCAAAATCGTCACGGGCAACCTTCCACCCAAGCCCACGAATTCGCAACACGGCGATTTCAATGTTCCTCAGTTTTTCAAGCTCCACGTTCAAAACATTCAAACGGTTGCCGCCATCGTCGAAAACCATGGTGGTCGAATGACGATTCAGACGCAGTCACCTTTTACGACTCAAGCGATCAAGTTGAACGACCCCATTCTCTACGATCTCGAATCGCGTGGTCACGAGATCGCGCTGCACTTTCATGAAGACGCTCACCTCGGCAAGAATGCCAACGCTCTGTCCGCTGAAACCTGGTGCGCGGTGATGAAAGAAGAAATCGCGTTGATCCATCAAGCAGGCGCAAAGGACCCTATTCGTTTTTGGAGCGGCGGCAACTTGTATCCCAATTTGCTCCAAGCTGCGTCGTGCGCCGGACTAGATGTGAACAGCGATTGGAAAAATCCGCAGACGCAGACGACCGAATCCGCGATGATCGGCATTCATCCCTGGCATCCATCCGGTGGTTCGAATGGAGCCGACGTAAGCCAGTTCGCCAAGAATGATCCGAATGGAAAAATCATTTACTTGCCCGATGGACTCTTTGCGCGCAACGATTTCAACGGGATGCGTCGCTCAGATGCGACAGGCGGTGATGAAGCGTACTTTGAGTTTCTGAAGCAAAGCTTGTTGCAATCGCTCGCTGCCGCCGATCCGAATCAGACGAACGTTTTTCACATCACGATTCACAGCGGCGAATTTCGCGGCGACCCACAACATCCCTTTGCCGTCATCGACAAATTTTTGAGCGACGTGGTCGATCCACTTGTGAAACAAGGCAAGGTCAAGTGGGCGACGTTTTCCGAAATGGCAGATGCTTTCAAGAGCAGTGAGCAGTGAACAGTGAACAGTTGGACAGTTGGACAGTGGACAGTAAACAGTTTTCAGTTTACAGATTGAGGTTACGATGCGATACGTCTATGCTCTCTTGCTGATGATCGTCGGGTTTGTTGGATGCACACCATCATCTGTGGCAACTGCAGTTCCAACTTCAAACCTCCAAGTTCCAACTTCCAATTGCCGCGGCTACATGACGTTCGTAATCAACACACACGATTAGAGTCACATCGACGACAGCGCGGATACGCTTCTACGCTTCATCACCCTTTTTGAAAAGTACAGCGCGCGAGGCGATTTCTATCTCACCGCGCCAACCGTCGAAGCGTACGTCAAGCATCGTCCTGATGTGATCGAACGATTAAAGAATAGCGATATGACAATCAGCTATCACATCCGCCCGCCGCATCCTGGCTATGTCGGTTTCGATCAACGCCTGCAAAATCTAGACGACCGAACGCTGGAACAAACCTTGCGCGATTACGAAACATATCGACTCGATCTAGCGACGGGTGATTTGGACAAGACGCAACCTGGAGGATACAGCTATGTCGCTGAGGTGTTCGGGCGCAAACCGGTGACCGCTTCGCCAATGGCGAACAATCCGCGCATTCGTAAAACGCTGCTCAAGATTTATGCCGAGATGGGAGCCCAAGTCCAAGTGCTTTATCACGAAGAAGGAACCGCACTCGACCAGCCGCTCGTTCAAGCCAACGGGCTGTGGGTGCGGCCGAGCGATTTCAGCATCACACGCGTTCAAGTCGATTCGAGTGGGCGAGAAAATTTTTGGTGGAACATGATGGGGACGCCGCGTGCGAATGAGTTCAATCCCACGACGTTGCTAAAAACAAATTTGGCGAAATGGTCGGCGCACCGCGCGCCTTTCATCACCGCGCTCATTCACGAAGATAATCTATATCGAAACGGTACGGGCTGGGGCGGCATCTATTACGCCAACGGCGATCAGAGCAAACCGCTCGCACCGCCATACAATTTGAATGCCCCGGACACATCGCGCTTGCGTCCACAAGCAGCCCGCGATGCAATTTGGCAAGCGTACGAGGAAATGCTTGCCTATGCTTCAAAGAATCTGTGCGTGGTCACCTCGCAAGACATTGCAAAGCTGGGAAAGTAACATAGCCCAATGTTATCGCGAGGAGCGACGCAAGCGAGTAACGTAGATAGACTGAACATGGGCACAAACTGCGCTTTTGGAAATGTCACTCTGTGCGAAGCGAAGAGTCTCAACCTCGCGGTAAAGAGATGCTTCGCTTCGCTCAGCATGACAGATGAGGTAGATCCCAAACCGTAATGAGTGACCGTGTGGAGTATAACAAACCACAGAGCGACGAAGCCGCGCACGCGTCTGTTTATGAATGAGATTGCTTCGTCGCTCTTGCAATTGTATTCAACGCTACGTATTCAAATCGCTTATCGCAATGACATGGGCCTGGGTAGTTGTATTTTTGATTCGCGAGATTCGCGAGATTCGCGGATGATTTTTCTCTTACCAATTCTCCAATTCGCGCACGCAAATCTCAATCGATTTTTTCAGCAGCGCTTCGCCCGCTTCGCGCGTTGCCATGCGTGGGTCTAGTCCCATGATGCCATCGGGATATTTCTGCGCAAAGGTGTTCATCGTCGTGAACTCACGCGAGGGCTTGACCGGCGCATCGCGTCCTGTCAATCGATCTAGCTTAACCGCGCTCGGTCGCACGGCTAGCATGAACGCCGTCTCGCCCGGCGAGGCATGTGAGCCAACTTGCTCGCCCAGCATGTCGATGATGACGCGGTACGATTCTTGATCGGTCCACCACTCGAAATTCTTGACGCGCAAATTCTTAAACTCGAGCGCGAGCGTTTGCACCGTACTCGTCAGCGACGCCGTGTTGCCACCGTGTCCATTCACGACCAACACCCGTCGAAAGCCATGGCGATACAACGAGCGAAACAAGTCTTCGAGTATCGCAATCAACGTCGTCGGTCGAAGCGAAAGCGTACCGGCAAAGCCAAGCTGCGCATGTGACATGCCGTAATTCAGTGTCGGCGCAACAACGACGTCGGTCTGCTCCCCTACCCCAAGCGCAATGGCTTCCGCTTCGATGTGGTCGGTTCCCAAGCCCAAATGCCGTCCGTGCTCTTCGGTTGCGCCTAGCGGCAAAATCAACCGGTTATCGCGCGCTAGATATTCCTTCGTCTCATCCCATGACATTTCTGCTAACAAATTCATGTGCGCCTCCGTTGGCAGGATTATATGCGCGAGCATGATTCAACGCAAAAACCACACCAATCTTGACACGATCCTAACTCGGCAAGTATTGACGCTCGTTTGGATTATGATAAAATAGAATTGTTAGTGACCCCAGTCCAGCGGAGACGAACGTGGCGCAATTGGGAACGCCAATATCAAACAATTGGTATTCTCGAAAGGACAATGCTGTCGCAACGCCGTGCTCGTCATCCAATCGGCTACTCAACCATCTCTGAACTGAATTTCTCCGCCGCATTCGAGTATCCGTCTCTCCTCCTCCACGTCGATGCAACTCACGCGTCCATACGTCAAGCAACACACCCAATCCCTCCACAGTGACTTGTCCAATACCTTATTCAGTTTTTCTATCGGGAAGATAACCATGAATGTTCTTGATATTCGCACTGTTCTATTCAGTTATGTCTTGACCAATGCGATTTGCTTGATGGTCGTATTTTCGCTGTGGCATCAAAATCGCCAGCGCTCGCCGGGCTTGGGATTTTGGCTTGCCGATTTCGCCGCGCAATTCATCGCCGTCCTCCTCATCGCTTTCCGCAACACGTTACCTGATTGGCTCTCGATCCTGTTTGGCACTCCGTTGGTTCTTTTCGGAACGCTCTCTTTGTACCTGGGATTGGAACGCTATGTCGGCAAACTCAGTCCGCAACGAAACAATCTTCTCCTGGTGAGCGGACTCGTAATCCTCCATGCATATTTTACTTTTATCCAACCTAGCTTACAGGCGCGCAACATCATTTTATCCCTGGGGCTATTCGCGTTCTGCGCTCAATGTGCCTGGCTGCTCTTGCGCCGAGTGGATGCCAGTGTTTTCCGGGACACTTGGCGTGTTGGTGCAATCTTTGGTCTCTACAGTCTAATCAGCGTCGCCCGCCTCTTTGCCGATATGGCGGTCCCTCAGAGTAACGACCTATTCCGATCCGGTCTGTACGATACGCTCGCCATTTTTTTCTATCAAATGTTGTTTATCGCCTTGACCTTTGCGTTGTTCTTGATGGTCAACCGACGCTTGTTCGCCGCATTGGAAAATGACATCGCCGAACGCAAACGCGTGGAGGAAAAGGTTGTCACGGTTGCCCGTTTCCTGGAAGAAAACCCCAATCCCGTCATGCGCTTGAATCACGATGGCATAATCCTCTATGCCAACAATGGCGCACAATTGCTCCTTCAAGAATGGAATTGCACGGTTGGCAGCCCTGCCCCAGTTTTATGGCGCGAAGCGACAGCGCAGACACTGGCAACTAAGTCAAGTAAGACACTGGATGTTCAAGTCGGCGAGAAAACCTTTTCGATCTTTGTCGCGCCGGTGGACGCTGCCAACTATGTCAATCTCTATGGACGCGATATGACCGATCGAAACCGCGCGGAGATCGCACTGCGCGAAAGCGAAGAACGCTATCGCGGACTGTTCGATCACATGATTGAGGGCTACGCGTATTGCAAGATGATTTTTGAAAATGGCCAAGCGCAGGATTGGATCTATCTCGCCGTCAACGAAGCGTTCGAGAGGTTGACCGGGCTAAAGAACGTCCCAGGGAAGCGAGTCACTGAAATCATCTTAGGCATTCGCGAGACCGATCAAGAATTATTCAGGCGCTACGCGCACGTTGCCTTGACCGGGCAACCGGACAAGTTCGATATATACGTGCAGGCATTGCAAACCTGGTTCTCAGTTTCCGTCTACAGCCCAGAGAAAGAACACTTTGTCGCCGTGTTCGATGTCATCACCGATCGGAAACACGCGGAAGCCGAGCTGCGCGCAAGCGAAGAGCGGTTTCGGACGGTGGCGTACTTTACTTACGATTGGGAATATTGGGTCGGCACTGACGGCAATTATCTTTACGTGTCTCCCTCGTGCGAACGCATCACGGGCTATGCTCCCGAAGAGTTCATGCACGATTCGCGCTTGTTGGAAAGAATTGTTCATCCAGAAGATCGTGGAATAATATTGAACCATGCGCAGGAACGGTTGGAGAAAGATGATACTCAAGAGATCGACTTTCGCATCATCCGCCGCGATGGCGCAATCCGTTGGATCAACCATATCTGTCGCTCCGTCCACAGCACAGAAGGTCACTGGCTGGGAAGACGCGCCAGCAATCGCGACATCACCGAACGCAAGCACGAAGAAGCTGAACGTGAACACTTGTTGAATGTGCTGGAAAGCAGTCTGAATGAGATCTATATCTTTGAGCCGGATACGCTCAAATTCCAGTACGTCAACTCGGGCGCGATTCGCAATCTGGGCTATACGCTCGAACAACTCAAGACGTTGACACCACTCGACCTCAAACCGGAATTCACGGAAATATCCTTCCGCGAGTTGGTGGGGTCTTTACGGCGTCACGAAAAGGAGATACTCAACTTTCAAACCGCTCATCGCCGAGCAGATGGCAGCTTGTATCCGGTCGATGTGCATTTGCAACTGGTCGATAATGCAGGCCGCCGCGTGTTCCTCGCTATCATTCTCGATCTCACCGAACGCAAACGGACAGAAACACAGTTGGCCAAAGCCACCGAACGCCTGAATCTGGCAACCCGCGCCGCTCGTTTAGGAATTTGGGACTGGAACATTCAGACCAATGAGCTGACTTGGGATAACCAAATGTATGAACTCTACGGAGTCTCCCAAAATACATTTACAGGCGCATATGAAGCGTGGTTGACTGGGATTCATCCCGATGATCGCGCTGCGAGTGATGCCATGTCATTACGAGCGCGGCTTGGCGAAGTTGAATATAATACCGAGTTTCGCGTGGTATGGTCTGATGGATCAGTTCATTGGCTAACAGCCATGGGCACAGTATTTCGTGATGCTCAAGGTAACGCAATACGAATGATTGGTGTGAATTATGACATCACTGCGCGCAAGCACACCGAAGATGCCTTGCGAGAAAGCGAAGCTACGTTCCGCGTGTTATTCAAAAACCATCCGCATCCCATGTGGGTGTACGACCTCAAGACACTTGCCTTTCTGGAGGTTAACGACGCCGCTCTAGATAACTATGGTTTTTCGCGTGAAGAATTCTTGGGCATGACTATCGCTGACATTCGTCCGCCCGAAGACGTTGATCGCCTGCTGCAAAACGTTGCTCAAGAACGCCCCGCCTTGCAACATTCAGGCGAATGGCGCCACCGGTTGAAAGACGGACGCATTATCGAGGTCGAAATCACGTCACACACGCTCGAATTCGGTGGTCGAGATGCGGTGCTCGTCGTGGCCCACAACATCACCGAGCGTAAACGCGCAGAAGAAGCGTTACGCGTTAGCGAGGCACGCTATCACAGTCTGATCGAAACTCAAACTGAGCTGATCGCACGGAGCGATATGTCCGGGCGGCTTACGTTTGTCAATGAAGCGTATTGTCAGATGTTTGGCAAATCGCAAGATGAACTGATCGGTAATTCATTTACGCCTACCGTCCTACCAGAGGATTTGCCCATCTCTCTGAATACAATAGAAACGATTCAGTCTCCTCCGTATCGCCTCACCACCATGACTCGGCATCTCACGCCGCGCGGGATTCAGTGGATCGAATGGGAAAACTCGGCGGTGCTAGACAATCAGAAAAAAATTATCGAACTCCAAGGCACCGGGCGAGAGATCACCGCGCGTATAAAATCCGAACAAGAAATCAAGACCCTCAACAATCGTCTTCAAGTTCTCATTTCGGCGGTTCAAGAACTTGCTTCCGCCCGTGACTTGGAAACCGTCATGGCTGCTGTTCGCACCTATGCTCGAAAGCTCACCGGGGCGGATGGTTCGACGTTCGTACTGCGTGAGGGCGACCAATGTTATTACGCCGATGAAGATGCCATTAGTCCGTTGTGGAAAGGGCAACGCTTTCCGATGACGGCTTGTATCAGCGGCTGGGTCATGCTGAACAAACAACCGGCAGTGATCGAAGATATTTACACCGATTCGCGAATTCCTATCGATGCGTACCGACCAACGTTCGTAAAGAGTCTGGCAATGGTGCCGATTCGCACGCATGAGCCGCTCGGCGCGATCGGCAATTATTGGGCGCATAGTCATCAGCCGACCAAAGCAGAATTGCAATTGGTGCAGACGCTCGCGGACGCAGCAGCGCGTGCCGTGGAAAACGTGCGCCTGCTACAAGAGCTCGAACAGCGCGTCGAGCAGCGCACGGCTGAACTTTCCGCCGCCAACAAAGAATTGGAAGCGTTTTCGTATTCCGTTTCGCACGATTTGCGCGCCCCGCTCCGGGCGATAGATGGTTTCTCGCGCATCCTGATGGAAGAACACGCCCCGCAACTCACACCTGACGCGCAGCGTTATTTGCAGATCGTGCGAAACAATACGCAGAATATGGGCCAACTCGTCGATGACTTGCTCACTTTCTCGCGTCTCAGTCGTCATCCGTTGAACCGACAACCGGTCGAGTGTGACAAGATGGTGCATTTGATCTTGCAAGACCTGCAACTTGAATATCATAATCGTCAAGTCGATTTTAAAATTGGCGAACTGCCCGAGTGCCAAGCCGACCCGGCGCTGCTCAAACAAGTTTGGATCAATCTGCTGTCCAACGCGCTCAAGTTCACCCGCCAACGCGAGATGGCGAGGATTGAAATTGGCAGTGTAGGTCAAATTGGCAATTTGACCTACTATGTCCGCGATAACGGCGTCGGGTTCGACATGCAGTACCTGCACAAGCTGTTCGGCGTGTTTCAACGTTTGCACCGCGCCGAAGATTATGAAGGCACCGGCGTGGGTCTCGCCATCGTCCAGCGCATTGTCACTCGGCATGGTGGGCGCATCTGGGCAGAATCAGAAGAAGGTAATGGCGCGACATTTTATTTTACTCTTGAAGGAGGTAACGCATGATCGAAAACTCGGTCGAAATACTGATCGTAGAAGACAATCTGAACGATTTGGAATTGGCCCTGCACGCGCTCAAGAAAAACAACCTAGCCAACCATATTCACATCGCGCGCGACGGCCGAGAAGCGCTCGACTATATTTTCGGCACAGGTCCGGATACCCAGCAACAGGTGAATCATCGCCCGCGCGTCATCCTGCTCGATCTGAAATTGCCCAAGGTCGATGGACTCGAAGTGCTGAAACGCCTAAAATCCGACGAGCGCACGCGCACCATCCCCATCGCCGTGCTAACTTCGTCGCGTGAAGAACGCGACATTGTGAATAGCTATGCATTGGGCGTCAACAGTTACATCGTCAAACCGGTGGACTTTGAAAAATTTGCCGAGGCCGTCCGCACGCTGGGTATGTATTGGTTATTGCTCAATCAACCGCCAGTACCGTAAGTAGAGACCTAAACTCGGACAAGCAGAAACTCGACGAGTTATCCGCGAATCCACACGAATCCCAAAGGGCTGGTTCTTTTATTAATTCGGGGAGACACCTGCATGACTGTGGCTGATGTTCGCCACAGCCACGTTAGGTGCAGTGTTCGCGCAAATTCGCGGATAACAAATCTTTAGGGTCGGCATGAGGATCGTTATGACCGCTCCACTGCACATTCTGATTCTGGAAGATAGTTCCACCGATGCCGAGCTAATGGCGCATGAGCTGGACCGCGCCGGTTTCAATTTGACCTGGGAGCGCGTTGAAACCGAAACCGAATACCTCGCCGCGCTCGATTCCATGCCCGACCTCATTCTCGCCGATTACTCGCTGCCCAAGTACGATGCTCGGCGCGCGTTGCAATCGTTGCAAGAACGCGGCTTGGATATTCCCTTCATCGTCATCACCGGTTCGATCAATGAAGAAGTCGCCGTCGACACGATGAAACGCGGCGCAACCGACTATTTGCTCAAAGATCGTCCGGCGCGTCTCGGCGCAGCCGTCGCAAGCGCATTAGAACAAAAACAACTGCGCGAGCAAAATTGGCGCGCCGATCAGGCCTTGCGCGAAAGTGAGGAACGTTTCCGCGCGCTGGTCGAGCGAAGCCAGGATGCCATCGCGCTGGCCAATCCCGATGGAACGATTTTGTACGCCAGCCCCAGCGCCGCGCGTATTGTGGGAGTCAAACCCGAAGCGATGATCGGTCGCAGCACGTTTGAACGCATTCATCCCGACGACGTGCAACGCGCCAAACAGATTTTCAATCACGTGGCGCAAAATCCCGGTTCGACGGCGACGCAACAATTCCGCATCCAACACCGCGATGGATCATGGCACTGGATCGAAGGCGTGGGAAGAAACATGCTGCATGTGCCAAGCGTGCGAGCAATGGTCGCCAATTATCGCGACATTACCGAGCGCAAACGCGCTGAAGAAGAACGCCAACATCACATCGAGCAATTGACGATCTTGAATGCAGCGGCGATCAAACTCCAACAATGCCTTGACCCACAGGAAATTATTCGCGTCGCTTGCAGCGAACTCCAGAGATTTGGAAACTTTGCCAGCATCTACTGGCTGACGGCCGATGGCAAGTATCTCGAACATTTTCACACCGCGATGAGCGAAGCAATGCTGCAAGAGTACGTCCAAGTTTTTGGCGATAACGGTTTGCAGCTGACCGTTCCCATCGAGTTACTCTCCCCCGTATGGCGGCAACTCGAAAGCGGCGAAGCAGTCTTCGACCCGGAAATTGTTCCCAAGGTCATTGCCACCTTACCATCCCAGTCCCGTCCCTTTACAGATTGGATCGTGGCGCACTCGGCCCAATCCGCTATGCTCCTCGCACCTCTCAAGCGTGATGGAGCGGTCATTGGACTGCTCAGTGTCCTGGGCGACCAATGGGGCGCATCCGATCTTTCTTCCATCACTCTCTTTGCGCGCCATGTCTCAGTCGCCTTGGAAAATGCGCGGCTTTTTGACGATGTCAAACACCGCGCCCAGCAATTGACCACCATCAATGCGGCTGGACATACGCTGGCAGAAACGCTTGAATTGAACGTTATCTATGAACGCTTGGCGCGAACAACCTTAGACCTGTTACCGGATATTTCGACAGTCTATATTTCACTATATGATCCCGAACGAGAACTGTTGACGGCGGTCTACGGCATCCATGA
This sequence comes from Chloroflexota bacterium, assembly GCA_016215025.1. GTDB lineage: Bacteria > Chloroflexota > Anaerolineae > UBA4142 > UBA4142 > JACRMI01. The sequence continues at coordinate 22,963 of JACRMI010000110.1, forward strand.
AAACCAAGTCCTGGATGTCTCAGGATTCCCACCGATCCCACTCGAAGCGCGCAACGTCGGCACGCAGAGCGAAACTATTCACACGCGACGACCGGTCATCATCAATGATCTCCGCGCGCGACTCGCCCAGGTGAAAACCAAATTCGATGTGGGTGAGAGCGACCAAGCCAACGCCCCAGGTCCATGGACGCTATCAGGATTGTACGTTCCCATGTTGGCAAAAGACAAAGTGATTGGAGTCATTCAAGTTCAAAGTTATACCTTAAACCGCTTTACCCCGGTCGATGCAGAACTGCTTGAATTCATCGCCACGACCGCTGCCGTCGCCATCGAGAATGCGCGCTTGTTCGATGAAAGACGGCGGCGCTTGATCGAATTGGAAGCGATCAATCGAATTTCGATTGCCATGCGCCACGCGCAAACCATCGCAGAAATGGTCCCCATCCTCTTGCAAGAAACGCTCGCAGTGCTTAAGGCGACGACAACAACCCTTTGGCTGTATGATTCGGCGCGCGGCATCCTTGTCCAGGTCGGCGAACTCAATTTTCCGCACATCCCCGGTTCGTTGGCTCCCCACCAAGGCATTGCCGGACAGGTTTTCTCTTCCGGCCAAACTTATCTCTCCGCCGAGTTCAAATCCGATCCGCTGACCGTTGCGGAAAATCGCGACGAGATTCCGGCGGGCTTGGGCGGCGCATGTGTGCCAATCCTCGCATTGGAGCAAGTGATCGGTGTGCTCTTTGTTTCGGTCTTTTTGCCGCGCCAACTCACTCCCGATGAAATCCATCTCTTGACCACGATTGCCGAAATCGCCGGAAACGCGATTCACCGGACGAGACTCCATCAGCAGACCGAGCAAGACGCGCTTGCGCTCACGCTCGCCTACGATAAAACGATTGAGGGTTGGTCGCATGCGCTCGACCAGCGGGATAAAGAGACCGAAGGTCATACTCAGCGCGTGACGGAGATGACGTTGCGGCTCGCGCGCGCCATGCACATACTCAAAGCGGAATTGATTCACATTCGCCGCGGCGCGCTGCTCCACGATATTGGCAAGATGGGCGTGCCTGATGCGATTTTGCTCAAGCCCGGCGCGCTGGATGCGTATGAATGGAAAATCATGCGCCGACATCCGGAACTTGCCTACGAATTACTTGCGCCGATCGCTTTCCTGCACCCGGCGCTTAACATTCCCTACTGCCATCACGAAAAATGGGATGGCACCGGCTATCCGCGTGGATTGAAAGGCGACCAAATCCCATTAGCAGCACGCATCTTTTCCGTGGTCGACGTGTGGGATGCGTTGCGCTCGGATCGTCCCTATCGTCCCGCTTGGTCTTCTACTGAAACGCGCAATTACATCCAGGCGCAAAGCGGCGTATATTTCGATCCACAAATCGCAGAGAAATTTCTGGCGCTGACAGCTAATACCGACTCATAAAGTAAGGCAAGTTTCCAACTTGCCAAACAAGTCAGAAACCTGCCCTATGCCTTGTGTAACCTAGAAATCCGATTTGACTCTCCTCTGGTTTGATGCTATAATTTCGACAGTTAAAGATTGCTGTCTCCAACCACTCACCACCGACCCTTAACCTCACTTGATTGACTATCTCCTTCCTGTAATGAATCGAATAAATATTTTCTTTGAAACAACTGATGAAAGATCTATCGGCAAGATGCCGACTCTAATGATTCCTCGCGCCTGTGATTAAATCGGAGTCCCTCGTGGCTGAAACCCTCAATTACGCTGAGCTAGAACGCAAGACCCTCACCGAACTACGTGAAATTGCTAAAGAACAAACGATTAGCGGTTACACGCGGTACAAGAAAACCGATCTCATCTTTCGCTTGCTGCGCGCCAAAGCCGAACGTGAAGGCTTGATTTTCGGCGGCGGCGTTTTGCAAATCGTCGAAGATGGCATCGGCTTTTTACGTTCCGATCATTTGCTGCCGGGTCCCGAAGATGTATATGTCTCGCAGTCACAAATTCGCCGTTTTGGACTGCGGACCGGCGATATGGTCATCGGTCAGGTACGTCCGCCTAAAGACACGGAAAAGTATTTCGGCTTGCTCCGCGTCGAAGCGGTCAATGGTCTCGATCCTGAAGCGGCGAAGCAACGCCCCGATTTCGACAAGCTCACCCCGATTTTCCCGAATTCACAATTCAAACTCGAAACCAAGCCCAATATTCTCGCGACTCGCCTTTTTGATATTTTAGCGCCGATTGGCCGCGGTCAACGTGGTTTGATTGTCTCGCCGCCCAAAGCAGGCAAGACGACCATTCTTAAACAAATCGCGAACGGTATCAGCGAAAATTATCCCGATGCGCACTTGATGGTTGTGTTGATCGGCGAACGTCCGGAAGAAGTGACCGATGTCGATCGTTCCGTCGAAGCCGAAGTGTTCTCATCGACGTTCGATGATGTGGTCGAAAACCAAACCCGCGTGGCCGAGATGGCGCTGTCGCGCGCCAAGCGTTTGGTCGAAGGTGGCAAGGACGTCGTCGTCATGCTCGATTCGATCACGCGGCTCGCACGCGCGTACAACCTAGTCGTTCCGCCCAGCGGTCGCACTCTCACCGGCGGTTTCGATCCGGCGGCGTTGTATCCGCCCAAACATTTCTTTGGCGCGGCGCGCAATTTGGAAGAAGGCGGCAGTCTCACGATAATCGGCACGTGTCTCGTCGATACGGGCAGCCGCATGGACGATCTGATCTACGAAGAATTCAAGGGCACCGGCAACAGCGAAATCCACTTGAATCGAAAACTTTCCGAACGCCGCATCTTCCCCGCCATCGACATCGAACGCTCCAGCACGCGCCGCGAAGAATTATTGCTGGACGACGAAACCTTGGCGCGCGTATGGACTCTGCGTCGCATGATCGATATGCTGGGTGGCGGCGAGGACGCGCTCGAACCAGTCATTGAGCGAATGAAAAAGACAAAGGCCAACAAAGAGTTTTTGGCAACGCTGAACAAGGATGCGTTCTAAACTCATGTCCGGACAATCGGTTCAACTTTCGGTCATTGCGCGCGCGCGGATTTGGGCAGCGCCGCAGCTCTTGCAGTTGCGTGACATTGCGCGCGATGTTGCCGAAGATATTCCCCTCCTCACTCGCATTGCTTCGCACATCGGTCTATTATTGCTCATGGTCTTGACCATTGCGGCGACCGGCGTTCAACTCAACATCGGCAACGACAAAGGTGGACCTACCATAGTTGCGGAATCTGATCCATCGAATCTGATTGTCTTGCCCGACATACCCAGTATTGATTCGGGAGACTTGGTTGCAGCGCCAGCCGCTGCCCTTCCGATCACGACTGCCCCCAAACGTATTCGCCGTGATGTCGTCAAGTACACGGTTCAACCGGGCGACACCGTCAGCGACATTGCAGGTGAATTTCAAATTACGCCTGACTCGGTCCTATGGGCAAATGGAAAATTGGAAGACAATCCCGACATGTTGTCAGTTGGTCAGGTATTGAACATTCCGCCGGTCAGCGGAGTGCTCGTCACCGTTCAAAATGGCGAATCGATAAAATCGATTGCCAACAAGTATGCAACAAAAAAAGTATCATCGGATACGTTGGTTAAGAATATTATTGAGCTTGAATTCAATCAACAGTTTCATGATCTGCAAGCAGCCAATCATCCACTGACCACTGGTCAATTTTTGATGGTGCCCGACGGAACCAAGCCTTACGTGCCTCGTCAAGTCACTGCCTATAGCGGAGCTGTTCCAGCTACTGCGGCGCGCGGCACAGGCAATTTTGGGTGGCCCGTTTCTGGACGCATCACGCAAAAATATTGGACGCGTCATACGGGTATCGATGTTGGCGCAGCGACCGGCACGCCAATCTACGCTGCCGATTCGGGTTACGTCGTGCAAGCGGGATGGAGCAACATCGGTTACGGAAATATGATCTTGATTAATCATGGCAACGGATTCTTGACGCGTTATGGTCACCTCAGCGCCTTCGCGGTCGAAGTTGGCGACTCGGTCAAAAAAGGAAAACTCATCGGACGCGTAGGCAATACCGGCAACTCGACCGGACCACACTTGCACTTTGAAATTATCCGAAACGGAATACATCTGAATCCGTTCGGATATTTACGATAGTTCAAAACCGGACCTGGAAGGTCTCCAAGACCTTCCAGGTCTTTTTAAGGAGTCAAGATGCGCGGATGGCGCATTGGAAAAATAATGGGCATCGATATCGCACTCGATGCAAGTTGGTTTTTGATTTTCTTTTTGCTGGTGTATACATTGGGCTTTATCCAATTCCCACGCGATTTGCACCCCGGTCGCTTTCGCGTCTCCGCGGATGCCATTTCGATCACGCTGGGTATTGCGGCGAGCGTGTTGCTGTTTGCTTCGGTGCTGGCGCATGAACTGTCGCATTCGTGGATGGCAATTCAGCTCGGCACGTCGGTCAAGCGCATCACGCTATTCATCTTTGGCGGCGTCGCCCAAATTGCCGGCGAACCCGATCGGCCCTTGAGTGAATTCTTGATCGCGATCATGGGTCCGCTGATGAGTGTGGCGCTCGCGGCATTGTTCGGCGCGGCGTGGTTGTGGCTGCGCATTCTCGATTCGGCTGACGTAGCCAACGGCATGCTTACGCCATTGATTCTGCTGACCGGGATACTGGCGCAAGTTAATGGATCACTCGCCTTGTTCAATCTTGCGCCAGGTTTCCCGCTCGATGGCGGCCGAGTGTTGCGCGCGATTCTGTGGGGTGCAACGCACAGCATCGCCACGGCGACCAAGTGGGCATCGCGGGTGGGACAACTGATTGCCGTTCTGCTTATCGGCTCTGCGTTCATTGGATTTTTTACGGGGTTCGGCATCGGTGGAATTTGGAACGCGTTTATCGGCTTGTTCCTCTGGAACGCCGCCAACGAAGGTTATCGCCAAACGCTGATGGTCGAGAGTCTGCGCGGCGTAAGCGTCAGTCAGTTGATGACGCGCGCCGAAGCAGTGTCGCCCGATCTGACCGTCGGCGAATTCGTCGAGCAATATTTGTTGCGGCAGCGCGATCAGACGTTTGTCGTGACAGATGGATTTGCATTCTTGGGCGTTATCGGAACAAGTAATATTCGAAATGTTTCGCGCCCCGAATGGAACATCCGGCGTGTGCGCGATGTGATGACGCCGAGTACATCGCTTCAAGTCTTGAATCCATCGGATAGCGTAACCACCGCCCTTGCGCGCTTGGCGAACAGCGATGCTGAAGAATTGCCGGTCCTCGATGCGGGACAAGTTGTTGGATTCATCGGACAAAACGAACTCGCGCGCTATCTTCGCTTGAATGCAGAAAGAAAACAAATGTAATTTTGCATTTTTAATATTTTTGTGTATAATCTGGCAGGTTTACACAGGTCGAGAAAATAAATGCGCGGCACAGTTACTGGACTAGCATTGCTCGTTCGACTGAGTGCTCTCACACTTGGCGCTGCGTTTGGATCGCTGCTGATCGGAATTTTTCTTGACCGCACGCTAGGCATCGCCCCTTTTGGCACTCTGTGCCTGATGGTATTCGGAATTCTCGTCGGTACAATTAGCACCTATCGCACAGTCCAGCAAGCTAACGATGCAATCACCGACGATGATGATCGCAAAGATTCAACGGGAGGAATTTAGTGAAGCGCTGGCTACCCATAATTGTCGTACTGATTCTCTTTCTTGTTCCTGCATTCCTTCTCCCCAAGTTTGGACCCTCTGCCGTAACCGCATCCGTTGCCGTTAGCCCCGAAGTCTTATTCGTCATCGGTGGATTTCAAGTTTCCAACACCCTCTTCACCACTTGGATTGTCATGGTCCTGATTCTCCTCTTTGTCTATTTTGCCACCCGCAAACTCTCGCTCGTTCCCGGCACGGCGCAGAACTTGCTTGAAATGATTATTGAGTTGTGGGATGGGTTGGGACATGGGATTGCAGGCGCGCGCAGCAATAAATTCTTCCCAATTGTCACGACGATTTTCATCTTTGTCTTCTTCTCCAACATTCTTGGTTTGATCCCCGGCTTTGGACCGATTGGCATTATTCCTGTCAAAGAAGGCGATCATCCGCCGGCGGGCATCAATATCTTTTTCGACATGCCGGGTTGGGGCGCGCATAAAGAAGCAGCGCCTGCCGGTGAGCATGGCGCTCCTGCTGCCGAAGCCGCACACGAAGAAGTCTTGCTTGCGCCGTTCTTTCGTTCGCCGTCGACCGACATTAACTTTACGCTCGCGATTGCATTGATCTCGGTCATCATGACCCAAGTATTTGGTATGCAAACGTTCGGTCCCATCAAATACTGGTTCGTTCGATTCTTCTTGTTCGACAAGATCGGTCAATTCTTCGGATCACTCCTCAAGGGCAAACCGAAATTCGGACTACTTGCCTTTGGCTTTATCGATGTGTTTGTCGGATTTTTGGAACTCTTTAGCGAAATGGTCAAGATCGTTTCGTTCACCTTCCGACTTTTTGGTAACATTTTTGCCGGTGAAGTGGTCTTGCTCATCATGGCGTTCTTGTCATCGACTTTTATCTTCTTCGGTTTTCCGTTTCCGTTCTACGCGCTCGAACTCTTTGTGGGCTTTATGCAAGCGTTCGTGTTCGCCATTCTAACGCTGGTCTTTATGACGATTGCAACATCCAAGCACGGCGCAGAAGAACATCACTAGCCAAACAGTTGAATAGTCAACTAGTCGTAAAGTCGAGTAGTCAAATACCAACCTCCGACTAAAAGACTACAAGACTAGGCGACTACTCGACTACGAGACTACCGGACTATCCGACTACAAGACTAGGCGACTACTCGACTACGAGACTACCGGACTATCCGACTACAAGACTAGGCGACTACTCGATTACGAGACTACCGGACTATCCGACTAATAGACTATATTCCCAAGGAGGAAGTTTACATGGAAGAAAGTGCTGCTCGACTCATCGCTGCCGCTATGGCGATTGGTTTCGGAACGATTGGACCCGGCATCGGTTTAGGTTTGCTCGTGAACTCGGCGCTCGGCGCAATGGGACGCAATCCCGAAGCGGCTGGCCAAGTTCAGACCAACATGTTCATCGGTATCGCCGTGACCGAAGCGCTCGGCATTTTCGCTCTGGTCGTCTCGCTGTTGATCGGTTTCAAGATTTTCTAGTCGAGCGCCGCGCGCGAATCTTTCCTAACGGAGGAGTGCCTTGGAAAAACTTGGCATCAATGTAACCTGGCTGGCTGCCCAGCTAATTAATTTTGGTCTTTTACTATTTCTCTTGTGGCAGTTTGCGTACAAGCCCGTTTTGGGTATGTTGAATGCACGCAAGCAAAAGATCCAAGAGAGTCTTGAGTACGCAGAGAAGGTCAAAGCCGACGCTGCCGCGCAACAAAAAGAGTTTGAAAAGAAACTCGAAGAGACGCGACGCGAGACGCAAGCGGCGGCCGCCGCGGCGGCTCAGGTCGGCGAAAAAGAGCGCGAAGTCATTGTCGCGCAAGCGCGTGAAGAAGCCCGCAAGCTAGTCGAGCAGGCGCGTTCGCAAATCGAATACGAGCGCAAACAAATGCTTTCTGAATTGCGCGAAGAAGTGGTGAGGCTTTCCATGCTCGCCACGCATAGAGTCGTCAGCACCTCGCTTGACGAAAATGCCCAACGCAAACTCGTCACCGAGTTTCTCGCGCAGGCAGATACCATCGGCAAGAACTAGAGCTTGTCCTGAGCAAAGTCGAAGGAGAAAGAATAATCGTGGCTAACGAAGGACTTGCCTTAACCTACGCTCGCGCTGTGTTTGAAGAAGCGATGATGCAGTGGCTCAACCCGCTGAAAACCGTCGCTGCGTCACTCAAGCCCGAGGTCATCGCCAAACTCGACGATAACGCGCTCGCATTTTCAAAAAAACAAGAGTTGCTGCGACCGCTCTTGCCGTCCAACACGCCCAAACCGGTCGAGAATTTCATATTCCTGCTGGCGAGCAAAGGCGATGTGCATTTGCTCAACCAGGTCATCAACGATCTCGACCGCTATGCCAAACGCGAAGCTTTCGGCGTAACCGCCAAGGTGACGAGTGCCATCACTTTGACGGACGGCGAAAAATCCGCCATCGAAAGCAAGATGCGCGCGCAATTCGGCAAAGACCTGGCGTTCGATTACGTAGTCGATCCTGCGATTCTGGGCGGCGTCGTCGTGCGCGTGGGCGACAAGGTGATCGATGGCAGCGTGGCAGGCAAACTGGCAGCGTTGCAAGAAAAGTTAAAATGACAAATGAACAAATGACAAATGACTAAATCTCTCGTACGAGTTTTGTCATTTGCTCATTTGGAATTTGTAATTTGGAGGTATTAATGGCGATCCGCGCTGAAGAATTCACTGCGCAAATCAAACAGCAAATCGAATCTTTTCGCCCACCGCTCGAAGCCGTGGACGTTGGCACCATTATTGAAATCGGCGATGGTATCGCGCGTGTGATCGGTCTGCGGAACGTCATGGCGGGCGAGTTGGTCGAATTTCCAAAGACCGGCGTGTTTGGGTTGACCCTCAATCTCGAAAAAGACACCATCGGCGTTGTCATCATGGGCGAGTACGCCGACTTGCGCGAAGGCGACTTGGTCAAAGGCACCGGTCGCATCGCTTCTGTGCCGGTCGGTCAAGGCATGGTCGGCCGCGTTGTCAACTCGCTCGGGCAACCCCTCGATGGGAAGGGCCCGATTGAATCGAGCAACGTGCGCCCCGTCGAACGCATCGCGCCCAATGTCATCATGCGCCAGCCCGTCGAGCAACCGGTGCAGACTGGTGTTAAAGCCATCGACGCGATGATTCCGATTGGTCGTGGTCAGCGCGAGTTGATTATTGGCGATCGTCAGACTGGCAAGACCGCGCTCGCCGTCGATACCATCATCAATCAGCGCGGACAAGACATGGTCTGCATTTACGTCGCCATCGGTCAAAAACTTTCGACGATTGCTCAGGTCGTCGGAACGTTGGAAAAATTCGGCGCGATGGAATACACGACCGTCGTCAGCGCAAGTTCTTCCGATCCCGCTGCCTTGCAATATCTGGCTCCCTATGCTGGCTGCGCCATGGGCGAAGAGGTCATGGAGAACGGCGTCCAAGTCGGCGGCAAACAAGTCCGGGATGCGCTGATTATCTACGATGACCTATCAAAGCATGCCTGGTCGTACCGGCAGGTCTCGTTGTTACTCCGCCGCCCACCCGGACGCGAAGCGTATCCTGGCGACATTTTCTATCTTCACTCGCGCTTGCTCGAACGCGCGGCGAAATTATCGAAAAAATATGGCGCTGGCTCGCTGACTGCCTTGCCCATCATCGAAACTCAAGCCGGCGACGTGTCAGCCTACATTCCCACCAACGTCATTTCGATTACGGATGGACAGATTTATTTGGAAAGCGATTTGTTCTATGCCGGTATTCGCCCCGCGTTGAACGTCGGTATCAGCGTGTCGCGCGTCGGCGGTAAAGCCCAGACCAAAGCCATGCGCCAGGTCGCCGGCAAGATGAAACTCGATCTCGCGCAATATCGTAATCTCGCAGCGTTCGCGCAGTTCGGGTCGGATTTGGACAAGGCGACGCGCGATCAATTGGAACGCGGGATGCGCTTGACCGAACTACTCAAGCAGCCACAGTACGAACCCATGCGCTTGGATCGCCAAGTCGAAATTATTTATGCCGCGACCAACGGCTATCTCGATGATGTGCCCGTTGAAAAGGTCCGCGCGTTCGAAACTGCATTTTTCCGATTCATGGACGCCAGCCATCCAGACATTGGCGAAAAAATCCTCAAGGCGCGGCAGATTGACAACGATAGTGAAGCCGCCCTGAAGAAAGCAATTCAGGATTTCAAACTGGCAGGAACATTCTAGCAAATGGCAAATAGCTGATAGCAGATGGCAGTTGAGCATAAGGTATCAGCAATACGCTATCTGCCAGCAAGCGACTTGGCGTTTCGATCTCAGCGTTGAGTTCAATCATACCAACGTCAGGAAAACGCTAAGGAGAAATTGTGAGAGTTACCAATTTAAGATGGCTCGTTTTACTTAGCGCAGTGGTTGCCGCCGTGAGTGGATGCAGCGGAAATACATCGCTTACTCCAGCACCGGCGACTCGCAGCGCAACTCAGACACCGTGGCTCATCTATGTACCAGTAACCGTAACACCCGAACCAGTCACGATTACACCGTTGCCCACCGCTGGGCTTGTCGTAGAGGTTAAGACGCCAACGCGAACGGCGACTAGACCAGCGGTCGTCAGAACCGCGACCAGACCTGCGCCTACGGTCGCACCGGTCGCCGCCGCGCCGACAGCCACGCCTGCGCCAGCGTGCAGCTTGGGCAGTGTCGCCAAGTTAATCTTTCCAAATGATGGCGCCTTACGTCACACAAAACTTTCCGGGTTTTCGCCCGACACGTTTGATTTTCAATGGACTCCGTTTCAAGCAGGCGAAACGGATGCAACCGTCGGGTATCGCATTGAGCTTCAATCCAAGCTGGGCAGCAAAGTCATCAATGGCGATATCGTCGATGTCCAACACAATTGGTTCATTAACAACGGACAACATTACATCTACGATCAACGGCGAGTTCAGAATCTCGTCAGTCCCGCAGGCGATATTTATTCCGTGACCTGGACAGTAACCGTCATCAAAGTAACCGGCGGTTTCGATAACACTGTTGGCAAATCGAGTGGAACCGTAACCAGATGTGGTCCAGCCACCGGTCCATTCACCATTAGTCTCCAAGTCTGCGGAGACAGCGGGTGCTAGTGCGCTCCCAAAATAATGTGGCTGCACTCTTATCACAAGATTTCGTTGTTGAATATATCTGAACCAGTTTGGAGAAAACTATGAATGCCAAAATTCTTTTCGCGCTTACGCTCTTGCTCGTTGCCGTCCTTGTTGTTGGCTGTGGTTCTTCGCCAACCGTTACTCCAGCGGCGACTGCAACGTCTCAAGTCGTAACCGTTGTCATTACTGCAACGCCACCGCCGCCAACTGCAACTTCGGCTCAGCCAACGCTGACGCCGATTCCGACGGTAGGACTGACGTTAACGCCAACCGTCGCAACTCTCGCCGCACCGACCAAGGCGGCGGTAGCAACAAGACCACCGGCGACGCGAACCCCAACCAAAGTAGCAACGCCGCCGACCGCTACGGCATTGCCCATCAAGTATGGAGCACCCACTATCAACAAACCGATTTGGTCGGATAGTGAAAAGGATGAGGTCAAATTCGACGGCAGTGCCATCGTCTTTGATTGGCAATCGCTGGGCGGCTTGCAAGGCGATGAGTGCTATTTGCTCCAGGTGAGAACCGAAGCGGTCAATGGCGGCGTCGCACCCCGCTCCGACTACTGGCTTGTCAAATGCGGTGATCAAACGCCCATCGGCTTTTCTATCAAATTCACTTTGGAATCGCCAAAACGTGGTAGCCCGAATTATGATTCGATCAAGACCGGTTCGGATCAAATGTGGGCGCATTGGTCGGTGACGGTTGTAAAGAATTTGGGACAATGCGATGCATCCAAGTTGAAATGCAAATATGCACCGCTCAGCCCAACCAGCACCAACTATTTCTTGTTCAAAGGTCAATAATCGAGGTTAAACCTTGGCGACTCTTCGCGCAATTCAAAGACGCATTAAAAGCGTTCGCAATATTTCCCAAGTGACGCGCGCGATGGAAATGGTCTCGGCGTCCAAAATGCGGCGCGCGCAACAAGCCACGCTCGCAAGTCGTAACTATGCAGAAAAGGCATGGGAAGTGTTGCGGTATGTGGCGGCGCAACCTGGACGCGGCAAGATCATGCATCCGTTGCTGGAAGAACGCAGCGAGATCAAGAATGTCACGCTCATCCTCATCTCTGGGGACCGTGGACTGTGCGGCGCGTACAACATGAACATTATCCGTACCGCACTGGACTTTATGAGCAAGCAACACAACCCCGTTCGCCTCATCACGATCGGGCGACGTGGGCGTGATTTGATGGCACGGTTAGGCAAAGAGATCATTGCCGAGTTCACCGGCTTGAGCGAAAAGCCATCGATTCTCGACATCGGTCCCATCGCCAACATCGCCATCGAAGAATTTACGACCGGACGCGCCGATCAAGTCCACATCGCGTATACCGATTTTGTCAATGTTGTGGTACAAAAGCCGCAGATCAAGCAACTCTTACCGCTTTACGCACCGCAGGAAAAAAGTGAAGGTTTGAGCGCAGTCTATCTGTACGAACCCGATCCAGAGACGATTCTCGCTTCAGTCTTGCCGCGCTTTACCGAATTGCAAATCTATCAATCAGTGCTGGAAGCCAATGCCAGTGAGCACTCGGCGCGCATGGTCGCGATGCGTAATGCCACTGACAGCGCGCAAGAACTCATCGGCGATTTGACGTTGGTGATGAACAAAGCGCGACAATGGAACATCACCAGGGAAATGCTCGACATTGTGGGCGGCGCAGAAGCATTGCGCCAGTCCCTCGCAGCGAAATAGCAAACAGCGAATAGCCAAATAGCTTATAGCAAATAGTCGAACTACTATATGCCATAAGCCATATGCAATCTGCTAATTACTCGGAGGAACGGAATGGCGAAAGGCTCAATTGGACATGTGATTCAGGTCATGGGACCTGTGGTCGATGTAGAATTCAAAACGGGCGAGCTTCCCGAAATTTACCATGCTCTGGAAATCCGGGAAGACGGTAAACGCCTCATCCTCGAAGTGCAACAACATCTCGGTGACAACGCGATTCGTTCCGTTGCGATGGATTCCAGCGAAGGGCTACGCCGTGGCATGGAAGCGGTCAGCACCGGCGCACCCATCTCCGTTCCCGTTGGACAAGTTACACTGGGACGTATCTTTAATGTCACCGGCGATCCCATCGACGAAAAAGGCGATGTCCACGCCGACAAGTATTCGCCAATTCATCGAGCTGCACCTACCTTCGAAGAACAGGTCACCGAGCCACAATTCTTTGAAACGGGCATGAAGGTCGTCGATCTCGTCGCACCCTTCACCAAAGGTGGTAAAGTCGGCGTGTTTGGTGGCGCAGGCGTTGGCAAGACCGTTATCATTCAAGAGTTGATTCGCTCGGTCGCGACGGAGCACGGTGGCTACTCGGTCTTTTGCGGCGTCGGCGAACGCTCCCGCGAAGGCAACGATCTTTATCTTGAAATGACCGAGTCGGGTGTTATCGACAAGACCGTGATGGTCTTTGGTCAAATGAACGAACCGCCCGGAGTACGTTTGCGCGTCGCCTTGACCGGCTTGACGATGGCAGAATATTTCCGCGATGAAGGTCGCGACGTCCTGCTCTTCATCGATAACATCTTCCGCTTCGTCATGAGCGGTTCCGAAGTGTCCGCCCTGCTTGGTCGTATGCCTAGCGCAGTCGGTTATCAGCCAACGCTCGCTCAGGAAATGGGTGAATTGCAAGAACGCATCACATCGACCAAGCGCGGCTCGATCACTTCTATGCAAGCGATTTACGTGCCTGCAGACGATTATACCGATCCTGCGCCCGTCGCGACATTCGCTCACCTCGACGCGACCATTTCGCTCGAACGCTCGATTGCGGAACAAGGTCTCTTCCCTGCCGTCGATCCGCTCGCATCAACCTCCCGCATTCTCGATCCGAACATCGTCGGCAAGGATCACTATGAAGTTGCGCGTGCTGTTCAGCGCGTGTTGCAACGCTACAAGGACTTGCAAGACATTATCGCGATTCTCGGCGTCGAAGAATTGAGCGAAGACGACAAGTTGACTGTCGCCCGCGCGCGCAAGATTCAGCGCTTCCTCTCGCAGCCCATGCGCGTCGCCGAAGCATTCACCGGTCGACCTGGCAAGTATGTGCCGGTCAAAGAGACGATTCGCGGTTTCCGCATGATTCTGAACGGCGAATTTGACGATGTGCCCGAACCCTATTTCTACATGCGCGGCGGAATCGACGAAGTGCGCGAAGCCTTCCGCGAAGGTAAAGTTTAAAGAGTCATTGAATGGCAACAATTAAACTCGATATTGTAACTGCCGAACGTCTTGTGCTAAGCGAGGATGTGGATTACGTCAGCGCGCCGGGCGTCGATGGCATCTTGGGTATTTTGCCGCGACACCAGCCGCTCTTGACCGCGCTCACTTTCGGCGAACTCCATTACAAAAAAGGCGGACAGGAATTCGACTTTGCGATTGGCGGCGGCTTTATGGAAGTCCGCCCCGACAAAGTTACTGTGCTCGCCGACACCGCCGAGCACGCCGAAGAGATCGACGAGCAGCGCGCTGAACAAGCACGCCAACGCGCTCAACAAACCCTGCAAGAAAAACCGCGCGGTGATGTTGAATTCGCTCGCATTGAACAATCGCTCCGTCGCGCCGAACTTCGCCTCAAGGTGGCACGCCGCCGACGCGACCGTGGTTCGCAATCTTCAAATCGGAGCTAATCACAACCAAGGAAGAACATGTTCGTTCGAAAAATCGGAATTGATCTTGGAACTGTCAACGTACTCGTGTATGTCAGCGGGCGAGGGATCGTACTTCAAGAACCCTCGCTCGTTGCACTGTCTATAGCCGATCCCCGCATCGTCGCCTTGGGCGAAGAAGCAAAGATGATGCTGGGGCGCACACCGGAAAGTATCGAGGTCATGCGACCGATGCGCGATGGCGTTATCGCGAATTATTCCGTGACCGAAAAAATGCTCAACCATTTTATATCCAAAACCTGCGGTCGTCTGCAAATGATGGTGGGCTTCAAGCCCGATGTAGCGATCAGCGTGCCAGTTGGCGTGACGAGCGTGGAAGAACGCGCCGTCCACGATGCAACGATTGCCGCCGGCGCACGCTCAGCGCATCTCGTGCCCGAACCCTTTGCAGCGGCACTCGGCGCGGGCTTGCCCATTCACACGCCGACTGGCAACATGGTCGTCGATATTGGCGGCGGCGCAAGCGAAGCGGCCGTCATTTCGATGAATGGCATGGTTGTGTCGAGTTCGGTGCGCGTGGCGGGCTTGAAGATCGACGAAGCGATCACGACATACATCCGCAAGAAATACAATTTGATGATCGGCGAGCAGACCGCCGAGGATATCAAGATTCAAATCGGCAGCGCGTTACCGATGGAAGAAGAGCTTACCATCGAAGTGCGTGGTCGCGATCAAGTGCAAGGACTCCCGCGCACGATTCGCGTTTCGTCGAACGAAATCACCGATTGTATCGCGGAGCCACTGCAAGCGATTTCCGCCGTGGTGCGTTCCGTCTTGGAAAAGACGCCACCAGAGTTGGCATCCGACATCATCGACCGAGGCATGGTCATGGTAGGCGGCGGCGCGCAATTACGCAACATCGACCGCTTTCTGACGAAAGAAACGGGCGTGCCCTGTTATGTGGCGGAAAATCCGATGGCATGTACCGCCATCGGCGCAGGCAAAACGCTCGAACAGCTTGAGATGATCAGGCGCAGTATGCCCGAACTGTAGACAAGTCAAAAGTGAAAAGTAAAAAGGCAAAAGTAATCTCAGAAATTACTTTTGCCTTTTTGTTTTAGTGCTACCAAGCGCTAAGCAGTTTCGTGTTCTCTCAAAACTTCATTAACAGTAAGGCGTCCTTCTTTTAGGGCTTGAAAGATTCGCACAATATGCAACTCGAACAACATCTGATCGTCGTTAAAGTCCTCTTTCACTATTTGTTCTATTTGCTTTATGATAGCGGGCGGTAAACCGCTATCTTGCTCTAGACGTGCTAAATCAAACATCGTTCCTCCTTAAAGTTCTGGGAGAGTCAGAATTTCAATACTGCGCAATCCATGTTGAGCATTGAGATAATTCACAAGCAAACGAGTATTGCGTTTGACCATATGCTTGAAATTCCAGCTCACCAAAACATCTGCGTCGCCATGAACTGGCACAGCAATATGCAAAGCATCGTCCAAATAACGGGCTGGCACAACGCCTGCTTGGACATAAGTACTTGCCAAATCACGCATGACGGAACTCAATGAAACAACCCGAAAGCCGCGCATTAGAGTCGTGAGTTGCTCAGCTAATTTCGTTTCTGCTTGGCTCAACTCTTCGACAGTGAGTTCCGAGCAGAGTAGCTCATACCGCCCAAGCGTTTGCCAGAATTCGCGCGTAGCTTGCAGTCGTTCCGGTGTGCGTTCATCATAATATGCGCTGAATACAGACGTGTCCAGATAAATTCGAATCCAACGCTCCTTTTGATCAGATTTAGAATAGCACAGTCACTTTGGACTGTCAACGCTCGCACTAACAAAAAAGTCAAAAGCAACCACGGACAACCGCCAGCTACTTTTGACTTTATCCTTTTCACTTTTAGGTTTACAAATAATACATCATGCTCTGCATACCTGCCACCGGATCGATGTAATGCACTTTGACATCGGACGGCACGCTCAACGTGATCGATGCGTAACACAGAATCGCGCGAATCCCCAGCTCGATCAACTCATCGGCGACTTGTTGCGCAACTTCTTCGGGCACCGCGAGAATCGCTATCCGCACATTCTTGGAGCGCACCACGCGCGGCAGTTCCGTCATCGTTTGAACGACCAAATCGCCAACGGTCATTCCAATCTTCTGCGGCGCATTATCGAAAATCGCGACGAGCTTGAAACCTTGCGGCGCAAAGCCCTGATAATGCACCAGCGCGCGCCCCAAATCGCCAGCGCCCACCAAGACCACTTCCCAATCATGATCGACGTGCAGGATTTGACGCAACTGCTTTTGCAAGTACTCGATGTTATAGCCAGTCCCTTGCTTGCCAAACTCGCCAAAGTACGAAAGGTCTTTGCGAATTTGCGCCGACGAAAAATCAAGTCGCTCACTCAGTTCCTGGGACGACGTAATCGTCTTTCCCTCTCGTTGCAAAAACGTGAGCATCCGCAAGTAAAGAGGTAATCGATTAATAACTACATCAGAAACTGGCTGCGTCGCCATCCGCTTCTCCTTCAGTGCCTGGTATTTTCAAAGCGTATCATAACATGATTCATCTCAACTTGCAATTATCTAAAGATTCGAGTATTCTGGGCAGCGATGCGAGACGAAACTATATTCTTTGACGAAGCAAAAATTATTGTGCAAGCAGGCAACGGCGGCAACGGCAGTATGAGTTTCCGCCGTGAAAAATTTGTTCCCCATGGCGGACCCGATGGTGGACATGGCGGCGACGGCGGCGACGTGGTTCTGCAAGTGAGCCGACACTTGAACACGCTGCTGAATCTGCGAAAACATCCGCACTGGAGAGCCACACGCGGCGCGCACGGCGAAGGCAGCGACAAGCACGGCAAGAATGGCGCCGATATTGTCATTCCCGTTCCGCGCGGAACCGTCGTGCGTGATGCAGCAACGGGCCAAGTCATTGCCGACTTGGTGAAGGAAAACGATCAAGTGATCGTCGCGCGTGGCGGACGCGGCGGACGCGGCAATGCGGCATTCGTCAGTTCGACCAATCAAGCGCCGCGTTTTGCGGAAAAAGGCGAGCCAGGCGAAGAGCGCACGCTGTTGCTCGAACTCAAACTGCTCGCCGATATCGGCATCATCGGTTTACCCAACGCAGGCAAATCGACTTTTCTCGCATCGATCACAGCAGCGAAACCCAAAATCGCCGACTATCCTTTTACGACGCTGACACCCAATCTAGGTGTTGCTATCGTCGATGATCGTGAGGTCGTCCTCGCCGATATTCCTGGCTTGATCGAAGGCGCGCACACTGGATCCGGTCTGGGTGATCGATTCCTGCGTCACACCGAACGCACGCACGTGTTGATTCACCTCATCGACGGTTCACTCGAAAATCCGCTTGAAGCATTCGATACGATCAATCGCGAATTGAAAGAATACAATCCCAAGCTAGCAAAGAAACCGCAAGTGGTCGCACTCAACAAAATGGATTTGCCCGATGCGCAAGCCAACTGGCAAAAATTGCAGAAAAAATTCGCGCGCAAAAAGATCGAGGCATATGCAATCTCTGCGGCGACGGGTCAAGGCGTGCGCGATTTGCTTCGCGCGGCAGTCAAGCGCCTGAATGAAGTCGAACCCGAGCCAGAGGTGCAAGAAGAGGAATTGCCAGTTATTCGCCCGGCCAAGGACGAAAATGCGTTTGAGATCAAGCGCGAGGGTCACGCCTTCCGCATCACCGGTCGAAAGGTCGAACGCACCGTTGCAATGACGAATTTCGATCAAGAGGAAGCCATCGTGCGATTGCATCGTGTCTTCAAGGCGATGGGAGTCACGAACGCGCTGGAGCAAGCGGGCGTCCGCGAAGGCGACAAGGTCCGCATCGGCGACGTAGAACTCGAATGGCGAAATTGAGCGCGAAACAAGTATGGGCGTATGGGGGTGAAAATTGATGCAGCACCTCCCACACTCCCACACTCGCATGGGTGTCTTAGGTGGCACCTTTGATCCGCCGCACAACGGGCACATCGCAATCGCCGAACAAGCACTCGCGCAACTAGCTCTCGACCAAGTTCTGTTTGCCCCGACGCGTCACCCACCCCACAAGCCAGGAAATTCAATCACGGCGATTGAACACCGATTGGAAATGGTGCGGCTGGCAATTGCCTCGCATCCACGTTTTGCACTCTCGCGCATCGACGTTGACCGCGAAGGACCAACGTATACCTCGGACACGATGCGTTTGTTGCGTGAGCAACTTGGCAATGACGTCGATCTTTATTTCATCATGGGCATGGACTCGCTCGCGAATATCTTGACGTGGCACGCGCCCGATCAATTCATTCGAGTTTGCAAACTCGCTGTGTTCTTTCGCCCTGGCTTTACGGCAAACATCGATGAGCTGGAAAAACAACTCCCCGGTTTGCGCGAATGCGTTGTCTTCGTCCCCTCACCTGCGATTGACATTGCCGCTAGCGAATTGCAGCGCCGCATTCGCGCAGATCTCCCTATCACGCATCTCGTGCCGCCCGCGGTTGAAACATATATCGCACAACACAATTTGTACCGTTAAAGTAATCCTCTCGACACGCGTGCAACGTCCGCTTAATTTCTTCCAAACCTTTCATGAGCACAGAAGCGAAAAACCGAAGAGCCTTCGAAGGCTCTTCGGTTTTTCGCTTCTGTCGCTGGCAGAGATAACATCAATAAGGTCGCGAGACAGTTAGATTTGGTATCATGCCAAAGTGTCGTTCGTTATCTGTCGCTAGCTCTAAATCTTGGACAATTGCAGTAGCAGCAATGAGAGCATCGGGTATCGTCAAACCATGACTTTTGCAGTAGGTGAGCATAAGATCGTATGCTTGCGCAGATGCTGTAGGCGAAAGATGTGCGAGGTCAAAATCGGCAACAAGCTCCTTCGCCTTATCCACTTCAATTTTATCACGACACCCTGCAATCAATTCCATTGCGGAAACCGTAGAGACAAACAACGGAATCTGATCCCTTCGAGCCGCATCTACAAAATCAGCCGCCTGGGTGTTTCCCCGCGAGAGATCGATCAACACTGTACTATCCAAAAGCTTGCCCGTCATTGACGCGTCCATTGCTTTGCGCGCAAATTTTCTAACCATTCACGCGATGACAGTCCGCGCATATCTTGGCGGTCAGCCCACATTCCAAAGTAATTCGCGGTACGCACGGAGCGAGTCTGATCAGCGGACTTGTGACTGAGAAAAACCAACTGACTCCGCAACGCCGTCATCTCAGTAATAAGCCGATCAATTTCCTGAACAACACTTTCGATGCGTGAATCGTCTATCGAATCTGTTACATTTCTCACCATGGTCACTTTCCTTTCACATCAAAGCCCAACTCACATTGCAACTGATTCGAGTATACATCCGAAAACTTACCTGGTCAATGCAATTTACCAACCTCAAAAATCGCAATCGACACGCGCATATTCTCACCCAAGCGTGCCGCGCGCAACGTGCGATTCGACTCCCCCAAGTAAATCGACT
Organism: Chloroflexota bacterium; assembly: GCA_016215025.1. Classification (GTDB taxonomy): domain Bacteria; phylum Chloroflexota; class Anaerolineae; order UBA4142; family UBA4142; genus JACRMI01. Next base: position 42,873 of record JACRMI010000110.1, read on the forward strand.
GGTCGATCTTGATTCCCTCGTTCTTGCAAAAATCGATGAAATCGCGCACGGTCAATGGACGTGCGCGCGGCGCGGTGTACCACGGCTGTGGCAAACCCGGCGCAAGTGGCGTTCGCCCGGTCAACAGCAAGCCAATCCGACAACGCCAGTGTCCCCAGTTTGCAAAACTCACAATCGCGCGCCGACTCACGCGCAGCATCTCGCAAATGATGAACGCGGGATCGTCGAGATACGGCAATGTCTGACTGAGAATCACCGTATCGAAAGAATCATCCGGATAATCGCCGAGACCTTCGTCGAGGTTGCCTTGGCGAACGCTCAAGCCTTTGCGAACACAAGCTAGCACACCTTGCTCTGACAATTCGATGCCGCGTCCGGTGATTTGGCGCCCATCGATCAAATGGCGCAACAAAACGCCATCGCCACAACCCAGGTCGAGAACTTTTTCACCGGGCTGGATAAAGTTGGCGATAGCAAGTAAATCAGGTCGCAATCCAACGTTGTTTGTTTCACTCATGAATCAAAAACCGATTTAGGTTATCGCTCTGAGCGGAGCGAAGAGTCTCGCACTTTGTAAAAATGAGATTCTTCGCTTCGCGCAGAATGACGTGCGTCAAGGCAACAGAATCTCATGATGCTCAACTACACGTCCCAGGAAATCCGAAATTAGTTGCGTCATCGTTTCCACCTCAAGCAAGAACGCGTCGTGTCCCCAGGTTGATTGCAAATTGCAGTACGTCACGTCTGCGCCGATGCCGGTCAATGCGCTGACCATTTCTTTCGAGTGGTATGTAGGATAGAGCCAGTCAGACGTAAAGGAAACGACGAGGTACATAATGTCGGCGCATTTCGCAAACGCTTTGGATAGACTGCCGTTGCCATTCGCTAGATCAAAATAGTCCATCGCTTTGGTGACGTAGAGGTACGTGTTCGCATCGAATCGCTCTGTAAAGCGGCTGCCATTGTGGTGCAGATAGCTTTCAACCGCAAAATCCGTTTCAAAATCGAAGCCGAATCGTTCGCGCGCTTCGAGCCGCCGACCAAACTTTTGGTGCATCGATTCTTCGCTGAGATAGGTGATGTGTCCAATCATGCGCGCGAGTGCCAACCCCGTGTTGGGGCGCGCCCCATCGTAATAATCACCCTTGTTCCAATTCGGGTCGGCGTAGATGGCCTGCCGACCCACTTCGCTAAACGCGATCAACATCGGCGAGTGGCGGGCAGTGGTTGCAAGCGGCAAGGCAGCGCGAACGCGTTCGGGATAATTCGCCGTCCATTGCAGCACCTGCATTCCGCCCATGCTTCCGCCCGCTATCGCCAGCAATTTGTCGATGCCCAGATAATCGATGAGATGGCGTTGCGCGCGAACCATGTCCTTGACTGTAATGACCGGAAAGTTCAAGCCGTACGGCTTGCCCGTTTTTGGATCAATCGATCCAGGTCCTGTCGAACCTTGGCAACCGCCGATGACGTTGGAACAGATGACAAAATACTTGTTCGTATTGAACGCTTTGCCCGGTCCGACGCAATCGTCCCACCATCCCGCTTTACCCTCCGATGTAAGACCACCCGCGTGCGCATCGCCGGAGAGCGCATGACAAATCAGAATCGCATTGCTTTTATCGGCGTTGAGTTTGCCATAGGTCTCGTATGCGAGCGTGATCGGACCCAACGATTCGCCGCTGTCGAGCGGCATCGGTTCGTTTTCGGCAAAGGTAAAATATTGGCGTTCGGTGATACCAAGTGAGTTGTTAGACATTTTCCATCCAAGTGATGCGTGATTCGTGAAGCGTGACCCTTCGACTTCGCTCAGGGTGGATCACGTATCACGAGTCACGCATCACGTTTCCGTTCTACGCTTTATTCAACGCCTGATCCAAATCCCACAAAATATCTTCGATGTCTTCCAGCCCGATGCTCAAACGCACAAAGTCGGGAGAAACACCGGCACTGGTTTGTTCCTCGGGCGTAAGCTGACTGTGCGTCGTGCTCGCCGGATGAATCGCGAGACTCTTGGCATCGCCAACATTCGCCAAGTGGCTGAACAATTTCAATCGATTAATAAATGCGCGTCCAGCTTCATGACCACCTTTGATGCCAAAGCCCAGAATCGCGCCAGTGCCCTTTGGCAGATATTTTTTCGCAAGCGCATAATCGGGATGACTCTCGAGTCCAGGATAAGTTACCCAACTGACCTTTGGATGTTTTTCCAAAAACTCGGCGACGCACTGTGTGTTGCTCACATGCCGATCAATGCGTAGACTGAGAGTTTCCAGTCCTTGCAAGAACAACCACGAGTTGATCGGCGTTTGGCACGCGCCAATGTCGCGCAGAATTTGCACGCGCGTTTTGATGATGAAAGGCGGCAAGCCCGCGCCCACCAAATCGGCATACACGAGACCGTGATAGCTTGGATCCGGCGTGTTGAAGTTTGGAAAACGCGGATTCTTGGCCCAGTCAAAATTGCCGCCATCGACGATTGCGCCGCCGATGCTGGTGCCATGTCCGCCGATAAATTTCGTCGTCGAGTGCGTGACGATGTTCGCGCCCCACTCAAACGGTCGGCAGAGGTACGGCGTGGCGAAGGTGTTATCGATTATGAGCGGAATGCGATATTCTTTCCCGATCTTGGCGACCTCTTCGAATGGAAAGACATTGATGCGCGGATTGCCGAGCGTTTCACCGTACAGAATTTTCGTGTTGTCGCGAATCGCGCGGCGAAAATTCTCCGGGTCGGATGGATCGACAAATGTCACGTCGATGCCGAGTCGCGGGAAGGTGTAATTGAATTGGTTGTACGTGCCGCCGTATAGGGTCGATGCAGAAACGATGTGATCGCCTTGACCGCACAATGCCAAAATCGCCATCGTTTGCGCGGCGTGGCCCGAGCTTGCCGCAAGCGCGCCGACGCCGCCTTCGAGATCGGCAAGCCGTTGTTCGAACACATCACTGGTCGGATTCATGATCCGCGTATAAATGTTGCCCAATTCTTGCAACGCAAAAAGTCGAGCAGCGTGTTCGGTATCTTTGAAAACATATGAAGTTGTCTGGTAAATGGGAACTGCGCGTGAACCCGTGGCGGAATCCGGCTGCTGCCCTGCATGAAGTTGACGAGTGTTGAAACCGTATTTGCGTCCGTTCTGTTCAGTAGACATGGAATATACTCTCCTTGGAATGTGACGGGTGACATGTGACAGGTGACGAAAAAATCCTGTACGCCAATGTTCATCCCAATACAAATGGAACTGAAAATTAACTGAGCAATCGTTATCCGCCTTTAGCAACGTCGCGCTGCTGCTAAAGGCAAACGCATGGTGCATCGGTTCATTGAATACATATCCCTTTCCGAAGAGAAATAAAAAATGCCTCTTCTGGGTAAGAAGAGGCAGACAAGCATCATTGGTTGATCTTATCTCATCTTCCAGATTTCGTTTCTGTCGGAGTTGGCACCTTATCAGTAATCAGTAATCAGTGAACAGTAATCAGTGAACAGTAATCAGATGATCTGACGACTGTTGACTGTTAACTGTTGACCGTTAACTGGCTACTGAGAGGTTGTCGAGGTTTCATAGGGCCGTTCCCTCCACCTCTCTGGATGAGCATGAGTCACTATTCAGTTATCAACAAAGAATTTAGCATAGGTTAATAGATTTGTCAAAATTTATTTTGCACAGACTTACCACCGCACGTTTTGTGCATAATGCCAATAGTCCCGGTGTGTAAAAACTGCGACGCACTTGCAAGTGCGTCGCAGTTTTTACAAATCGATCAACTCCTCGATCAACGGTGTGGCATTCAATTTCTCTGCACCGATGCGTGTGCGCGCAATTTCATCTACAGAGTCGCGTAAGCCGACCGACCACAGACTCTGCAAGAACTTGCCCGCCTCGATGGATTCGTACCACCCTTCCCCAAAGCGTTCCAGGAGATAGCGTCGAAGCTGGACCTCGAACACCCACGCTCTTAGGTAACCTGCGACGTAGAACGCATCGTCCACATCGTCAAGGTATCGCTCGGGCGGAATTTTAACGTGCAACGCATCGGTCAGAATATCACGATAATCGGTATCGACTCTGGCAGGACCGTTATCGTGCAAATGTAACTCGTACTGTAGCTTTGCAACATACCGCCGCAAGAGCCAGAGTTTGTTGAACAACGCAAAGCGACGATAGTTTTCCGCTTCGCGCACTGGAATGCGCAAGACATCGACGAGCCAGCGCGGAGTAAAGCTCAACGATTCAAACAAGAACGCAAACGTTTCGCTGATCGCTTCGTCGCCAAGATAGCGCAGCGCAAACGGCAGCGTCTCGTCGATGTGCGAGAAATGTTCGGCGTGTCCCGACTCGTGGTAAAGCGCGCGATAATCATCCTGCCCGCCAATCGGTTTGATGACGAGGTAAACTTCTTTCGGCACGCGAACAGGCGCGCAAAATGCTCGCGGCGATTTCAGTGGAAGATCTTCCGTATCGAGCTTCAACCCTGGTGTGCTCGCGAATTCCAAACCGAGTCCCTTCATCGTTTTGACAAATGATGGAACGAGTTGACTGACTGGGAAAATCGAATCGAATTGCGGCGCACGCAGGACGAACGCAACGTCGCTCGTCTCCGCTTCTTTACGCGGTACTCGCACAGCGGCAAGACTGCGCTCGAGATTTTCTTCGTAAACGTCTTCAGTCTCTTCGAACAGCGGTTTAAGTTGCTTTGATAGCTCTGGCAAATTCCAACCACGCAACTGTTCGATCATCGCACGATAACTCCCAAAGCCCAAGTTGCGTGCCAAATCGTGCTGCGCTTTGATGCGTTGAACGCGCATTGGATTTTGCTTGACCATCACCTTAATCTGCTTGTCAGCCAAATCATGGCGACGGCGCATATTCGCTTCGCGGACCAACACCGAACGCACATTTTGATACGGAATCTGCTTTTCGTCCCATTCGACGATAGCTACCAGTTCGGCGTTCGTGATTTGTTCGCTCAACTCCTTGACCGCGTTTTCGATAAAGCTGCTTACGGCGAAATCGGCAAGATGGCGCGCTTCCTTGGACGATTCGTCGCGCTTCATCGCCGCGATGCGTTCGCGCACCGTTGCATCCGCAAACAGATCGGCGTTGCGTTCATAGATCGGTGCGAGTTCGAGCGTCGATTTCAAACCTGCGCCGACTTGATATTGCTCGCGCATCAAGTCGCTGAGAAATTGTTCCGCACGGTCGGCGAAAGTGGTATCAGGCATTTTTTACCTCAATCATTATCTAGCTTCCAAGAATCGTTTGAACCTGGCGTTTCAATTCAGGCAATCCATTCGAACGATATCGCTTTCCGCCGTCTCTTCGCCACGCACAATTGACCCGAATAACGCAATGCGCGTTACGTACGGCTCGAGCACAGGCAGAATTTTTTCTCGCAATTCATCAAACTTGTTCATTTCAAATTCCTTGGTTCAAATAACCGTCGTTCAAGTAGTAACAAAAGCGCCGATACGATCATCGCGACCGAAGAATACGGCAGTGGTAAAAGCGCCTAGATGAACAGGATCAGTGCAACGGGCCAAAAGGTCGGATGCGACTTGTGAATTGAAACGTTCGCTCAGCGCAATCAGCTCTTCGATTCCTTCGGCAAATTCCGTAGTCTGCATGTAATCGGCAAAGCCACGAAAACTCGCGTTCTCCCAGCCAACATTGATGGAACCTTTGCTTGGGTGACGCAAACCGCCCAGCGCTTTCAAATGGCGATATTTGATTTCTATCTTGAGTAACTCAATTTTAAGCGATTCGCGATTGAATTGCGGATTATGCCGTGAGCGCGGTACGGTGTGAATATCGGCAAGCAGCGTGATGTTATGCGCTAAAAAGATTTCGATGAACTTGTCTAGCGGTCGCGCCGAATGACCGATGGCGTAAATTGTTGACGTACTCTATCCCCCCACCAGACAATTGACAACTGATTTTTCTTGCATACCATTCTTACACACGAGCAAGATGATCCAGCACTCGTCCCAGGGTCAAGACCAAGTTGGGATGCGATTCCTCCAAGCGTTCAATCGATTCTTGCAAACGCTGCGCCATCGCATCATTGCGCCGAGGCGGCTTGCCGCTCGAATCGCCCAGCGTCGCTCGAATATCGTTCATGAGATGTTCAAGCAGCTGACGAGTCTCTGGATCAACCGCTTGCGTCTGCTCAAGTTCGTCGTGCAATTGTTGAAGGGACTGTCGGAATTTTTCGTCCATCACCTCAACCTCCTTGTTGATTCTCTTTGCCATTTTCACCGCGCCACTTTTCCAATCGCGCAGCAATGTCCTTCTCTTTGCCTTGATCGCTTGGTTCGTAAAATCGTTTGCCCCGCAATCGATCGGGCAAATACTGCTGCGCAACCCAATGACCGGGAAACTCGTGCGGATATTTATAACCCTTGCCGTGACCCAGCGCTTTGCTATCCCGCGAAGAATCTTTCAAATGATTCGGCACATCGATCTTGCCTTCCGCTTCAACTTCGGCGAGTGCTTTCCAATATGCGCCGCACGAATTGCTCTTGGGCGCAGTCGCTAGATACAACGTCACTTCCGCCAAATGATACTGCGCCTCGGGCAAGCCGCACCACTCTAATGCGCGCGCGCACGACGAGGCGACAATAATTCCTGCAGGGTCCGCCAATCCGATATCTTCGGATGCCAGGACGAGCAACCGTCGCATGATAAATTTCGGATCTTCGCCCGCGTAAATCATGCGCGCCAGCCAATAAAGTGCCGCATCGGGATCGGAGCCGCGCACCGATTTGATAAACGCACTGATCGTATCGTAATGCTCGTCGCCTGCTCGATCATACCGGATCGCGCGGCGCTGAATCGCTTCTTCCGCAACGGTTAAATCGATATGAACGATTCCATCCTTGCTTGGCGGTGTTGATTCAACTGCAAGCTCCAGTGCGTTGAGCGCCGACCGCGCATCGCCGCCTGCCACATCAACTAGATGCATGAGAGCTTCGTCGGTCATCTCGATTTGCTTGTTGCCATAGCCACGCTCTTTGTCTGCGAGTGCGCGGCGCAAGAGTTCGGCAACTTGCTCATCGTTCAATGGGCGAAGCTGAAAAACGCGCGAGCGCGACACGAGAGCGGAGATCACTTCAAAGTATGGATTCTCCGTTGTCGCACCAATCAGAATAATCGTGCCATCTTCGACATGTGGAAGAAGCGCGTCTTGCTGTGCCTTGTTGAATCGGTGGATTTCATCGACGAGGACAATTGTGCGCGTGCCGTGCATGCCACGCCGTTCCTTCGCTTCGCCAATCAGGCGGCGAATATCGGCGACGCCCGCCGTAACCGCACTGATCGTTTCGAAATGCGATTTCGTCGTGTTCGCAATAATCATTGCGAGCGTGGTCTTGCCGGTGCCAGGTGGTCCCCATAAAATGATGGACGAAAAAAGTTTGTCCGTTTCTATTGCGCGGCGCAACAGCTTGCCTTGTCCCGCAATGTGCTCTTGCCCAACGTATTCATCGAGCGTGCGCGGTCGCATCCGTGCGGCGAGCGGCGCTTCGGTTTTACTCAACTCTTGCCGACGATAATCAAAGAGATCCATGGTTACAACCTTTCGCCGCAATTGTATGACGATTCAACCAGTTTGGCAAACGATGTTTTTCTTGTGAGCAAAACAGGGTTGACTATCAACTCTGCCACGCGAGATTTTGGAATTTAGACAAATTTCGGATTGGGTATTGACATGGAACATGGTGCAAGCTAGAATAACGTTACCTCAAAAATGTGTTCAGCTAGGAATCCGTCAGACTTGCAATGACAAATCAGACTGGACCCAGCGTTTTCATATCATACGCCCAAGCGGACTGCGCCTGGGTGAAGGGCTTTATGATCGATGCTCTCACTCACGCCGGTATTCGCTGTTATTCGCACGCGAATCTCGTCGCGGGGCGACCGATCCTCTCCGAACTTGAATCCCTCGTTAAGAAATCCAACCGCATTCTCATCGTTCACTCCGCCGCTTATCTCGCCGAAAAACCTCTTCTCGACTTTACCGACCAGCTTGCCCAGTTCTATGGATTGGAAACAAGCACTTGGCCCGTCATCCCTCTCATCTTGGACAATAGCGAACTGCCTTTGCGACTCAAGATGCTGACCGCACTCGATGCCAGAGAGAGCGAGAATTGGAATTCGATTGTCGACAGAATTTGCCAAGGCTTGGAGACTTTGCCTCCAACTGACATTGCCAAAATCGATTGTCCCTACCCTGGGCTAAAAGCTTTTTCCGAGAAAGATGGCAAGTTTTTTTTTGGACGAGATCGCGAAATTCAAGAAATGCTGCTGCGACTTCGACAGCATTCACTGCTCGCGATCATCGGCAAATCGGGGTGCGGCAAATCCTCGCTGGTCTTCGCTGGATTGATCGATGCGTTGCAGAAAAGCACATTGTTCGGCTTAGGCAGTTGGGCAATTGTGTCGCTGCGTCCGGGAACCACGCCACTCGATGAGCTGACGAAGGCGCTGGGAAGTGATCCAAGCCAACCAGCTCAAGCGATTGAAGGTGTCCTGGCAAAAACGCCCGGCGCGCAACGCTTGTTACTCTTCGTCGATCAATTCGAGGAAACATTCACCTTCTCAAATTCTCAAGCGGCTCAATTTCAAATTGCGCTGAACGACTTGGCACAGAGCCTGAATTGCTTTGTCGTTTTAACGATTCGTTCTGACTTTTATGCCGACCTGCAAACCTCGCCCATTTGGAATGAGATCAGATCGCATCTGTACGACATTCTCCCGCTCGACGAGAATGAATTACGCGAGGCAATCGTCAAGCCCGCCGAGATGAGCGGCGTCTTCATAGATCCTGTACTGGTCGAACGACTGGTTGCCGATGCGGATACCAAACATCAGATGGGAATCTTGCCCTTCGTTCAAGAAACGCTTGTCCTTCTATGGGAACATTTGGACAGACGATTCCTATCGCTTAAAGCGTACGAGAACTTGGCTTTGCGGCGTGTGCAAGTTGAATCCTCAAATACTTTGCGCACCGGCATCCAAGTTGCCATCGCTCTGCTTGCCGACCAGACATTCTCTCGTTTATCAAGCGATCAACAATCGATTGCCCGGCGCATTTTCTTGCGGCTCATTCAATTTGGCGAAGGACGCCCGGACACGCGCCGACAACAACCTGCCTCGGCTTTGCAGATCGAGGGCGAGAATCAAGCATCGTTCGATGACACCTTGCACCATTTCAGCACAAGTCGATTGCTGACGCTGAGTGGAGCAGAAAACGATGCAGAGCGCAAGGTGGACATTTCGCACGAAGCCGTGATCGAGGGTTGGCTCCAACTGCAAACTTGGATCAAAGAGTTTAAGCAATTTGAGCAAACTCGACGACGCTATGAAGCACGCGCGCAAGAATGGATTCGATTGGAGCGGCGTGGTGGTCTCTTGGACGAAACCGAATTACGACTTGCCCTCGCCTGGCTCGACCCAGCCCGCGTCAACGATTTTGGCGTCGATAATGACGTACGCGATTTCATCCAAGCAAGCCAACGCCAAGTTCGCGCAACGCGAAGAATGCAATGGCAGCGTCCGTTAGCAGCGGCACTTGTCGTCATGGTGGCATTGCTTGCAGGATTCTTTATCTACCGTGAATGGCTCCGACAAAATGCGATCCAGTTTAGTCCACAGGTTCAAATCGACGGCGGAAATGCTATCATCGGCTTGACCGGCGAAGATTTCAAACATCACGCCGAATATGCACTGCTTGACCCTGGAATTCTACAGAGCATGACACCAACATTATCAATCACTTTACCGTCATTCAAAATCGATCAGCACGAAGTAACGAATCAACAATACTGTCTCTGCCGCCAATCAGGGATTTGCTCAGGCGGGCCTGAACGGGTCTGCCAAGACGAACCGTCGAAACCCGTTACGCTGGTGACGCTTCGGCAGTCGAATGATTTTTGCGACTGGATTGGGCGACGCTTGCCAACGGAATTTGAATGGGAATGGATTGCACGAGGCAAGGAGCGACGCCTCTTTCCCACCGGTGATACCATACCGAAAGGTACGCAGATTTACTTTAGCGGTGAGCCGCCACTCAACGAGCCAGAATCTATCAACCTATCTACGCCAGATCTTACTCCAAATGGTGTTCTCTACGTGACTGGCAACGTTCGAGAATGGACGGCTTCGCCTTATCTTCAATATAATGACACTCGATACTTGACCGCTTTGCCAAAGCTCGTGACGCCACCTATCTACGTAACCCGAGGCGGCAGTTTTCAAGGTGGCATTTATAGCGCGATTGCCGCGCTCCGGAACTCGGCTGAAGATGTCTTTACATCGATTGGATTGGGCTTTCGATGTTTAGAAGGTTCACCCTTGACAGATTACGTTAGGAGGTGATGACAAGCACATTCAATATTCGTCGGTCGTGGATCAACAACCGTTCGATGCATGTTTATTCCAAGAGGAGGATGGACAAATGGACACGACTTCGCTTCAGCCCACCCAGACGCCAGACCAATCTCGACCCAATCAGATTGTTCAAGAGACCGGCAAAATCGTCTATCGCGAATACATCCAGGGTGATGGATTCGTAACCGGTATTGCCGAATACGCCGACCCAGGTGGATCGGGGAAATTCAAACTGAGGGTCAGTGGGCAAAGAAATACCGTCGATGGATACGCACAAAATGCGCGCATCGTAAAAATGCAGCTCACGCCAATTCCACCAAAGACTAGCGATGTGTTTGGCGAACATCGTCAATCGGCACTCACCAGCAAAAAGCAATGGTGGTACGCGCAACTCGATGGGTTGAAAAAGATCGTACAAAATACCAATGACCCAGCCAAGTTAAACGATCCCGATTGGTTATGGCGTCAGGGACCCGGCGCGAAAAATGAGGCGCTTGATCGCATGATTAATTTAAAGCAACCGGGCGATTGCTTGATCGAAATTGAAGCCAGCCCATTGACCAAACCCAGTGGCTCAAATCTCATGTCGCTATACATCGATCCCATGCACATTCCATTCAGAGGATTACATGTGTACAAGCCTTTGGTCGCACAGGGTGGATCGACCAGCAAAGTCTGGGCGCAAACTCATCCCTCAGGCGGTAATCCAGACCTTTATCTCTGGCTCTATTGCTTGGAAGATGGAGGCGCAAATCCGCGCTTCAAAGATAGCAGCGGACATCCCGCCAACGTAGATGACCAGGTGAGTGCAACCGATAATGTCAACGAATGTCATCAAGGCGGTATTTGGCGTGTTCATGTCTACGGGGCCTCGGATGCCGATTATGACATCAATATTGATTGGCGATTAGAAGTCGCGCTTCCTCCAATTTAACCAACTCAGAATGAACCCAACCAATTTTCGCTTCGACGTTTTTATTAGCTATCGCCAGCGCGATTCCGACAAGACCTGGGTCCACCAAACACTCTGGCCTGCGCTCGAAAAAAATGGCTTGCAGGTGTTTATCGACATTCGCGATTTTCGATTGGGCGCGCCGCTGGTGTTGGAAATGGCGCGCGCCGTCGAGCAGAGTCGATACACGCTTGCGGTTCTCACACCCGCCTATCTTGAAAGCAACTTTACCGAGTTGGAAAATGTATTGGCAGAACATTTGGGATTGGAGAAAAGCGAACGACGCTTGCTCGCCCTTATGCGCGAATCCTGCAAGCCGCGATTAGGAATGCGCGCCCGGCTCTGGCTAGATATGACGGATGACCGACAATTCGATTCGAACATCCAGCGATTGGTCACTACGATCAAACAACCTCCAGACCTTTAAAAAGCAAAACGCCGCAGGCAATCTGCGGCGTCTCTATTTTGAAAATCAAACCAAGGTATTCGTTGGATCCCATTTCGATTTCAGACTCTCTTGCAAGTCTATTGTATCAGGGCGATATCCCACCTGATTGATTTTGCCGTGCCACGCGTTTGCCATTTGCATTACGGCGGCATAACCACCCGCTGCAAGTGCAGGTATCCGCAAGCCGTCCAGCCAAATCTTTGCAAGTTCAACTTCTTTGGGCGACGAGACCGCGTACGTTAATCCACTTGGCACATCGATCAGATACGAACTGGACGCAAGCACATCCGACTGCGCCACCGCAAACTTGCCCACATCTTTTGGCGCAACTCCAACGCGCACGACCATCGAATCAGTCGTGGTGTCACTAAGAAGTTTCAGCCAGAGATCGGTACCGGTCGGCAGTTCGACGTCGATTGCCTTGTTCCTCTGCGTTTGATCGAGCAGCTCGCGCACTTGATTCATTTCGCTTTCCACATCGATTGGAAAACCTTCAGCCGTGTAAGCGAGAACGTACGAACTGGAAACGCCCGGCACAGCAATCCCTTTGCCCAACACAATCGCCGATGCGGTCAAAGCAACTTGAAGCAATTGACTGCTCAACGCTAATCCGCTCTTCAAATCGTCAATTGGTACGAGCAGTGTTTTCTTTGCGCGCGCCACTTTGACCAGCTTGAATGTCACCTCAGTCAACAATCCAAGCGTGCCATGTGAACCGACAAACACTTTGGGTAAATCGTATCCTGCGACATTTTTCACCACGACGCGACCTGCCCGCACCACTCTTCCGTCGGTCAACGCGACACGCGTACTCAACATTACATCGCGCACCGAGCCATAACGCATTCGCTGCGGCGAGTTCAAATTCGTCGCAACGATGCCGCCAACAGTGCTTTCACGCCACGGCGAAACAAGCGGCACTTGCCAACCATCTTTCGCCAACAACGCTTGCAACTCTTCGAGCGTGATGCCCGCGCCGACAGTCACATATAAATCGTCGGGGGCATACTTGATAATTTTGTTCAATGACCTAGTGGATAACGTTACCGCGTAATTTCGCTTTGCATTAATCGAAACCTTCTGCTTGGCATTGGACAGTGCGACAAGTCCACACGCGGCTTCGTCAGCCGTCTGCGGCGCAAAGATATCGGTCGGAACATTCGCAAGCGGCGTGACACGCTGCACCTCTGGCAGCTTGCTCGGAAAAATTTTCCCGGGGTTGAGTAAATTCTTTGGATCGAAAACTTGCTTGACATCGCACATCGCCGAGAGTTCTGCGCCATCACACATGTACGCCAGCCATTCGCGCTTTTCGATTCCGACCCCATGCTCGCCCGTGATCGATCCATCCCGTGCGACCGCCGCCTTCATGATTTGTTCGCACGCCTTCCATCCTCGCTCTACCTGGCTCTTGTCCGATGGGAAGAACGGAATATTTGGATGAAGATTGCCATCGCCCGCGTGCAGAATGTAGCCGACCTTTAGTTCCAAGCCCAGACAAATTTCGTTGATCGCACTCAGCATATCGGCGATCCGACTGCGCGGCACAGTACAATCGATCGTGAATTTTTCAGGCGCGATACGAGCGAATGCGCCCGCCGAACTTTTTCGACCATACCAAATTTGATCGCGCTCTTCCGCCGTTTTCGCGACACGCATTTCACGCGCGCCGTTGTGCTCTAGCACGGCGATCACTTCATCCATCTGCGCGTCCAAGCCAGCGTGATAACCATCCACCTCGACGATAAGCATCGCCCCAGTATGAACCGGCAACCCGATGTGCAAATAATCTTCGACGATTCGCATGATGCTCTTGTCGATCATTTCCATCGTAGCAGGAACCAGTCCCGTCGCAATCACCGCCGACACGGCGCGCCCTGCCGTTTCCACATCATCAAACGCTGCCATCATCGTTTTGACGCCGGGCGGATTGCGGACGATGCGCGCATCCATTTCGATGATAACACCCAGCGTACCTTCGCTGCCCGTCATCAATGCGGTCAGGTCGTACTCGGGATAATCAAATGCGCGACCACCCAATCGCACGATGCGTCCATCCACCAACACCACTTGCAAACCTGTGACGTAATTCGATGTAACGCCGTACTTGAAGCAATGGGGTCCACCGGCATTCTCCGCAACGTTTCCACCTATGGTGGCCGAGCGACCGCTCGCAGGATCGGGCGGAAAATACAATCCCTGGGTCTTCATCAAGTTATCGAGCGCCTGATTGACGACGCCAACCTGCGCGACGACGCTGCGTCCAACCGTATCGAATTCCAACACGCGATTGAAATTTGAAAACTCGATGATGATGCCGCCATGCTCGGCGACTGCGCCACCGGACAAGCCTGTACCTGCACCGCGCGCGACAATCGGCACTTGATGTTCCGCCGCCCAACGCATGATTCGGCTAACTTGTTCCGCCGATTCAGGAAAAACAATTAGATCGGGCGTGCCGCGATCAGCCGTCGCATCGGTTTCATAGACGACCATTTCAGCGGCATCCGTAATGATTCGGCGTTTATCGACAATTTGAGTTAGCGATTGCAAAGCATTTTGATCCAGCATGAGTACTCCAAAATATTTTACGCAACACTCGTCACGCGTCACGCCTTTCCGCCTGATACGATTCTTCCAACAACTCCACCAGATGCACAACCCGCGCATTCAGCTTGGCTTTGCGCACGCCGTAGATCAATTGCAGATGACAGCCTGTGTTCGTAACAACAATGGTATCGGCACGCGTCGCAGCAATGTCTTGCATTCGCGTGTCGAGAACTTGATTCGCCGTATCGACCTCGACAATGTTGTACACGCCTGCGCTGCCGCAACATCGATCCGGCGATTGCATTTCGATGTACTCGAGGCCGGGGATCGCCTTGATCAAATCGCGCGGCTGCTTGACGATCTTCTGCGCGTTACGAAGGTGGCACGAATCGGAATATGTCACCCGTGAGCGAATTTCACCTTTCGGAGGCACGCACAAATTCTTCGCCAGAAATTCGCTCACATCTTGAACCTTCTCAACAAACCGCTGTGCTTTTTCCGCGTATGTCGGATCATCGGCGAGCAAGTGCGCGTACTCTTTGAGCATCGCGCCGCAGCCGCCTGCGTTGTTGATGATCGCAACATAATCCTCACCCCTGCCCCCCCGCCCCGCTTCGCTGCGAGGGCTATAGTCTCTCTGTGAGGAAGAGGGAACATCACCCTCACCCCAACCCTCTCCTTGGAAGGGAGAGGGAGCGAGGAACGCATCGATATTTTTGCGCGCGAGATCGCGTGCGAGGTCTAATTCGCCAGTGTGAACTTGGGCTGCGCCGCAGCACGTTTGCGCTTGCGGAAAATGTACTTCGAATCCGTTGCGCTGTAACACATGAATCGTCGCCTTGTTCACATCGCCGAGAAACGCATCTTGCAGGCAACCGTAAAAGAACAAGACCGTACCGCGCTTTTCACCAATCGCTGGCGCAGCAATCGCATAATCGATATGACGGGCGGGCAATGGCGGCAAAATTGCTTCCATCGCTTTGAGATTTTTCGGCAAGAGGTTGATCGCGCGCACAAGTTTTTGCAAGCCGACCATTTGATACAATCGGAAAAGTTTTGCGGCGAGGCGCAAGCGACTGAGATGCGGCATGAATTGGCGCAAGCCTAGCCAACGAACGCCACGCTCGATCAGTCCTGGCTTGTGCGCCTGCGCAAGTTCGAGATGCACCGTATCGATTAGCTTGCCGTACTGCACGCCGGATGGACACGCCGACTGACATGAGAGACACGATAAACAAAGATCAAGATGCTTGCGGAATGCGCCATCCATTGGAATGCGCCTATCGGAAACAGCCCGCATGAGTTGAATGCGTCCGCGCGGTGAATCGGCTTCTGTGCCCATGACCACATACGTCGGGCAATTTTGCAGACAGAGTCCGCAGTGAATACATCGATCGAGCAAGCCGCGAAACTGCGGCGTCGTCATCGACTCTGGAGGATTATGGTGTTGCTCTTTCGTTTCCAAAAAATTATCTCCATGCATAACATATAATTTCATTGTATGCACAATCGATGGAGTTGGCAAACGCATTAAAAAATCGCCGACCGGTCTCCCAGTCGGCGATTTCACCTTATCCCACAAGCTCAAAGAATTACTGTCATTTCGAGCGAAGCGACGCGAAGCGTCTCTGTTCATGCAAATGAGATTTCTCGTCGCGACCTTTCGACTCGCTTTGCTCACTCAGGCCGCTCCTCGATTGACAAGCCAAGTAATATCAATTGCAAAACTCAAACGGAATCTTAACGCCAAACGGCAATTCGATCACGGATGGTTGCGACATCCGTTTTGTCGTTTAGGTATTTTTCGTAATGTTCCGAAACTTGAACGGACCGTAGCCGGGAAATACCGATTCAAGATCAGAATTCTGCAAACGCTTAGTGACAATTTCGCCCAAGATGTCGCGAAAGTCCGACGTGAGCGTGAGATCACCAGGACCATACAACGCATCCTTGCTGAGACCCGGCCAATCGCCGTAAACTTTGCCGCCGGCAATTCCGCCGCCCACCACAAACATCACATTGCCGTGTCCGTGATCGGTGCCGTGACTCCCATTCTCTTGTACGCGCCGACCAAATTCGGACATGGTTACAATGGTAATGTGGTTCATTTGGTCTTCTAGGTCGGCATAGAACGCCGCCAAACTTTTGGCCAATTCGTCGAGTAAGCGCGTGAGCTGATTGGCTTGCTGAACATGAGTATCCCAACCACCCATGTCCACCGCCGCCACTTCAACGCCCATGCCCGATCTGATCAACTGCGCGACGTTGGATAGTGCTTTGCCAAAAGGCGTGTCCGGATATTTTGCGCTGTTCGCCGGAGTGTATTTACTCGCCGTCAACTTTTGCAAATCGTTCATCACTTGAAACGTTTGCCGACCTTGCCCATCGATAAATCCGTCGCCGTCGTACAACGATGCCAGCGCATTCGTAAATGGCTCTAGTTTTTTCTGATCTCCCTGCAAATGAAAATCGGCGATGCTCTGCAAAGTTGTCGCTTGCACCGGACCACGCAGCGATTGTTGCAACAGCGACCCCATCCCAACGGCGCGAAACGGCGATTGGCTGTTCGTCGCCATCTTTTGCAAATGCCGACCAATCCACCCGCTGGTAAGAGATTTTTGGCCAGGCGTACCGCGCTCCATGAAATCCATCGCATCGAAGTGCGAATGCGTGGGATCAGGCGATCCAACGGCATGAATGATTGCGAGTGTGCCTGCATCATAAAAATCCTTGAATGGTTTCAAACTGGGATGCAGACCAAAGAAACCATCCAGATCGATTGCGGCATCCGCCTTGCCTGATTTTGGTTGTGCGATAGCAACTGTAGTACGCGCAGCGTAATAATTTTTGTCGCCATGCGGCACGACCATGCTCAAGCCGTCCGCTGCGCCGCGCATGAAAATGCAGACAAGAATGTCACCTTGGGTTGGTGAATCCTGGGGAGCGAACGCAAAACGTGGCATCCATAATGGCGTCATCGCGCCTAGCGCAAGCAAGCCAGTACATTTCAACAATTCCCGTCGAGTATGTGTGTCGTTCACTTATCCCTCCAAGTTCATCGACCGCCGACAGCAGACTGCATTCTATTGCGGCGGTCAGTGGTCGGTTGTCGTCCGTCATCTATACTGAAAATGCGGCGAGGCGAGAATCAGCGCCACGAGCGCCGAGAGCCGCGTCGCATCAATGGGTACATTGGCGCTCGCGCCCAACGCGTCGATTAGTTTTTGTCGATCCTTTGCCGGAATCGAACGGTGCAACAAAGAGTTAGTCCAGAAATCCACCGCGTCAGAAATTGTGCGCACGTTCGATTTTTTCATCGCCGCTTGCAAATCGATCTTGCCGCGCGGGACTTTGTTCGCGCCGAGAATCAGCGCGTAATTCCAGCGCGCGAGTAATGTGCTCGGATTGATCCACGCCACGCCATCGTCGGGATAGCCATCAGGCGTGAGGTGCATGAACAACCCCTGCCCCATCGCGCGTATCGCCAACGCAATCGCGTGCGTATCGTCGAGTTGAGCATCGACGGCACGCAAAGCCGAAACGACCAATTCAAAGGGTTTCTTGATTTTTTGCGCGAACGAATTCTCGAAATCATCCGAATGCAAAATCGTGGCGAGCACCGCGCGAATGTCGCCGTCGGTTTTGGAAAAAGTTTGCGTCGCACGATCAACGAGTGCCGCAGGCGGATTGTCCGAGACGAACCAGCGCACCAATTTGGTCGAGATAAATTTCGCCGTCGATGGATGATGTGCGAGCACGTCGATGATTTTGCGCGCGTCGTCGATGCCGCCGCCCTTCGCCAGATCGATTCCCAGGATACGTTTTGCGCCATCGTCGTGTTTCTTTGCATCGAATTGAAAAAAGCCGGCGCCCGCATAATCCATCAAAACATCGGCGACCCGCTTGGGCGTCGTAACTCCCCAGCCCGTGAACGCGCGCGCCAACTCAGCGACATCCTTTTGTGTGTATCCGCCGTTGACCCCGAGCGAATGCAGTTCCATGATTTCGCGCGCATAGTTTTCGTTGGGGACACCTTTGACATTCAGTACATTGTCGAGATAAACCAGCATCGCGGGACTCGATGCGCTCGCCAGCAACAAATCGCCGAACTTGCCAAACGCATGTTTGCGAATGACCTCGCGGTCATCCACGGTCTTCAGCCATTTGTCGGCATTCTTGCCAATGAAAATACTAAAGTGATTCGACCAAAACGCAACCAATATTTCTTGCAACTGACATTGGCTGAACAACGCGCGCATCACCGTCGCTTCCTGCAATTCAAGGATCACTTGTTGTGGACGATTGGATTGGGACGACGGGATATCTTTTCCATTCGCGTCTTGCGTGGGTTGAGGATAATTCTTAAACAAATCCGCCGCGCTAATCGCAAGCGTGGGATATATTTGTGCAATCTTCTGCTCAAGCGCAGAGTCATCGATTTTTTCGGGATAGAGTTGCTCGTCGATGTACGCGTCGACGCCCATCGCTTGCACACGTTCAAAATCGCCAGGGCGCGGACCAAACGAGATGCGATTGAGTGTTGTGATAATCGGATTGCCTTGCCCAATGTCCGCTGACGGCGTCCATTGCCAGGGATACGAACTCGTCGCGAGCGACATCATGTCCATAGGTGGCGTTTCGTCTAGCTCTGTTGTCCAGCTTGGCAAGCCAACCACCGCTGCTGCAAAAGCCATATCTTTCAGAAAGTCACGCCGGGTAAGTTGCATAGCATTACCTCCGTTTGTGCTATAGTGTCACTCTGAGCGGAGCGAAGAGTCTCGCAACTCTGAATAACGAGATGCCTCGCTTCGCTCAGCATGACATTGAGAGAATAGAATTAGCCAGTAACGGTAGAATTGCGCGGATGTAAAATGGTTGTAAAAAAAGTGGTCAGTGGACAGTGAACAGTGGACAGAAAAACATCCACGTCACCAACCACCGACCACTGCTCATTGACCGATGCCTATTGCGCCTTTCCAAACTTCTGTCCGATAATCCTCTGCCCTTCGCCGCTCAGCGCAAAATCGATAAACGCTTGCGTTTCCAGTGTCGGCGAGATGGGCACGACGAACGAGAGCGTCCGAATGAACGGATATTGCTTCGCCTCGACGGTTTGCGCCGTCAAGGGAATGTCGTCAATCGATAGCGCGTGAATGTCCGGCGTGAGCGCTCCCATCGACGTGTAGGCAATCGCATCGGCATTGCGCGCAACATAGTCCACCACCGCCGCTTCGTTCGGCATCAACATGGCGGTGCGCGTCACGCGCGTGCTTTGCATCACCATCGTCTCGAAAGCATCGCGCGTACCGGAACCACTTTCGCGGCTGATGACCGTGATGCGTTTGCCTTGACTCGGACCAAGGGGCCACGTCGGAATTTCGCCCGCAAAGACTTGGACCAACTGTGCGCGCGTAATGGCGTTGATTGGATTGGTCTTGTTGACGATGACTGCCACTCCATCGCGCGCGACAACGACAGCACGAGTGTCGTTGAGTTCGTTGGGCTTGATCGCTCGCGCCACCAAACCAATCGTTCCCGAAATTTCGTTCGCGGCACGCACACCATTATCGGAATTGGTTGGGCGAATCGTGAATTGGACGTACGGTTTTTGCTGCGAGTATGCGCTCGCTAGCGTGCGCGCCAGCCACTCCATCGAATCCGAGCCGGTCATTTCGATCTGAACGATGGGATGGGGTGTGGGCGTGGGCAGAATGTTGCAAGCAACGATGGAAATTCCCAGGACAAGAACAAGGGAACTCTGGGGAACTGATGGAAATTTCAACGACATTATCCTCGCGCCAAGACGACGACGATCAAAAAAATCGCGAGCAGCCAGCGATAGTAAACGAACACATCCACCGAATTCTTTTGAAGAAATTGCAGGAGGAAACGAATGCAGAGATAACCGCTGATTGCTGCGGCAATAAAACCAATCGCAAAATAGACCAACTCGGATGACGCCATCGCACCTGATCGGAGTTCGCCCGCCACATTAAGCATACTCTTTGCGCCCGCGCCCGCGATGATCGGCGCAGACAAGAGAAACGAAAATCGCGCCGCCGCTTCGCGAGTCAGTCCGATGAACATGCCCGCCGTAATCGTTGCGCCAGAGCGCGATACGCCGGGAAAAATTGCCAACGCTTGGGCCAAGCCGATAATGATCGCATCCTTAAGCGTAACACTTTGCAATTCGCGTACGTGCCTCGCAACTCGTTCGGCTATGAAAAGAGCTGCGCCCAACAATGCGATAATGATCGCCATGGCAATCATGGCACTGCTATTGTGCGCGCCATTCGGCTGATGAAATAGCTCTTCGATCTTACTTTCCGCCAGCACGCCCGCTATTCCGCCGGGAATACAACCGATGACGAGCAGCCACGCCAAGCGACGATCGGTATCATCGCCGATCTTGCGCTCGATAATACTTGCGATCCCGGCGCGGATTAGGCGAATCCAATCGTTGGCAAAAAACAAAAGAAGCGCAAGTAATGTGCCGAGATGCAGCGCCACATCGAACGCGAGACCTGGGTCTTGCCAGCCAAACAACCACGGAATGATAATCAAATGCGCTGAACTAGAGATGGGAATAAACTCGGTCGAGCCCTGTACGATGCCGAGTACGATCGCTTGAAGGATATCCATGCAGCTCCTTGAACAATGACAAATGACAAATGGCAAATGACTAAATCAAACTCGCATTGCTAAATTTGTCATTTATCATTTGGAATTTGGAATTTAGAAAGATAGCGGTACAAAAGGTCTAACGCGGCTTCTGCGCTCTGTTCCTTGTTGGCGATGCGATCACCTTGCCATATATATTTTTCGACAATGACGCGCTCTGGAACAGACAAACCGATGTAAGTCAAGCCGATGGGTTTGCCCGGCATTCCGCCGCCGGGTCCGGCAATGCCGGTGACCGATAGCCCAATCGTGCTGGAGAATTTTTCGCGCGCGCCGCGAGCCATTTCAGTAGCGGTCTCTGGACTGACGGCCCCAAATTTGTTGAGGGTGTCCCACGACACGCCGAGCGCGGCAACCTTCGCTTCGTACGCATATGCCACAACCGCTGCCATGACGTACGCTGAACTGCCCGCTACGTTGGTCAATCGATGTGTAATCAATCCGCCGGTACAGGATTCGGCGACGGCGAGCGTTTGTTTTTGTCGAGTGAGCAATTTGCCCACGAGGATTTCGAGTGGTTCGTTGAGTGTTTCAGGCATGGTCGGCATTATATGCGATGTATCTGAAATTCGCAACGATACGGCGAGAAATTAAAATCAGATTGACGCTGTCTCTAGTTCGCGCTATAATCAGTTCGGAGAATGACCTATGATGAGATTTGACCGCTTTACGGAACGCGCACAAGACGCCTTCGCTCGCGCTCACGAAATAATCCAACGCTACCGCCACAATCAACTCGACGTTGAGCACCTGCTCCTCGCTCTCGTCGAGCAAACCGGCGGAGCCGTCCAAACGATTCTCGACCGGGCCGGCATTGACGCCGATATGTTGCGTCAGCGCGTCGACGAATCACTGCAAAGTAATGCCAATCCTCGACCTTATTATCCTTATGGGGCAAACGCCCAACAAGCTCAAGTTTATATCACGCCGCGGGTGAAACGCACGGTCGATGTTGCCAACGAAGAAGCCAGTCGGCTGAAAGACGATTACGTTTCGACCGAACATTTGCTGCTGGCGCTCTCCACCGATCGCGAGGGACCGGCGGGTCGCATTCTCAACGATTATGGATTGACGCGCGACCGCATTCTGCAAATGCTTCCCGAAATTCGCGGCGGTCATCGCGTCACCGATCCCGGTGCCGAGGGCAAGTATCGAATGTTGGAACGCTATTCGCGCGATTTGACCGCACTCGCGCGCGAAGGCAAACTCGATCCGGTGATCGGACGCGATGAAGAAATCCTACGCGTCATTCAAGTCCTTTCGCGCCGCACGAAAAATAATCCAGTGTTGATCGGCGAACCGGGCGTGGGCAAGACGGCCATTGTCGAAGGACTCGCGCGCAAAATTATCGCGGGCGATGTGCCAGAGCCATTGATGACCAAGCGCGTCGTCGCGCTCGACCTCGGCGCGATGGTGGCTGGCTCGCGTTTTCGCGGCGAATTTGAAGAACGACTCAAAGCCGCGCTCGACGAAATTCATAACGCCAAAGGCGAAATCATTTTATTTATCGACGAACTGCACACGGTTGTCGGCGCAGGCGCAGCGCAGGGCGCAATCGATGCATCGAACATGATGAAGCCCGCGCTCGCTCGCGGCGAATTGCAATGCGTCGGCGCAACCACACTCGACGAATATCGCAACCACATCGAAAAAGACGCGGCGTTGGAACGGCGTTTCTCACCGATCTTTGTCGATGAACCCGACATCGAAGCGACGATTCAGATGTTGCGTGGTTTGCGCGAGCGCTACGAGCACCACCACCAAGTCAAGATCGACGACGAAGCACTGGACGCGGCGGCGAAACTTTCGCAGCGCTATGTGTCCGACCGCTATCTGCCCGACAAGGCCATCGATTTGGTCGATGAAGCCGCCGCGAAATTGCGCGTGGCGATTTTCTCGATGCCGCCCGAACTCAAAGAAATGAAAATGCGTTTGCGCGAATTGCAAAAAGAAGAAGAGACCGCGTGGACCTCGCGCAATTACGAAACCGCCGCCAAGTCGCGGTCAGAACGGCTTGCGCTGGAAACAGACTTTGAGGCGAAACGCTCCTCCTGGCAAAAAGAAAAAGGGTTGGACGAAGTCGTCGGCGAAGAAGACATTGCCGAAATCATAGCAAAGTGGACGGGGATTCCCGTCGCGCGCATGATGCAGACCGAAGCCGATAAACTCTTGCAGATGGAATCGAAATTGCATGAGCGCATCGTCGGTCAGGCCGAAGCGATCAACGCCATCAGCGATGCGATTCGCCGCGCGCGTTCCGGTCTCGCCGATCCCAAGCGACCGATTGGATCGTTCATCTTCCTAGGTCCCAGCGGCGTCGGCAAAACCTCGCTCGCGCACGCGTTGGCGGAATTTCTTTTTGATGATCCCGACGCGCTGTTCCGGGTTGACATGAGCGAGTATCGCGAGCGCCACAGTGTTTCGCGATTGATCGGTGCGCCGCCCGGTTACGTCGGTTACGAAGAAGGCGGACAACTGACAGAGTCGGTACGACGGCGGCCGTACCAAGTCGTGCTATTCGACGAAATCGAAAAAGCACATCCCGAAGTATGGAATACGCTTTTACAGGTCCTCGAAGACGGACGGCTGACCGACGGACAAGGGCACATCGTCGATTTTCGCAACACCGTGATTATCATGACGTCGAATATCGGCACCGAGTTTGCGCAAAAAGGCGGCACGCTCGGATTCCGCACGCGCAACGGCGAGATCGACAAGTCGCTCGAAAAAAGTTATGCCGAAGTCGAGGAATCGCTCAAGCGCACGTTCCGCCCCGAGTTTCTGAATCGCATTGACGAAGTCATCATTTTCCACGTGCTTGACCGCGGACAGATCAAACTCATTGTCGATCTGCAGATGAAGGAAATCGCCGACCGCTTGAAAGAACATCAAATCGAAATCGAGCTGACGGAAACCGCGCGAGAGTGGCTCGCCAAAGAAGGATTCGATCCGCAGTTTGGTGCGCGTCCGTTGCGTCGCATGCTACAACGCAAAGTAGAATCGCCGCTCTCGCGAAAATTGTTGGAGAAGGAATTTCAGGCGAATGACTACGTCGTTGTGGATGCGAACGAACGCGAAGGTATCGTCTTCCACAAGAAAGAGCCAATACCGGTCGAGCCAATCACGGTGATCGAAACACCGCAGACACCGGTGGAAGCAGCCTAACCCAATTTTCGATTTTGGATTTACGCCAGCGAAAATTTTCGCTGGCGTTTTCTTTTACTTGAGGAGGAACAACACGAGGGCGGATGTCAGTGGCACGGTCAGATTATCGATTCCGAACGGTGAAAACGCTTCGACGATGGTCGCCACGAGCGCAACGACAAGTGATAACGCAAGACTAACAACTGGTGGCTGGGCAAAAACGACAAGCGCAATAAATGTCGCGACGAAACTGAGTACGAACATCACCAGCGACCCTTCGATGGATCGCGTTTGCCCGACGACCGAGAACTTGTGCGCGCCCCAGCGCCTGCCTATAATCGCGGCGAACGCATCGCCCCACGTCATCGGCATCAAGCTGGCAACAAGCAACGCTGGGTACGACCAAAGCAACGGAATCAAAATTGCAAATGAAATCGGGAAAAAGACGGTGCCAAGTTGTCCCTTTTCGCCAGTCTCCATCCCGGAGAAAATCTGGCGGCGATACGAAATAAAGTTGACGACGATAAAGACCAGCGGTGGAATAATCGCAAATTGCCAACTCTGAAAAAGCAAGACAAGCAGGAACGAAACCATCCCCACGCCAATATGCACAAACTTGCGGGTGAACTCGACCGAGAGATTCAATCCCCGGCGCAGTCCCTCACCTAACGCCAACACCACCGAAACGTAAACGAATGCCAGCAACAACGCAAGCGGATCAGACATTACGCGACCGGCGATTCGAGTTGCGCCAGCGCTTTGGCGATTTCGGATGCAACCGCGACATTGTTCTTGAGCAGCGCCACGTTGGCTCGAATGCTTTGGTTTGCAGTCAAGCCTGCAAGCCAGCTAAGTAAGAAGGGCGTCAGTTTGCTGCCAACAATTTTTTGCTCTTTCGCCTCGCGCAATGCCGTTTTGATATGTGGTTCGATTTCTTCACGCGGAATTTCGTCGCTGACCGGAATTGGCACGCAGACCAAGACTCCGCTCAGGTTGCCCATCTTCCAATGCTCGTGAATAATTCGCGCGGCTTGGACCGGCGAATGGACACGCGACTGAAGCTTCAAACCCGACGAACGCGAATAGAATGCCGGGAATTCGTCGGTTTCATAGCCCAGCACAGGCACGCTGTGCGTCTCAAGGTACTCCAGCGTCGCAGGCAAATCGAGAATCGCTTTGGCACCGGCGCACACGACCACGACCGGCGTACGTGCCAACTCCTCTAAATCCGCAGAAACATCCCATGTCTGGGACTCATCCACTGTGCGATGCACCCCACCGATTCCGCCGGTCGCAAAGACACGAATACCATTCTTATGCGCCAGCCACATCGTCGCCGCAACGGTCGTCGCGCCGTCTCGCCTTTCGGCGATAGCAATCGCCACATCGCGACGCGAGAGCTTCATCACAGCCCGCCCTGAGCCTGCTGAAGGGTTGGATGCTTTTGCCAAGTATTCCAATTGCGCATCGGTGAGACCCACTTTGACTTCGCCGCCCAGCACAGCAATCGTCCGCGGCTCGACACCGTGCGCGCGCGCGACATTTTCAAGTTCGCGCGCCGTGTCGAGATTCTGCGGATAGGGTAGTCCATGCGCGATGACGGTGGATTCGAGAGCGAGAAAAATATTCATAATAGTTTCAACGTTGCGACATAAACGCCGACGATTCGAAAGGGTATGGAAAATTCGGTCCGGACCTCAAAACTCCGCTCCTTATGTTCTGGATTAAGGCTAACTGGCTCAAGAATGATTTTTTTCTCCTCTCGACGAAAGCGTTTAAGAGTCACTTCTGGCTCGTCAGATAACGCAGCAGCAACAACGTCGCCAGTTTCTGGCTGAAGCGGCAAACCCGATGCACGAACACGCAAAATGACATAATCGCCGTCGTCTATACCTGCATTGTTCATACTGTCACCGTGAATTGGAAGAACAATGTACGACACTTCGGGAGAAAAATTCAAGCGCAGTTTAGTCCCATCTGACCCGATGACTTTATGCGGCTTATCGTTAATCATGATATGATCGGTTTCAACATAGCCTGTTATTCGGTCAGGTATCGGCCGTGGGTCGCCTGCTGGTATTTGTCCAAAAACAGGGAGAAATTCTAGCGTCGCAAATTGACGATTGCTTTTACTCGAAGATGGGGGTGCGAAGTTGGGCATTTTGCCAACCTCCTTTTCCATCCATTTATCTCTCGCGGACCTGTTTCTTATTTTGACTTGCTCTCTTAACTCCGATGTATCTTCCCCATTCCCAGCATTTGCTAAGACGCTTAGACTACGTTCATAAAAGCGACGAACCTCTCTCCATTCTTGTTGGGTTGAATAATATACACCTAGCGCGTAAAGAGCAACCCCATGACTATACTTGTCACCATCTAGAGAAAATTGACCTTCGCCACGGCGCAAATTTTCAATGGCACCGGGTTGTATTTGTCCACACAACGATAAAGTGCCAATACAGGTCCATATCGTTGCCTTGATATGGTTGACTCGTTTATCTTTAACCGAAGCGAGATCCTCTGCCAAATTGAGCGCTTCATCGAAAATCTTACGAGCCTTGTCTCCCGCCTGATTTTGGCACCAATCCCGTCCAAGCGCAAAGAGTTGGGTCCAGGTTTCATCTTCTGATTCGGGATTCCGTTTGGCGAGAAATATTATGGGGCACTCTTCACAGCTCTTAAATACCTTGACCTTTGCCATTTCGCCTCCAAAATTTACCCTATTCTGGCGAGGCATCATTACTGCCGTTGGCGTCGCGTAACGCCAACTTGGATGGCTGCCAAAAGTTTTGCCCAGCCGTTTGGATCATAAAGATCTACCCATTGCAATTGACTCAATGTCTCAGGCGCATCACATACTTCCAATCGGACAGGAATCAAGTAGATATCATCGATAAGCTTCTCTTCCCAATTATCCAAGGCAGTTTTGAGCTCTTTCTGAATCCACCCACGTCTATTTACCGAGTTGTGTGAAAGAAAAGCAAAGAAGAAATCTGCTTGACGAATAGCCCGTTGGATCGCTAACGCCCATATTTCCCCGGGTAGGATGTCTCTGGCATCCATCCAAGGTTTGAATCCGGCATTAACTAATGCATCGTAAATCTGTTCAACCTGAGGTCTATCTAGATGAGCGTAACTGAGGAAAATCTTTGTCATATCATTCTCATCGATTTGCGCTGCGGGACTTGGAGTTTCGTTTCGATGCGCAGAATTGGTCTGAAAGAGCAGAGGCGTTGTCTGACTGCGCGCAGTGACTTCCAATTGCCGAACTATACTATCGATCGTCACGATATTATTCTCGAGCAACTTGGCGATAACAGGCGTTTCAGATTGTAGATCACTTGAGCTATTAGTCAAAGGCTGAAATTGGCGCAAACGCCCATCTGATTCACCAATTGAATTGACGAGTATCAGCCGAACTGCCTGTGTCCAATCGGCATAATCATACATCGTAATCGGTGGATTACTCAGTAGAGCCACAGCATGATCTCGCTGGTCATTTAATTGCTGAATTACTTGCTTACAAGTTGCAGACGATAATACCATGACGATTCCTCCTTATGCCTATTCCAAATCATTCCGATTTCGATTCGCTTTCGGGAGCGTTATCCGGTCCTGGTGTTGTTCCTTCGCCCAGCGTAGCCGTTCCTGACCGCCTACCCAGACTCATAGTCACTCGTGCCAGATCGCGGTATTGGTCCCCTCGGATAAGCGACTGTATCAACGTAGATTTAGTTTCATCGCTAACAGGAAGTTCCGCCAAGGCAATAAGGAATTGACGGACTTTCTCAACCTCGCTTTCGGCTTTTGCAAATCCTTCCACGCGAGCAGCAAACGCCTTGCCTTCGCCTTCTTTCATTAAAAAGTCACGACGCCCTTCTCCTTCAGCCATCTTGGCGATTTTTTTCCCTTCGGCATCTGCCAAAGTTATTCGGTAATTCGCTTCGGCATCAGCAATTCTCTTAACTCTTTCCATATCAGAGATTGTATGAAAATGGGCTTCGGCGTTAGCGATTTCAACTATCCGTTTGGCGTCTGCTTCAGTAAGTATTTTTTCTCTCTCTCCAAGTGCTTTGGCTATTGTCACCTCCCTTTCAGCTTGTGCTTTTGCAATACTCGCGTGTGTCTCTGCTAGAGTATGTGTGGCAAGCGATTGTCCGTCAGTATCTGCCTTAATCAGATTAATCTGTGCCTCCCAATCTATAAGCCATCTATCAAGGAGTTTCTTTTGTGCATCTTCAGGAAATACAATCGCGCCAATATCAACAGCTCCGATTTTAATTCCCATTGCCGAATCAGTAACCCGATCAATGGCAGTCCGGATTTCATTTTTCAATGCTTGCCGAATTTCTCCCGTTGCAGTGATAACATCGACAAGATCGTAATGTGCCACAACATCACGAATAGCTGTGTTTGCTACAGCCTTTACTCCGCTGCCCAAATCAGCACTCTTACCTTCTTTCTCGGAGCCTTTGGGGGACCAAACCTTTCCAATTATTACCTTCACATCAAAGGGATACATCCCATTGCTTCGGGAGCAATCTCCAGGATCAACCTTGTAAAAAATGTACAATTCCATTTTCTCAATTACCACTTTGTCTTTTGTTACAACGTGCTCGATGAAAGGATGTTCAACGGATGTGGCAAGATAAACTACCATATTGACGCGTTCATAGGGTTTAAGAAAATGTAGACCAGCACCCACGATGCCAGAGATCATACCTTGGCGTTCAAGTACGACAGCATGACCTTCCTGAACAACAAGTACTCCAGGTCCTCCAAATTTCGCCAGCGAATCTGCCGGCGAATTTATTATCTTTACCTTCCCTTCTGATACAATCCAAGTGCCTTTGTTAATACCAATAGATACATCAACAATATGACGCTTGACCTTTCGTTTTTCATCTTCGTTGAG
The DNA here is from genome assembly GCA_016215025.1 of Chloroflexota bacterium. Lineage (GTDB taxonomy): Bacteria > Chloroflexota > Anaerolineae > UBA4142 > UBA4142 > JACRMI01. Next base: position 71,957 of record JACRMI010000110.1, read on the forward strand.
TTTGTCATACTCTTCACTTCCACCGACTAGGAGTTTGGCGGCTAGTTCTGCTTGCCAAAAAAGAACATCCCAATGAGTTGATTTGGCTGAATAAAATCCTAAATATCCGGTTGCAAAAATAAAAGCCAAATAAAGGCACACAACGACCATGATCGGGTTTGAATACACTAGCACGAAATAGTGAAGAAAAAGAACATCGATGACCGATGAGAGCGCGAGCGTACCATATAATAATACAGTCCAAACAACGGAAGATAAGAGCCATCCCTTGACAAATTCGCTGAGCCATTTATAAAATGTATCTTGGTTTGTTCGAAGCCACTTGGCATAAGGAAGGTCCAGTTTACGGTTAGGTATATTTTCAATATACCATGAACAAATGAACAGTAATGGCCATGCCCAAAAAACAAGTGCAGCTAGACTAACAAATCGTCCAGCATTGAATAAGATAATGGGACGTCGTTCTTCCCACGATTTCATCTCACGCCGAGACTTGGGAGGCTGCATCATCGAATTATTAGGAGATAGTGGAGTTAAAGACATCAAACACCCTTCTCATCATCCTGCATCTATAAGAGGAGGGCATGGGTTCATACAGCCCAATGCCCATAATGATTTGAAAAAACACCTGCACCCCGCACGCTTAGAACACGTCCGAGATGGCAGGTGCTTAATGATTAAAACACTTTGTCGCACGAGCAACAGACAACCACGATGCCTCCTAGGGCATAAGCACATCAGCAATGATTGATGGAGAATCTAATCCGCAGCCCGCGGGACAAAGTCTAGTATTCTAGCTATACTATACCATGCCAAAATGAAAATTGCAAGAAATTTTCAGAGAAAATATATTTGGCAGTAATCTAACTCTTCACTCTCAGGGAAATTTTCGAGAATAGAAAAAAGGCGTTCGAACAATACGGCTCGTTGCTCAAACGCCTTTCTGCCCATCAAACCATTTGCTAAACCATTCTCTCTCTAATCTTCGCGCTGGCAAAGTCCATAATCGTCACGACGACGACGATCATCGCTACGACGGTGCCGGCTTTGTGATACTGCAACATGCCGAAATACGTGTTGAGCAACAAGCCCACACCGCCGCCGCCCGCAATACCGACAATCGTCGCGATGCGGATGTTGATGTCCCATTGGTAGATCAGGTACGAAACGAACGGCGGAATGATCTGTGGCAGAATCGCATACACGATCGTCTGCAAACCCGTTGCACCCGTCGCCGCAATAGCTTCGCTGGGACCTGGGTCGATGTTCTCTATTGCCTCCGAGAACAGTTTACCAATAAGCGAAAAAGTCGTGATGGCAAGCGCCAGCATCCCGGCAAACGGTCCGACGCCGACCCAGAAAACAAAGATCAATACGTACAACAATGCCTCAATGGAACGCAAGATATTCAACGCCCCACGCACAAAATAGTAAATGACCTGGGTTAGCGGACTCACTCCCATTAAATTGCGCGCAGCGAGGAAACTAAACGGGACCGCGGCCAAGCCACCCAACGTGGTCGCGAGTAATGCCTGGAAGACGGTAACGAGCATCTGCTTGAGGACAGTATCGAACACATCCGGCGTGAGATCAATCGTCATGAAATCGCTCACGACCTTGACGAAGGTTGGTGCTGGCTCAAACATCTTGCGTAGGTCCATCCCTGAGAGTTGCCAGCACAGGACGAACACCCCAAGTCCGATCGCCAACCACGTGAGCGCACGGAGAGAGGTGTAAAATGGCTTGGGGGCTTGAGCCGATGGCTTGACCTCGCCAGCCAAAATCAGCTCGCGCCATTTCGCGCTCACATAGTCCACCAAGATGATGACGAGAACGACCATCCAAAACGCCGCCGCGTATTGTTCGTACGCGCCCTTGTAAATCGTTTCCACGACGAAATAGCCGATGCCACCGCCCGACACGAAACCGACGACGGTCGCCATACGCATGTTGATGTCCCATCGCAAAAGCGTGTAGGCGAGAAAAGGTGGAATGATTTGTGGGATGACGGCGTAACGAATGACTTGGAATAGATTTGCGCCGGTCGACGTGACTGCCTCGATGGGTCCGGCGTCGATGTGTTCGACCTCTTCCGAGTACAATTTGCCCAGCGCCGCAATCGAGTGAATCGTCAGCGCCAGGGTCCCGGCAAATGAACCCAAGCCAACCCAAACGACGATGATGATACCCCAGATGATCGTATCGATGGAACGGACGACGTTGAGGAACGCCCGCATCGCGTAATAGATTGCCGTGCCCCCCGGCACACGCGACATGATATTGTGCGCGGCGAGGAAACTAAGCGGAATCGCAAGAATGATCGCCAGAAAAGTCGCCATCAGTCCAATCGCGATCGTTTCTGCCATCTTCCCGAGCACCGGCGTCGGCACCTTGGCATCTTTTTCCACCAAGCCCAGTTGGACGAATAAATCCGGCGCGGGTTTGTCCACAACCTTGCCGATGATTTCGCCAAAGTTTTCGCTAGGCTGCCATGAACCATCCACTTGCGTAAACAAGTCGGGATACATCAGCGCCTTGAAAACCACCTGAACATCGTTAAAGCGCGTGACGAGTCGTTCGAGGTTGATGTCGGTGACTTGCCAACTGATGACATAGATGACGATGATCGGCAATAAAAAACCGAATCGACTAAAAGTGGTTCGACCCCGGGCCAGGCGATAGGCATCGAAAACATTCCACGCCCAAAACAGCACAAGTCCCAACCAGAGCCAGACCGCGATGGACTCGAGCATAAAGTTCGTGAGCGCCCAATTGATCAGATATACCAGGATGGGAATCGTCGCCAAGATGCCCAGTCCGCGACCGCGCCTGGCGAGGTACAGTTGACCCGCGCCGGGGATGACCAGAGAGAGCGCACTCGCCAAGAGCGCATTCTGGAAACGTGTGGGAGTAGTGTTCATGTGGATTTCCGATTTTCGGTTTTCGATTTTCGATTTACGTCAGATAGGGGAAATTCGTAAATCAGCAATCGACAATCGAAAATTATAAGATAGTGACCCGCTCGGCTTCTTGACCGAAAATCATCTTGAACTGCACGTCGTCGATCTCCTGGGGCAGTCCTTGGAAGACAAGTTTGCCTTCCTTAAGCCCAACCGCACGGGTCGAATAGCGGTGTACCAGGTCAAGAAAGTGAAGCGAGCACAGGACAGTGATCCCATCTTCCTTGTTCATCTGCTCCAGATGTTTGAGAATAGAGTGGGACAACACCGGATCGAGCGAGGCAACCGGTTCATCTGCCAGGACCAAGCGGGGTTCTTGCATCAGCGCGCGCGCGATGCCAACACGCTGCTGTTGCCCGCCCGAAAGCGAGTCGGCGCGGACGTACGCCTTGTCCCGCAAACCCAGTCGTTCGAGGTTCTTGAGTGCGCGCGCGTGATCGGCAGAAGAAAAATAGTTGAACAGACTTTGATACGCCGAGACATAGCCCAGCCGTCCGGAGAGAACATTGGTTATCACCGAAGAACGTTTGACCAGGTTGAATTGCTGAAAAACCATGCCGATTTGCCGGCGCATCTTCCGCATCTCGTCTAGGGAAAGTGCGGTGAGTTCCGTGCCATCCCAGAAAATCCGTCCTGAGGTCGGTTCGATCAAGCGATTGATACACCGCATCAATGTAGACTTGCCTGAACCGCTCAAGCCGATGACCGCGAGGAATTCGCCATCGGCGACCTCGAAACTAACGTCCTTTAACGCAACCGTTCCGTTCGGATAGACCTTATTGAGGTTTTCAACTTTGAGCATAATGGATTATCCAAAGAAACCTGTCAGGTCTCGCCATTGACGACCTGACAGGTTCAACAGATTGATCTTATTTGACTAACGTCGCCGCATCCACGCCCGCCTTCTTCAAGAGTTCTTTGAATTCGTCGTAGAAGGTAGCAGGGACAATTTTTAGCGCATCGTACGAGTATGCCCGGCGAACTACAGCTTTGCCGCCCGGATCAGCCATCATCGCAAGCAAACCGTCGGTGGTCGCTTTGGCAAGCACCGGATCAAACCCCTTGATGAACTGCAAACCGTCATTGGGAATGCGAATGCTGAGGAAGAACGGCACTACCTTGTCGTTCACATCGGGATAGGTGCGAAGCACGGTGGCATCCGTTCGGGCATCCACAAAGGTTGCGCCCGCGTCGCAGTCACCCTTGTAAACCGCGATCACAACGGCGGGATGTCCAGTCGCGTGCGTGACCGCCTTCAAATCCTTGTCTGGATTAATTCCGTTTGCTTTGAGGTTGATGCTAGGAATAATCCAACCCGAGGTTGAAGTCGCGCCAGCACTACAAAAGGTCTTACCCTTGAGATCGTTAAGCGTCTTAATGCCAGAGTCTTTCTTGGTGATGAACTGACCTTTGTAAAAGTCGGTCTGTTGACCAGCGAATCCCTTGTCTGGATCGCTATCGCCGCCACTCGTGTACGCACGTGTGGAAGCCATCGCCGGTTCGATGCCATACTTTTCGCGCGCGAGGATCGCGGCAAAGGTCGCCAAAAAGCCGGCGTGGGCTTTACCCGCACCCATCGCTTCGATAGAGACGGCGTATGATGTGCCGACTTCGATCTTGTACGAGAGCCCAGTGATCTTGCCCAAGCACTCTGCGGTTTCGTTGCCCGCTTTCGTGATGGTCGGTACATCGCCCGAAGGAACGAACGTAATCACGATGGGTTTATCCGGCGAACCCAGCTCGCCAGCTTTCGCAGTGGGCATGTTCGGTAGTTTCTCGCACTTGGCAGGTGCAGTAGTCGGAGTAGGTCCAGCCGCTGCTGATGACGAGCTAGCTGCTGTGGTAGGCGCAGGAGCCGCCGACGACGAGGACGCCACCGCGCCCGTGTCGATCTTGTTGGCTTTGTTCATCGCCGCGCACGCTTCCTTGATCGCATCCGCGGGCTGCGACTTGCCTTCGAAAATCTTCGTCGCCGCATCGCCAAACGGTCCCCAGAAGGCGGGCTGCGACTTGCCTTCGAAAATCTTCGTCGCCGCATCGCCAAACGGTCCCCAGAAGTTGTCGAGTTGGGGCACCAGTGGACGTGGCACGCCCGCATTCGCCGCATCCGCAAACGCTTTCACGTTCGCATTCGTCGGCGCTACATCCGTGCGCGCCGGCGGATCGCCCGCGATGTTCGCATACAATGTCTGCGCATCTTTCGTCGCAAAGAACAACGCTAGGTTCACGGCGCTTTCTTTGTTCTTCGAGTTGGCGTTGATATACCAGCCATCGATCCCCGTCAACGGACCCGCGTCCCCCTTGGGTCCCTTCGGCATCGCGGCGACGCCAACCTTGTCCTTGCCGAGTCCATCTTCATTACCGCCCAGCACCCACGGACCATTGAAATACACATCGAGTTGTCCCTGGCGATAGAGCGTATCGAGCTTGCCGTCGTCGGTGATGTTGGCACCGGCCGCTTTCAAGTCCATCAAGAACTTGTAGGCATCCGCGACCCCGGTCGTGTCGGCGACGCACTTGCCCTTGTCGTCCATGAGCGAACCGCCGAATGCGCGCCACCATCCGAAGGTGTGATACCCGCTGTTCGGAATGCCGACTTTCTTGCCGCTCTTGACCAAGGCGAGGAGTTCATCGGTCGTCTTGGGCGGATTGGCAACGGTGGACTTGTTGTAATACATGGCGAGGGCTTTGGGGATCATCGGGACGGCGTAGATTTTGCCATCGACCGTCACGCCCTGCACCGAGAGTTTGGAATACGGATCGAGCTTGCCCTTGAGCAAGTCGTCGAGGGGGGCCAGGAGTCCCGCGCGGGCTTCTTTGCCGAGCGAGTCGTTGGGGGCGATGTACATGTCGGGACCGCCACCGGTGGCGGCTTCGGTTTCGAATTTGTTGAAGAGTTGATCGAACGGGATTTCCAAGACGTTGATCTTGGCATCGGGGAAGGCTTTCTTGGCGGCATCAAGCAATTGGTTCAGCGTTTTTTCTTCATTGTCGCCGGTGTGATAGCCATTCCAAATCGTAATCGTACC